>NZ_JBNMJV010000012.1:0-64401 GCF_050874005.1 Huintestinicola sp.
ATATTCTTTTACCGCTTTCAGCTTTAGTTCTGTTGAATACTTCTTGTTCTTATGACTTCTTCTTGGCATAAAATTACCCCCTTAGTGTAGTCTCGAAATTTTTGTTTTTTCGAGTGTCTACTCTAAGGGGATTATATCAAACCTCGCAGACGGCGTAAGTAAGTGGAGCTAGTGACGTGACTCGAACACGCGACCTGCTCATTACGAATGAGCTGCACTACCAACTGTGCTACACTAGCATATATTCAGCGAAGAAAACGCTGAATATATTATAGTATAAATCGGGGAAAAAGTCAATAGTTTTTTCTTAAAAAAAGCTTTTGCAGAGAAAAAACTTATATGATCACTACATCGCAGTTATCGCTTTTATTGGCATCAAGCGCATAAAGAAGCTTGTGTGCTTCCTCGGGTATAGCTTGATACAGGTTTTCAAATCCTACAAGCTTGATCCTTTCGATCTCGGACAAGTCCGCAATATCGTAAAATGCGTCCCAATTCAAGCCATACCATTTTGGAAATTTAAAAGCTGTTCTCAGCCGCCTTTGAAGCTCTCTCGGGTCGGATACACCTGTTATGTCAATGGTTACCGTACCCCGGGGAATATTTTCATTTTCATACCGCAGAATCATATTCTGCAAAATTTTATCCTCACACTCAAAGCCGCCTGCATAATTCTCAAAGCAGTCTCCGAAAGCCTGACGAAGAACCGTCCTGATGTGAGCAAGGTCTATGTAGGAATTATAATCGCACTCTAAAAGCTCACTTAAAATATCTGCATTCACTTTTGTTTCAATAATATCGGCATTTTCATACACCCACTTCTCAAAATCAGATACCGATATCATATCATAAACAAATGCAAAAAAATATTTTTGAATATCCATAGACTTCACCGTCTTTTATACAGCTTCTCCGAATGATATACAGCCTATTCAATCCTCCAGTCCACAGGCTCAATGCCGTGAGATACAAGGAACTCATTGCACTTTGAAAAATGCCTGCACCCGAAAAATCCGTTGTATGCCGAAAGCGGCGAGGGGTGCGCCGCCGTAAGAACAAGATGATTGGGATTTGTGATAAGCGACCTCTTTGCCTTTGCATTGCCGCCCCACAGCAGGAAAACTATGGGCTTTTCACGCTCGTTCAGCTTCCCGATAACGTGGTCGGTAAATATTTCCCAGCCCTTGCCCTTGTGGGAATTAGCCTGTCCCCGCCTAACGGTCAGAACGGTGTTCAGCATAAGAACACCGCTGTCCGCCCACTTGTACAGCTCCCCGTGAGGTGCGGGAGGAATGCCCAGGTCGGCATTCAGCTCCTTGTAAATATTCTGTAATGACGGGGGAATGGGGCAGCCCTTCTGCACCGAAAAGCAAAGCCCGTGAGCCTGTCCCGGCTCGTGATAGGGGTCTTGTCCTAAGATGACCGCCTTCACATTGTTATATGACGTGTGCTTCATAGCGTTAAAGATATTATGCATATCGGGATAAATTTCCCTTGTGAAATATTCCTGCTTGAGAAATTCCCTCAGTTCCTTGTAATAGGGCAGCTCAAACTCCCCCGCCATTATTTCGTCCCATTCGTTTCCGAAATTAACCATTTTCTCATTCCTTTCCCAGAAGGGGTCTAAGATATCTTCCCGTGTAGCTCTCCTCGCATTCGGCAATGTCCTCGGGAGTGCCGCAGGCAACCAGAGTTCCACCCTTGTCGCCGCCCTCGGGGCCCAGATCAATGATATAGTCCGCCGTTTTTATCACATCAAGATTATGCTCGATTACAAGCACCGTATTTCCCGACTCTGTAAGCCGTTGAAGCACCTCAAGCAGCTTGTGAACATCTGCCGTGTGCAGACCCGTGGTAGGCTCGTCAAGAATGTAGATAGTCCTGCCCGTAGACCGCCTTGCAAGCTCAGTGGCAAGTTTTACTCTCTGTGCCTCGCCGCCCGAAAGAGTGGTAGCAGGCTGACCTATCTTTATATATCCCAGACCCACCTCCTGCAATGTCAGGAGCTTTCGGTAAATTTTCTGATGATTTGAGAAAAACTCCACACCCTCGTCAACAGTCATCTCAAGCACATCATAAATGCTCTTGCCCTTGTACTTCACCTCAAGGGTCTCACGATTATAGCGTTTTCCCTTGCACACCTCGCAGGGAACGTACACATCGGGAAGGAAATGCATTTCTATCTTGATGATACCGTCGCCCTCGCAGGACTCGCATCTTCCGCCCTTAACGTTAAAGGAAAATCTTCCCGAGGTATATCCTCTTGTCTTTGCGTCATTGGTCTCCGCAAAAAGGTCTCTGATATTGTTGAAAACTCCCGTATATGTGGCAGGATTTGAACGGGGCGTCCTGCCAATAGGAGACTGGTCAATATCAATAACCTTGTCAAGATTTTCAATGCCCTCAATGGTGTCAAAAGCGCCTGCCCTTGTCCTTGCACGATTAAGCTTTGCCGCAAGATATTTGTAAAGTATCTGATTTACAAGAGAAGATTTGCCCGAACCGCTGACGCCCGTAACGCAGGTGAATGTGCCGAGAGGAATTGAAACGTCCACACCCTTGAGATTATTCTCACTTGCGCCCTTAACTGTAAGGAACTTGCCGTTTCCCGTTCTTCTCACCTCGGGAACGGGGATTTTCCGCCTTCCGCTGAGATATGCGCCGGTAATGGAGCGCTCGCAGTTCATAATATCTTCGACCGTACCCGTGCAGATTATCTCGCCGCCGTGAACTCCTGCATAGGGTCCCACATCAACAATAAAATCCGCCGCCCTCATAGTGTCCTCGTCGTGCTCGACAACGATAAGTGTATTTCCCAAATCTCTCAGACGCTTGAGGGTGCCGATAAGCTTGTCATTGTCCCTCTGATGAAGTCCGATAGACGGCTCGTCAAGTATATAAAGCACGCCCACAAGGGAAGAGCCAATCTGCGTAGCAAGCCTTATTCTCTGAGACTCGCCGCCCGAAAGAGTGCCTGCCGAACGGGAAAGGGTGAGATATTCAAGTCCCACACTTTTTAGGAAACCGAGACGGCTGTTAATCTCCTTGACTATCCTCTCTCCGATATACATTTCCCTCTCGGAAAGCTGAAGCTTATCAAAGAACTCATAGCAGCTTGAAACGGAAAGCTCCGTTACCTCCGCAATGTTTTTTCCGCCCACGGTAACGCCGAGAATTTCCTTTTTAAGCCTTTTTCCGTGACATTCGGGACAAAGCTCTTCGGACATATACTGCTCGATGTCTGCCTTGCTCCATTCGGAATTGCTGTCCCTGTAACGTCTCTCAAGGTTGTTCACGATTCCCTCAAAGGGCTGATAATAAACACCTCCGCCGTAATCGGTGGCACGATGGAGCTTTAGCTTCTCATTGCCCGTACCGTAAAGCAAAGCGTGAATAGCCTCATCGCTCCAGTTTTTAAGGGGCTCTGTGACCGAATGACCGTAAAACTGAGCAATGCCCTTGAAATACATCATAGCGATTGAGCCGTCGTCCGTAGTCCCCCAGCCGCTTGCCTTGATAGCGCCCTCTTTAATGGAAAGCTCGGGATTGGGAATGATAAGAGACGGGTCAATTTTCCGAAAAACACCAAGTCCCGTACATTTCGGACAAGCACCGTAAGGATTATTGAAGGAGAACATTCTCGGAGAAAGCTCCTCCATAGAAACGCCGTGCTCGGGACAGGCATAATTCTGAGAGAAAAGCATTTCCTCGCCGCCCACAATGTCGCAGATAACAGTTCCCCCCGAAATACCCGAAGCAGTCTCAATGCTGTCTGAAAGACGAGTTCCCATTTCGGGCTTCACCACAAGTCTGTCCACAACAATTTCAATGGTGTGCTTCTTGTTTTTCTCAAGCTTTATCTCCTCGGAAAGGTCGTAAACAATTCCGTCAATTCGTACACGTACATAGCCCGACTTTTTCGCCTGCTCAAGCTCCTTAACGTGTTCGCCCTTGCGTCCCTTTACAACGGGAGCAAGTATCTGGATCTTCGTACCCTCGGGAAGTGCGGAGATCTTGTCGATTATCTGATCTACCGACTGCTGCTTTATCTCCCTGCCGCAGACGGGACAATGGGGAATACCAATTCTTGCGTAAAGCAGACGGAAATAATCGTATATCTCCGTTACCGTACCCACCGTTGAACGGGGATTTTTCGAGGTAGTTTTCTGGTCAATGGAAATAGCGGGAGAAAGCCCCTCGATAGAGTCCACATCGGGCTTGTCCATCTGACCGAGAAACATTCTCGCATAGGAAGAAAGGCTCTCCACATATCTTCTCTGACCGTCGGCGTAAATGGTGTCGAATGCAAGAGATGACTTTCCCGAGCCGGAAAGTCCCGTCATAACGATAAGCTTGTCACGGGGAAGCTCTAAGTCAACATTCTTTAAATTATGCTCTCTCGCACCCTTAATAACGATTTTATCAATAGGCATTTTTATTTTCCTCTCAAATCTATCAAATCAGTCAAAAATTCCCAGATCGCCGCCGTCCCGCATAGAATAGCATTTCGATCCGCCCACAATAATATGATCCATCAGGCGAATATCCACCGCTTTCAGAAGCTCATTTATCCGCCTTGTCACCGCAATATCCTCGTCCGAGGGCTTCGGAGCACCCAGCGGATGATTATGAGCCAGCGCCGCCATAGCACAGCCGCTGTCAATTGCCGCACTCATTATTTTTCTCAGCTCCACCGAAGTATATGCAGATGTGCCCCTGCTTATTTCCGTAACCGAAAGAGGTCTGAGCGAGCTGTCAAAGCAGGCAAGCATAAATTTCTCCGTTCCCGAGCCCACGAAATAGGGCTTGAAAAGCTCGGAAAGCTGAGCCGTAGTCGTAACGGAAACACCCTTCCGCTCCTCCGCATAATAAACGCTTATGAGCTGCGGTATAAGCTTGAAAAGCACCGCCGCACTCTCGGTAATACCCTTTACCTCAGTAAGCTCGGAAACATCGGCATTGAACACTCCCGCCACGCCGCCGAATTTTTTTATCAGTTCTTTGGCAATCTGCTTTGTGTCCCTCTGAGGGATAACATAAAACAGCAAAAGCTCAAGTATCTCGTGAGGCGCAAAGCCACCGAGACCCGATATAAGGAAACGCTCCTTTACCCGTCCCCTGTGACCCTTAGCAGACTCTCTCCGCATATCCTCGTCAGACTTCGTGGGAGCATTTTTCAGCTCTTCCTTTTTTTCGGTCAAAGCCCTGTCAAGCTCGTCCTCCCGCAAAGTGTCAAGAGCATTTTCCAGCTCGGAAATATCCATACTCACCGCTCCGTTCACCAGTTCAGATGTCCTCAAGGCTCAGAGTAGCCACCGCATTAAGGCTCTCGTCCGCCCTTTTTCCGTCAAGGAAATCGTAATATCCCTGACAGGCGATCATTGCACCGTTGTCCCCGCACAAATCGAGAGGCGGGAGATAGACTTTAATTCCCCTCTTGCCGCATTCGTGAAGCATAAGCTCCCTCACACCCGAATTTGCGGAAACACCGCCTGCCACCGCAACAGTCTTGTATCCGAAAGCCTTTGCCGCCTCAACCGTTTTGCTCACAAGCATTTCTGCGGCGGTTTTCTGAAAGCTTGCCGCCAGACTGTCGCTGTCAAGTGTCTCCCCCTTCTGCTCCGCATTGTGCGCCAGATTTATGACCGCCGTTTTCAGTCCGCTGAATGAAAAATCATACTCGCTGCCCGTTACCTTGGGAATAGGCAGCTTGTACTTGTCCGGGTCGCCCTTTTTTGCCGCCCTGTCAATGTGAACGCCCCCGGGGTACGGATATCCCAGCACTCTCGCACACTTGTCAAAAGCCTCCCCCGCCGCATCATCTCTCGTCCTGCCGATAACTCTGAATTTGGTGTAACTCAGGACTTCGGTTATCTGCGAATGACCTCCGCTCGCCACAAGACAGAGATAAGGCGGCTCAAGGTCGGGGTGGGCAATGTAATTTGAAGCAATATGCCCCGCAATGTGATGAACGGGTATAAGGGGCTTGTCCGCAGCCATAGCAAGCCCCTTTGCAAAGCTTGTGCCCACAAGAAGCGCACCGATAAGCCCCGGAGCATATGTGACCGCAATGCCGTCAATGTCGGGCAGTCCGCATTTAGCCTCGTCAAGAGCCGCCCTTACTACCTCAAGAATATTTTCAGCGTGCCGTCTCGAAGCAATTTCGGGCACAACTCCGCCGAATTTCTTATGCTCCTCCACCTGAGAAGCCACAATATTAGAAAGAATAGTCCGTCCGTCCAGAGAGACCGAAGCCGCAGTCTCGTCGCAGGAGGACTCGATTCCAAGAATTTTAACGCTCATTTTATCACCTTTTTAATCATAACTATCCCGTCCTCTTTCGGGGAGGAATACATATTCCGCCTGACCCCCGCCCGTTCAAATCCGAAAGAACCGTAAAGCCCTATGGCAGGCGAATTTGAAGCCCTTACCTCAAGTGAAATGCTCTCAGCCGTTTCGGGAGGCGCCTTTTCAAATGCGGAAAGTAGCTGTTTGCCAATGCCCTTTTTTCTGTGAGCGGCATTTACCGCAATGCGCTCGATATATCCCGAAAACCCGTCGCAGGAGCCGATGATATATCCCCTTACCTCGCCGCCATCAACCTCTGCAAGAAAGATACCCGTCTCCTCGGAAAGCGCACTCTCAAGGGATTTTTCCGACCAAGCATCGGAAAATGCCGCCTTTTCTATTTCCGCAATCTGTGAAATGAAGCACCCCTCTGCCAAAGCTATCATAAGCCCATATCCTTTCTTATGCAGGCTATAAGCTCTCTCACATCATCAAGACCCGACAGCTGACCGCACCTGCCCCGATATCCTGCCGCCCCCTTTATCCCTTTAAGATAAAAGGCGCATTGCCGCCTTGCCTCCGCCATAGCCATACGCTCACCCTTGAACTGTACAGCAAACTCCGCCTGCCTCAGCATAGTGTCAAGCCGCTCATTCAAATCGGGCTGAGGGGGGATAATTCCGCTTTCAAGAAAGCTCTCTATCTGCTCAAATATCCAAGGGTTTCCATAACTCCCCCTGCCCACCATAACAAGGTCGCAGCCCGTCTCTTTATACATTCTCAAAGCGTCCTCGGCACAGGAAATATCCCCGTTTCCGATAACGGGAATACCCACAGCCTCCTTCACCGCTTTGATGATACCCCAGTCTGCTTTCCCGTGATACATCTGATTTTTCGTCCGTCCGTGAACAGTCACCGCCGCCGCACCTGCCGACTCCATCGCCTTTGCAAATTCGGGAGCATTTACGCTGTTCTCGTCCCAGCCTGCACGAATTTTCACCGTTACGGGAACATCGCTGCTTAAAACCACAGCCCTGACAATATCATAAGCCCTGTCGGGGTCTTTCATAAGCGCACTGCCGCTGCCGTTTCCCGCAATTTTCGGAACGGGGCAGCCCATATTGATATCAAGAATATCGGGGCGGTATTTCATCAGCATACCCGCAGCCCTGCCGCAGAACTCCGCCTCGTCACCGAATATCTGCAATGCATAAGGCCGCTCCCTGTCGTCAACGGTGCAAAGTTCTTCGGTCTTCCTGTCGCTGTAGCAAAGCCCCTTTGCAGATATCATTTCAGATACCATATACGCCGCCTTATGTTCCTTGCAGACAAGCCTGTAAGCCCTGTCCGCCACCGAAGCCATAGGCGCAAGAGCGGCAGTTTTCTTTATTTCCACATTACCGATATTCACTCGGGATATTCCTCCAAAACAATATTCATAGCAAGCCTTGCCTTGGCAATGACCGTCTCCTTCTCGCCGTCAATGAGAATGAGCTTTCGCCCGTCGGAAACGATAATCTTCCCGTCGGTACACAGTGCATAATCCAGAACGCCCTTCTTTATCACCGTCTCATTGCCGTCAGCCTCTCTTTTCACAAGCACACGTGACAAGGGCATAACCGAGCCGCCGTCCTCCTTAGCGTCCTCTTCCTTTGCAAGCTTTTCGGCTTTGATGATATTGCCTTCAATGATAATATCCCGCTCCGAACGCTGCTTCGCTTTCGTATAGGAAGGCAGACCGTCACTTCCGCTTTTGAGGGACTCGCCTCCCCACATAGTGCAAACGAAATTCAGCCACCCGAAAAATCCCTTTAAAATTCTGTATGGGAATAACAGGATATCCGTAAATTTGAAGCCCTCTTTTTCCTGTTCGCCGCCATAAGGCTGACGGATAAAGAAAATATTCCCGAAGCTGTCATCCTTTATTCTAAGAAAATCGCTCTTTGGGTCTGAGAGAAATTCCTCCATCTCTCCCCTGTCCACATCAATGTAAGCGCCGCTCCGAGGGGAGACCGCCGCCACAGCGCCATATTCATTCCGCCCGTTTCCCGCAGAGGAAAAATAAATGCGGTTCTTGTGACTCCTGCTCCAGTAGGGATTTTCCTCAACGCTGTCACCGTCCGTAAGCTCGTCATAAGCAGAAGCAGGCGGCTCCATCACCGCAATGTGAAGCTCCCTCGGATTTGACCCGAGACTAAAAGCCATTTTGCCCTCATAGCAGTCGAATGCACCGAAATAAAGCTCGTTTCCCGAAAGGATAAGCCCCTCGTTCTCGTCCGTCTTGTCAAAGCTTCTCCGATACAGAGAGCAGGACTCGTCCAGCCCCACGCCGTAAATAAGCTCGCCCTTGTTTTCGCAAAGACCCGTTATCCTTGCGGAAATAACAGGCTCCCCCGTATTTGCCCTTGCCGCGCCCGTAAACTGTGCGCCCGTGCCGGTAGTTTTCCATTCCGTCCGACGGCGAATGCTTTCAAGAGTCTCCTTGTATTTGTTTATCCGCCCGCAGGGTATCTCAGATTTGTTTCCCCCGTCAATGCGGTATATCTTGTTTTCAGATGTGTATACAAGCTTCATAGGCTTCTCCTTAATTGTTTATTCGATTTCGCTTTCAATACCTGCCAGATCAAAAAGCCCCTCGCCGTATGAACAGCCGTCCAGCTTCCATACCCCGTCCTCAAGGGCAAGAGTGAAAGTAAACGGAGCAATAATATCTTCCTCATAACTCCATTCCTCGGCGTCTCCAACTCTTTCACAGCTGTAAGTGACTGAGTTTTCACTCATATCATAGCCCGTAATGCGGCTGTATGACCAGCCTGCCTGACCTCCGTCACCCGAATTTATGTAAAGCGCCCCGTCAATACCTAAATAATTGCTGGGAGAATTCTGACAAAGCTCGCAGAAGCCCTTTTCCGTCAGACCGATGCGAGCCATAATAAACTGCTTTGCGGCTTCATAGTCCATAGGAGCGAAAATATCCTTATCCCTGTCGGTGTAATATCCCGAAAACTCACGATAACCGCTGTTCACAAGATAAGGCGCAATGCCCGTTATACCGTCAATCTGTAACCACTCGCCGCCAATGTTTTTCCAGTCATATTCTATCCCGAACCCGAAAAACTCCTCTGCCGCCCGTCCGTAATATTCGCCTGCCATTTTTCCTGCAAGCATAATTTCCTCGAAGCCGGAATTATCGGTAATGATTATCTCGGGTCTCTCCGACTCGTCGATCAGCCGCATAACGTCCTCGGAGGAAGCGGTCTGAACAGGCTCCTCCGAAATAACAATTTCGGATAACTCGGTTGTGACAATTTCGGTCTGAATTCCCGTTTCAGACATATCCGTCTCTGGAACAGAAGTGTCCGTGACCTCTTCATTCCCCGTGCCGCAGGAGGAGAGCAATACGCTGCCCGAAATGCAGGCACACAGCAAAAGCCCATTTATTTTCACTCTGTCTCTCTCCTTATTTACCCATCTCAAACGCCGCCGCAGCCCAGCCGCCCGACTCACGAAGCTCGGTGCGGATAAATCCATTTTTCTCCATAGCCTCCATGACCTCGTCACAGCGCTCAATAATGATGCCCGAAATGATTATCTTTCCATGAGGAACAAGGAACTGCCCGAAAATAGGAGCCATAGCAATAAGCACGTCCGCCACGATATTCGCCGTAATAAGCTGATATCCGCCGCCTATCTTCTCCCTCAGAGCCTCGTCGGAAATGATATTACCCGCATAAGTAATATACCTGTCAACGGAAATATGATTTTTCTCCGCATTCTGTCCCGCAATTTTCACGCTGTTAAGGTCAATGTCAACCGCACAAGCGCTGTCCGCACCCAGAAGCAGCGCCGCAATTGAAAGAATACCGCTTCCGCAGCCAATGTCAAGCACCCTGTCCTTCTCGGAGAGATTTGTTTCCAGCATTTCAAGACAAAGCTGAGTGGTGTTGTGCTGACCCGTGCCGAAAGAGGACTCAGGGTCTATCTCCAGGATCGTCCTGTCATCACTTGCATCATACTTCTCCCAGGAGGGCTTGATAACCAGCTTTTCGCCAACAGTAAGAGGCTTGAAATACTGTTTCCAGTTGTTAGCCCAGTCCTCCTCACGGACATTTGAAAGCTCGCATACAAGCCTGCCGAACTTCTTTTCGCTGTCCATAGCCGCAAGCTCCGCCATCTCTGTCTTTACCATAGCCAGCATATCCGCACCCTGAGAATTATCCGCAAGATAAAAGGTAACGCAGGTCTCGCAGTCCTTTAAATTCATAAGATCGTCGTCAATGTAATCCCAGTTGCCCGTCTTGTCGTTGAGAAAATCCTCAAAATCCTTTGCGTCACGTATCTGAAATCCCGTAACGCCCACATTCAGAAGCCTTCCGCAAACAGGGTCAATGCCCTCAGTAGTTGTGTATATATTTACCTCAGTCCAGTTCATAATAAATTTCCTCCCGAATTTTTTCATCATAATTATGGTACGTCTCTAATTATACCACAGTATATTTTAATAGTCAAACCTTTTGAGCCGTATCGGAGCGTCCGATAACTATCTTTTTCAAAGCCCCCGACTGCTCGGAAAGCATTCTGCCCGAAGCGGCATATTCCTCCGAAGCATTCCTGCTCAGAAGCACAAAGCCCGATATCTTCTCCATACATTTCTCCGCCGAAGAAAGCGCCTCTGACTGCTTTTCGCAAAGCTGCTCCAGAGCCGCCGCCCTGCCTGCCATATCCTCCGTATTTTTAAAAGCATCCGAAGCGGAGACGGAAGCAGCAGCAATAGCCTTTGTACCTGTCCCTATCCTCTCGCCGCACAGCTTTACTGTCTCAGCCGCCTGAGATGAAGCCTCGGCAGAGCTTAAAGCCAGACTCCTTGCCTCGTCTGCCAGAGCGGCAAGACTTCTGCCCGAGCATTCTCCCTTTGCCGCATTCATAGCAGCGCTTACCGCCAGCATATTTGCACGGGAAGCAATGTCCGCCGCCGCCTTTGCAAGCCCCTCCATCTCCTCTGCACTATTTCTTAGCATATCAAGAGCATTTTCCGCATTCCGCAGCTCGCCTGCACAGTCCTCCATAAGCCTTCCGTTTTCCGTTCCAAGGCTCCGGATATTTTCATATGAGCCGCCGATCTTAGAAATAAGCGAACGTATCTCCCCGAAGCTGCCCGAAAGCCTTTCCGCCGTTGACTCCTGTTCTTCTGCAGCAGCAGAAAGCTCCTCCGCATTGTCCGATACTCTCAAAGACTCCGCCGAAACGAACTCCGCCGCACGGTTTATCTGAGCGCTTATAAATCTTAGCCTTGCCTTCATCTTTCTGACAGCAGACAGCACATTTTCGTAACGATAAGGATATTCCCCGTCAGCCGCAGCGTCGGGGTCGCCGTCTGCAAGAATGTTTATGCAGTTAACAGCGTTTGAAATAGCCTCCTCAGCCTCCGCAAGACGATCGTCCTCTTCCCTTTCGGGTGAAACAGGCTCATATTTGTCCTCGGGAGCAGCCTCGTCCTCAGTCTCCTCCACAACATTCTCTCTCAGCTTTTTCTCAATGTACAATGCAATGAACGTGACCGCCGAAATGCCCAGCAGACCCATTCCCACACATACACGTGAATATTTTAAAGCCCTTGCCGATATCTGAACGGGAACATTTCCGCCCTCTGCGTACAGATCTGCAAGAAGCTTATCCGTATATTCCGCCGCCGCCAGCAGCTTAGGCTGATACTCGCTGAAAAAAACATTCCGTGCTATCTTCATATTTCCGCCGCCCACGCTTCCGAAAACAGCGTCTCTCACCTGAGAAGCAGCAATAAGCTCCTCCACAGGCGCAGCTCCGCTCCATACACCATCTGTATCGTAAAGCAGACTGTCCTCAAGGGCATCAAGCTCGCTCCTTGCCGCTTCTATGTATCCATCTGCCGCAGCCTCGTCCGAAGAAGCCAGCGCCGCAAGGATATCCCTTTCAGCACCCAGTATATTGTCCCTCGCCGCCAAAATCTGAGTACTGCGTGCGGCAGAGCCTTCCGAACATTCAGCGTAATAACCACCCAGCTCCCTGACGGCTCTCACAGACACAAGCGCCGTGATCCCGATCATCACCGCCGCAGCGATAAAAGCGCCCAGAAGCCGTCCGCTTAATTTGTTGCCTTTCATTTTATTCCCGTCTTTCCGATATAAAATTTTTATGCGAATTTACTGAAATTATAACACATTTTGCCGAAACCGTCAAGGGCGCAGGGATTTTCCGACTGTCCGTCACGAGAAAATTTCATCTGATTTTTATTTGATGTATATTCACATTCTGTCCACTTATCCGTATAAAAAAATCATTATAATTTATCTTGGATATTTTAAGAAAGGACTGACCGAAATATGGAAGAAACAATTATCGAAACCACCGCCCCCGCCATTGTCAGCGAAGCGGAAAACGTAATGGAAGCCGTTTCCAGCGGCACTGTTGACAGCACAGTTCTAAAAAGCTTTTACGACGCACTTATCGCCTATCTCCCCACCGTAGTAACAGCGATAATCATCTACATCGCAGGCAAGATAATCGCAAAAATACTTCTCCACATCATCGACAAGGCAATGGGCAGGAGCCGTATAGACGAGACAGCCCAGGGCTTTCTCCGCTCCCTCATCGGCATAATCTTCACCGCCTTTGTGATAGTCATAACCCTGTCCACTCTCGGAATACCTATGACCTCCATCATAACCACCATAGGCGCAGCAGGCGTAGCCGTGGCACTCGCCCTGCAAAACAGCCTTTCCAATGTGGCAGGCGGCTTTCTTATACTTATGAACAAGCCCTTTGTCAAGGGTGATTTTATAAGCACCAACGGTAATGAGGGCACCGTGGAGGATATCAGTATCCTCTCCACCAAGCTCCTCACCGTAGACAATAAGGTCATCTACATACCCAACAGTATGATATCCGGCAATACTTTAATTAACTACAGCAGAGAGGAAAAGCGCCGTGTAGACCTGAAATTCAGCATTGCCTACGAGGAAGATTTCAAAGAAGCCATAAAAATAATAAGCGGCGTTATCGCCGAGCATAAGCTCATTCTGTCCGAGGACGCACCATTTGTCCGTGTTTCCGACCTTTCCGCAAGCTCTGTTGACATCACCGTAAGGGTCTGGACAAAGACCCCCGATTACTGGACAGTCTATTTCGACCTTATCGAGCAGGTCAAATCCGCCTTTGACCAAAACGGCATCGAGATACCCTACTCCAAGCTTGACGTTAATCTCAAAGACAAAGCTTCAAAGGCTGTATAATAATTATAGCACATTTATTCTGATTTGTCAAGCATTTTCAAAAAAATTGTTTCACCGCACAACAAACCGCCTTGTGAAGCCGTTCATCTTCACAAGGCGGTTTGCTCATACAGTAATCATAAAGCGCTGTCTGTCAGATCACATATCCTGTCCCCGGTCTTTCCCGATCAGACGAAGCTTCAGAGCACGAAGCTTTGCCATATAACGAGAATTATATATCACTCCCAGAATAAGCACACCTGTCATTATACCGAGGCACAGTCCCGAAAGAAAATCAAACTCCTCTCCTGCGTCTGAAAAAAGCAGTATCATATATGCTGCATCTGCAATAAGACCTGCAATGAAGAAATAAAATATCTTTCTTGAGAAATCCATTTTTTTCATATTGCTGTAATCAGCCGCCTTGAGAACAGTTTCTCTTGTTTCCTTATCCATCTGTACATCTTTCCTTTCACCGTCTAAAATTTCCCGCAGCTCTACATTGTAGTAGTCTGCAAGCTGAATGAGAATATCCAGGTCGGGCAGATTAGTACCCGTTTCCCAGCGTGAAACGCTTCTGTTGGAAACGCCCGTCAGCTCTGCCAGCTGCTCCTGAGTAATTCCTTTTTCCTTCCGCAGCTCTCTGAGAAAGCTGCCTATCTTCTTCTGATCCAATTCGGGACCTCCTTTCAATTCTCATCATATCAGACGGATCGGAAAATGTACAGGACACATTGCGGGAAATACGTATTTTCATCCTGTTCCCGCCGAATGTCTATAAAAAATTTGCCAAAGCACTTGACAAACAGAAAATAATATTATATTATTACGTCATACGATATATCGTGACGCATAATATCAGAAAGGGAGAGACCTTATGAAATATGATTTCACAATGACAATGGCAAAGCTTTCCGCCGAGGAACTGGCAAGGCGTATTGAGGAAAAATATGCGAAGGGCTGGGAGCTTTATGCCGTCAGATACGACTGTGCTTCGTTTATCAGATCGACCCCCAAAAAGATCACAGCCTATGTAGAGCTTGGAGAATCCCCCGACGATGAGAAAAAAAGTCTCTACAAGGATTTCGGCTGGGAATATGTAACAGGCTCTGCTCTTTACAGCGTTTACATAAACGACTCAGACAGCCCCTATCCCGTCCATACCGACCTCAGAGAAGCTGCCAAAAGCACTGTGCAGGCAGCGTATTCATCTATCGGTATTTTCCTGAGCTTCTTTCTTTGCTATATGCTTATAAATCTTGGCGCCGCATTTTATTATTATTGCCGCCAAAGCCTCGGAGTCCTTGCATCCTTTGTAATATTTGATATCCCATATCTGCTGTACAGCTTTTATTATATCGCAAGGATCGCAAAAGCCGGCGTTAATGCAGCCTCGGAGCTATCGGAAAAATGCGGTCAGAGCACAGAAAGGCTGCAGCGTTTTTACAAGCTGTCCATCATACTGTCCGTTTGCTTTCTTATCATTACCGAAGTGATATGCGTGTGGGCTGTGTGCAGCGTATTATCGGAAATTATTTAAGGAGAGCTTTGAAATGCCAAACACATCTGAACCTATGACCGAAGCAATGTATTATATACTGCTTGCCCTGTACAGCCCAAATCACGGCTATGCCATAATGCAGGAGATAGAAAAAATATCAGGCGGACGTGTAAAAATGGGTCCTGGAACCCTTTACGGAGTGCTTACAAGGCTTGTTAAAAACGGGCTTATTGAAATGGTTGACAGCGACAGCAGACGAAAGATTTATAAGATCACTCCCGAGGGCGAAGCCGTCCTGAAAGCAGAATTTGAAAGGCTTGAAAAAATGGTCAGCGACGGAAAAGGGATACTGAATGACAAGGGTCAGCCCTTGTGATATTCCCGCTCAATCCACGTCATAAGGAGCTTTACTATCCTCTCCTGCTCATTTTCAGTCAGCGCCCTGCCTTTGGGCACACGGTACCACTTTTCAAGGCACCCCCTGCAGCAGCAGGCGCAGGCGTGCTGAGCGATGAAAACGGGGTGTCCCCTCATAGGAGTCTGCTTCCCGTCATTTGGTATATCCGCAGGCGCAAGACGACTTGCAATAAAGTCCCTACAATGCCTGCGGACAGTCTCCATTCCCACCCTGTCAATGTATGCGATATCCTTCGCAGACAGATGAAACCTTGCCCGGAAATCAGACCTTTTAAGCTTCATAAGAGCCTCGTCAACGGTCTGCATACCCTCACTTCTCTCTTGAAACGTAATATTTTTCGGGAGTCTTTTCTATATCCACATATACCTTTACCCGATATCCCGGAGCATAGGGATTGGCGTCAGGGGAATAAGGCTCGCTTTTAAACCTCCGTTCATTTCCGAAAGCGTCTGTGTAAACAAATACGGAACAGTTATACTCCACCTCGTTCACCGAATAGCCCGACTTCTCCTCATTCGAGTAATAGGCGTAAACATATTTATCCTCGTCAATGAGTCTGTTTATGTAAATGCTTCTTTTAAGCTCGTGACCCATAAGCCCCACGCCAATGCCGCCGAATGCAAGCATCAGCACCCACGACAATACCGAAAGCAAAACAGAATGGCTTTGGCTGTACGATGGAGCGTCGGGATCCACATAGATCTCCACCGTATCCCCTTTTTTCATTCCCGTGATGTAGTAGCTGAGCTTATCCGAGTATCTTTCGCCTTCGTATTCATACTCAATGAAAACCCTGTGTTTTGTCTCGTCATCATCGGTGTAGCTCTCGATATCGGTTATACGGGCGGCAACGGGCACAGCCGTTTCTTTAAACTCCTTCCAGCTTTTAAATTCCTTAACCGATGCCAACAAAGTGATAAGGGCAAATACAAAAAATAATCCGCCGATCGCCATATATGTAAAATTCCACTTATAACGCTCCATAATTTTTACCCTCCGAAAGATCTGCAAAGCCGCAGTCAGCGAAAACGTCACTTCTCTCTTGAAACGTAATACTTCCCCGGATCCTTTTCCATATCCACATAGACCTTCATAGTGTCGCCCTGAATATATGGACGGGAGCTTGGGTGATGCGGCTCGCCCTTAAACACCATTTTTCGTCCCGAACCGTCATCATAGACAAATACCGATTGGTCATACCGCACCTTGTTCACCGTTACATTTGCCTTTTCCTCGTGTGAGTAATTTGCATAAATGAATTTGTCCTCTGCAATTAGCCTGTTGACGATAACGCTTCTTCTGATCTCGTGACCTAAAAAGCCTGCCCCGATGCCGCCGAATATAAGCGCAAACAGACCCATTATTCCGGAAACTAAATACGGCTTGCTGCGGCTGTCTGAGGGGCGTTCGGGATCAACATATATCTCCACATCGTCCCCCTCTTTCATTCCCGAGGTGTAATAATCAAGCTCATCAGAATAGGTAACACCTTCATATTCATACTCAACAAAAACATCGTGATATGTCTTTTTCTTCTTGCCTCTCCGCTCGGTGTGGGTATCAATGTCGGTTATTGTGGCATTAACCGACACAGCGTCCTTTCTGAACTCCTCCCAGCCCGCAATGTTCGCAGCCGCAATTATCACAAATATTACCCCGAACAGAAAAAATATCACTCCGATAAATGTAAACGGAAAACTCCACTTGTATCGCTCCATAATTCCTCCGAAAAAATGCCCGCAGGCTCCATATGCGGAAAGTGCGGGCAATAATAATTTTTAAATGTAAATTTTAGCCTACAACGGGAACAGTCCAGCCGAAGGGATCCTCTGTCTTGCCCCACTGGATACCGGTAAGAGTATCGTACAGCATCTGGGAAACAGGGCCTATCTCGCCGTTATTGAGGGTCATAACCTTGTCGCCGTATTTCAGCTCGCCGATGGGAGAGATAACAGCAGCGGTACCTGTACCGAATGCCTCGTCAAACTTGCCCTCGTCATAAGCCTTGACAAGCTCGTCTATATCAATATCCCTTTCGGTAACCTTGTAGCCCTTGTGTCTGAGAATCTCCAGGCAGGATTTTCTTGTGATACCGCTGAGAATGGACTTTCTTTCAAGGCCGGGAGTAATGACTTCACCGTCAACAACGAAGAATACGTTCATAGCGCCTACTTCATCTATGTACTTGCGGTGAACGCCGTCAAGCCAGAGGACCTGCTCATAGCCTGCCTTGTCAGCCTCTTCCTGCGCCTTGAGGGAGATAGCATAGTTAGCGGCAGCCTTTGTGAAGCCCGTACCGCCTGTTACAGCTCTGACGTAATTCTGCTCAACGTAGATCTTAACGGGAGCAAGACCTGCTGCATAGTATGCGCCAACGGGAGAACACATAATGCAGAAAATAAGGTGCTTTGCAGGGTGAACGCCCAGCATAGGGTCAATCGCAAAGATAAAGGGACGGATATAGAGAGATGTGCCATACTGATGAGGGACCCAGTCAGCGTCTACCTCAACAAGTTTCTTTATAGCTTCAACACAGAACTTCTCGTCGATCTGAGGAATGCAGAGACGGTCGTTGGACACGTTCATTCTCGCCATATTCTGCTCGGGACGGAAAAGCTGTATCTTTCCGCTCTCGGTTCTGTAAGCCTTGAGACCCTCGAAGTCAGCCTGACCGTAGTGGAGGCACATAGAAGAAGGCTCCATAGGGATAGGACCGTAGGGAACGATCCTTGCGTCGTGCCAGCCCTGTCCCTCGTCATAGTTCATAAGGAACATATGGTCGGTGAAGATCTTGCCGAAACCGAGCTTGGACTCATCGGCAGGCTTAGCCTTGGGCGATGTGGTTTTGGTGATTTTGATTTCCATATTAAACATACTCCTTTTATGTAAAATTGCTATGAAATCTAAATTTATATAATTATACCATATTCCCCCGAAATTTTCAAGTAAAAGTTATATAAAAACCTATTGCATTTTTTATTTCTTTGTGGTA
Source organism: Huintestinicola sp. (assembly GCF_050874005.1). Classification (GTDB taxonomy): domain Bacteria; phylum Bacillota; class Clostridia; order Oscillospirales; family Ruminococcaceae; genus Huintestinicola. The sequence continues at coordinate 18,447 of NZ_JBNMJV010000012.1, forward strand.
TAATATACAAGTCACGAAGAAAATGTCTCCGTAGCTCAGCAGGATAGAGCGTTCGCCTCCTAAGCGAAAGGCCGTGGGTTCAAATCCCGCCGGGGACGCCACACATCTGAAGTCCGGTTTACGGGCTTTTTTTGTTATCTTTATTCTTTTTTATTTCTTCTTTATTATTTTAAAGCAGCATCATTTTAACGAATTAAGAAAAAAAAGAATAAATAATAAATTATAAAGAATATTCTGACCCTGAAATTTATAATTAGCTGCAAAAAGGACTGCCTCGCAAAACGCAAGCAGTCCTTTTTAATTCTGTACATTATCCGAAAGCCTGAGAGTCCTCGCAAAAAGCTCCTCGTCATCGTACATATTGCCGATGACCTTCACCGCCGCACCCTCGGCAGGGAGCATATCGAAGCCGAAAAACATATAAAGGGGCATAGCGTTAAGAGCCTTTGAAGCCTCGTCATAAAACTGGATAAAGAAAACTCCCCCGTTCATAAACACAACGCCTTCAAGGCAGGAAAGCTGTTCTGCTCCCTCGGGGATATCCGCAAAAACTCTGCGCTCGGGCATTTCGTCCTCCTGCTGCTCGGAAACGTTTTCGGCAGGTTTGTTATCGGATATATTTCCGCCGAAAAATCGGCAAATGCGTATAATATCTCCCTCGAAAATGTCTCTTTTGCCGCCGTCCTTAAAGCCCGAAGCAAGACCGAGAGTGTCAATGAACACAGGGTCGAGAGCATATTCTCCATCTCCTGCCTTACGGTTTATTATGGAGAAATTCCCCTCATGATCACGGCAGAGAACGCCCTCCGCCCACTTATCATCGGGAGGAGCCACGTTTTTGAAAACTATCTGCGCTCTGAAAATGCTGCACGGATACAAAGTATGATACCTTTTCAAAGACAAAAACAGCCCCTCCTTACTTTAATGTATAAAAATGCTATTGTATATTATATCACACCTTTCCATAAAATTCAATGGTAATTTTGCATATACTTAAAATTTAAATTTCTGTACTTGTATACTTTGTATAAAAAGCGGCAGAACATATTCGTCTGCCGCCATATCACTTAGTATTTCTTCAGCACCGAAACTGCTCCGATAACGATCTCAGAAGCCTTTTCAAGGTTTCTGCTGAGAAGCTCGGAATCCTTTCGGGATTTAGCCATTTCCATTGCCGCTGCAACGGTCTCTCTGCCCACTTCTACCTGAGTGCGGTATATCTCGTCAAGCTGAGATAGGGCAAACTCCTCCAGATTTTTGTAGCACACCTTCAGATCCTTGATGGTGTTGTTTCTGATGTCGTCGTAATTTTCCAGAGCGGAGTCGATTATCTCCGACTGACGCTTCTTTTTCAGAATGTTCTTGAAGAAGGGTATGGTCGTTGAGGGGAAGCCCATTTCACGGTCTGCGCCCTGAGAAGCCGCCTCTCTTATCTTATCCGCAACAAAGGTGTTCACGTTCACCGTTTCGCTGCAGGATATCCTTGCCCCTGCAAGACTTTCTATTCCCAGCTTTCTTGAAAGCTCGGCAGCCATATCGTTTATAACGTCGTTCAGACGGGAGTGATGTATCTCAAGGCATTTTCTGTATGCCTCGCCCACCTTGTCCATAAGGTATGAGTAGAAATGTCTCTCCACGTCCTCGTCCTTGGCGGTGGTGCGGCAGGCAAGAATGTCCTCTCTGAGCTTGGTGAAGAACTCGTACATCCAGTGCTCCGCTTCCTGCATCATCTCGGTGATGGAGAGGATTATCTTGGGCTTCTGATTGTCAAGAGCCGCCGCAAGGGTGGTACATTCACGCTCGAAATCAACGGAAAGCTTGTCCAGATTTTCCCTGTCCATCTTCATCATATCGCTTATCATATTGAGACGGTTAAGGGTGTCTGTAAGCATAAGTCTCAGCATTGAGAACACTCTCTGAGTGCGGATAGTGTCCTTCTGAACGATTATCTCCCTTGAAAGTGCAAGCTCAAATTTAAGGAACTGGTTTTCGTAATAATCCTGGAAGCCCTTGATATCGGGACGGTTGAGACCTATCTTTCGACGGTACTCGTCAATGCCGCTTATACCGTATACCTCGGCGTTGGGGATTATCTGAGAGCATATCTCACGGATACGTCCAACTACCTTTTCAATGTCCTCCATAGAATCCATTGCGTCTATCATATTAACAAGCACGAATACCTTGCTGAAATTCTGAGGAACGATGTGCTCGGCTATGAAGAACTGCTCGGACTCGGAAAATGGAGACAGGGCAGATGCCACGTAGATAAGTGCGTCCGCCTTGATAAGGAACTCCTTTACCTGCTTGTCAAGGTCGTCAAGGTCGCTGAGACCCGGGGTATCGACTATCTGAATTTCCTTTAAAATGGGAGCGTCGCTTCTTACGTCAATGTAATCCAGCTCGCCGGGGAAGAAATCCAACAGGTCGGAAAGCCTGTCACGGCTCAGGTCGTCGGGGGTGAGGGTAACTCTCTTTTCGTTTTTGAGAACAGCCTCCACCGAGGGCCTTTCGCCGTAGGAAATGCAGTTTACCGTAAAGGTCTCGGGGGCAACATTTACCGGGGCTATGGAACGCCCTAAAATTGCGTTTATTATCGTACTTTTTCCACGCTTGAAATCGCCTGTGACCATAAGAGAGAAGGGCTGATCCATTTTCTTTGCGATAATGGAATCCCACTTGGACATTCTCTCCACAGCCTCGTCTCCGAGTATCGCCACAAGCTCGGGGTCGCTTACAAGCTTGGACAGCTCGCCTCTGACAAACGCAATATCAGCGGCGGCATTATCGTAATTTTTTTCCATCTGAGGGATCCTCCTTTACGCAGAATGTCCGCTGTCGGAATTTGCGATGATATCGCAGCGGATCTCAAGGGACTGCTTGCTGCCCACGTGTCCCGACGGCGAAGAAAGATCGGGGCGCCAGATGTAAAGTATCTCGCAGCCGATAAATTCCATTGCCGCAGCAATACGCCTTTCATCGGGGGAGCAGCCGTCCATATTAAGATCCCTGACGGGAGTGATGTGGAGGGCTTCATAATGTTTCAGTATTGCGTCTATGTCAATGTCCTTGTTAACGTTTCCGAAAGAATCGGGAACGCCTTTTTTCCTTATGGAAGCGTATATCTGGGGGAAATCCGCAGGGTTGTCCAGGCAGATTATGCCTGCTCTGTCGGCGGTGATATCTCCCGAGATTATCCACTTGTTGAGAACGTAGTTAAGCTCTCTCACATTGCTTTTTCCGCCGTTCTCGGCGTCTGCGGAGGTATCTCCTCTGCTTATGCCGGGATAGGTGAAGGCATAGTTGAAGGCGGAGTGCCTGTTCTGGAGCCTGCCGCATTCGCAGCCTACGAGGAAGCGAAGCTCGTCAATGGAAAAGCTCTCGGCGATATCGCTGGTCATAACGATACAAGGCTCAATGCCCTCGCCTGCCATAGACATTATCTCGGGAACATCTCCTGCTTTTCTCACAAGGACAACAGGGAGACTTATCTGCAGTCTCTCGCTGCATTTTTTGGCAGCCTCGTAAGCCTTGGCATACTGCATAGAGCTTGCGCTGTCGCTGCTCTGGAAATATCTCTTGAAGCGTCCGGGGATATCGTTGCTGACGATAGCCTTATAAAGCCTTGACCAGCCCGAAATGCCGCCTATTTTCTGGCGCATTGCAAAATCTGCGTCGAATGCGTAGTCGAGAGTGCCGCCTACCACGTGCTCCTGATAGGAACGTGTACGCTCCACAAGATAGTCGCAGAAGGAGGTGTTGATATCCATAAGAGGATTGTAAGAATCTGTCATTGCCTGCCCTCCCCTTATTCTTCATCGGACAGGATCTCGGTGAGAGCCCTGTGGAGATTGTAGGTATCCGCAAGCATACCGCCCACATTCTCGGCAATGCTCTGAAGCCTGATCTTCTCGTTGTCGGACATAACCTTTTTCTGCTGCTTGACATCGTTCAGGTCATCGAGAGTTTTCTGGGTATCCTTCAGGATTATCTCGGTCTCCTGCTCGATCTGAGCTTTAAGTCCCGAGAATGAGTTGTAGACCTGCTGACGTACAGATTCGGTAAAGTCGGAATTTATCTTCATTTCGTGGAACTGCTTCTTGACAGTTGCCTTCATATTCACCTTGAACTTGTCGATACGCTCCTGTACAAGGAACTTGTCAACGGCGAACTTGCCCGTAAATGTGCCTGCAAAACCTGCGAGAGCCATAATGCAGATACCTGCGGGGGTAAGGAATGCGCCGCCCACAACGGTGGTAACGAGAAGGAAAGATGTGGCAAGCCAGGTGGTAAGACCCGTAAGTCCGCCCAGAAGTGCGCCCTTCACGCCTGCCTCTCTGAAGCCGATGAACAGTCCCCCGATACCGCCTGTGCCGATAACGGAGCCGATAATACTGTCGGCAACGCCGCCGTTCCTATTGCGCTTTGCAGGCATAGAGAACAGCTCCTGGATACGGTTCAAGGACTCGAAGAATTCGTCCTGGAAGGACTGGAGACGTACAGCCTCCTCGGAGAGACCAACGTTGATATCGTTCTGGATCTGCTCGCAGATGAGCTGAGCCTTGTTCTCGATATTTTCCTTTATCTTCTGAGTGAGCTTCTCGTAAACTATCTTGAGCTTTTCACGCTTGAGGTCCTCCCCTGCCATCTGGTAATCGTCAATTACCTGCATAGCGGTCTCCTCGATCTTTACCCAGTAATCATCAAGGATAGGCTGCAGCTGTTCAAATACCTTGTTGGCAGCGTTGTTTATGCGGACAAACTCCTCACGCTTTTTGGTACGTATCTCCTCGATCTCCTCAATGGCAAGCTGATACTTTTCCATAAACTCATCTGTTTCCATAACGAGAGCGTTCTCGTGGATAACGATGGAGTTGATTATCTCTGAGCCGGAGCTTATTATCTTGTTTGCAAGTATCTGGAGAGTGATGGAGCCTCTCTCCTTGGTGAGCATTGTTTCAAGAACGCTTTCGAATGTGGGGAAATTACTCTCGATGAGCATCTGTTCGTCCTTGTTTTCCTTTGCGATAAGGGCTTTCTTAGCGTAAACGCCGATAACCTTGGGCTTGCCTATCTTGCGCTTGTAAACGGCAAACTCCTTGGAATTTTCGCCCATTACCTTTTTCGCCTTATCCATTACATAGCTGCATATGCGCTTTTCAACGGTCTCCACAATTCTGTCCTCGTCCTCCTTGGAGAAGGTGCCGAAGCAGTTTACTGCGAAGATGATACGTCCTAAGTCGCTGGTGAGCATCTTATTTTCGAGAAATTCTTTTTCAAACTGTGAAAAGGGCGAATTTGCGCTGATAACGAAAACAGCAGCGTCTATCTCGGGAAGGATAGACATAGTTACATTGGTCATCTGCTCGTCGTCGTTCAGACCCGGAGTGTCTATGATGTCAACGTGATTTTTGCAGAAGTCGGTGTCGTAGTAAACGGTGGCTTCCTTAACGGTCTCCGCCTTTTTTTCCGATTCGTAGGAAAGCTTTGTGACATAATCCGCAAGATGGTTTATATCGACCTTTTCGCTGGTGCCGTCCTTGTACTCAACAACAACATAAGGATCCTTGCTGTATGTAACGCGGTTCAGAGTAGCCGTTGCGGGAAGAACGTCCGCAGGCAATACCTCCTGACCCAGCAGGGCGTTGATAAGGGTACTCTTTCCTCTTTTGAACTCGCCCACAATAGCGACCTCAAAGTGATCGCCTGCTGATTTTTCGATAATGTCCCCGATGGAGCGGGCGGTATTTTCGAGATTGAGGGAAGTAGCATACTCTTTGAGCTGCTCAAGGGATTCGGTCAGGTCATTGACAGTTTCCCGAAACGAGGTATAGCTCGCAAAATCATAAGTCTGTTGTTCCATTATAAACCTCCTGTGATTATTCCGCACAAAGTCCCGATGCGGTATTTAAAGGAACGCAGTCTGATACCCTCGGCGCACAGACCGCAAAATATTATCAGCCCATATTGATAATATTATATCATATTTTTCTTAATAAAGTCAATGAGCGGCGACTCTTAAAACAGAAAAATCACAGACTTGTTTTTGGTAATACTATACAAATTTACCTATTTTTACATTTTAAGGAAAGAAAAAGGTTACAAAACGATTACCAAAGGCAAAAAAAGAAGCCCCGCAAGACATTACAGGACTTCTTATATTTCCGATATTTAATTTAGATAGTTAGGCGGACCCACTCCCTGTAGTTCAAAACATAGCGTTCATTCTGCGTGCTGTGATAATCTTCATATATCATCACTCATTTCATTACAGTAGTACAGTACATCGAAAAGCCTATCTATATAAAGCATTATTATGCGGATACGTTTCAGCGATCCATTGGACTCACTCCGGACTTTAAAAATTTGAAATTAAAATCAGAACTTAACTTTCCATCGGACTGATCTCCATATCATAAGATTTTGGTATTCGGAGCAGTTTTAACGTGCCATCGGAAACACTCCATATCTACAGATTTTTTGATAATTGAAGAAAAATTACTTTTCCATCGGACTCCCGACCTATCTCAGATTTTTGTATAACTGTAATGTCCGTGAAGGACATCGGCACTTTATTATGCCATTGGACTCACTCCCATATTTTTAATATTCGGTAAGGCGTGTCCAAATCATATAAAATCGATCCTTTCGGAATTTTTTACAACCTGCCGCAGCCTTTCGGCTAATTGCGGTAAAATTCAAGTACCTGTCGGACTCACTCCCTTGGGTTATTTATCAAATATTCAGATCGTGATAACCTTTCGTGATCATTGTAATCAATCCCTTTCGGAATAATAAACATCCTGCCGAAGCCTTTCGGCTATCTGCGGTAAAGCTTAATTACCTGTCGGACTCACTCCCTTGAGTTATTTATCAAATATTCAGATCGTGATAACCTTTCGTGATCATTGTAATCAATCCCTTTCGGAATAAATTTCATTCCTGCCGCAGCCTTTCGGCTATCTGCGGTAAAGCTTAATTACCTGTCGGACTCACTCCCTTGGGTTATTTATCAAATATTCAGATCGTGATAACCTTTCGTGATCATTGTAATCAATCCCTTTCGGAATAAATTTCATTCCTGCCGCAGCCTTTCGGCCATTTGCGGTAAAGCTTAATTACCTGTCGGACTCACTCCAATCCTACGAAATTTTAAGATAATACCTCATTTTCATAGCGATCAACCCTTTCGGATTTTAAGCACCCGCCTTTGAAATGTCACTGCCGACCGGGGGAAGAACATCCCGGCACCTGCGGACGGCGGAGCCGATAACCTCTGCTGTCACATCTCTGAACTGTCATCTAAGTCCGAAAAAAATTTCCTTTACTCCATCGGAATAATCCCTTTCATCTTAATGCTTGGGAATGTCCGCCACAGCAAAGAGAGTATAAAAATACCGCATATCATTCTGTGATGACTGCGGCTCGTAACATTTATGACCTTTAAGACTTTGAAAAACCATTCGTTTTATAAATCGGAGTGAGTGGTGCAAACCACATTACCTTTAGACTCCCTCTTATTTTTTCTCAAAAGTCCTGCCGTACAAACGAGCCACTGTGGGGTACAACCCCGGACATTCCCGCTGAAAACTGCTGTTCTGTAACGTCTGCCATCGGACTCGCCTTCCTTTCCAAACTTTCTTGCAGAATACTTTACGTTGAAAGCCTGCTGTTCTTGGGATCCGGGAAACCCTTCAGCCCTTCGGCTTACTTTCTTGGTCTTTCCCTTTCCTTGATAATAATATACCACACTCTTTAGCAAAAGTCAATAGTTTTTGAGATAAAATAGTGCATATCTTTTGTGCATAATTTTTATGAATTTTCAATATTGACATTTTGGGGAAATAGTGGTAAAATAAAAATGTTGAGACGTCACAGGGCAGGAACTATTTGGAAATATATCCCGAATATTCCCGCTTATGGACGCATATACAATACTAAAAATAACAGGAGGTTTCGGAAATGGCTGAAAATTTTGAAGATATGGGCGTCGATCTCTACACCTTGGTAGATGAAGAAGGCGTTGAGCAGACCTTCGAGCTTATGGACACCTATGAGACCGATGAGGGCGAGCTGTATTATGCTCTCGTTCCTTATTATGAAAATCCCGAGGATATGGTCGAGGCTGACACCGAGCTTGTTATTCTCCGCAGCGAGGAAGACGAAAACGGCGAGGAAACTCTTGCTTCCATTGACGATGACGCCGAGTACGAGAGGATCGGTCAGATCTTTATGGACAGACTTTCCGAGACCTACGAGGAATAATTACGTTTTTATAGTATTTCTACAAATTTCAGAGTGCAAAATTAACAGAAATTTCTATTGATTTTTCATTCCGGTTGTGATATACTACAATTACAGAAAGAAATTCTGCCTTGACCGATAAAGTGTGGTTTTATAATCCAACACTTTTATATAGGGATTCAGTCTCCTTCGGCGGATTGCAGACCTCCCGCCGCATTAGATGTGCGGATCAACGGACGCAGGGAGCGTGAAAACGAAGGGCTGTTGCCCACCTGCTTTGTGCGGGTTTTATTCGCCACATGGCGGCAAGGCGGTATTTATTGAAAACTGTACAGCCCCGGTTTTTTGCCGAGGCTGTTTTTTTGTTCTTTCTTAAACAAAATTTTACTCAGACTCCCTCATCTCCGCTTTGTACAAGCCTTCTTCGGATAAAATCTCGATAATATCGTATATGTCCCTGCCTTCGCTGTCCGAATACTTTTCACTTATTCCGGGCGTTTTTTCGGAAAACGTATTCCAAGCCGTTATCAGTTCATCGGTTTTGTTTATTCCCAAGCTTTCAAAAATACAAGCATATTTTTCAGGCTCTTTGCTGTATAATTTCATCACATTATACTTATATTTTCCGACCTCCTCGCCGTAAGGGTTGCCTACTCCGAAAGCCGAAAGCCCGTCATTTACAAGTATCTCGTAAAACATTTCAAACAATTCCCGCAAAGCCGCCGCCGAAATACCGTCGAGGTAATATACATCATTATGCGTCGTTTCTATAGCAACGCCGCCGTCCTCAAATGTTTCCGTCACAGTTTCATCGTCTAACCTTGACGGTACTTCAATAAATAAAAACAAAGACTCATTACGGTTGATTTCCAAAAATCCTTCAAATACATTGCGGATATTATCTGCATCAACATTAGCTGATATCATACCTTCAACTATATTATAGCCCTGCGTAAGGCTGTCTCCATTAGTGACCTGCGCTCCTTTTATCATTTTAAGCATAATGCCACACCCCTTTAAATCATTTTGTAAATTATACCACAGCCATTTTCATTTGTCAACAAAAAGCTCCGCTCCCGAGACTCGTCGGAAACGGAGCAGAATATTTAATACATCAGCTTTTTCAGATTTCTGTCCGACATAAAGGTGGACGCATTGTATAAAAACATCACCTTGTCATAATCGGAAACGTCAATTATATCATTGTAGGACATCTGAATGTAGCGCAGGTCTACCATTGTTATCTCGCTGAAATGCTCGGTCATAAAAGGTACGAAGCAATGGGCATAGCTGTCCTTGAAAACAAGCAGCTTTCCCCCCTCGTTTCCTGTGCGGACGGTGACCATAGGCTGATTGGTGCCGAAAAAGGTGCTGTATTTGTCCTTGACCTCAAGATACTCTCTGAAATACATTCCTTCGTGCAGCTCAGGCTCTGCGCCGAAAGTGGAATATATCTCCACCTCAGGCTCCTCTCCCCTGTCGGCAGGGAGCCAAAGGTCTATGCTGTCGGGCTCTATTCCCTCGTAAAGCACCTTGGAATAGAAGGTTCCCTTAAATGAGTCGGAGGCGTGGTCTATATCATAGCTGCCCTCGGTAAGGGGCATTATATCCATCTTTCTTGCAGCGGCAATGTAGGCGAGAAATGCGCCCTGTGTCGTCCAATGGTGGTCTGTTCTGTAATAGATATAGCTGTCCTTGTTGGCGCTGAGGGTGGAGTACACGTCAATGGGAACAGCGCTGCCTTCAAGCTGGGAATACACCCCGTTTATAAACGCCTGCTGGTCGGGGTTAGGGGCATTGGCAGGCAGCTCGTTTTTATAAATTTCCGCCTGTGTGGGGACTATCATCACATAGGGGGAGATATGGTTGTCCTCCGCAAATTTTTTTATGCCCTCAATGCTTTTCTGTACCTCTTCCATATCCGGCTCGGGTATCTTTTCCACAAGCCTGTTTTCAAGGATATAGATGTCATTGCGCTCTCTTTTTCCCGTCAGAAGCTCGGCGGCGGTCTTTGCGGCTATCCAGCCGTCGTGACCTGCAAAATGGTCGGAAACATAATCCTCCACTCCGCTTGTGAATTTTCCGCTGTAGATGTTTTTGCCCGTAAGCTCGGGAAAATCCGCAAGCTTTCTGTTCTGGGTCTCCGAAAAGCTTTCCTTCTCGGAAAATACCGTCCCCAGCCCAAGTCCTGTGAGAATACCGAAAAACAGCAGTACGGTGACGATCGAAGTTATGACCTCCGTGCTCCGGGCTTTTTCGGCAGCCGAACGGGTCTTTGCTGTTTTATTTTTACTCATATGCCTTCACCCTTTTAAAATCTGAAATACAAAAACGGATTGTAGGAAGCGTCCACAAGATAGGCGGTGCAGAGAAGCAGTCCGCCCGTTACGAGAACGGTTGTGGATATCGCTTTGAAGCTCCTGCTTTTTTCTCCGGCGTACTCCGCTATCCTGCTGCCGATGCCGCCCGAAATGAGTATGCACATCACAAGAAGGAAGCAGTTTGAAACGAGAGTGTATTTGAAATATCCGTCAACTGCCGCTCCCCCTGCGCCGAACATTGCGGCGATAAAACGTCCTGCGTCCGAAAGGGTGTCCGTATCGAAAAGCACCCAGCCGAACACCACCGCAAGGAATGTATACAGCATACTTATTCCGGAGGGCAGCTTTTCAAGCACCTTGCCGAAGCCAAGCCGCTCGATGATTATGAGAACGCCGAAATAAAGTCCCCACAGCACGAAATTCCAGCTTGCCCCGTGCCACAGACCCGTCAGCGCCCAGACGATGAAAAGGTTTCTGTAGGTCTTAAATGCGCCGCATCGGTTGCCGCCGAGAGGGATATAGACGTATGACTTGAACCAGCTGCCCAGCGTAATATGCCACCTGCGCCAGAATTCGCTGACCGATTTCGATATATAGGGGTGGTCGAAGTTTTTCGGGAACTCAAAGCCCAGCATTTTGCCAAGTCCGCTTGCCATATCCGAATAGCCCGAGAAATCAAAGTATATCTGAAAGGTAAATGCAAGTATTCCAAGCCACGCCGTAGCCGCAGATATCTGCCCATAATCCATTGCCTTTACCTCGGACCATATTGCGCCCACGTTATTGGCAAGGAGAACTTTTTTTGCAAGTCCCTTGACGAACAGGGATATTCCTGCACTTATTTTCGGAACCGTCACAGAACGTGACTCCAGCTCCCCTGCCACCTGATCGTATCTTACGATAGGTCCCGCTACTATCTGAGGGAAAAGGGACACGTAGGAGGCGAAATTAAGAAAGCTTTTCTGCACGCTGATATTTCTCAGATAAAGGTCAATTGTATAGGACATTGACTGGAAGGTGAAGAAGGATATGCCCACAGGCAGATCCACACGCTTTTCGTTAAGTCCAAAGGGGTATATTTTATTAAGCCCACGATTTACAAGTACAACGGGATTTGTAAGCTCCGTTCCCAGCAGGGCGTTTATGCTGTCGAAAATAAAATCGCTGTATTTGAACACCGCAAGAAGCCCCACGTTCATACAAATTGAAACGATAAGGCATATTTTCCTTTTTTTGTTATCGTCATCGTACTTGTCCATAAGCCTGCCTGCGGTATAGTCTATTGCCGTTGACAGCAGCATTATTATGACATAAAAAGGCTCTCCCCAGGCGTAGAAAAGCAGTCCCGTAATGAAGATGATGATGTTTCTGAGCTTATTGCCCGAAACAAAATACAAGAGCATTACTATTGGGAGGAAAAAATATAAAAAGCTCAGCTCCGAAAAAACCAAATTTATTAGTCTCCCTTCACGTCTGCGCCGCAAAGCTCTTCTGTTATCTCTCTCAGCTCGTCGGCGGTCATCATAGTATTAAGTATATCCGCAATGGCGGCAGTTGTCATAAGCTCGGGAAGTCCCAGCCTTTTAAGAAGCTCTCTGCGCCGCAGGGACGCATCGGGCGCACCCGAATACCCCAGCTCGTAAAGTAGCATTTTGTCAATGCCGCCTGTTTTTTTCTCCCCCTCTGTGCAGGACACCCCTGCCCTGCGGAAGGCTTCAAGGAGTATCTCCTCGCTCATTCCCTCAACGCCAAGCTTACCCTCTTTAGACGGCTCTGCCTTGCGCCGCTCCTTGCCAAAAATATCGGGAATGTACACGTTTGTGATACTGCCGTTTTTTACTGCGCCTTTAAGGTAATTTCTTATCTTGAAGCCTGCGCTGTCGCTGTCGGTCAGGATTATTATGCCCGTTTTTTCCGCATAATGACGGATTATGCTCATTTTATCCTTGTCCTTAAATATCTGAAAGCCGTCGGTGCAGATTATTACGCCGTTTATGACCGAGGAAAGCTTTATCTTGTCATACTTCCCCTCTACCACAACAGCCTTGTCTATGTTTATCAAAATTATTCTTCCTTCTTTTTTATAACCATTCCCTGCCCGAGAGTTTTGGTGGTTATGGCAATTAAAAATTTCCGCAAGGAAATCTTTGGCGTCAGCCAAAGAAACAAAACTCGGTTTGAAAATCTTTGATTTTCAGACTTATCTTTCCGAGAGCATTGAGACGATGGCTTTTTCAAGTATCACCTCGGGGTCTCCTGCGCCTGTTTTCATTGCCATATCTGCGTCTGCAAGTATCTCAAGACACCGTCTCAGCTTCTCGGTGCTCATTTTTCTCACAGATGAAAAGGCGTTTTTTACACGAAATTCAAGATTTGCGGCATATCCGAAATCCTGCATAACATTTCCTATGCTCTTGCCGCTGTCAAGGGCAAGCCGTGCTCTGTAAAGGTCATTCATACTGCCTGCAAGGACGTAGAGAAGATACACGGGAGTATTTTCGGGGTCGTCCATAAGCTCGCTGTAAAGCTGTGTTGCACGGCTCATATTTCCTGCGGCAACCGCATTTGCAAGGTCGTATGACTTTGCGTCGGAGCTGTCGGGCGTAAGGAGCGCCACATCATTTTCGGTGATATGTCCCCCGTTTGCATAGGCGGCAAGCTTGTCCGTCTCGTTTACTGCCATATTCATATCGCCGCCGCATCGGTCGAGTATCAGTCCTGCGGCACGCTCGTCAATGGTACAGCCCTGCTTTGAGATAAGCGAAGAGATCATTTTAATATTTTCCGCTCTGCTTTTCACATTTATCTCGCAGACTGTGCCGTGCTTTGCCACAAGGTCGATAAGCTTTTTGTTCTTGGCGGTGGGCTTCTTTTTTCCGCCGCACACATCAATGTTCGGAGTATAGAAAACAAGCACCGTTGTGTCGGGAATGTCCGAGACTGCTTCGGTGAGGAGCTTCATACGGTCGGCGGTAATGGATTTGTGTCCCTGCCGCTGTTTCGTTTCCTCCTCCATATCCAGGTCGCTGACGGTAATGCACAGCTTGTCCGCAAACATAGGAAATGCGTCGCATACCTCAACAAGCCCCTCCACATCAAGGTCACGTCCCTCGAAACGGTGGAGATTATAGGCTTCATCGCCCTTTTTTACCGTCTTTGCAACCATTGCCCGACAGTATTTTTCTATGGCGTAGCGGTCGGTGCCGTAGAGATAGTAGGCTCCCGACAGCTCGCCGCTTTTTATTATTCTTGAAAGCTCTTTTTCGTTTATCGAAGCCATTTTCTATCCTCTCTCACATATATTTCTCCGCCACTTGCGATAAATTCTCCGCTGCCTTTTACGATAGTTTCATCTGCGGGTAGCAGTCCCTTGTAATTTTTGTTCGCTGTCAGATAAATATCCGCACGGACAGGCACCTCGGCGGTGCAGTTATAGATACACATATCGAAGCTTTCATCGGGCGGAGCGCATTTGCGGTCAATGCTGATGAGTTTCGCTCCCCCTGCTTCAATTATGCAATAGTCTTTGTTAGGACGGCAGTATATGCTGCCGAATTTAATTATATTACCTTCCGTCTCATATGTCAAGCCGTTATTTCCGCTTGATGACACTATCTGAGCTTTGGGGAAAGCTTTTTTGTATAGGGGTGCGGCATAGTCCGCATTTTTCGTCAGGAATACCATTCCCACCGTTCCCGTATCGTTTCGGGAAATATAACGCTCTGCCGCTTTTATGCTTTTCCTGTTTCCCATAAAGTCAAATATTTCGGAATACTGCCCCTCGGATATTATGAGCACGCAGCCTTTTCCCTCGGTAAGAAGCGCTATCCTTGTATATTCGTATGGAACAGCCCTGTAGACCGTTATTGCCGCCGCTGCCGAAAACACCGCCGCCGAAACGGTCAGTATCACCGCTGACCTGTTTTTCATAACAAGTGCGGCTGCTCCTGCGGAAATTATTACAAGTCCGATCATTGGAGGGGCTATCTCGGTTCCCGAGGGGAGCGCCGCAAAAGACAAGGAGCCTATTTTTTCCGCAGCCCACAGCACAGGACGGCATATGGCTCCGCTCACAAGGAAAAGTCCTCCCGAAAGCCAGGAAACCGGCAGCACCGTAAGCACCGCTCCCGTCATAGCTATCATCATTGCCGCCGTAAAAAACGGGGACAGCAGAAGATTTGTAACGGGCGACACCACAGACAGCTCGTCAAGACAGAGCATAGATGCGGGTATGACCGCCGCCGAAGCGCATACAGCCGTCAGAACAGAGCTTGTCAGCCCGGATTTTTCACCCATTTTCTTTCCGAACCTGTTCTCATAGGCTTTTTTCACATTTTCCGTAACAAAGGGGGCAAGGACAGCCGCTCCGAACACTCCCGAAAAGGACAGCAAAAATGATGTGCTTCTGACAACAAATGGTGTCCCGACGGTAAGGATAAAGGCAGCTGCAGACAGCGATGACAAAGGGTCGCTCTGCCTTTTGAAAAGCTCCGCCGAGTACACGAGAATGGTCATTATAAAGGCTCTGATGACCGACAAGCTCATATCTGCGGTAAGGGTGAACACAAGGCATACTGCCGTCACAAGAAGCAGCTTTCCCCGTTTGGTCATTGACAAGGCAATAGCGGCGGCTGAGGCTATGCCTGCGGCAACAGCCATATGCATTCCCGAAACAGAGGCAATGTGTCCCACGCCCGAACGGTACAAACACCTTTCCGCTTCCGGAGATATATTCCACTCGTCGCTGCCGAATATCATTCCGATAAGAAGCTCTCCCTCGTCCGAGGGAACGTATCTTCGGATAATAAGGGCGGCATTTTGGCGGAGATCACGAAGGGTGCGGAAAATATTATGCTCCTTCGGGAAATATTCCTCGGTGTCCGTATCTAAAAGCAGAAAGATATTCCGGGAACGGTAATAGTCGGCGGAGTTGAAAAAGCCCGTATTTTCCGGTGCATAGAGAGTTCCCGAAAGGTATGCCCTGTCCCCTCTCACAATATCGCTGTCATTTGCATACCAGCCGATATCCGCCTTTTTTCCGCCCGGAAGCTCCACACGTGCGGTGCAGAATGCGCTGTCCTCGGAGTAGACGCTCACGTCCTTTATAACTGCGCTGCCCTCAAATGACACGCCGCTTCGGGAGACGATATCACGGTACACAAATGCGTCATAGCCGCTGTAAAGGAGCATACCTATGCCGCAGGAAAGCGCTGCCGCCGAAAATGCAAAGAACCGGCCGCTTTTTTCGGGGCGGACAATGAATATCACCGCCGCTCCGAAGCACAGAAGCAGTCCGCCCGCTATGCCCGACAGCCACAGAGCCAGAAACGAAGCCAATAGCAGACCTGCCAGATATCCCAGTCCCAAAACCGCCGCTTTTCGTGTCATAGACTATCCTTCCCCGAATTTAGTAACGCTGACGGGGATATTATACCATATTATAAGGAAAAATGTCAAGGTCGGGCGCATTGCTTTACGAAGATTTAACTGCCATTATTTCTAAAATGTAAACAAAAATCCCGCAAGAATTCATAATCACTATATTCTTCGCAGGCAAGCCGTTTTCAGGCAGGCAAATTTCTCCGAAAAAATTCAAAAAAATGCTTGACAAATGTATTTGCCTGTGATATAATATAATAGTCGTCGGGAGAGAGCTCCTAAAGACAAATCAATAAATGCGTCGGGGTGTAGCTCAGTTTGGCTAGAGCGCTACCTTGGGGTGGTAGAGGCCGTGGGTTCAAGTCCCGTCACTCCGACCAGATGAAATAACCTCTCAAATGGCTTAGATGCGTCAGTTGAGAGGTTATTCTTATATAAGATTATTTGTCTTGGACAACTTTTGGACAACTTTGAATTCAGCTCGTCTTACGGGAGCCGAATTTCTTGTTCAGATGAAGCATATCTACGATCTCGTCTGTGGCTTTTGCCTTGACCTCGTTGAAGGCGTGAGTATATACAGATAAAGTCGTATTTGGATTCGAATGTCCTAAAATATCGGCAACAGTCTTTACGTCTGTACCCTTTGCGATCATAGCCGAAGCTACGAAATGACGCATAGAGTGGATACCGTAAAAGTCCATACCGTGCTTCTTGCACATCTTTTTGAGATAATTGTAGGGCAGACCGTTATACATTATCTTTGTGTATGTAGTGTCACAGAAAAGATAGTCATCATCGGTGTGCCTTATCCCCATAAACTTCTTGCTGTTCATTTCCTGTGACTTGTATCTGAGGAAAAGATCAATAATGATCTGAGGGAGCTTTATCATTCTTACGGAGCTTGCCGTTTTGGTATTGCCCACGTACATCTCTTTCTTTTTCCTTGAATAGTTGGCAGCCCTCTCGATCCTGAGAATGTGGGTGTCAATATTGATGTCGCTGAATCTCAGACCTACTATTTCCGAACGCCTGAGTCCACAGATAATGGCAATAGAAGCGAAAAGCTGATATTTAAGCGGTGCTTCGGAATACAGCAGCTCAACAAACTCCTCTGCCTGTTCGGGCGTATAGATTTTTCTTTCAGCCTGATTCGGAGGAGGGAGCTTGACGTTGGTACAAGGGTTCTTGGTGAGCATTTCGATACGGATAGCGTAATCGAACACTTCCGAAATAAATGAGCGGTAATGCTTTATCGTCTTGTAGGAAAGTCCCTTTTCGGGGTTGGTCTTGTTAACACCGGGCTTTGTAAGCGAATTGATGAAATCCTGAATGTGGATAGTCTTTATCTTATCCATTCGCAAATCACCGATAGTTTCATAAGTCCTTTCCTTGAAATCCTCGCAGCGTTCACGAGTGGTTGTAGTCTGCTGAATATTGGCATAATCCGTAAACCACTTCTCCGCAAAGGCTCTGAATGTGATGGTGGGCAATATGGCAAGTGAATTGATCTGCTGTTCAAATTCAAAGCCTATCGCTTCAACCGCCTTGTCACGTTTTTTCTCGGTCATACCCTCGAAGCGTGGATCATCAAACCTTATAGTCTGATACACAAACTTGGGTGTTCCTTTTTCATTCTTACCGCAGAACACCCTGATACGGTAAGCACTTTCTCTTTTTGTAATGTTCATAAACATTACTCCTTTCGTTGTTGCGAAAGGACAAATAACGTGTGGACTGGAATCTGTCCTTTCTGGGTGGATACCTTCTAAATCTCCCTGTCTGTTGCCGCAGACGGGGAGATTTTTTTGTAAGCACAAAAAGCACTTACTTTATATCAGCCCAGAGCATATTCATCTGAATTTCAAAATTATCTATCCATTCAGAAAACGCTTCGGGCGATATTTCGCCGTTTCGGACACCGTTACGCTTTTCATAGCTTTCCGATGTGAAATTGGAGAAGATGTCATTGCAAAGCTGCAAATTATCTCCTGTCAACTGCCCTTTCTCCTTTGCTCGCCTTATTCTTGTGTACCAACGCTGATACACTTTCATATATTGAGCTTCATATTCATCATTGTGTTTTTCTTTGTATCTGCTCAGCTTTTCGGAATTTCTCTGTTTCCTGCAGGCATCGGAGCAAAGCACATCAAACAGGCTCGATTTAGCAATGAACAGCTTTCCGCAGTTCAGACAGTATCTCGGAAAAAGGCTCTTGCTGTAAAGCAGCCGGATATAGTATTCGACCATTGACACCAAGGAAACGTCCGTAACAGCGTATTCCGAACCGTTCTTGCCCTTGATTATCATCATAGGCATATCGTCCTTGACGTATCTGCCCAGCAGAAATTCAATAGCCTGGTCTGTGTTCGGATCTCTCGAAGGAGTAAAGCTGATATGACGCTGATGATATACAAAGTCCTCATTTATCAATGGAGTTTGAGTTATTTCCAGATGATCGCACAGCCACTCCAACTCGTCCTCACTAATACTATCGGACAGAGCCTTGTCAATTACTTTTCTCAGATAACCGCACGTTACGTTATCATCGGGAACGGCAACGCTCCTGCCTTTAAGATAGTTGAGCATTTTGCAGTCGGAAGAAAGATCAAACAGGAACGAACCTATCTCTCTTTCGGCTTTTTCTACACTTTTATCTGCAAAAATCCCACCATTTATATATCTGAACACCTTTTTCGGCTCTCCGTATATGATTATTTCCTTCAAATTGTCACAGTCAACGCATATTGCTATGCACATATCCGCAAAAAACTTGTAATCCGCCATTAAATCAGCCCCATTTCAAAAAAACGCTTCAAATCTATTTCCGTCTATCTTCTTGGCTCATTTTCGATTATACCAAATTTTTTCGGAAAAGGCAATAGCAAAACTGTTGCAAAAAACTCACACGGTTTTATTCAAATTATACGAAATTATACAAATTGCAAAAAACCTACTTGACTTTGAGAGCTGACTGCGCTATAATCAAGATAATTCGATAGATATATTTATTTATTGAATGCAAAAAATCAACATTGAACAAATTAAGGAGGAATTGATTTATGACCGAAAGCACCAAGCCTGTAACACTTATGACCATTCACGAAGCGGCAAAGACAGGCATTATGCCCGAAAACACTCTCAGACGTATGTACAGGAACAACGAAGTCCCCTGCCTGCACGTTGGAAGAAGGACGTTCATCAACTTTGATGTGCTTGTTTCCTTCCTCAACGATCCCAACAACTATATTAAGGGGGCGGAGGTGAATGGATAAAAAAGAAGAAGCCGTCCTTTTCCCGACTGTTGGCGCAGCCGAGGGACAGCTTCCGTATAATTATTACGAACCTATTATACCATATGAAGAACCGCAATGCAATACCCCCGACATAAAATTTTTCTCGGAGATCGAAGCAGCGACCGTTGATTGGCTGTGGTATCCGTACATTCCGTTTGGTAAGGTGACTATTATTCAGGGCGATCCGGGCGAGGGAAAGACCACCCTTGCCCTGAATATCGCCGCTATTCTGAGCAGGGGCGAGCGATTGCCAACAGAATTGGAATACACATATACTTATAATAGTATCACTTCGATTTATCAGACAGCCGAGGACGGGCTTGCTGACACTATCAAGCCCAGGCTGACCGCCGCCAATGCCGATTGCAGTCGGATATGCACCATTATTGAGGGCAGTGATGCTCTGCACTTCTGCGACAGTCGGCTTGAAGATACGATAGCATCAACAGGAGCAAAGCTCTTGATAATGGACCCGATACAAGCATATCTCGGAGCAGACGTTGATATGCACCGAGCAAATGAGATACGGCCTGTTATGTCAAGACTTGAAGCAATTGCCGAGAAATACAGCTGTGCCGTTGTCCTTATAGGGCATATGAACAAAAGCGGAAAAAAGGCTCAATACAAGGGGCTTGGCTCTATCGACATAACGGCAGCAGCCAGGAGCGTTCTGTTTGTGGGGCGCAGGGACAATGACAAGCGTAAACGCTGTATTATCCCCATAAAGTC
Organism: Huintestinicola sp.; assembly: GCF_050874005.1. Taxonomy (GTDB): domain Bacteria; phylum Bacillota; class Clostridia; order Oscillospirales; family Ruminococcaceae; genus Huintestinicola. Next base: position 38,413 of record NZ_JBNMJV010000012.1, read on the forward strand.
AAACCTCGCTCCCGAAGGACGGGCTGTTCTTTTCAGTGTGGGAGAACAGCTCACTTGGGAAGGCTTTGATGATATTGACATCAGCAAGGTTTGTTCCGATATGGGACATTCCTATGAAAAAACGCCTTCAAAGGTGGAGCAGGCTGAATTTTTTCTCAAAGAACTGTTTGACGGAAAAAGAGAAATACGAAGCACGGAGGTTGAAAACGCCGCCAGAGAACAAGGCATCAGCAAGCGTGTTCTTGATACGGCAAAGAAAAATCTGCATATTTCGTCCCGTAAATCGGGAGATTATTGGTTTTATGTGTTTCCCGATTGACAGACGATTGCATTGTTGCATTCTTGCAATGTTGGCTCAAAACACGCTATATAGCCAATTATCGTCAAGAATGCAAGGGTGCAAGATTGCAGACCATACGAAAGGAGTTACAAGTTATGAGTGAAAAGAAGATATCTCACGTTCAGGGTAAGGGCTGTTTATCCCACAACAACCGCACATTTATCCCCAAAAACACAAATCCCGATAGACGTTGCTATAACAGCTATTTTATACAGGAGAACATTGCCGACAGCTACGATAAATTATTCGGAAAGGCTGTTGACGAATACAACAGCAAGCAGAAGCGGAGCGACAGAAAGATAAAAGGGAGCTATTTTGAGCATCTGTTTCATCACGCACCCTGCAGCACCGTTCTGGAGTCCCCCAACGGACAGAAAAGCTTTTACGAGGACGTTGTTCAGATAGGCACAAAAGATGATACGGGCAGCGGCTCCGATGACGGCGAAAGAGCGAGATTTGTTTTGATTGATTATATGGAAGATTTTCAAAGGCGAAATCCGAACTTTTATGTTTTCAATGCGGTTTTGCATATGGACGAAGCTACTCCACATCTTCATATTGATTACATTCCCATCGGGCATTACGACAGGGGGCTTTCCGTTCAGAACGGGCTTGCCCAGGCTCTGTTTGAAATGGGATATGGCAAGGGCAAGGACGCTATTAACAGATGGCGTAAAGCGGAACGTGAGGAGCTTCGCAAGATTTGCGAAATTCGTGGGCTGCATATTGCCGATGAAGATAAAGGGCGTGGTTTCAGCTATAGCTGTGAGGAGTACAAGGAATACAAGGAAACTATTAACGGCTATGAAAAGAAGGTTTCCGAGCTTGAGGTCAAAGTCAGAGAACTGTCTGCGGACATAGAAACAAAATCCTCGGAAGTGAGCGACCTTAACGATAGGAAAACAGTATTGCAGAACGAGGTAGAGTCCCTCACGGCAGGGAAAGAGTTAGCAGAAATTTCTGAAATAAAAACTGTGAAAATGCCCCTGCATAAGCTTATGATAGATGAATCGGAAATATCGGGAATTGAGAATCTGAAAAAATCAGTATCAGCCAAAGCAGAGGAGCTGTCCGCCAGAGAAAAGAACCTTGATATTCGTGAGGAAAGACTCAGCGAAAGCAAAGAACAGCTTGTTATCCGGGAAAGCAGGATTGCAGAAAAGGAGCAGGAGCTTGACGAGCGTCAGAAGGAAATTGCCGAACACAACGAATATGCGAAGCACAACAGCTACAAAGCGTTCGTAAAGGATTCGGAGATCGATCCGCTTTTCCAAAGAGCAAAGAAAACTTTGGAAGAAGCCGAAAAGATGAAATACGAACAGGAACATATGACTGAGCTTCTTCAGAAATACAAGTCAAGCAACGAGCATCTTATGGCAGACCTTGCACAGAGTCGGAGAACAGAAAAGGAAATCAGAACGGAGTTTTCCTATCAGAAAAAGCAGGCTGCAAAGGAAATAGAAAAGCTGCGTGCCGCAAGTGAAGAAAGCTCGGAGGAATACAAGAAGGAGATCTCCGAACTTTCCGAAAAGCTTGAAAGTGCCAATGCTCTGAACAGCAGTTTATCGGAAACGAACAAGACCCTGTCGGGAGAAAATGAGAAACTCACCAAAAATAACAAATGGCTGAACGGGCTGATCGACACGCTGTATGAGATCGGACGTTTCATCTGCAGCAAGCTGAAAATTGATTTTGACAGGATCGTGGACAAACGCCTTGACGGTTATTCGCTGAATTACATTTTCGGGAATAACGGTCGGGAGAGATAATCCGACAAAATATCCTATCCCTATATTATGGAAAAATCCGTATCACGCACGATACGGATTTTTTTCTTTTCCGTTAACAGGGAGTGCAGAGGGAACGGCTGCTCGCTGTCCGCAGACAGCGAAATCCCCCTCGGAGAGCCCCGTGTACTTTTGATGAGGTCTTGTGCCTTGTCAAAAGTACTAAGGGGTTAGCTTTGACGGGAGCAAAGCTAAATCGGGCGGCTTCGCCGCAGTAAGATTGTTCCATATTAACTCTGAAAAACGAATTGTGTAAATATAATAATCATTTTTTTCAAAGCACAGAAATTGCAGACTGTGTTTCCAAATTTAACTAATGTTTTTTTCTTTAATATATCCTTGATACTCCTCATCAGAGGAAAACACTTTATCAAAATCGTTGATATTACGCACTTCACCACTTTCCAAATCTAACGAAATAGTATGTGCAAACGATTTGAAATTTTTATTCTCCTCGCAAAGACGATCAATAGTATTCCAGTCTAAATCATTCTCCTTTGCTGACAGAAGTATTTCGCTCTGGGTATAATCTTCTATATTCAGTTTTATAAATCCAATACCAAACGCTTGATTTAATTGCCTTAGCTCGTCCATAAAATCCGAACCCTGATCGTATTGCAAAGCGACAATATATCCTTCATTTGCCCAGCTTGAATTTGAAACAGCTTGGAAGAAGCATTCTCTTAAATTCGAAAAAGTAAGAGAAATCTTCATTTTAAAATGAGAACAACTTATAATTACTATGCTCCATTGACCTCATAAGTTGACGAGTTTCAGTGCCAAATTCATCAAATGGATATCTTATTCCAACTATATCAGGGTGAAGCCATTCATTTTGCCCTTTTTTTCTATGATTTGACATTTCGTGATATATTGTTTTGGTGTAGCACTTGAAATGAGAGTCTGAAAAAACGAATGAAGATAATATTTTGTGTAAATCTCTTTCCTTATATGAGTGTTTTTCGTTTTCCGAAACAATTATTGTCGGAGCTACTGTAGGAACGGATAATTCCCTCAAAAAGAATAATGCAGGTCTTTTAGAAACTTGAATAAACGGACTATTTGCTGCATCTTGCTTTATACTCATATATATTCTTGCACCGAGTGTCTGTTCAGGAGTTTTTCCGTATTTAGGCAGTTTTGTGTCAAGACCGAGTTCTTTGGCTTTGCACCATATCGAATTTACGGACATAGGAGCTTTTTCCTTTTTTATCACTTCAATGGCAAGATCTAAAAATGTATATGGCATATTATACACCACCGTAATTTATTCATATATTTTTATTTCATCATTACACTCAAACATATCAAAGGCATTTGCATAACTAAGCCTGCCGGACTTTATTTCTTCCGCCAACAGTAAAAGATTTACCGAATTTATAGCTGCGCCGTTTACACCTGAACGTCTGCTGATATTTTCAATTCTATCCTTGAATCCGCCTGTAAACTCGCCGGAAACAAAGGCAAAGTTAAACTTACTAACAACACCATCAAAAACTGTCCACCATTCATTGGGATTGAGTGCCTTGTCACGCTTTTGGTTTTCTTCGATATATCTGAACATTTCATCAGCCTGCTTGATAGGCAGAGAATATCCCTTGCCGTAAGCCTTGTTGTCGATTATAAATCCATTTTTATCGTGATAAACGCAAACATCGGGCTTGCGAGTGTCACCAAGTCTGGAGCCTTTGAAATCCAATTCGCCTGTTAATAGATCAGCTGTCTGTAATTCATATTCCCTGTCTGCCTGCCCGTCAAATCCAAGATCAATGAGCACAAGATACTTATGATTGATATGAGAAAGCTTCTTTCGTATATCGTCTTTCAGTAAGGACAGATCGGATTTAACGGCACCGGCTGATTTTACGCTGTCGGGAATTTCAAGACCGATAATGCTATCCATTATCTTAAATTTATCCCCACTTTTGTTTACGTTAATGCCAATATTTATAAGTCCTTGTATGTCATCGGAGATAGTTCCCGCATCTTCCGCCATTCCCTTTGTCTGTAAATGAGCAATTATCTCATCTAAGCTGCGATATGTCGTTGATAAATACTTTATCAAATAAGTGCGGCGGTTACGAAGATAATTTCTGTCCGAAGGCTTTGTTGCAAGCATATCCCACATAACTCGTTTGTCAATACGCTTGAACTTTGACGATCCTGTGGCATACTTCAATATCTTCTTACCTTCAAGTGTTATCTGATATGACTGCGGAATCGTATCTGTATGCGTCATATATCCCAAGTCAGCGGTCACACTTTTAGGTACCTGCATAACCCACTTGATACTCTTAAGCCACGCACATATCGTACGAACATATTTGTCTGATGTTCCCTCGGTATCGGATAACAGTTTATTTCTTTCCTCTGATGTTGTGGAAGCACTCAACCCCTGCAGAATAAGATTCTGTGGAATAGAAGTGAACCCTGCTTCACCTACAAATCCAAGCTGACAGCCAATTTCAAACTTTGTCATACTGTTTCCGCTTTCAAGCAGACTCAAAATTCGGCATACGGGAGGATAAGACAAAAACGCTTCTGTTAATATCTCCTTTTCTTCTTTGCTGTCATCTTCGGAAACAGCATATTTATATCCGAGTTCACTAATACTGCAAGAATCCATTTCACGGTCATAATCAAGAAAACCTATGCTTACTGCCCAACGAAGAAACGAATCTGCGGGCCAATCACTCTGGTATTCTTTCCGCTGACCGGGCAGTACAGCCTGAATAATACCTGAACAAGGAGCATTGGTTCGAGTATAACCTTTCGGAGTACCCTTGCCTTTCAACAAAGTATATAGGATATTCATTTTGGGTGAATTAAGATGTTTTATCATCTCGTCTTTATGATATTCATCAGTAATAAGACGTGGGATTTTGTCTGTTTTCAGCAGTTTATTGATAGCGGAATCGGGCACAAAAACACGCACCACATTCTTTAAATTAGCGATAGTATATGCTTCTTGCACCCAGCCGAATGTTCTTTCAGCCATATTTGCCCCTCCGATCAATAGTTTGTTATTAGTACCTCTTTGGTAACATTATCACGGTTGTTTGTGTGATAATTGCAATTATCATAATTGAAATTTATTCCGTGAATAATATAATCATTTTCCGCTGACCAATCAATAATCGTATCATTAGTGAGTCCCTTATGTTCTATTACATTGGATAGAGCAAAATTCACTCCACGGTCGGACAGTTCAGTCAGAATTTGCAATAAATTATAATCGTCATTTTCAGTCCAGCCCCTGAAACCACGTTTGCCGTCATTATAGCTTCCGCAAGTGAGCAGATACGGCGGATCTGCATAGATGAAATCACCGGGTTTAAGTACATCATAATCAAAAGCACAGAAATCCAATGCAGAGAACTGAATATCCTCAATCTGACGTTTGAATAGCACAAGGTTATTGCGCATCACTTCGTTGAAGCTGCTTCTGTTTCTGCCAAAAGGATTATTATACTCATGGCTGCTGTTAAATCTGAACTGATAGTTAAAACTGAAACACATCAATACATATAAATCCAGGGGATTTTTTGTCTGATTATAATGATCACGAAATGCCTTGTAACCGCCTTCGTTTGTTTTACTGAGCTGCCACTTTTCTATTGTACTATCAATATATTTAAGAATATAATCCACATCGTGCTTCTGAAATTCTTCAAGAATACCTATAACAAAATAGTTTATATCGTTTGCATAAACATTATTTGCTTTGGTATTTATGCTCACATCACAGCCACCGCAGAAAATATCCACAAAAGTATCTATGTTTTCAGGAAAAAACTCCTGAATAGAGTCTATGATCCTGTATTTATTTCCGATATAATTAAAAGGTGCTTTGACAGCCATATCAACGCCTCCTTAATAAGTATAACTGTTCTTTCAATCCATTAGAATTATTGGGAATCTTGTTTTTATACCTTCGATAATCATATTCAAATAGCTTGAAGCTATCACCTACAGCATATTTTCTGCATATTTCCGAAAGCTCCTCGGTTGACAAAAGAGCTTCATTATTGTAGCTTATCAAAATATATTTGCTTTGACAATCTCTTATCATTGTTTCAAATGCAGAAGCTACTGTGTTTTTTTTACAGAATACCGACTTCTGATCATCATAATTCCGCATTCCGGTAACACCGTGAATTTCGGGATAGTCATACCGTGCAATGGTTTCAAGAATATGATAATTGGGAAGGTATTCTCTTGAATTGTACGGCGGATCGGCATACAATAAATCACATTTTTTTGAAAGCAAATTGGTATAGTCCGTATTAAAGCATTCGTTTTTCTTGCCATTGCTTATAATGACAGGTGCAGTTAATTCAAGTTTTTTATATGTACGCTCGTCCCAGAATTTAAGATAAGCTGCATATACGCCCGTAATGTTTGCGACAAAAGGCACTGCATTTATAAGTGAAGCAAGCAGGTAGAAATATTCGTCTTCTGTAATCAGATTGTTTTTGTACCATTTCTCTATTGTCAACCTTATTATATCTATTTTCATTGCATTTTCAGGCTGAAAATACATTCTGTTACAATCTCCGACAGGGCTGTAGTTGTTATAAATAAAGCAATCAGAAACGCTATACTCCGTATCAGCGATGGTCAAATCATTCAGATGTTTTATAGGATCCGATATCCCAAGATTTTTGAATGGCGGTTTTTTGTTTAACTTAATAGAAGCTGTGGAAATAACATAACTGAAATACAGAAAATCATTGCTGATAGTCCGATAACCAAAGGACTTAAAATTGTTAGATACCACACCGGAGCCGGCAAACAAATCAATAACAGATGAAATATTTGGTATCTCATCATTTATTACATTATTGATATTTTCTAATAAAAGATTCTTTCCTCCAATGTACCGCATAGCAACTCCAATTTCAAAACGATAATAGATATTTACCCATTTTTATTGTATCACAATAATATAAAAAAGTCAATAAAGGTTATTTTGATTTTCTGATTTATAATCGGATATCTTTGGTCAAATCCCGGTCAAATATTTGGTCAAATCACCTCAAAATCCCTCGAAACAGCTCGAATACCAAAATCCGACATTCACGGAAAATGGCTTAAAATCGTCATTTCTCCAACAGTCTAAAGCAAGATAAAACATCGGCATAACTTTCAAGTCCCGTCACTCCGACCAATAAGACCTTGCAGATTTTCTGCGGGGTCTTTTTGTTTTTGAGTGATACACATTTGAAGATAATGGTCGGTATGGGTAAAACTAACGCCCCTCAGAACTTCCGATAACAGCTTATGCCTTTTCAGAAGCTCTGAGGGGCGTTTAGTATTTGTTCTATTGAGGCTGACATTTCTGAGAAATGTTATCTTGGTCAGTCAGTACGAGTAATATAACCGTTTATCGTTATGCCAAAGTCAATATTGGCAGGATCGCTTACAATGATAGCAAATACGACTACAGCAGCAGTCACGACCGCTGCGGCTGCAGCAGCAATGATGATCTTGGTTTTAACCGGTTCACTTATTTTCATAGTAATTCCCCTTATATATAATTTATCATTGCCGCATTATCCCCACAAGGACGCTGCTGCCGGGCGGATCTTAAAGTAATCGTTTCCTGATGTCAGGTCAATAAACGGTCATGTATCTGAAAGCTGACAGGTTTATTAAACAGAAAGATGATATTATAATGAAATAAAAGCTGTGACAATTTCCGTAATGACAAGACCTTACTGAATTTAACACAATTTTTGCCAAGAGTATATATTCATCATTTATTATACAATAATGCGCCAATGCGCCGAAAAAAGCAACATCTTTTTATAAAAAAACCGAAGTCTGCAAAAATGCAGGCTTCGGAATGTACAGCCGATGTTTTGAGAGCCGTTCTTATTTCTTGCGTGTCTTGGGTTCGCTTTTAGCTGTGCTCTTTGTTTCGCTTTTTGGCTCACTCGTCTTAGCGATTTTCTTTGCATTCTCAACTATCTTTGAAAACTCAAGAGCCTTGTCAATGCTGCCGTCAATTTTGAGCTTGCCCTTTGTAAATGCGGCAACAGGGTCTAAGGTTCCCTCACAGATCGCAAGGAAATCCTCGGCGGTTATGATGAAAATGCAGTCTCTGTCATAGTACTCGTAAGGCTCAACGTACACCTTGCCGTTTAAAAGCTCAATGTAGAATGCGCCCTGACCCTCGCCGATGATGTTTACCTGTACGGCAAGATGTCCTTCAAGTCCCTCGGGAGCCTGGGAAAGGATATGCTCCTTTGACTTTTCAAAAATTTCTTCGTAGGTCATTATGATCTTCCCCTTAAATTCAGATTTGAACTGCAGATAAATGTACCGAGCCACATATTAAACTTTCCTCACAAGACACGCTGACGAGGTGGCTGCAGGCACAACCTGCTTTAGATTTGTCTGCCCTGTACGGACTGGTTTCTGCGTATCTTCTTTGAGGTGGTCTTATCAAATTCCACGTCTCTGATACGCAGACGGTGTATCTGCTTTGCGGAGGTGACAGTCTTGTTTATTTCCTTTACGGTGTCGGCAAATAGCTTCTCTATATCCTCGGGAGCCATTTCCTTGCAGTATTCGGCGTTCGGGAATATCTCTGCGGTGATAACATTGTCCTCGGTGTAAACAAGCACCTCGGAAATAAAGTCTCTGCCTGCAAATTTATTCTCCAGCTCCTCGGGAGAAACATTCTCGCCGTTTGCAAGAATAATGAGATTTTTCTTTCTGCCTGTTATAAAAATGTGATTCTTATCGTCAACATATCCCAGATCGCCTGTTCTGAGCCAGCCGTCGGGAGTGAGAGCTTCGGCAGTAGCAGCCTCGTCCTTGTAATAGCCTGCCATTACCGAGGGGCTTTTTGCAAGTATCTCGCCGTCCTCGATCTTCACCTGACAGCCGTTTACGATAACTCCCACATCTCCTGCACAGGAGTGGTCTGTGGGGTCTGCGGTGGAAATTCTGGGAGAACACTCGGTCATACCATAGCCCTGCGCCATATTTATGCCCATATCAATATACGCCTTCTGAAGCTCGGGACGAAGATATGCTCCGCCGCTGTATATGGTGTGGAGCCTGCCGCCGAACACATTCTTTGCAATAGCTGCAAGGGGTATCTGAGGATTTGCCGCAGAAGCCGCTTTTATCTGCTTGTAGATGGTCTCGGCTATCATAGGCACGATAAGCATAAGGGTGGGTGCGAAAAGCTTTAAATTCTGAGGGATATGGAGCATTGAGTCGTTTACGCAGAGGGTCGCACCGTATCTGAGAGAACAGAGAACGTCGCAGGTGAAGCAGTAAATGTGATGAATTGGCAGCACGGTCATTACAACGTCCTCGGGGGAGCTTTCGTTGTCCTGGCACATTGCATTGTCGATGAGATTTCTGTGAAGAAGCATTACGCCCTTGCTCTTGCCCGTGGTTCCCGAAGTGTATACGATAGCCGCAAGAGTTTCGGGGTCTATCTCGGGAAGCTCTGCGGGAGCATTTTCCTCGAGGATACCGGGAATATCGTCAAAGCTTACATATTCCTTTACCTCGGGGCAGGCAGCCTTGACCGCAGGTATCATCTTCTCATATCTCTTGTCATAGAAGAATATGCTTACGTCCGCTCTGTTAAGCAGGTCGCATATCTCCTCGCAGGGAAGCTGTGCGTCAAGTGGAACTGCGGCGCTTCCGCAGGAAACTGTTCCGAAATAGCTTATGAGCCAGTTGTAGCTTGTAGGACCGATAACTGCTGCGTGGAGAGCCTCCTCCCCTGCCCTTTTGCCCATAACGTATGCGGATATGCGGCGCACGTCCTCATAAAACTCATTAAAGGACTTTTCGGAAATATCCTTGCCCTGTCTTTCTTTAAGAAAGACCTTATCGCCGTACTCTGCGGCTGCTTCCTTAACAAGCTGCTGTAAATTCTTTACATTTTCCTTATTCATACGGCACCTCACTTTTTAAGCTCTTCGAGGTACTTTACAGCTTCGCCTACGGTGTGGATATCTATAGCGTCGCTTTCGTCAACGGTAACGTCAAACTCGTTCTCAAGCTCGCCCAGCAGGCTCATAAAATCGTATGAATTAAATCCCAGATCCTCCACAAAACGGGAGTCTTCGGTGATATCGTCCGGGTTTACATCAACATAGTTAACGATAAGCTCTTTCATTTTTTCAAGCATTGCCTGATCCTCCATATTCTATTATATCATAAAGGTAATATCATTTCAAGTATCTGACCGATAGTTCTTGTCTCATCCTCAATGCCTCTGAAAAGCACACGGCAGAGATAGTAGTAGAAATAATCCATCTCCTCCTTGGAGACCACAGCCTTTTTGTATTCAAAGTTGAAGCCAAGACCGTTGTCCTCGGGACGGTGCATTACTGTGAGGTAAAGAGCGTGGCTGGCAACGCCGTTTGTGTACCACTTACTCATATAGGGAATGTCGGGAAGCTCCTTGCTCTGATTGAGGGTAAGGGGCTGATATGTAAGGCTTATGCTCTCGTAGCAGGCTCCCTGGGGAACGTTCCACTGCTTGTCCTGAGCCATTCTCATTGCAATGGGGTCATAGTTTGCGTGGCGGTAGAGCTTGTTCTGCTCAGCCTGTACTGCTCTTATGCCCTCGATAAAGGTAAGCTCGGGGTCAAGAACAGTTCTGAGGGGGAAGAAATGTATTCTCGAGCCGCCGGAATATTTTTCGGAAATAGTTCCACGGCGTGCAATGCAGTTGATAATGGATACGTCCTTCTCATCACCGTTGAACTTGGAGAGAACTGTTCTGAGGCCCATTGCAAGGAGGCTTGCCATAGGCACGTTGTACAGCTCGCAGAACTTGATAAGGCGCATTGAAGGCTCTTTTTCAAGATTGTAAACGGAAATTGCGGCAGAGGGGTCGGCAATGGGCATCTTTGCGCTGCGAAGCTCGGGGTTATTAAGCTCACGTCTTGTGGAAATAAGATACTCGGGACCTGTGAAGCCTGTGAACATAGGCTCACTCTGTGATATCCTCTCCATCCAGAACTTCTCGTCCCTCTGCTTTGCAGGAGAATTGTCCTCATAGGCAAGGTCCTTTTCAAGCTGCTTGATAAAGGACTGCATAGGAGCGGGAGTTTCCGTGCCGTATTTCATAGAGCAGTAAAATTCCAGAACACAGCGGTCAAAGCCGATAATGGAGCTTGAGTCCATTGTCATATGATTAACGTTCAGATAAAGACCGTTATATCCCCCGGGAAGCTTTACGAGAACGACTCTGTTAAGGGGCTTGCCAATGGGATCGAAGGGAACCGCAGTCCAGCGGCACATCTCCTCGTGAGCAGCTTCTTCTCTCCATTTGGAAAAGTCCTTGAATTCGATATCTCTGTCCTCAAATGGAACGATATACTGATACACGTTCTGCTCGTTGTCGGGGTCCTTTACAAATCTCAGACGCATTGAGTCAAAACGCTCGTATGCCTTATAGACAGCCTGCTTTAATACCCCGAAATCCACATCGTCCTTTACATAAAGACCTGTGCCGATGTTCAGTACCTGAGGAGGGCTGAAAAGCATAGTGAAATAATGAAGTCTCTGGGAAGCGCAGAGCGGCCAGCATTTAACGGGCGCTCCGTTGATAACTATCTCTTTCTCGTACATAACAATTTTCCTTTCGTTTTACTTCTCGGGAACATATTTGCTGAGAAATTCTTTAACTTTGGCTTCGTACTGCTCGGTATTTTCGTAATAGGAAGCGCCGTGTCCCGCATTATCCACCATAAGGATATCCTTGGGTGCGGTACATTCCTCATAGTTTTTCTCGGTCATCCAGGTGGGAACGAAATTATCCTTTTTGCCGTGGATAAAGAGGATAGGAACGGTGGTGGACTTTACGGCGTCAAGAGTGGAGTAGTCCTTGAAGCCGTAGCCTGCCTTTTTGCGGCAGATAGCGTCGTTTATGTTCATAACAGGGAATTTGGGAAGATGATAATCCCTTTTCAGGATATGTGAAAAAACATCGTAGGGAGAGGTAAATGCGCAGTCGGAAATGACAGCCTTGACACTTTTCGGAAGCTCGGGAAGGCTTGAAGCCATCAGAACGGTGGTAGCACCCATCGAGATGCCGTAAAGAATGATATCCTTCTTGCCCTCGTAACGCTTATCCATAAGCTTTATCCACTCAAGGCAGTCGTATCTGTCAAGGATACCGAAGCCTACATATTTTCCCTCGCTCTCGCCGTGTGCTCTGTTGTCGGCTAAGAGCACATCGTAGCCCAGCTCGTGGAAAAATACAGAAATGGCTGCATTGTCCATCGCCTTGCTGGTGTAGCCGTGATGACAGATGACAGCGCCCTTGCTCTCGCCCTCGGCTTTAAGGATATAGCCGTTGAGTTTAAGACCGTCCCTTGACTTTACCGAGACCTGCTCAAGAGGCTGAGAATACACCCACTCGGCTCTGGGGGCAATTTTTTTCTTATATTCCTCCCAGGTAGCCATATCAGCAAACTCGTTCATATCCACCCTCAGCACCTCCTGACGGGGGATAACACGATTGAACAGGGTGATGGCTGCTCCCGTAAATACTGCTGCTCCAACTGCCGCAGTACCGAGAACGGCAGCTCCGATAATTTCACCGCTCATAATATCATCTTCCTTTCTGCAAAAAATCGAACTTGGGTCGAAAAGTATCTAAAAAAAATATGCAGAACTTTATATGCTGATTTTCGACCTCAGTTCCGACTTGCGGTCGATTGTTGACTTTATTACAGTATATCATTTTTTCGACCGCAAGTCAATTTATTTTTTATATAAAAATTTGACTTGAATTCGAATTTCTTTTGTGATATAATTATCTAAACTTTATTTCGGAGGAAAATACTGTTATGCGTGACAATAAAAAAAGAGAGATCATTTTAGACGCTGCCGAGGAGCTTATGTGCGAGATTTCCGACAAGGATATTTCCGTGGAAATGATAGCTAAAAAAGCAGGTATAGGCAAGGGCAGCATTTACTATTATTTTGAAAGCAAGGACGATATCGTGAACGCCGTTATCGAGCGCAGCTATGCCCTTGCCATAAAGGAATATTTCAACGACGTTTACGACAGCAGCGACCCCCTTACAAAGGTAAAGGCACTTTTCAGGTCGGTCATCAAGCAGGAATTCAGCGACAAAAGGAAAAATATCATTGTATATTTTCACGTGCAGGATAATCTTATGCTCCATATGAAAATGATGATGACCGCCGTCAAGACCATTTCTCCCATTCTCACAAAGCTTCTTGCGGAGGGTGTGGAAAGCGGCTCTATACGCACCGATTATCCCGAGGAGAGTGCGGAGATGATAATAGCAATGCTCACCTTCCTGCTGGACAAGTCCTTTTTCCCTTCGGACAACGAGGGCATTTACCGCAAACTGAAACTCTACGCAGGGGTGCTTGAGACCTGTCTGCAGGCGGAAAAAGGCAGCTTTGATTTTCTCTTTACTCCCGAGGAATATCCGAATTACACGATAGAGTAAAAACTGCAAAATACTTTTTCTTCCCGAAATATGTTTTTGTTGAAAATCACCTTTGACAAAACGCTGCGAAAAAGATATAATAAAATCAAGATGTGTAGCCGATGAGCGTAAATCCGATCATTGGCTGCACTTTTTTTATTTTGTGATTAAGGAGATTGATATTATGGAAAAAACCGAAAAAATGGGTTCAGCTCCCGTCGGCAGACTGATGCTTTCTATGAGCGTGCCTATGGTGATATCAATGATATTGCAGGCAGTCTACAATATCGTTGACAGCGCATTCGTATCAAATATGGCGGAAAACGGGGAGGCTGCCCTTAACGCCCTGACGCTGGCATTTCCTCTGCAAATGCTTATGGTGGCTGTGGGCATAGGCACAGGCGTGGGCGTTAACGCTCTTACGGCAAAAAGTCTCGGCGCAGGCGACAGGGAAAAGGCAAGCCACACCGCAGGAAACGGCATATTTCTCGCAGCAGTTATCTATGTGATATTTATGCTGTTCGGTATCTTTGGCACCGAAAGCTACATTTCCTCACAGACAGACAACCCCCTTATAAGCGCAATGGCGACCGATTATCTGAGGATATGCTGCATTTTCTCGTTCGGCATTGTATTTTTCTCAATATTCGAAAAGCTGCTCCAGGCAGGCGGACACTCGGGCTTTTCCACCATTGCCCAGATATCGGGCGCTTTGGTGAACATCGTATTAGACCCTGTGCTCATCTACGGTCTCGGCGCATTTCCCGAAATGGGAGTAACGGGTGCGGCTGTGGCAACTGTAGCAGGTCAGGCGGTATCGTTCATACTGGCTATTATCTTTCATTTTAAGGTAAATACGGGAATTGACAACAAACTGAGCTTTATAAATCCCTCCCTTACCGTGATAAAGGAGATATATTCCATCGGCTTCCCTGCGGTGGTAGCTCAGGCGCTTATGTCTGCAATGACCTATGGTCTTAACATCGTTTTCGGGACCGTAAGCGAAAATATGGTCACAGCATACGGTCTTTACTACAAGATACAGCAGGTGGTGCTGTTTATCGCCTTCGGTATAAGAGACGCTATTACCCCCGTTGTGTCCTTTAATTACGGAATGGGCAGCAGAAAGCGCATTGACGGCGGAATAAAATGGGGAATGCTGTTCACCGAGGTAATGATGGTCGTGGGGCTTGCTGTAATAGAGCTGCTTGCACTTCCACTTGCGCAGCTTTTCGGACTTTCGGGAGAGACCGAGCAGCTTTGCATAGGCGCAATGAGAATTGTTTCCGTAAGCTTTATCTTTGCGGGTGCAAATGTTGCTTTCCAGGGTATTTTCCAGTCTCTTGACGGCGGCGGGGAGTCGCTTATCGTATCAATTTGCAGACAGCTTCTGTTCATCTTCCCACCTGCGCTTTTCTTTGCTGATATGGCAAAGAAAAACAGCGGGCTTTGCTCACTTGTATGGACGTCCTTCCCAATTGCAGAGTTTCTCTCCGCAGCTGTGGCAGTTATTCTTTTCGTGAAAATTTACAGAAAGAGAGTGGCGCAGATAAGCGATGAACCGAATGCGGCGTTAAAGCAGCGCACCGCAGAACAGTAAAAAATGCAGCTCCTTAAAGCTTCAGCGGCTTTAAGGAGCTGTTATTTTATTCGGTTATACTTCAAAATATCCCGCAAAGCAGGGCGGAACGGTTATCCTGCCCTCCTCGGCTTTTATGTCGCCGCCGAAGGAATAAATGGTATCTACAGGAGTAAAGCGGCAGTCAAAGGAAACCTCTCTGTCCGCAGGGTTTATAATTACAAGCACCCATTCGTCTCCCGAACCTCTGAGATATGCAAGGGGGTATTCGTTTTTCTCGGCATAGATAAATTTGATGTCTCCCCTGCTCTGCAGAGCCTTTCGTGACTGCCTTATTTCAATGAGCCGCTTTATCTCGCTTCTGAGGGAGTTTTTGTCACTCATCTGAGCCTGCGCTGTGGGACGGTCGGGACTTTCGTCCATTGGGATATAGAGCAGTTCTTTTGCAGCGGCGCTGAAGCCTGCATTGGTGGTGTTATCCCATTGCATAGGCGTGCGTGAGCCTGTTCTGCCGTAGCCGCCCTCCACCGAGGTAAGCCCCTCCACATACCGCATTCCAATTTCGTCACCATAGTAGATAAAAGGCGCTCCGGGCATTGAAAGCAAAAATGCAAAGGCTATTTTCAGATTATCCCCGTGAATTGAGCGGGCAAGCCTGTCCATATCGTGATTGCCCGAGGGGATACATATAAGTCCCTTACGCTCGGATTTTTCGTAATTCTCCATATATTTTTTCGCAAACTCGGAAACATCGCCCTTTCCCCTGCTTGAGAAGAACGGCTCCTCGCAGCGGAAAAGATCGTTATAATGAGACGGACCGAAATGGAGCAGAAAATCCATATGGAAACCGCCCTGTAAAGATTTGTCAGGCTCTCCCCACTCGGAGACCATTGCCGCTTCGGGAAATTCTCTGTCAAGAAATTCTCTTACATTCTGCCAGAGCTTTATGGTGCCCTTTCCGTCCTCGTCGTGCTTAACAAGAGAACCTGCCATATCCACACGGAAACCGTCGCAGCCCATTCCCAGCCAGAATCGCATAACGTCCTTCATCGCTTCAAGGGTAGCTTTTGCGCCCTCGCTGTCCATAGACTGCTGCCAGGGGCGGTCGCACTTGTAGAAGCCGTAATTGAGGGCAGGCTGATGGGAAAAGAAGTTTACGGCGCAGGAGCCGTCTCTGTCGGAGATCCCTCTGATACAGCCCATTCCCTGAGGTTCCTCCCAAATGCTGTCCGTCCAGACATAACGGTCGGTGAACCGGTTTTTCTCAGCTTTGAGGGACTCCTTGAACCACTTGTGCTCCACCGAGGTATGCCCGGGAACAAGGTCTAAGAGAATGTGCATATCACGCTTGTGGCACTCGTTAAAAAGCCTTTTCAGGTCTTCATTTGTGCCGTATCGGGGTGCAGCTTTCATATAATCGGAAACATCATAGCCTGCGTCACCGAAGGGAGACTCAAAGCAGGGGTTCATCCATATTGCGGTGCAGCCAAGCTCTTTGATGTAGTCGAGTTTCTCGATAATGCCCTGAAAATCGCCTATTCCGTCGCCGTTCGTGTCATTGAAAGACTGGGGATATATCTCGTAAAATACGGCATTATCCAGCCAGAGGGGATTTTTGTTTTTCATAAAAGACCATCCTTTCATATTTTTGATATTTATTTCCTGATTGCTTGATAATCTTCTCTCTGTATGATATAATACTATAAAATGAGGTAAATTTCAACCGAAATTCTACTGTATAATGATACTATTCTACTTTAAGGTGACTTTTAAATGAACAGAGCAGACTCGGAAGAAAAAAGGCGGCACAGTTCGGGACTTGTGCCCTACAGCTATTACAAATGCAGGATACCCGATTATTTTGCAAACGTCCCCCTTCATTGGCACACGGAATTTGAGCTGAACGTTATCCTGTCGGGCAGGGCGGAATTTATCTGCGGCGAGAAAAAATTCACCTCGGAGGAGGGGGATATCATTCTGATACCGCCGAATGTACTTCACGCCATTTATCCCGTGCAGGGGTTCAGTCAGCTTTACGACACCGTTGTATTCAGTCCCGATATGATCGGCGCAAGGGACAGCGACCGCTGCGCCGCCGAATGTATTCGTCCCATAGCAAACGGGTCATTCGGGATAGATCCCCGTATCACAGCGGAGCATATCTATTACGGTGAGCTTAAAACAACGGCAGAAAATATCATCTCCTGTGCAAAGGGCAATTCGCCGAGACTTGATATGCTCTTCAAAAGTGAGCTTCTGCGGCTTTTCTGGCTTCTGTACGAAAGCGGAGACATTTACCCCGAAAATGAAACCTCCGCCAAGCAAAGCGAGATGATACGCCCTGCGCTGGAGCTTATGAACACCCGCTACTTTGACAACATTACCATAGAAATGCTGGCGGCTTCGGTACATCTGAGCAGCAGCTATTTTATGGGCTGTTTCAAGCGCTATGCAGGTGTGGGGGCAATGGAATATTTAGGGCAGATACGGATAAAAAAAGCCTGCGAGCTTCTTTCGGAGAGGGATATTTCCGTTGCAGACACCGCCTTTGAATGCGGCTACAGAAATATTTCCAATTTCAACAGGCAGTTCAAAAAGACCGTGGGCTGCACGGCTTCGGAGTACAGAAAAAGGAGCAGAACGGATAGATAACCGAAAAAGAGCCGCCTTTTTAAAGGACGGCTCTCGTTTTTATCAGTACCCCGCATTAAGCTCCTCCGCAAGCTTCGCCAGATTTTCGGCGTCGCTGCGGTTAAGATAAAACTTTGCACGGTAAATAGTATCTCCGTATCTGTAGCCATAATCTTCATCGTATTCGTCGGTCACTCTGACATTTACGGAACAGTAATATGTGCCCGGCAGAACACTTCCGCCGAACATCTGACGGGAGAACAGACAGTTGATCCTGCTCTGCCTTGAAGCGCTGTAGGCAATACTGTCAACAAAACTCTGAAGCTTTTCTTTATTGCCGCTGTTAAGAATCAGGTCAAAATTGGTATCAATAAGTTCTTCATAATCATTGCTGCCGGAATGAAATGTAGTCCAGCTTTCTTCTATGTCAATATCCACGCTTGCCCTGTAACCCTCATACTCCGAAGGAGCGGGAGTTTTTGTTATTGCCCCGAAGCCCCCTGTCAGGAAAGCGACATACATAAACAGCAGAAATACCACATAATAGCCCACGAACATTCCTGTCCATATGCCGATCTTTGCAAAGGAGAAATTCTTTCTCGATACCACGATACGCAGGATAATGCTGCCCAGCCACGCAAGGAACATTACCACAAAGCTGTCCCAGTCCGTATGGAACATTACAAAGAACAGGGTGAGCGTAACAGCCATTATCACCTCGAAGAACAGCGGGAACACGATAGGCTTTCCCACCGTTCTTGCATCACGCCTTTGGCAGATGAACATTCCGCAGTATATGACACCAAGCGAGATAAGGCAGTTTACGATCATAAGAACGGTGTCTCTCACGCTGTCAAAATCCACCGCAAGAGCTGAAAATGTCCATAGGGAATAGATAAACGGCTCTCCCGAGGTATGTACATCTGCAAAACTATCGGTAATAAAATAATACATCGCAGGAGCGAATATGGACAAGGCTGTCATCAGCATTACGGGAAGATACTTGCTTTCCGCCTTTGCGCCTATGCAGCACTGACATACCACCGTTACCGCAATTATAAACAGCACCGCCGCCATAAACCACAGCAGCATATGCAGATTATAGGTCATCAGCACCCCGGGGTGATATGTCCTTGAATAGTCTAATAGTTCGTAATAATCTTTGCTATAGCTGTAATGCGCTCCTGCGAACATTGCAGACAGGAGAAACGCTCCCGCCGCCGAGATAAAAAAGGGTATGAGCCATATCCTGCATATGGTGAGGAGCCTTGAAAAATATCTCTCTGCGCTGCTCAGAGGCATTGACATCTGAACGTCGGCGGTGGGGATATCGTGCATATCCTTAAAAACCGCCGTACAGCAGGAAAACAGGGGTACAAGCGCCGCAAAATAAATAAACACTCCAAGCCCCGAGGGGTTAACATTATCCCCCCTTGAAGAGGTGTCCAGCCCGTATATCACTCCTGCAAAGGCAAGGAGTATTATAGTTATGACACGGGTTTTTTTGTGGGCAATAAGCTCTGCATTTGAGCCTTTGTAAATTCTTGTAAATGATATCATTGTCCGTATCCTTTCAAGTTCATTTCGTATATGAAAATTTCCTCAAGGGTAAGGGGTATCTGCTCATAAAGCTCTGCGCCAAGCTTTGCCACCTTTTCGTCAAGCCCCTCGCTGTCCTTTACAATGACCTGAACTACCCTGCCCTCTGCCTTGTACTGCATTATGTCAATATCAGCCGCTTTAAGCTCCTCGGAGGTTATAGTGTGGCTGAGACTTGCAAGCTGCAGCTTTCTGAAACGGCTCTTGATACTTGTTATCTCGTCTGCGAAAACCAGCTTTCCGCTGTGGATAAGCATAGCCCTGTCGCAAAGCTCCCCTATCTCACGGATATTGTGGGAGGATATGATAAGAGTGGCGCTGCGGCTTCTTATCTCACCGAGTATCATATCCTTGATGACAGCCCTCATTGCAGGGTCAAGACCGTCAAAGGCTTCATCAAGCATAAGATATTTTGTATGGCAGGCAAGCCCGATTATTGCTACTGCCTGCCTTTTCATACCCTTTGAAAAGGTGGAAAGGGGGCTTGTCTCGGGGAGCTTTAATACGTCCAGCAGCCTGTTGTATGTATCGGAGTCGAAGGTGTCATAGTAATTGCTGTAATAGTTTCTCAGAGCGGAAAGGGTGTAGCTTGTGTACTCGATAGTCTCGTCGTTTACAAAGAAGATGTTTTTCTTTGCTTCGGGATTGTCATATACTTCCTGCCCGTCAATTTTAATGCTGCCCATATCGGTTTTGTAAACGCCGCATATCATTCGCATAAGGGTGGATTTGCCTGCGCCGTTGGAGCCTAAAAAGCCGTATATGCAGCCGTCGGGAATGGTGAGGGAAACATCGTCGAGAGCCTTATCACGATGCTCATAGCCTTCTGTATCTTTTTTTCCGAAACGGACTGCGCTGTCGTTGTCAAATATCATTGACGCATTTGATATCTCGATCATCTGCCTGCCTCCGTACAATTATGGATCATTTTTCTTATTTTATCATAATAATAATTTTATGTCAATTATATTATAGATCTTAGTTACAAATGTCATTCCTTATTTCGACAAGCTAAAGCGGCTCTCCCATTTTTCGGGAGAGCCGCTTAAATGTACATATTACGTGCTATTCTTCAAGCACTTCTTCCTCGGCAACCGATGCCTTGACGATTATCTTAGGCGTTGCAATTCCATCGCCGCCGTTGAACCACACCTTGTCATATGAGGAGATTATAAAACCTACGGACATCTTGTGGTCGCCCTCCTGCATATCGAAGTCGATAAGGTCGATCTGAGCGGTGATGTCCTCTCGTGTAATGGAGTCTATCTGCTCCTCGTCGCCCACCACAAACAGGGTCATACCCGATGAAACAGGCTCAAACTCATACTGTGCGGGACGGTTCACAAACTGGATATCCTTGCCCTTTATGGCAATTGCTTTCTTCTTGATACCCTCGCTGGGGCAGGTAACGGTGACAGTATCTATCTGAGTGAGATTTTCATAGCCGTCGGGCAGGAAGTTTTCAGCCTTGAATTCAAATACGCTGCCCACGTCCACCTCTCTCATATTGATAGTGCCGATATTCAGGCTCTTGAGCTCCTTGATCTTGTCATTGGGAGCCGCAATATCAATGGCGCTTACCGAGAATACGAGCTGACTGCGGAAATAATCCAGGTCAAACTTATCGGGAGCATTGATGATATTTACCTCGAGAGGCAAGGTCTGACGGACGAAAACAGGTATCTGTATCGCAAATGAAGTCTTGTCAAAGCTCAGCATCTCGTTATCGTCGGAGATCACCGCATTGTTGTTGTAAAGCACAAGCTCGTCTGTGGTAAATTCATAGGTGGAGTCAAGCTCCTTTTCGGGAGATACCTTTGCACATACCTTTGTAATGGAATTTACCATATCCTGAGGTCCTGTTACCGTCACCGTAGACGGAGTGACAACAGCATCACCGCTCATATAGCCCTGTGCTATGCGGACATTTTCAAGCTGTGGGGTAATTGGCAGCTCCTTGGAGATTATCTTGTCAAAGGAAACGGATATGGTATCGGGTTCAATGCTTACTACCTCGAACTCAGCATTTTTTGAACATTCAACATTCATATGGAGCTTGTAGCTTCGGGGCAGCATAACGCTTGAAACGTCCACCATAGCGGTCAGATCCTCGGATTTTATCTCCCCTATCTGACTGCGGTTTCCCGAAAGCTTAACGGTCACGGTCTCGGTTGAGGATGTAATGACATCAAGCTGATTTGCTTCGGCATAAGTATTTTCCAGGGAAATTTTTACGGGAACGTTGTAGTAAACGCTTTCCATTGTAGGATAAACGCTGATGGATACCACCGCCCAGATAATTATTGCCGCAACAATGGACAATATTTTAAGATGTGTATCCTGCTTGAAGATATTCGTTATCCATTGCACGAACATACTCAGAAGCTCCGCAGGAGTAAAGTCCTTTGCGCTTTTTACAAACTGATGAAATTTATTCTTTGGATCTTCGGGATTTTTTTCTTTTATCATCAGGCGTCCTCCTTTCCTTTTTTATCTTCTTCATTCGTATCGCCGGCAGGGGACGCATTTTCATCTGAAACGCCCATATCTGCCTGTGGACCTACATTCTTGCCGCTTTGGTCGGAAGCAGGCTCGGCTTTAACGACCGCAATTTCTTCCTTGACATTTTTGTCCTTTGCGGCAGGCATAAGTCTATCGGTAAGCATTGTTTTGAGAGTGTCCACCGAAAGTCCTCTTGTGAGTTTGCGGTTCTCGGCAATGGAAATAACACTTGTTTCCTCGGACACTACTATTATTATGGCGTCGGAGTTCTCGCTCATTCCCAGAGCCGCCTTGTGCCTTGAGCCTAAAGCCTTGTCCACAAGCTCCGGTCTTGATGTGGATGGGAGCGTACAGCCTGCGGCAACTATTTCACCGTCCTGAATAATGACTGCTCCGTCGTGAAGAGGTGCATTTACAAAGAATATGTTTTCAAGGAGCAGAGAATTTATTTCCGCCTTGAATTCGGTACCTGTCTTGATCTGATCTCCCAGCTTTTCACCACGCTCGATAACGATAAGAGCGCCTACGCTGTTGGCAGCAAAATAGCTGCACGCCTTGCATATCTCGCTGATAGGCTGTTCCCAGGGATTTGGCTTGTTGTTTCCCTTGGTAAAATCCATAAGCTTCGACTGACCCATATTTTCAAGTGAACGCCTGAGTTCGGGCTGAAAAAGTATCACAAGTGCGATAAGACCAATGCTGAATGCATTTTCAAGGAGATAGACCAAAGCTTTCATATGAACAAGCTTCGCCACAAGATACGCCGCAACTATGACCACAAGTCCCTTGAAAAGCCCTCCCGCACGGTTCTGGCGCATAAATTTCAGTATATAATAGATCAGAACGGCAAGCAAAGCGATGTCTAAAACATCAAAAATGCTCGGCGGCAGAATAGTCAGCAGGGAATTTTTAATTTCATATAGCAGATCCATTTGACAAGTCCTTTCTGTGAAGCAGTATATATGTTATTATACCACACCCCTCAGATGTTTTCAAGTATATTTATACTGCCGTCCGTATTTTTTTGTAAATGGCTTACAAAAAAACCTACGCTGTATATATTCCTTATCCAAATTTACAAAAAACTATTGATTTTACAGGAGCGGTATGGTATAATATAAATAATATTTCCCGTCGCAAAATGGCGATATTCGGGAACAATTACTGAAAGGAAGTATTCCTTATGGATAAAAAACGAAAATGGACAAAAACCGCCGCAGGAAAAATGACCCTTGTTTATGTTACGGCTGCGGTGATAGTTGTGTTTACGTTGGTCGGCTTTGCAATGCTGGTAGATAATCTCGCTTTGCAGATAATACTGACAATAGCAGGACTGGCAGCGTTTGCAGTTATCTCGGCCATATTCGGAAGATACATAACCAAACAGATAAGAAAGGTCGAGGAACGTCTCACGGCTATCGACAGGGGCGATGTTCATACATTTAATGAGAAGCTTGAGGACAAGACCGAATTTGACGAGCTTTGCAATATGCTTGAAGACACCGTTGTTCACTTAAATGAGGTGATAACAGGGATAAACAAAGGTCTCGACGAGGTCGCCGCAGGCAATCTGAACTACAGGCTCCCCACCACCTGGAAGGGCGATTTCGGACTTATCAGCCAGAGATATAACGATGTCACCGCTTCTATGAAGGAGACCTTCCGCAATATCGACATTGCCTCCGATCAGGTAACAAACGGCTCCCAGCAGGTGGCTGACGGCGCTCAGACCCTTTCCCAGGGTGCCACCGAGCAGGCTGCTTCCATTGACCAGCTCACCGAACAGATAAGCACCATTTCCATAAAGGTAAACAACACTGCCGATTCCGCAGGCAAGGCTATGCAGGTAGTCAACGACACCGGAAACAAGATAAAGGAATGCGGCAATGAAATGAGTCAGATGCTCGCCGCAATGGACGACATCAACAAAAGCTCCGCCGAGATCTCCAAGATAATCAAGGTCATTGACGATATCGCCTTCCAGACTAATATCCTTGCACTTAACGCTGCAGTTGAGGCAGCTCGTGCAGGAGCGGCAGGCAAGGGCTTTGCAGTAGTTGCCGACGAGGTAAGAAACCTTGCCGCAAAGAGTGCAGAAGCCGCAAGCCAGACCACTTCCCTTATCGAAAACTCCATTGAGAGCGTTAAACGTGGCGCAGATATCGCCCACGAGACCGCAGGAACTCTCGACAAGATCATCAAGAACGCTGCCGATATCGCAGACGAGGTCTCCAAGATATCCGACGCTTCCATTGAGCAGGCTGACGAGATAAAGCGTGTAAGCGTGGGTGTTGAACAGATAGCCGCAGTTGTCCAGAGCAACACCGCCACCGCCGAAGAATCCGCCGCAACTTCCGAGGAGCTTTCGGGTCAGTCGGGCGTGCTGAGAAATCTGCTTTCGCATTTCAAGATAAATGACGAGCCTGCCGAAGAAGCTTTGGAGGAAACTTATGAAACAACATCATCATATGAGCAGGAGTATTCGGAAACCTTTGATAATTACACCGCCGAAAGCGACAGCGTTCCCTATGAAGAAACCACGGAGCCTGACGAGGATTTTGTTCCCGTAGATTTCTCCGAACCGGAAAGTGCTCCCGAGGTGCCCAAGTCAAAGCCTGCGCATATCTATCTCGATGATGATTTTGAAAACGTTCAGAGCAAATACTGATAAAAAAGTCGGGGAACCACCGTCTGACAAGGCGAAGGTTCCCCGAAAATTTTAGGTGAAAGGATAGAAATATGAGAACAGTTATACAAAGAGTTACAAGTGCGTCTGTAACGGTTGACGGCAAAACGGTGGGCAGCATAGGCAGGGGCTTCCTTATACTTGCAGGCTTTACCGACGGAGACACCGAGGCAGACTGCATTCGCATTGCAAAGAAAATAGGGGGACTTAGAATTTTCTCCGATGAAAACGACAAGATAAATCTGTCCCTGTCAGACGTAGGCGGCGAAGTGCTGTGCATATCCCAGTTCACCCTATACGCCGACTGCTCTCACGGCAACCGTCCTTCCTTCATCAAAGCGGCACGCCCCGAAACTGCCGAACCGCTTTACGAGTTTTTCTGCAAGGAGCTTGAGAAATACGTCCACACCGAAAGGGGCATTTTCGGCGCTGATATGAAGGTGTCTCTGTTAAATGACGGTCCTTTTACCGTGATCGTGGAGTAAAAATGCTTTTCAGCCTGTCACCGATACGTCGGGGCAGGCTTTTTTTCTGCTCAAATTCCGCAAAGGTCTCCTTGTGGTCTTTCTGCATCTTTTTAATGTCACGCTCGAACTCCGCAAGCCTTTTCTTTTCCTCCGCAGTCATTTCCATTCCCCTTTTTCCGTTTTTTAAATTATACCACAAACATATCAAGCCGTCAAGAATAATGCGCCAATTCCTGCACATAATTCTGATATAACAATATGAAAGGAAGATGTGCAATGAAGCAAAATCCTTTAAACTCCCTGCTTGAAACAAGCCCCGAAGCCAAAAACTTTTTCGGCTCTCTGCCCGATTACGTTCAGGGAGGAATTATGCTCCGTTCGGACGAAATTCGCTCCGAGGACGATCTTCACAAATGCGCCGACAGCATTTTTCACGAGTTTGAATAAGCAAAGCCCCCCTCTCCCGAACGGGAAAGGGGGGCAAATTATTGCTTAAACATTATACAAAAGTAAAATCAATGTACTTTTTCTCTGTGCCAACCATCACAGCTATAGAATATGTTCCGGCTGATTTTGATGGAAGCGTACAGGTTATCGATGTTCCGTCTGCGCTTACAATGATATTCGAAGCACTCTTTGTGCCTATCTTGACTGACGTGGTGTCATCAAATCCTGTGCCTGTTATAGTTACAGTTGGAGAAGTACCTGCTGCTGCACTCGAAATAGAAATTCCCGCAATAGTCAGTCCGGGCTCGGGTGCCTTTGCCGTATAGGTAAAATCAATATATCCCTTTTCTGTTCCTTCAATTACGGCTACGGAATATGTGCCTGCCGATTTTGAAGGAAGATTACAAGTTATTGATGTTCCGTCTGCGCTTACAACTATATTCGATGCGCTCTTTGTGCCTATCTTGACTGATGTGCTGTCGGTAAATCCCGTACCTG
>NZ_JBNMJV010000013.1:0-64030 GCF_050874005.1 Huintestinicola sp.
GTTTCTCCAGCGGATCGCCTAATTCTGTTAATTTCTTGTATCGGTTCTCCTCATCAAAGAACCCTATCTGTCTTATTTTCATATCTCTATTTTACCACTTTTTTTCTTTTTTGTACAGGGGTTTTTAGATGTTACCATAAGATAATCCGAGTCGTATATCTTGTCAAGGCAGTCCTCGATATCCACCGAGCCTGCAAAATTTTCAAACATATAGCTCTCAAGGAGCATATTTATATCCACACGTTCTTCTATGGACTTATCGCCGTAGTTATGGTTAGTGCGGAAAAGGGAGTCGTTAAGGCAATGCTTTATGTATGCCATATTTTCGGGGCAGCCGCAGCTTGAACAGATACGAAGGCCCTTATCCTTATGAGAAGGTACGGGCTTTACCTCGCAGTCAGGATCGATTTGCTTTCTGAGAACGTTTACCGTCTCTGCGGCGGCGCTGCCGATATCGGGTATGCAGGTGGTTATGGTTATGTCGTTGAGGACCGCTTCGGCGGTGCCGTCATAGCCTGTGACTATGATCTGCTCAGGAACCTTAATGCCATTTTCGACAAGGCGGTTTGCAAGGCCTATTGCCATATGGTCGCTGGCGCAAACCACAGCCTCGGGCATAGGCACTTCTCCCGAGATTATCTTATCTGCAAGAGCCTCTCCTCCCGAGTACCAGAAATCTCCGTAAAATATCATACTGTCGTCCACGGGGATATCACGCTTTTTCATCATATCCGTATATCCTGCAAGGCGCTGCTCGGACACGGTAAAGCCCATTGTGCCTGTAAGAAAATAGATATTCCTGCACTCGTGGACGTCGATTATATGGGCGGTTATGGACGCAAATGCGCTGCGGTCATCGGTATATACCACGGGATAATCTCCGTATGGCAGGTCGAGAGACACTACGGGCTTTCTGCACTCCTTCTGCAGCTTGCGGAGAACGTGCTCCTGGACCTCGGGATCGCCCGAAAGGGTTATGGGAGGAACGATAACTCCGTCTACAAGGTCGAAGTTTATCAGCTCGAAAATATTTGTCTCACCTTCCTGGTAATCTTTGTAAAACATTCCCGGCTTTGAGAGAGACGCAAATACGGCAGCGTCATAGCCGTATTCTCTGCACTGCATAAAGATACCCTTGAGCAGGCGCTGCTGATATATGGACTCGGGTTCAGAGAGTAATACGCCGATAACTTTACGCTTTCCCATTGTTTTCTCCTTGAAATAAAGTTGTTCTTTCAGGCGACTTTCACAGGCTGCCTGCTCTATATATTTATATACCTTATATTATATCTTATAGCTGTGAACCGAATGTTAATATTTGTAATATATTTAATAAATTCCACACAAACTATTTATCTTTCTTGGATATTGGCTTCGCTCCCCATAAGACTGTTATCATATTATAACATTAGCGTTATCATTTCACCTGTCTGTCACGAAATATTCCTCTGAATTTCAGTCTTTTTACACAATTGGATCGTTAATTATATATCAAGTTTTTACAAAAAATGAGAATTTTCAGGTTTATAAAATAAATGTTGAATATTCACAAATATTATGTTATAATTCAGACTGGTAAAAAAATAAGTGATTTTCGCATCTGAATAATTTAAGAGAGGACGATTTTTATGGAAGATTATTCGTACCTGCTTTCGATAGCTCTTATTCTTATCAGCACCAAGGTGCTGGGACTTTTTTCTAAAAAGATAAAGCTCCCTCAGGTGGTGGGCGCTTTGCTGGCAGGCGTTATTCTTGGCCCTGCCTGTCTGGGACTTATCCACTCAACGGAAATGCTCAGCTGTCTTTCCGAGGTGGGCGTTATCGTGCTGATGTTTGCAGCAGGCTTTGAGACTGATATCAAGGAGCTTAAACGCTCGGGCAAGGCTTCATTCCTCATCGCTCTTATCGGCGTGCTGGTGCCTCTTGCAGGCGGTGCGGCTGTGGCATATTTCTTCAACGACTCCGTTGACGGCAACAAATTGCTCCAGAATATTTTCATAGGCATTATCCTTACCGCCACCTCCGTAAGCATCACCGTCGAGACCCTCAAGGAGATGGGCAAGCTTTCAACTCCTGCGGGAAATGCGATCCTCGGAGCCGCTATTATCGACGATATCTTAGGCATTATCGCACTTACGCTGGTCATCAGTATGGCTGACCCCTCCGTCAAGATAGGCACGGTGCTTTTAAAGATACTGGGCTTCTTTGTATTCACCTTTGTGGCTGCAGTGGGATATCACTACCTGTTCAAGAAGTGGACGGACAACAGCCCCGTAAAGCTCAGAAGATACGTTGTAATAAGCTTTGCGTTCTGCCTTATCCTTTCCTACTGCGCCGAGGAATTTTTCGGAGTTGCGGACATCACAGGCGCATTCTTCGCAGGTCTTGCTATTTCGGGCACAAAGAAGGCAGATTACATAAACAAGCGTTTTGATACCCTTTCCTATCTGCTCCTTTCGCCTATTTTCTTTGCAAGCATAGGTCTCAAGGTCGTTCTTCCCGAGATGAATATGGAGATAATCCTCTTTACCCTCCTTATCACTCTTGTGGCTATCCTCACAAAGATAATCGGCTGCGGCCTTGGCGCAAAGATATGCAAGTACAGCAACAAGGAAGCTTTGCAGATAGGCGTGGGAATGGTCTCCCGTGGTGAGGTCGCACTTATCGTTGCAAACAAGGGCGAGGCTGTGGGACTTATGAGCGACAAGTTCTTTGCACCTATTGTTATTATGGTGGTGCTCACAACTATCCTCACACCCGTTCTGCTTAAAGTAGTATTCAAGGACAAGAATGGCGAGGACAGCAATTCTCCCGAAAATGAGCCTGTACCTGCCGCTAAGTGATGATCTGAAATTTCCGGCTGCTGCACATTTGCTTTGTGCGGCAGTCGTTTTTTATGAAAGATACATATGATAACCGAAACGGGAGCATTATAAAGATGAACATTGATTATATTCACGAACCCACCGACCTGCAATGCGGTCAGGCTGTTCTGGCAATGCTGCTGGGAACGACTGCAGGATACATCTGCAAGTATCTGGAAAATGACCGTGAGACCGACCTTCGGGAAATGAAGCGAGTCCTCACGGAACACGGCGTAAAATTCTCGCCGGAGCGCAGACAGGCGCAGACAAAAGCCGATCTTCCTCCCTGTGCCCTTCTCAGCCTTGAAACTCCCCGCTGCTGGCATTGGTCGCTGTATGCAGACGGGATCTTTTACGACCCGGAACACGGCATTCTCGATGATTTTCCTCAGTCGGCACGGAAGTTTTTCTGGGAGATCTTTCCGGAGACCCTTCCGCAGTAAAACTGCCGTTTCCGGGAGTCGGAGAGGCTTATAATTTTTGTCCTTTCCTTTTTGATAAAAAGGCTTCGCCTGTGAAAATCTATTAAAAATGGGCAGAATTATATGATAAATGCTCTTCCGAACGCTGTCAGGCAAGTAAATTTAGCACTCTCAGAGTGAATTTGCTAAATTTTTTTTCAAAACCCCTTGACAAGTCGGAAAAATGGTGTATAATATAATTAGCACTCGAGAAGAATGAGTGCTAACAGAATGACATTTAAAGTGCTAAAGTAAGAGGGTGATGATCCTGTTGGACGACAGAAAGCTCAGAATACTGGCGGCAGTTGTTGACGAATATATCCGTACAGGAGAGCCTGTAGGCTCAAAAGCCATCGCCGCTCTCCCCGATATCCGGGTTTCCTCCGCCACTATCAGAAATGATATGGCAATGCTCGAGCAGCTGGGCTTCTTAGAGCAGCCTCACACCTCCGCAGGGCGTATCCCCACCTACAGCGGCTATAAGCTTTACATTGAAACGCTTATGCCCAGAAGGTCGCTTACGGACGATGAAAAGGCTATGCTCGACAATGCTCTCGGAGATGATTATTCCTCAGAGGAAGCTCTGATAGACAATGCCACAAGGGCACTTGCGGAGATAACCGACTGTGCGGCTGTAGTTTCAAACTGCGCTCCTCAGTTTTCGGTAATTGCAAAGGTCGACGCTGTTCCCACGGGAAAGCATATGTATGTGCTTCTGATGATAACCTCGTCGGGCAGCATTCAGAACAAGGTCTGCAGGCTGGAGCTTGACCTTACTCACGAGCAGCTTGCATTTTTCAATGAATATATGACCAAAAACCTCAGCGGTATGAGCGTTGACAGCCTTTCGGACGAAACGCTGGAACGCCTTGCCGAGGCGATGGGTGCATATACCGTCACTCTTTCCCCCCTTATGAAAGGGATAAGAGAGCTTGCGAAGGGCTTTATGCAGAGCGATGTTCACGTCAGCGGCGAAAAGAACCTTCTGAAGCGAAACGATATCGAGGCGGACGACGTTATCAAATTCTTTGAACAGAAAAACGAGTTTTCAAAGCTCCTTGACGACAGCTTCAGCGAGCTGAAGGTCCTGTTCGGAGAGGACGGCGGCTTCGTTATCGGCAATTCGAGTATGATCGTTTCCCCCATTAAAAAGGGCAAGCGGACAGCGGGTTCGCTGGGACTTATCGGTCCTCTGAGGCTTGATTATGCGAAGGTGATACCTTACATCGAGTATATGACCGACAGGATAAGCGAGCTGCTTTCGGAGGACTCCGAGAGCTTTCCCCCTGCGCTGGAAACGAAGGACGACGGACAGAAAGGATGATATACAAAATGGCAGAAGAAAAAGAAAAGCAGACCGATAACGAGGAGGTCCCTGCAGAACAGGAAACGGCTGCTGAGCAGGAAGCGCCTGCGGCAGAGGAAACAGCTGCTGAGGTCAAGGACACCGCCGATACCGCAGAAAAGCCTGCGGAGGAAGCTGCTCCCGAGCCTACTGCCGAGGAAAAGCTTGCTGCAGAGGTAGAAAGCCTGAAAAAAGAGCTTGCGGACGAAAAGGAAAAATATCTCCGCCTTGACGCTGAGTATTACAACTACCGCACACGTTCCCTCAAGGAAAAGCAGGACGCTTACGACAACGCTCTTATGAAGACCGTTACCGAAGTCCTCGGAGTTATCGACAACTTTGAAAGAGCGGCGTCTGCCGAATGTTCCGATGAGAATTTCAAGAAGGGCATTGATATGATATTCAAGCAGTATCTTACCATTCTTGAAAAGCTGGGCGTTTCGGAGATAAACGCTGTGGGTCAGCCCTTTGACCCCAATCTTCACAATGCGGTAAGCAGCTGTGAGGACGAAAATTTAGGCGAGAACACCGTTGCGGCAGTTCTCCGGAAGGGCTACACTTTAGGCAAAAAGGTTATCCGCCACGCAATGGTGACGGTGGCTAATCCGTAAAATTATCCCATATCAGGAAAAATAAAAAAGAAAAATCCACTTTTTGAAAGGAAGAATTTTTATGTCAAAGATCATTGGTATCGACCTTGGTACAACTAACTCCTGCGTAGCTGTTATGGAAGGCGGCAGCGCAGTCGTAATCCCAAACTCCGAAGGTGCAAGAACTACTCCTTCCGTTGTAGGCTTCACAAAGACAGGCGAGAGACTTGTAGGTCAGGTAGCTAAGCGTCAGGCTGTTACAAACGCCGAGAGAACTGTTTCTTCTATCAAGAGACATATGGGCTCCGACTACAAGGTAACAATCGGCGACAAGAAGTACACTCCTCAGGAAATTTCCGCTATGATACTCCAGAAGCTGAAGGCAGACGCTGAGGCATATCTTGGCGAGCCTGTTACAGAGGCTGTTATCACCGTTCCCGCATACTTCACCGATGCTCAGCGTCAGGCTACAAAGGACGCAGGACAGATCGCAGGTCTCAATGTCAAGAGAATTATCAACGAGCCTACTGCTGCAGCTCTTTCCTACGGCATCGACAAGGAACAGGATCAGACCGTTATGGTTTACGACCTGGGCGGCGGTACATTCGATGTATCCATCATCGAAATGGGCGACGGCGTTCAGGAAGTTAAGGCAACTGCCGGAAACAACCACCTGGGCGGCGATGATTTCGACCAGCGTATCATCAACTGGATGATCGAGTCCTTCAAGGCTTCTGACGGAATTGACCTTTCCGGCGACAAGATGGCTATGCAGAGACTTAAAGAGGCAGCAGAAAAGTCCAAGATAGAGCTTTCTTCCACTCCCTCCTCTATGATAAACCTCCCCTATATCACAGCTGACGCTACAGGTCCCAAGCACCTCGAGCTTACTCTTACAAAGGCTAAGTTCGACGAGCTGACTCACGACCTCGTTGAGTCCACAATGGGCCCCGTTAAGCAGGCTCTTGCCGATGCAGGCCTCAAGCCCTCCGACATCAACAAGGTGCTTATGGTGGGCGGTTCTTCAAGAATC
Organism: Huintestinicola sp.; assembly: GCF_050874005.1. GTDB lineage: Bacteria > Bacillota > Clostridia > Oscillospirales > Ruminococcaceae > Huintestinicola. Next base: position 6,294 of record NZ_JBNMJV010000013.1, read on the forward strand.
CCTGCTGTTCAGGAAGCTGTTAAGAACTTTATGCACACAGAACCCTTCAAGGGCATCAACCCCGATGAGTGCGTAGCTCTCGGCGCTGCTCTCCAGGGCGGTGTATTCACAGGTGATGTTACCGGAATGGTTCTCCGTGATGTTACTCCTCTTTCCCTCGGCATCGAGACAATGGGCGGCGTATGCACAAAGATGATCGAGAGAAACAAGGCTATTCCTATCAAGCACACAATGGTATTCTCCACCGCTGCCGATAATCAGACCGCTGTTGATATCAACGTTCTCCAGGGCGAGAGAGAATTTGCTAAGGACAACAAGCAGCTTGGTATGTTCCGTCTCGACGGCATCGCTCCTGCTCCCAGAGGTATCCCTCAGATCGAGGTAACCTTCGACATCGACTCCAACGGTATCGTTCACGTTTCCGCAAAGGATCTGGGCACCGGCAAGGAGCAGAACATCACCATTCAGTCCTCCTCCAATATGTCCAAGGAAGATATCGACAAGGCTGTTGAGGAAGCTGAGAGATATGCTGAAGAGGACAAGAAGCGCAAGGAAGAGGTGGACATCAAGAACCAGGCTGAGTCTCTCGTATTCCAGAGCGAAAAGGCTCTCACCGATTTCGGCGACAAGGTAAGCGAGTCCGATAAGGCTCCTATACAGGCTAAGATAGATGAACTCAAGAAGGCTATCGAGAGCGGCAACACCTCCGAAATGAAGGCTAAGACCGACGAACTCCAGAAGGCTGTTTACGACCTTTCTTCCAAGGTATATCAGGCTGCAGGCGCAGCACAGCAGGCTGCACAGGGCGAGGCTCCTCAGGATAACGGCGGCGCTTCAAACGGTGGCAATGACGACGGCTTCGTTGACGCAGAGTTCACAGAGTCATAATTTACGGCATAATTATTTTGCGGCAAAGGGCGGACATTTTCTCCGCCCTTGTTGTCGGTTTTAAGAGGACAGTTTATCTGAACGTTCTCCGGAAAGGATGGTCATATTTATGGCTGACAAGAGAGATTATTACGAGGTGCTGGGGCTTTCAAAGGGCGCTTCGGACGATGAAATAAAAAAGGCATACCGTGCCTGCGTTAAAAAATACCACCCCGACCTCCACCCCGACGACAAGGAGTGCGAGGAGAAAATGAAGGAGGTCAACGAGGCATACGAATGTCTCTCCGACCCCGATAAAAAGGCTAAGTACGATCAGTTTGGCTTTGCAGGCGTTGACCCGAGTTACGGCGCAGGCGGAGGAGGCGGCTTCAGCGGCTTCGGCGGTTTCGGAGATATGGGCGATATCGGCGATATTTTCAGCTCATTCTTCGGCGGCAGCAGCTTCGGCGGCAGATCTTCAAATCCCAATGCTGCAAGGAGAGGTCAGGATATCCAGACCTATGCGACCATTGACTTTATGGACGCCTGCAACGGCAAAAAGGTGGATATCAAGGTCAACAGAACGGAAAGCTGTCCCGACTGCGGCGGTACGGGCGCAGCGGCAGGTTCTTCCGCCGAGACCTGTTCCGAGTGCCGTGGTACGGGTTATGTCAAGACCGCTCAGCGCACTCCGCTGGGTATGATATCTTCTCAGCGCCCCTGCACACGCTGCGGCGGAAAGGGCAAGGTCATCACAAATCCCTGCTCCAAGTGTCACGGTTCGGGCAGAGTTTCTGTTACAAAGACTGTTAATGTTTCAATTCCTGCGGGTATTGACGACGGTCAGACACTTCAGGTAAGAGGTCAGGGTCACAGCGGTGCAAACGGCGGTCCCAACGGCGATCTCCACGTTACTATCCAGGTTCGTCCCGACCCCATTTTCGAGAGAGACGGTTACGATATCCGCACAGAGGTGCCTATCACCTTTACTCAGGCAGTTTTAGGCGATGAGATCGAGATACCCTGCATTGACGGCAAGGGCAAGATAACCATTGCCGAGGGCACTCAGTCGGGTACTGTATTCAGGATAAGAGGCAAGGGCGTTAAGCGGCTCAACCGCTCCGACAGAGGAGATCAGTTCGTTACCGTTAATGTGGAAGTCCCCAAAAATCTTAACAGAAATCAGAAGGAGCTTCTGAAAAAGTTTGAGGAAAGTCTGGGCGAAGGCAATTACAACAAGCGGAAAAGCTTCTTTGACAAGGTAAAGGATATACTTAAAAGCGATATATAATGAAAAAGCGTCCGCTTCGGTTTTCAGAAGCGGACGCTTTGTTATTATCAGTAATTAAGTTCGCTGCCGCCTATGAATTCTCGTATCATAGAAGCGGTGGGAACATATTCGGGAGCAACGGGGTCAAGCTCGCCTAAGAATTTCAGTATCTCTTCGCAGGCGGGGAACTTTGCCAGCTCCTTATCCTTCTGCGCAGTCAGCCCTTCAAGGAGGAAGTTTTTGTAAACCGATGCTTCATAGGCGATAAAGGTGTCGATGTCAAAATCTGCACGTGACTTGTAAGGGGTGATGTACAGGTCTTCGCCCCGTGAAACGCTGGCAAACATTCTGAAGCTTTCCTCATACTGCCTCTTTCTGAAAAGCTTGTCACGGCAGAGACGGCGCATAAGCCTTATGTGTCTGGGGTGGAGCATTGTTCCGTCGGCGGCTTTCAGTCTTGTGCGGACGGAAACGTACATACACATAGCGAATTTGTGGGTATCTCCCGTTACGGTGGGGTTTAAGGCGTGTATGCCCTCGATTATGATTATCTCGTTATTCTTTCGGGACATCTTAACAGTGCCGCTTCGGGACTGAGTAGAAAAATCAAAGCGGGGCATATCGAACTCCTCGCCTGCCGCCAGCTTGCGCAGGTGCTCCGAAAATAGGGGAATATCAAGTCTCAGAGGGGACTCAAGGTCGATATTTCCGTCCTCGTCACGGGGAAGCTCTTTTGCGCTCTCCTCGTCGATTGGGAGAAAATAGTTATCCATAGACAGGGTATGCGCCGCACGTCCCTGCTCTTTCAGGCATTTTTCAAGTCTCAGCGCCGCAGAGGTCTTTCCCGAGCCCGAGGGACCCGACAGCAGGATCAAGGGCTTTTCGGAGAGTATCGCTCTCTGAGCCGCTTCTGCGATATATGCGGAATAATTGTCCTCGGAAAGTTTTATAAAGCTTTCGGGTTTTTTCGCTTCCCTGTTTATTGAAGATACCGCTGCGAATTTTACCATATTTATTTCGCCCTTTCTGCTAAGCTTTTCTTTTGCTGCAGTAAAGCTTGTATTCCTTGTCAAGCTCATCTGCGCTGATGCCGATATGACGGCTCATTTCCTTGATGCGGACAATGTCCTCGGGCTGACCAAGCTCGGACTGCTCAAAGCGCATATTGAAAAATCCCGTTTTGTAGATAAGGTCGGCGGATATGCTGACTTTTTCAAGCTCAGTTTCTGCGGAGGATATGCTGCCCTTGTCAAGAAGTCTGCCGCCGTCTGCTGCAAGACATTCTGCCATTTTGTTCTCTTTTACGAATAAAGTTCTGTCGCCCCATTCAACCGTCCTCATTGCGGTATTGTAATTTGCGGAGCTTATCTCGGCAGGGGTGAGCCCCAGCCAGATAAGATATATGAATTTCTGTGCGTTTAAGGACAAATTTTTCTGCTCTGCCAGCTTGTTCAGAGCGCTGAAATCCAAGATCGGTTCGCTGTTCATATTATTATGACCGTCCTTTCGGAAATATATCAATATAAGATTTATTAACATTTAATTTATTTTATCACGTTGTTTACGCCTGGTCAAGTGGTATATATGAAAAAAACGGTTTTTCATATAAAAATTTACAAATAAAATTTGGCCAAAATTATTATTGATATTTATTCAAAAATATGGTAAAATAAACTAAATATAATTGTCGAAAGGGACCGCTTATGTATAATGGCTATAAAATTATATCGCTGTGTATCTCAAAGGCGGGCGATGAACGAAATTTCGAGTTTATGGAGTCTCTGAACAAGGCTGCCGTGAACAGCGGATTCAGACTCTTTATATATCAGACCTGTTCCGATCTTTATTGGAAAACCAGAAGCGAGGACGGGGACAAGACCGTTTTTGAGCTTATTGACTATGATGTCACAGACGCTGTTGTGATATTTGACGAGGCTTTTCAGGACAAATCCGTGGCGGACTGCATTGCCGCTGCTGCTGCAGCTCACGGTGTTCCCGCAGTGTCGGTGGGAGCTGTCAGAGAAGGCTGCGCCAGCTTTGTTTTTGATTATGCCAAAGGCTTTGAACAGGTCGTTCGTCACGTTGTTGAGCACCACGGCGCTTCAAACACCTGCTTTATTGCGGGACGAAAGGACGAGGACTGCTCCGAGCAGCGTATTGCCGCATACAAAAAAGTCCTTGCGGATAATGGTATCACATACAGACCCGACAGGCTTTATTACGGCGATTACTGGTGGGGACCATCTCAGGCGGCGGTGCAGAGCATAATTGAGTCGGGGGATATCCCCGAGGCTGTTATATGCGCCAACGATATGATGGCTATTACTGTCTGCAAGGAGCTTAAAAAATACGGGTACTCCGTCCCCGAGGACGTGATAGTTACGGGATTTGACGGCACATGGAGCGCTGTGAGCTGTGTTCCGCCCATAACCACCTGCAAGTGCAGCTTCCCAATTGCGGCTGAAAAGATCATTGGCGTAATTGACAGAATAATGGGCGGGGAAAAATGTGCAGGCGTTTATGACATTGATTTTGAGGTGAATATCTACCGCTCCTGCGGCTGTAATTTTGATCCGCCGTTCTTTAATATGGGCGACAGGCTTAAAAATGCGGAGGACAGATTTGTCAGATATCAGGACGATGAGCGCACTTTGAACGATATTTCCCAGACTATGATAGGCTCGGACTCTCCCGAGGCGTTTTCGGAGTATCTTAAAGGCTTTAATTTTTATGATCTCTGCATAGTTCTGAATAACGACTGCTTTGATATGGCAGTTAATCCTGCGGTGAACTGCAGAAAATGTTCCTTTGACGAGGTAATGCAGGTGCTGTTTAATGCAGGTTCGGATTCGTCCTCTTTTCCGTTTCCTTTGCAGAGAAAAGACATTGTTCCGGGTTTGGACCGGCTTCTGCAGAAGGGCGATCCTCTTGTTTTTGCGGCGCTCAGTTTCCTCGGTATACCTATGGGATTTGTGTGCTTCAGCTTTGAGGTGGATATCGAAAATTACTGCAAGATACTTCAGTATGTCACATCTCTGAATACTGCTATCGGCAATTACAGGCTTGTGAGATTTTTAAAGCGCACCGCCGAAAACGTTGAAAATATGTCAAAGTATGATTTTATGACGGGACTGTGCAACCGCAAGGGATTTTACAAGGCGCTGCCGGGAATTTCCGGCGAAGCGGGGGAGAACGATCATATTTCCGTTGCCACGGTGGATATCGACGGGCTGAAAAATATCAATGACAAATTCGGTCGCGAGGACGGCGACTTTGCCATAACTGCGGTGTCGGCGGCGGTGAACAGCCTTCCTTTTGACAGAAAGATATGCGGGCGTTTCGGCGGCGACGAGCTTGTTGTATGCGCCGTTACGGAAAATGAAAATGCGGAGCGGATATTTACAGACAGCATAAAAAGTATCTTGACGGCGTGAACAAAACCTCGGGCAAGCCCTTTAAGGTGTCGGCAAGCGTGGTCGTTTTTACCGTCAAAGCTTCGGAATTTGACTTTGAATATTCTCTCAAGCGGTCGGACGACAGAATGTACATAATGAAGATAGGCAGACCAAACAGACGAAAAAGTTAATATGATGCGTTGTATGATACTTCGGGCAGGCTGCCCGGGGTATTTTTTGTTATATGAATATTTTTGTATTATGATATTTTGGGGCGAAATATTCATATCACAATATATTTGTTGATAAATAAATGTTCAAATTACACAATATAGAATAAAAAATATTGTTTAACTGCATAAAAATAGCTGAATGGTATTGATTTATTTTTCGATATATGTTAATATAAATATCGTTGAAATAAAGTTGATATTCAAAAGTCAATATCGACTGCACAATAAACGTTGTAATATAAATATTAGGAGCTGATATTGTGGCGCTGAATATCCCATCTCTCCGCAGCAGTAAAAATGCGTCGGGAGAAAAGCTTTTATCGGGTCTCGGGTTCAGAGAGGCGAAAACCTCTCCCGAAAAAAGCAGAGACGAAAAGATAAACGGCATACTTCTTATTGTTCTGAGGATAATTATTATCATAAACGCCGCAGTAATGTTCTTCCCTGCATTTAATCCTGCCCGCATCAGCGCTATGATAGGCAAAAATCTTTCTCTCTTTACCTGCGGTATCTCCTATGATTCCCTTGTTCAGAGCTTCGGACGTGCATTTATGAAAGGCTGGGTAAGCGAGGGTACATTCAGATTTCTCTTTGCTTCCTGCCTTATCTACATAATTTCCGCCGCAGTTACCGTTGCAGGCGGCTGTATGTCTCTGGGAAACAACAAGCTGAAGCGGCTTGCGCTGAAGCTTTCTGCGGGAGGCGGTGCAGGAGGAGTCCTTTCGATGATAGGTGTCTATGCCGCCTATCAGATGGTGAGCGGCACCTCAAATCCTGATAAGATACAGCCGGCTTTACCCGGTTCTTTCGCTTTTTATGTAATCGCTTCCATTGCCGTGGCTGCGCTTTCGGCAGTAACTCTTATGCGGCTTCCTCAGACCGAAAAGGGTGATAAATACGAGATCGAGGACAAGTACAGCTTGTTCCTTATGCTTCTGCCCATACTTCTTCTCACATTCCTTTTCTCGTATCTTCCCCTGTTCGGCTGGAGATATGCTTTCTATGACTACAAGGCAGGCGAGAGCCTTACCGCTGAAAGCTTTGTGGGCTTCAAATGGTTCACTCAGCTCTTTCAGAACAGCGCAACCAAAAAGGACATTCTGAGAGTTATCAAAAACACTCTCGCAATGAGTGGAATGGGTATCCTTACAAGCTGGGTGCCTATGATGTTTGCGGTGCTTCTTTCGGAAATAAAGAACAATCGCTTCCGCCGATTTGTTCAGACCTTTACCACCATACCAAATTTCATAAGCTGGGTACTGGTTTACGCAATTGCCCTTGCTATCTTCTCCACCGACGGATTTGTGAATACTATGCTCACAAGCCTCGGAAATCCCACCGATACCAACTATCTTATGTCCTCAAGTCATATGTGGCTCAAAATGCTTGCCTGGGGCTTGTGGAAAAGCTTAGGCTGGAACGCCATCATCTATATGGCTGCCATTTCGGGAATTGACCAGGGGCTGTATGAAGCAGCTACCGTGGACGGCGCAGGAAGATTTGCCAAAATGTGGTACATCACCATTCCCGAACTTATCCCCACATATATGGTGCTGCTGCTTATGTCGGTGGCGAATATCCTGACAAACGGAATGGATCAGTATCTGGTATTCTCCAACCCCGTTAACAAAAATGCCATTGAAGTCCTTGACCTTTACGTTTACAACCTAGGTATAGGAAACGGTCTCATACCTCTCTCAACGGTTATCGGTATGGTAAAATCGGTCATCAGCGTTATTCTTCTTTTTGCCGCAAACGGAATTTCCAAGCTTATCCGTGGCGAAAGTATTGTTTAAGGAGTAAGGGCTATGGATAATCTTGATTTCGGCGGACAGAAACAAAACGGTCTTACAGCACGGTTCGTTTCGAGAGAATCAAAAAAGAAATTTGAGCCGGGCGATATAATTTTCAATATTTTAAATTACCTGTTCTTCGGGTTATTTACGCTAAGCTGCATTTTCCCCTTTTACTACATTTTCATCAACACCATTTCCGCAAACGAGTACGTCCGCACAGGAGCGGTAACACTTCTCCCCAAGGGCATCACTCTCAGCAATTATATTGCTATGGGAAATGTGGGAGACCTCTGGAATTCCTTCCTTATCACTCTGCTTAGAACTGTTATCGGTACTGCGCTGTCGGTTTTCGCTTCTGCGCTTGCAGGCTATCTGATGACAAAAGATCAGCTCTGGCAGAAAAAAATATGGTATCGTGCAATCGTTATCACTATGTACTTTAATGCAGGTCTCATTCCTCTTTACCTTAATCTGTCAATGCTGGGACTTACCGATTCATTCTGGGTTTATATCATTCCCTGTATCGTATCTCCCTACAATATCATTCTTGTAAAGACCTACATCGAATCTATCCCCCACGAGATAGAGGAGAGCGCATTTATTGACGGAGCAGGCTACTGGACCATATTCAGAAGAATAATTTTTCCTCTGAGCAAGCCTATTCTTGCCACCATCACCATTTTCGGAGCGGTAGGCCATTGGAACTCCTTCCAGGATTCCCTTATCTACAATGCAAACTCTCCCGAGCTGTACACAATGCAGCACAGGCTTTATGTTTACCTTAATTCGTCCTCGAACCTTGCTGCGCTGGTAAACGGCGCTTCAAGCTCGGACACTACGGCGCTTGCAAATGCGGCAAGCACCAAGACCAGTCAGTACACCATTTCAATGGTGACGATCATACCCATTCTTCTGGTATATCCCTTTATGCAGAAATATTTTGAAAAGGGTATAATGCTCGGAGCCGTTAAGGGCTGACAGCATTTACATACGGCGGAAAAATCCGCTTTAAAAAATCAAACGCAATTAAAATTCACGAAAGGATCGAGAACTATGAAAATCAAAAAGATCACAGCGGCTCTGCTGGCTCTATCCCTTTCTCTGACAGCTTTTGCAGGCTGCGGCGGAACAACGGGAAGCGATAACGCTTCAACAAGCGGCGGAGATACCTCTGCAGCAGGCGGCGAGACTGCAGGCGAGGGCGGAGACGACAGCAGCGAGGCAGCTTCCGAAGAAGGCGGCTCCGTTCAGAATACTGCAACTGAGAACTTTGCGGAGCTTTACGGCGAGGAGACTATCCCCTTACAATTTACAGCCAGACCGCAAACTATTCGGGCAAGCTCACAGGCTGGTTCGGCAAGATACTCAAGGACAAGTTCAACTGTGAGGTAACAGTTATTCCCGATTCCGACGGTGCATTTGATACAAGAATGGAGTCAGGCAGCCTTGGCGATATCGTTATCTTCGGCAGCGACGGCGACGAATACAAGAGAGCTTCCGAGCAGGGCAAGCTTTTTGACTGGAACGAGGACGATATCCTTTCCGACTATGGCGCAAACATTCAGGCAAATATGCCCTACGCTCTTGAGAAGAATATGGACATCAACGAGGCTAACGGCGTGGGCAGAAAGGTACTTGGCTTTGCTCACGATGTTGCCACAAGCCCCGACGATCACCAGTCCTTTATGTACACCTGGGACGTAAGATGGGATCTTTACGAGCAGCTCGGACGTCCCGAGGTGAAGACTCTTGACGATTTTGTTGATCTTATGGCTCAGATGAAGGAGATCTGTCCCACAGACGACAACGGCGATCCCACATATGCAGTTTCCCTCTGGCCCGACTGGGACGGCAATATGGTAATGTACGTTAAGGCATTTGCTTCCGCATATTACGGCTATGATGAGCTGGAAATGGGTCTCTATGACGTTGAGACAGGCGATTTCCATTTTGCTCTTGAGTCTGACGGACCCTATATGGAGAGCCTTAAATTCTTTAACAAGCTCTATCAGAACGGTCTTGTTGACCCCAACTCTATGACTCAGACCTACGACCAGATGAGAGAGAAATTCTCCGCAGGCGGCGCATTCTTCTCCATCTTCAACTATGCAGGCTCTCAGCTCTACAACACAGACGAGCACAAGGCTGAAAACAAGATGATGATGACCCTCACTCCCGAGGACGCAACTCTCATTGCATACGGTATGAACGTAATGGGCGTTAACAGGATCTGGTCCATCGGCGCTGACACCAAGTATCCCGAGCTTTGTATGGCTATCATCAATTACCTTACAACTCCCGAGGGATATATGACATTCAGATACGGTCCCAAGGACCTCAACTGGTACTATGATGACAACGGCTACACTTGCTTTACAGAATTCGGCGAGAAGTGCTTCACCGACTCCGAGACTGCAATGCCCGATGAATGGGGCGGCGGAACCTTCAAGGACGGCTGCGGCTACCTTGCTATCAGCAACTCCACCTGGTCCATTGACGCAACTAACCCCGATTCCAACGGTGAGACTTATAACCCTGCTGCCTGGATCAGCCGCCAGAAGGAAGCAAGCTGCGATACAGAGCAGGCTTGGAGAGATTTCACAGGCTGCACAACTGTTGACCAGTACCTTGACGGCAGAAGCTACAAGACAGCTATCGGCGGCGCTTCCTACTCCGCAGGCTCACGTTCCGACGAGCTTGAGATCATCTGGGGGCAGGTAAAGAACTGCATCGTAACATATTCCTGGATGGCAATTTATGCCGAGAACGATGACGACTTCAACGACCTTGTTGCAGAAATGCAGTCTAAGTGCGCAGAGTACGACCCCGACGGTCAGTGCGAAGCGTGGAGCCGTGAGCAGGCTGAGATCAGACACAACGCTGAGCTTGCCGCTCTGAACAAATAATTCAAGCTTATTCCTTGAGAGTTTTGCTTTCCGGACGTAAGTCCGAAAAGCAAAAACTCGGTTTGAAAATCTTTGATTTTCAAACATTTCTCCTTTATATGCATACGTATGACCCGCCGCTTTACGGCGGCGGGGAAGGTATGTATGCAGCACAGACCCATTTTATTTTGCTTTTTTCTTCATCTTTCATTTCCACCTTTTCTCCGGCAGAAATGCCGCAAAAAAGCGCTATGGACTGCTGCATTCCATAGCGCTTTTTTGCTGTATTTTTATTTTACTCCACGATATTCGCCCGGGGTAATGCCTTCGTGCTTTTTGAACAGCGCCGAGAAATAGGAGCTGTCGGGAAAGCCTGTGGCTTTGGCTATCTCGGAAATGTTCTTTTCGGAATAGACCAGCATTTCCTTTGCGTGCTGGATACGTACCTTTGCCAGATATTCCATAGGTCTGAGCTGAAAATTCTTCTTGAAAAGGCGGCAGAGGTGCTGCTCGGTTATGCCTGCTATCTGAGCTAAGTCTCCAAGCTTTATGGGGCCCGAATATTTCTCCTCGATGTACTGGAGCACATCTGCAAGGGCAGCGGTGGTCACCGAGGTCAGTTCAGACTGCCTGTTGTCGGCGATCTTTCTGTATTCGATGAGCAGGTCGTAAAGCTGCGCCGAAGCATAGTGGTTCCCGTATATCTTATCGCTCTTTATAGTGTAATATGCCTTGCTGATTATGCGGTTCATTCTTTCGGTGTCTGCCGAGAGAAAATATGCATACTTATTAAGCCCCCATTTTTCAAGGAGCGGTTCCGCTTCAAATCCCGAAAAGCACACCCAGTTCACTATCCAGGAGTCGGAAAGGGAGTGGTATTCGTGGGGGAGATGAGGGGGTATGAAGAACACGGAATTGACGGGGAGCTTTACTGTGCTGCCGTTTACCGTAATTTCGCCCTCGCCTTCTTTGGTCACAAGTATCTGGGGGTAATCATATCCTCCCGTGCGGTTTACGGGGTACTGCCAGCATTCCACACCGATACCAACAATATAAAACGGGAGATCCTTTTCATCGCCTATTATCGGAAAAACTTGTTTCTGCATTTAACGCACCTCGGCTTATAATATACCTTAATAATATCATTTTTAACGAAATTTGTCAAGAAATGAATTGAAATTTTGATAAAAAAAGCACCGCAGTCTGAGCTGCGGCGCATCTTGTAAAATTACTTGTTACTTTCTTTTGCTTGCTGCCAGTGCTGCAGTTCCTGCAAGAGCTGTTATGCAAACGAGAACTGCTGCGGAGGTATTGCCTGTCTTGGGAGATGTGGTCTCAGCTTCTTCAGCTGCGGCAGTTTCCTCGGCTGCGGGTTCTGCTGCTTCTTCCGGCATCTCGTATTCACCGAAGCAGTAGGGGATAACATTGTCGTCGTCGATTATTCTGTTTGCCTTCTGAGACTCGCCTGCTTCAAGCTTTGCGGACTTAACGATAACGTTGCATACCTGGAAACCAATGCCGCACTCTCCGTCCTTATCGGTAAGGCCTGCGATAACGTCCTCGGGAACTACGAACTCAACGGTGTCCTCACCCTGTACAAGAACGATGAACTGGTCTTCCTTGGCGATGATGTTATCCCCTGTGCACTTGTTTGTGATACGGGGCCAGCCGGGTGCGCTGTAGTCCATAGGAGTTACTAAGAACTGCTTTTCGTTTCCGGGCTCTACGGTCTCTACTTTAAGAGTGATCTTAACGTCTCCGCCGATAGCGTCAAGCTCGTCCTTGGGTATGTAGGCGCCTGCGCCCCAGTTTCCTGCATAGTCGCTGTCAAGCTGAATGGTGGTCTCCGCAAAAACGCTTACTGCGGACATAGTTACTGCAACTACTGCGGCTGCCAGTGCCGATACTGCTTTTTTGATGTTCATATTATACTCCTCCAATTTAATGCGACAATTTTTCAGTCGCTTTATCATATGATAATCATATAATAATCTGAACATTAAGTCAATAGATTTATTGCACAATAACAAGGAAAAATATTGTGTATTATAATTAAAATAACCTTATCATAATATCTGAACATTGCGGCGGGAATGATCGCAAAATAAATTGAAATGTTCAAATTTAAAAAAGATGTAATATTTTGGAATTGTTTTTGTGCCCAAAGGGTGGTATAATAATAACATAGGAAAATTTATCCCGACGTCTGCACATCGGAGGGATATCCGGAGGAAAGCGAGGACTGTTTATGCGTGGTGCTGTCAGCAAGGCTGTTTTAAAGCATTACAATGTGTATCCGCAGAGCATTATCGAACTGGGCGGAGGGTATTACGGAAAAGCATATCTTGTATCCCTTGACAAGCCGCCCTATATGTTTGTTGTCAAGATGTACAGATTTCCGAACATTGCGGCTGCGGAAGCGGAGCAGATAAAGCTTCTCACCGAATACTCCCTTATAAAAATGCCGAAAATATATTACGTTCTGGAGAGGTCGCAGTCGGGACTTGAGTATGACGCTTTGTTTATGGAGTACATAAAGGGCGTTAACGCAGGGGTGCTGGATATTTCGGAGATACCCGAAGGCTCCCGTGACGCCATAGCCGATAAGATCGCAGATAATCTCATCGCCGTACACAGCACAAAAAATCCCTCGGGCTTCGGTCCTGTGGGAGCGGAGACATATTTTGCCAGCTGGCATGATTATTATTTTAACATTGCCAAAAAGGTCGTCATAAAAGCAAAGGCTCTGACGAAAAAGGGACAGCTCACCGAAGAGATATTATCGGTTTTCAAAAGATCTATCGAATGCTTCGGCAGCATATTTGACATACCCATTACGGAAGCCAGCCTGATACACGGCGATTATACCACCCGAAACATACTGCTTAATGACCGCAGGACGGACGTGGCGGCGGTTATACACCCGCTTAACTGCTGCTGGGCTGACAGCGAATTTGACCTGTATCAGCTTGACAGCGGAAGCGGCAGGGAGCTGGGGCTTCTTGAAAGATACTCGGAGAAAAAGGAGCTGAGCCCGAATTTTGAGTCCAAGCGCCGATTTTACGAATTATACACCGAGGTGGATCACTACTTCAACTTGGGCGACAAGGTAAATTTAACGGCTGTGGGCAGGCTTGCGGAGCGTTTGCTGGAAATACTGCCGAAAGATGCCTGATATCACGAAAAATAAATATCCCCTTTGGACAGATGCTCTTTTATGTATCTGTCCAAAGGGGATATTTGCTTATTCCCAGATAACCGTATTTTTTCCCGATTTCTTGCCGCAGTAAAGCCGTTCGTCCGCAAGACCTATCATCTCCTCGATAGTGCCTGCCTCTGTGCTTTCGGAGGCGCCCGCTGTGATGGTGCATCTGATCGTATTATCCTCGCATATGATATCCATATTTTCGATATGGGCTCTTATTCGCTCTGCAACTAAAGCTGCACCGCTAAGGGGAGTGCCTCCTGCAAGGATAAGTATCTCCTCGCCGCCCCATCTGCATACATAATCATTTTCACGGAGAAGTGAGACTACAGCCTCGGAAAGCCGTCTAAGCACCTCGTCTCCGCTGTTGTGACCGTAAGCGTCGTTTATCTGCTTGAAATCGTCGATATCGCACATAATAACAGAAAAGGTCTTGCCAGAATTTACAGCATTGCTAAGTATCTTGTCCATACTTCTGCGGTTGTAAAGACCTGTGAGAGCGTCGATGCCTGCGATCTTGTCAAGCTTTGCGTTCTGCTCCTCAAGTACCGATCTTGAAAACTGTATCTCACGCAGGAAAAACAGGGAGAAAAACAGAAGTATTGCAAAGGTGCAGAAAGTGTTGAAAATGTAAAGGTACATTGAAGCTTTTTCCGAGATGATGTATAACGGCTCGATCCTATATGAGATTATCTTGCAGACCACAAAGGTCATCAGACAGCAAAGACCGATAAGCAGCGATTCGTGAAGTCCTGCGCTTTCGTCCAGGGAAAAATGCATATAGAAGATAACGGGCATTATGCCGATGATGTACAGTGGAAATCCCGGCGCCCAGCCCACAAGGATGGTGGCTGTGTAGGAATGCAGACATATTTCAACAAAGGCTATGTAGTAAAACAGGATATAACGTTCTTTTTTTACAAGTATTCCGCAGAGTACATAGCATATGGTGCTGACAATATTAAATACTGCCATTATCTTGACGCCAAGCGAAGCAAAGATAAAAATAAGGGTAAAGTGTATTGCAGCAGCGCCCCATTGAAGAATGGTGTATTTTATCCTGTTTGTGACTGCGGTGCCGTCTACAAATATTTTTGAAAATAGCTGATTTGTCTCTTTTGTTTTCAAAATGCTGCTCCTCCGTCAATTTGTTTGAAATTCTGTAATATATAATATATATCGGCATAATAATGGAAATTCTTTAGTAATTTGGAAAAATATTCGGCGTATAAACAATATTTATTTTCAGATAATAACAGCGAGGAAATTCCTCGGGTTTGCGGAAACGCCGATAGAGAACTTGATATTTAAGGTTAAGGTTTATCGGCGTTTCATTTTACTATAAGAAAGTAGGTCTTAATATGTTTGACAAGATAGCTCTTGTTCTGCTCATCATCGGCGGACTTAACTGGGGTCTTGTGGGAATATTCAGCTTTGACCTTGTAGCCTGGCTGTTCGGCGGAACGGGCGCACTTCTCAGCAGAGTGGTGTATATCTTAGTAGCGCTTTCGGCGGTGTGGTGCATTACCCTGCTGTTCAGAGAGCCTGCAGGTGCCGAGGCAAGAGGTCATTAAGGGAAAGCGGAAAACGTAAAAAGGCAGAAGGCAAGTATGATCTGTATCTCTTGCCTCCTGCCTTTATTTTTATGGATTTAGCAGATCATAGGGATCTTCGAAATTAGGGTCGGCAGGAACTGTAATGATATCCTCCGATGTAATGGGCTGCTGTTCGGGTTCCGCAGGGATATTTGTACCCTCTGTAGCGGGAACTGCTTCGGGAACGCTTTCGGTATATACCGCTCCGCTGTTTGTGAAATCGGCAGAGCCGTCGCCGTAGCAGGAATATCCGCACCTGCCGAGGTAATCGGCTGCTCCGTCAACGATCGCCTGAGCGATACCGTCCTGATGTGTGGGGTTTGCCAGAGCCATTGCTTCGGTGTAGTTGGTAACAAATCCGCACTCGATAAGCACAGAGGGGAAATCCTGCTGCTGGGTAACGAAGAAGTAATTGTACTGTTCTCCTCTGTCCATACCATCGGCATTATCCACATAGCTTCCGAGATATGAGCCTATACGGGCGGAAATGCGGTCGGCAAGGGGCTGGGAGAAGGGGGTAAAGTAATAGGCTTCCGCACCTCTTGCGCTTTCTCCTGCGGCGTTGCAGTGAATGGCAAGGAAAAGGTCGGGATTATACTGCCGTGCAATAGAAGCTCTCTGAGCGGTCACATAGGTCTCGCTTTCGGTCTTTAAGCGGATAACATTTGCGCCTGCCGCTTCAAGCTTTGAGGTAACAAGCTTTGCTATGGCAAGGTTTGCCTCCTGCTCCTTGATGTGTCCCACAGCACCGGGGTCAAAGGTGGAAGCTCCCGTATAGCCGTGTCCCGGGTCAATGACTACAGTTGCGCCGCTTAAAGAGTTCCTGCAGCCGTTAAATCTGAATGTAAGATTGCCCTCATCGTCATATGATGATGTGACGCCGCCGAAAATGCCCGACTGTCTGAGGGTGAGAGTGAGCCTTGTTTTGGTAAGCTCGCCCGACTCATAGGTGTCCCAGATGCCCTCGGTGAATACTGCGCTGTCGGGGAATGTTATGCTGCTTGCGGATATGCTCGTAACGTAGTCGAAGGTGATGACAAGAGCGGTGGCGTTAAATGAGGATACATAGTAATTTCCGTTGTTTCCGCTGTTGTAGTTTACCCCCGTAAAGGACATTGCAAAGGGTACCTTTGAATTTGTGCGAAGCTTTATAACGGTGTCTGTACCGTCCTTTGCGGCGCTTGCCACGCTTATGGGATTTGAGCCTAAGGGCTTGTTGTCAAGGACATTTACGTCGCTTACCCTTATTCTCTTGCCGGAATTTGTAAGGTAATAGTCCGTTCCCGAGTAGCTTACGGTCTTTACCTGATAATCGAGAGTGCCTGCGGGGAGACGTGCCATATCGGGAGTGGGGTTGGTGCTTGTGGTCTTTGCGTCATAAACCATCGTGTTGTCATTTTTTATCTCAAGAAGATCTCCGCTGTAGTCGTTGAGAATTTCGGCAAGGGCGTTCACGATAATGCGGCTGCCTGTTCTGCTCTCGTTGAAGTCGCCTGTTTTGGTGTGATATGTACCGTAGAAGGTAACGTTTCCGAGATCAATATCCTGTCCCTTTATGCCCTGCGGGGCAATGTATGTGCCAATATATTTTGTATAGTTGGAGTTGGGGTCAAGCTCGTCCGTCTGACCGTCAACGGGCTTCAGTTCAACGGATTTGCCGTTTATCTCGGCAGTTACCTCGGAGCCTTTGTATGCAACTGCGCTGAGTGTGATGGCAGACTGCTCCTCAACACGCATTTCTGAAACATCGGGCTCAACGCTTTTGAGTACATTCACCGTTCTTGTTATCTTGTAGGTAACGGTCTTGCCCTTGTTCTTGAATGTGAAAGTGTTCACGCCAACGTCAAGGTCCATATTGAAGTAAAATCGTCCCGCTTCGTTCAGTTCGATAGGTTCGCCCTGGAAGTAAATTGTGAAATTCGGGTCGAATGAGCCTGCGAATATTACGGTAGGCTCTTCGGTCTTGAATGTGGTGGAAAGGGGAAGGGTCATTTCCAGCTCGTTGTTTAAGCCTTCTCTGTCTATCTGGTCGTTAAAATGCTTTACAAGCACAGATGTGGACTCTTCGGTATTTGCCTCGAGAGAGGAAAGAGAGTTGAAAACGCTGCCTATGCAGGCGTCATACTCGTCCGCCTTGATGACCTGCTTTACAAGCTCGTCGGGGGAGCCCCAGCCTGTGTAATCGGTGCATACTCTTTCGTTGATGTGATCCACCATCATAGGTATGCCTGCGGACTGAGCCTTTTCGTTCCACCAGCCCACCACGTCCTCAAAGGGCATAGTTTCGCTGGCAAATGAGCCCTCTGCTTTAACGAGGATAAAATCCGCATAACCCTTTTCTATATATCCCAGAGTGTCCGCATAGCCGTCGGTAAGGGCTTCAAAGTTTACGGAGGTCTCGCTGCCTTCTTCCTTGGTGGTGTAATTTGCCCATATGTCGTTTATTGAAATGCCTACGGGAACGCTGTTGCTTGTCCTGCGGACAGCATCGGAAACAAGGCTGAACACATATGCTCCGTTGTCAAGGAGCCAGTTGTCATAGCCTATTCCGGAGCCGTTTTCAATGTAGTTTGCAAAGCTTGCCCCGTCTCTTTTTGAATAATAGCCGTCGATTATAATGCCGTCCACGGGGTATTTTACGGTGAAATTGTGGGCGGTAAGGGCAAGGCGGTCTATCCTTGCCTTGGCAGTCTCCTCGGTAATTCCCGAAAGAGCGGAGTTTATATTGAATGTAACATAAACATACATACCTCTGTCGGCGGCTCTTTCCACGCACAGCTCGGCGGGGGAGCGGACAGCGGTCTTGTTCACGTCAAGGCTGTAGTAGACCCCGTTTTCGTCGGAAGTGCTGATGATAACGGTGTTAAGGCTCTTGTCCTGAGCGGCGTCGAGAGCTTTGTCTATCCCTGCGGCTATTTCCTCCTCGGAAAGCTGCTCGCCGTTTTCGTCCGTCAGGGGAAAATCCTTTTCGGGATTTATGTATACTCCTCTCACTTCGTCGGGAAAGGCAAACATAGGGGCATACTCAGGCTCTGTAAAGGTTTCAAGCTCTTCGTCCCTCTGCACCTCGGGTACAATTTCTTCATACACCGCTTCACTTTCGGCGGAAGCGTAAGTGCCGAATGAAATGGCTTCGCTCATATCTCCCCACAGGGGCACCGACATTAAAGCGGCGCAGGCAAGGGCGGCGAGCCGTTCGGATAATCTTTTCTTTTTCATTGGTTCTCCTGTATTCTTAATATATCTCTTGTTCGTTTCTTTTTCTTTTTGATAGCCCGGACAGGGCTTTTGAAAGTTTAATTTTATTATATCACATTTCCCGATAAATTTCAACAGTCTGAGGAAAAAATCGGAAGGAGCAGTTTTGGCTATTATGCCGAATAAAAAATATCCTCACCTGCTGAAACGCAAGTGAGGATATTATGCTTATATTGTCTTACTGTAATATGTCAGCAATACTGTACCAAATCAAATCAGTCGTCCAATACAAAAGAGTAGTTCTTCTTGATGCCTGCCTTGAATACATAGCAGCCGTTCTCATCGAGGGTCACGGCCTTGATGACATTGCTGTCTGACTTTCTGCCGGCGCAGATCCTGCCTGTTCTGCCTGCATAGTCGCTGCCCAGGTCGATCTTGATGGAAACATACTCGGGATAGCTGCTGAAATCACGGTTGGAGTTTGTTTCAATGAGGTTCATTTCTGTATCATAGCTGAATACATAGGAGTAAGGATGTGCTGTGAGCAGATATTCTGAAGTATCCTCTTTGAAAGATACGAAGATAACAACGTCTGACTCAGGCATCACAAAAGTATCGCCGCTCAGAACTGCGCCGCCCTTGGTGCACTTGATAGAATCAAGAACATATCCTTTGTCGGGAGTTGCGGTGATCTTGATGCTTTCGCCTGCGTATGCGGTGCTCTTGCTTGCATATGCTTTGCCGTGATCGTTGGTGATAGTCTTGATCGAATAAGTACTCTTGTAAGTATTCTTGGGAACGGGCTTGAAGTATGCCGTTGCAATGATGTTGCATTTGGGCATATTAAATTTAGCAGGATTTGAAAAAGAGGTCTCACTATATCCTACGGCTGTCTGATCGAGATAATCCGAGAAGTCCTGCATCAGCTTGCTGTAGTCTTCCGAGTCAATGTCAATATAAATACCGCCTGTCTTTTCGTACAGGTCTTTATAAGTTTCTCTTTTATATTCGTATTCTGTAGTGATTACAGAAGTCTTTACATTAGCTGCAACGAACTTATCGATCCAGGTCGCCATAGGATACTGGTTCTTGGAACTGTCATTAAGCTCACTATAACCTTCATCGGTTAATAAGAAGATGTAGTTGTTAGGAGAGCCTGAAGGGAAATTCAGAGAACCGTCACTTGTAACGAGCTGTGAGAATGCATCGGTAGGAGTTTCAGAGTAACCGCTGCCGGTTTTGATGCTGCCGAATATTGTAACAGCTTCATTAACATCGGTCGTCCAGTGGGTACCGTTGGCAAATGTGTAATACACAGTCGAATTCTTGATATGTTTAATATCGCTGTATGCGATGATGGACATATTAAGTCCTATATCTTTGGCGTCAAGGGACTGAACCAGAGTGATAAGGTTATCTTTGACCTGTTCGATCTCATCGTCCATAGAGGCTGTTGTATCAAGAACAAATACAACGTTTGCGGTTTTGGAGTATGATGAATTTCCCTGACCTGCATCAGACGAAGCGATCTCCCAATGGTCAAATTGATACCCCTGGGCAGGTGTGGCAGTAAGTGTTACCTGTCCGCCGATTGTCTGAACTGTGAGATCTGCGGCAGCGGTACCGTTGCCGTTGGTGGCAACAGTGATTTTATAGCTGTCATCAGCTGCTGCGGCAGTTATACCGAACTGAGCCGGTATAGCGCTGAGACATATTGCTGCAGTCATTACAGCGGCAATGCCACGTTTGAGTTTGTTGAGTTTCATTTTTTTCCTCCTTAAAATCTTTTATAAATAAATTTTTGGGGTGCAGCTTATTTGTATCGTTACCGAGCCGTCAGCCTGTTGCCAAAATAAATTACAGAACGAGTGGCTGCAGGCTCAGCCTGCTAAATAATAATTCTAAAAAGAATATTATTTGTGCATTTTTTGTAATGTGTCATTAAAGCCGTTGACAATTACCTTTTTATTACAGTATATCATATATTTTTTTTATTGTCAATGGTAAGAATGTATAAAATGCAGGTATGGCCAAACTGCCTTATTTTCCCGTTTATCTCGGCAGTTTAAGGAAAAAATGGGCAGGAGGGACTTTGGTGATTTTGCCTATTTTTTTGTTCGGAATGTGTCGAAATATTCCGCATCGCTTTCGGAAAATGGGGTGTCGAGATAAACGTAGTTGAACTCACGCACAATATCCCGTCCCTTTATTTTAAAGCTTCCGAGCCTCGGGTCATTTTCTCCTGCGGCACGGTATGCAAAGGCTATGCCGCCGTTTTCGGACAGAAGCTTTGAAGTAAGTCCGAAGCTGCTTATGACGCTTATTTTCTTAAATTCCGAAAGCGAGCGGTTCTGCTCGGTAAGAAGCTGCTCGAGTATCTCCCTTGTGCCGCTTCCTTCTTCACGGACAAAAAGGTGCTCTCTCATTGCTTCCTCAAGGGTGACTTCCCGTCCCGCAAAGGGGTGGTCTTTTCCGCATATCCCCACAAAAGGCTCCCTGCGGTACAGCTTTGAAGCGTATCGGCTGCGGTCAAAAAAGCCCTCTATCACCGCAAAGTCGATTTTCCCCTCGGACAACGCCCGAAGCAGGTTTTCCGTATTGTCGATGTTTACGGAAATGCGGTTTGTTTCCTCTTTAAGAAAGCTGCCGATATGCTCTGCTATAACGTATTCGCCCACAGTTTTGGTGGCTCCTATGGATAGCTGACGGCAGCTTTTGTCCGCAAGTGCCGTTTTCAGCTTTTTCTCCTGATAGTAAATGTTCTCGGCGTATTTTTTTAAAAGCTCCGCTTCGGCTGTCATTTTAAGGCTCTTTCGGTCATAGATGAACAGCCTGCAGCCGTAGTGATCCTCGAGGTAATGGATATGCTGGGTAACGGCAGGCTGGGTCATATTAAGCTCCTCGGCGGTCTTTCGGTAATTCATCAGCCTGCATAGGGTCAGAAAGGTCTCTATCCGCACATCTATCATAACAAAAACTCTCCTATGATAAATTTTTCTTATCATCTGATATCAAATGATAATTTGATTTTATCACAAGTCTATGATAAAATCAAGATATCGGAACAAATAATATTGTTTAAGGAGAGATTTTTATATGAACACCGTCAAAAAAATAGTTGCTCTGCTGCCGGGCTTTGCTTTAGCCCTTGTGATTGCGGCAGCCGCAAAATTTATAGAGGGTCTGCTGCCCGTTCATCTTATAGGAGCCTCGGTCATCGCACTTTTCATCGGAATGATAATAAACGGTATCCGCCGCCCTGGGGAGAAGTTTGAGCCGGGACTTAAATTCACATCAAAGAAAATGCTGAAATTCGCCATTATCCTTCTGGGCGCAAGCCTTAATATTGCCGTTGTGCTTGAGGTGGGAAAGCTTTCCCTCTGCGTGATGTTCTTCACCCTGCTCACCTGCTTCGGAGTGGGTCACTTTGTGGGCAAGGCTCTTAAAATCAACTGGAAGCTCTCAAATCTCATTTCCGCAGGCACGGGAATATGCGGCGGCTCGGCAATTGCGGCAATTGCCCCCGTAATTGACGCAGACGACAATGACATTGCTTACTCAATGTCTGCAACCTTCCTCTTTGATATGGCTATGATAGTGCTGTTCCCTATTCTCGGCAGGGCGATGGGGCTTTCGGATATGGCATACGGCTTATGGGCAGGCACCGCCGTTAACGACACCTCCAGCGTGGTGGCGGCAGGCTATGCATTTTCAGAGGCGGCGGGAGATTTTGCCACGATGGTAAAGCTCACCCGTACCCTTTCAATTATCCCCACGGTCATTGTATTTGCGCTCATAAGCGCTCACATCAAGCGGAAAGAAGCGGCTGCAGAGGGCGGTGAAAGCGTCAAGGCAAAGCTCCACATAACAAAGATACTTCCCCTCTTTATCCTGGGCTTTATAGGTCTTGCGGTAATAAACAGCGTCGGACTTATCCCTGCGGCAGTTTCCCACGGTATGAAGGAAATAAGCAAGTTCCTTATGATAGCGGCTCTCGGGGCTATTGGGCTTGGAACAAGCTTCAAGGATATGAAAAAATCGGGGTTTGCTCCTATGCTCCACGGCTTTATCATCTCGGCGCTGGTGGTCATTGTGGCTATTGCTGTGGAATATTTTATGGGCGTTGTGTGATATGATTTGTCTCTCTCCTTTGCAAAGGGGGAGAGATATTTTTTTTGACAATAAATTGGAAAAGGAGAATTTTAGAATAGAGAATAGAGTTAAATAGTAAATAAAGAAATTTAAAGAATGAAATTTAAAGAATAAAGAATAGAGAATAAAGAATAAATAATAAAGAATACGGGAGGGAAGGGAGAGCATAATATAAGTAATAATTTGGGGCAGCTTATTTGTATCGTTACCGAGCCGTCAGTTTGCTGCCCCAAAAAATTACAGAACGAGCGGCTGCAGGCTCAGCCTGCCTGCCGGGAGGAGATATGAGACGAAGCTATAAAAAATACCTTGCGCCGGGGCTTCTTGTCTTTCTGGCTCTGGCGCTGCTTATCCGACCCGATGATGTTATGGGGACGGTTTCGCTGATATTTTCCGCTGCTGCCCCCTTTATCACGGGTATCCTGCTTGCGGCGGTCATTGACCCTGCGGTATGCCGCTTTGAGGGCTTTTTTGGCAGGAGAATGAACAAAAAAGCCGCCCGAGGAGCGGCTATAGTTCTTGTATATCTCATAATTTCGGGAGTTATCGCCGCCGCAGGTGTGCTTATACTGCCGAAGCTTTGGGAAAGCGCCGCTCTTTTTGTTAACAGCGTTGACGGCTATTACAGCGATTTCCGCAGGCGGTATGAAAGCGGTGCGGCGCACACTCCCGCTCTCGTAAAGCTCCTTGACAGTCTTATTGAGCAGATATCCCTTCGTCTGCCCGGATTTTTTGACCGTACCTATAAGGTCACGGCGGATTTCCTGAAAGGTGCGGCTTCCTTTCTTGTGGGAGCGGTGCTGTCGGTATATATCCTTGCCCAGAAGGAACAGCTCCTCGAGTTTGTAAGCTCGGCGGCAAAGGCGGCATTATCCGACGGGACATACAAAAAAGCCGCCCGTGTGATATCCGCTGTAAACTCCTGTTTTGTGAGCTTTATAGCGGGTCAGCTGTCGGAAGCGGCTGTGCTCGGTACTCTCTGCTTTATGGGAATGGTGCTCTTCGGCTTTGATTATCCTCTGCTCATAAGTGCTATAATTGCGGTTACGGCTCTTGTGCCTGTGGCAGGGGCTATTGCGGGAGCTATACCCTCAGCGCTGATACTCTTTCTTGTAAAGCCCTCCTCAGCCCTGTGGTTTCTTGTGTTCATCATAATACTCCAGCAGCTTGAAAATAATTTTATCTACCCGAAGGTGGTGGGAAAGAGCGTGGGTCTGCCGCCTATACTCATTTTAGCGGCTATTATCGCAGGTGCGGAGCTTTGGGGAGCGGCAGGGATAATGCTTGGCATACCTCTTGTGTCGGCGGCGTACACCCTTATCAGGGAGAAGATAGAAAGCCGGAGAGGCAGGGGAGCTTAATCTTTAGGGTTTGAAGTTTCGGGATATCTCTGCTTGGAGTCGGTAACGCCGAGGATATAGTCCACGCTTACGCCGTAAAACTCGGACAGGGTGACAAGGTGCTCAAGGGGTATATCACGGCGTCCGATCTCATAATGTGAATAGCTGACCTGAGAGCATTTGAGCAGGGCTGCAATTTCCCTTTGGGTATAGTCGTTGTCCTCACGGAGCGCTCTCAGACGTTCGGCTGCTATGTAGTTCATATAGAATGGTTCAATCCTTTCAGCGAATTACGCTTTTTCTAAATATAATCATATATTTTATATTATAACTCATTTTTTCCCTTAATTGGGATTATAAAACAAATTGGAATAAAAAAATTGTCGAAAAAAGTCAGATAATATAAATTTAAAAATATTTTTACAGAATATTATTACTTTATTGGGAGAATGCAGAAAAGAAAGAATTAAAAAATAAACAAAAACATTTGACATTTTATGATAAATATGGTAAAATATTTTTATAGGCTTTATAATAAATAAAGCTTGGGAGAATGAAAGGAATGTTTGAAATGAAGAATGTGAAGAAAACGATTGCAGGGCTTTGCGCTCTGACTCTGACGATGGGGCTTACTGCCTGCGGCGGAGACGGCGGCTCGCAGGAGCAGACTACGGAAGCCACTATGGAAACCACCACTCAGGTCACAGTTGAGATCAACTCGGAAACTCTGGCAGAGGACGACCAGAAAACTCTCGATGAAGTGGCTGCGGAAAATCTCCGTGACGTGGAGCTGGAGAACAAGACCATCAAGTGGCTTGCTCACTACGACCTTAACCCTTCGGGCACAGGCAACTCCGAGTCCGTTCCCCTTAACCTTTTCAAGAGCAAGTACGGCGGTGAGGTAAAGTGGTATCCCACCACCTGGAACAGCCGCTACTCCGACCTTTCCACAAGCGTTCTGGGCGGCGAGGGAATAGACTTCTTCCCCTGCGACACCGCTGCGCTCCCCAAGGGCGTTATCAACGGAATGTTCCAGCCGATAGACGAATACATAGATATGGACTCTCCTCTCTGGACTGATATGAAGCCCGCTATGGAGATATACAATTTCAACGGCAAGCACTACGAGCTTGTTAACAGCGTTTCCGCAGAGCAGATAGTCCTTTATAACAAGCAGACCATTGAGGAGCAGGGCTTTGACGATCCCTGGGAGCTTTACAAGTCCGGCGAGTGGAACTGGGATACTTTTACATCTATGCTTGAAAGCTTTGTTGACCCCGATAATGAACAGTACGGTCTTGACGGCTGGTTCAATGAAAAGGCGCTTCTCCTTTCCGCAGGCGTTCCCTCCGTTTCCTCTGTTGACGGTACTCTTACCGTTAATCTGAGCGACCCCACTATCGAGAGAGCGATGAACT
Organism: Huintestinicola sp.; assembly: GCF_050874005.1. Taxonomy (GTDB): domain Bacteria; phylum Bacillota; class Clostridia; order Oscillospirales; family Ruminococcaceae; genus Huintestinicola. The sequence goes on from NZ_JBNMJV010000013.1 coordinate 31,648, forward strand.
GGAGTTATGAGCTTTACAGCAAGGGACTTGTTTTTGACCTTTCCCTCTATGACTGGAATATCCAGCCTCAGTTTATGGGCGAGGGCAAGGAGCTTTTCTACATTGTAGGCTCCTGGGACGTTCAGGCTAATCCCGATACCTGGGCAACACAGATATCTCCCGATGATCTGGGCTTTGCTCCCGTTCCTTCTCCTGCAGGCTCCGATCCTTATCAGTCTGCAACTCTGGACGGCTGGGTAATATGCAAGGGCGCTGCTAACCCTACAGGCGTTGCTCTCTTTGCCGAGTGCACACGTCTTGCAAACACCAATGACGAGGCTATCGCTATCGGCGATCAGAAGCTCAGAGACGACTACCAGTGGTCCGACGAGCTTATCGCACGCAACAAGGAGATAAACGAGCTTGCTGCCAAGTATCCCGTTGTTGACCTTGCTACGGGAATTTCTTCCGATGTTGCTTCTCTTACCACCGACGGCGGCTCCGAGATCGGTCTGCGTGCCGCTTTCCACGGACACGAATGGGCAACCACAAGAGACGAGATAAACGATGTAGTTACTATGCTCGTTCAGGAGGCTGACGATCAGATAAAGCAGCTGGGTTAAAATCGTTCGTTTTCAGACTGCACATATCCGCCTGCCGATGCGCTTTAAGGCGTATTGACAGGCGGTTTTTTATCTGCATTATTCAGCTGTCAGCTGTAGAAATCTGCCGCATTTTGTTTTATAATGATGTAAATAACTTCAGAAGGAGAGATCATTATGAAATACTGTTCAAAATGCGGTCAGGCAAATGATGACAACTGCCAGTTCTGCTCCAAGTGCGGAGCTTCATTAAATGGAGAAGATAAAGAAAAGCCCATAACTGTGATCAATAAAAATTCCTATCATTGGGATCCTATACGCATAATCCTTGCTATTCTTCTGATAGGCATTATGATCGCTGCATTTGCGATAGAGGGCTGATGAAGAAAAATATCCCGGCTGCCGCAGTTTCCTTCGGAGCATATCTTATAAACCGTGCGTTCAGGAACGGAGTCGGCGAGGGAGCGCTGAAATATTTCCTGTGCTGCTATTTTAATGATATCGTTGGAAGCGTTACATTTATGTCGCTTACAAATATTATCCTGCTGCTCCTCGGATTTCGGGGGATAAACAAGCTTTTGTACATTGAAGCTTTGCTTCTTGGGGCGGGGATATTCTGGGAATATGCCGCACCTCTGTTTCGGAGCGATACGGTCTCAGACCCCTTTGATATACTTGCATATCTTCTGGGGGGAATGATATACCGGCTTGCGGTGGTCAGACGGAAAAGCTCCGAAGAAATACGTCCGTAAACTTACTCCGATTTTACAAAATAATAATTGCATTGCCCGAAAAAATGTGGTATAATTATTTTTAAGAGCAATGCTTTTTTTGTCATTGCGGATAATATAAATACAGCGGAGGTAATCTTAAAATGGGTAAGGCTCTGATAATCGGCTGCGGAGGCGTGGCAAGCGTTGTTATTCACAAGTGCTGTCAGAATTCCGAGGTGTTTGAGGAAATTATGATAGCGTCCCGCACAAAGTCCAAGTGCGACGCTCTTAAAGAAAAGCTGCAGGGGCAGACAAAGACAAAAATCTCTACCGCTAAGGTGGACGCTGACAAAGTAGAGGAGCTTGTGGCTCTGATGAAGGAGTTCAAGCCCGACATCTGTATCAATGTGGCTCTTCCTTATCAGGATCTTACCATAATGGACGCCTGCCTTGAGTGCAAAGTGGACTATGTGGACACCGCAAACTACGAACCTGAGGACACAGCAAAGTTTGAATACAGCTGGCAGTGGGCATACCGTGAGAGGTTTGAAAAGGCAGGTATCACAGCACTTCTCGGAAGCGGCTTTGACCCCGGCGTAACGGGCGTATTCTGCGCTTATGCACAGAAGCATTACTTTGACGAGATACACTACATCGACATTCTCGACTGCAATGCAGGCGACCACGGTTATCCCTTTGCCACAAACTTCAACCCCGAGATAAATATCCGTGAGGTCTCCGCAAAAGGCTCCTATATCGAGAACGGCAAGTGGGTGGAGACCGAGCCTATGGAGATAAAGCGAGTTTACAACTTCCCCGAGATAGGCGAAAAGGATATGTATCTTCTTCACCACGAGGAGCTTGAGTCACTTGCTCTCAACATCAAGGGCATCAAGCGCATACGCTTCTTTATGACCTTCGGACAGTCTTATCTTACACATCTCAAGTGCCTTGAGGACGTGGGTATGACCTCTATCGAGCCTATAAATTACAACGGTATGGAGATAGTTCCTCTCCAGTTCTTAAAGGCTGTTCTTCCCGACCCCGCAAGTCTGGGCCCGAGAACAAAGGGAAAGACCAACATTGGCTGCATTATGCAGGGTGTTAAGGACGGCAAGCCTGTTAATTACTATGTTTACAACGTATGCGTTCACGAGGAATGCTATGCGGAGGTAGGTTCTCAGGCTATTTCCTATACCACGGGCGTTCCTGCTATGATCGGTGCTATGATGGTTATGACGGGCAAGTGGAAAAAGCCCGGCGTTTACAACATTGAGGAATTTGACCCCGATCCCTTTATGGACGCTCTGAACAAGTGGGGTCTTCCCTGGAAGGAAAGCTTCGACCCCGAGCTGGTTGACTGATAACATAAACTGTAAGCCGAAAGCGGCGGAGTTTGCTGCGCTTTCGGCTTTTTAATAAAAAATTTACAAATGATGTGACAAAATTTCCCTGCGGCTGTTGTTTGTTTTGTAACGAATAACATCGGGAGGTCTTTAGTATGAATATCGCTAAGAGTTTTATCCCTGCAGCAATGACGCTTTTTGCGGCAATGCTGCTTCTCTCTGCCTGTTCCGCTCGATCGGAAACTTCTGTGACGGAAAGTGTCACCGATACCGAAAGCGTTACCGAGACGGAAAGTATTACCGAAACGGAAACATCGGCAGAAACGGAAGAGGTCACAGAGAGCGTTTCGGAGACCGAATGGCAGGACCCTGCGCTTTTGCCCGTAAAGCTGTCGGAGCGTGATATCTCGGGATATACTGTAAGCGGTTTTGTTTCCGTTTACGACGAGGAGACCAATACAAGGACAATGTACGTGGGAGATATAACCGATGAAGAGGATATCTTGGCGGTAAAGGAGTTTATCGCTCTTACCGAAGCCCTGTCTGCGGTTGACGCTGAGAAATTTTACGATGTTAACGTCAGCTGCGATGATGTGTATCTCACATTGACCGACGAGGCGGGAAACAGGTATGCATACAAAGAGGCAAGGTTTACCGAAAACGGAGCGTCGGCGTCATATCTTATCCGAAACTCGGGTTACGGCAAGGACACTCTCTGTGTGCGCTCGGAGGGCGGCGAGGAATATTCACTATACTCCCTTATGGAAAGGCTTATTGCAAAGGAGGAGAATGTTTCGGAACGTGAGGAATACGATGTAAGTGACTATACGGTGGACATTGCGCTTATCACCGAATACAGAAACTGGGCGTGGGGATATCAGCACAGCGGCAAGGTCATTGATATGAGCGGAAATGTGTATTCCTATGATTTTGGTGCGGAAAACTATAACGGAGAGGAGATCGACTCCGATGAAAAGTTTGTCTCTGCGCTAATGGAAATATGCTCTGAGGGAGAGCCTGACGCCTCCGACAGCAGCGTCAAAGATACTTTGAAAAAAATTCGTGAGCTTGCGGACGGGGCTGACAGGAAAGCTAAGATGCTATCCGAAAGCGCCGCCTGCGATGCGGGGCAGCATACCATTTACGCTGTGACCTCGGACTACAAGCTTGTGACAATTTGCTCGGACGGGGACAGCATTATTACAAGCACCGATGAAAATGCTCTCGAGATACAGAGATTTTGCGGTGAAATGGGAATACACTGATTAAAGGCGGAGAAATTTAAAATGAACTTTGAACTGACACGCATTACCGAAGCTGATTTGAAAGAGTTTAAAGAAATGGCGATGGAAGCTTTTCAGAAGGGCTTTGAGGATAAATTCGGCAGGACAGAAAAGACTGTTCTGCCCGAAAAGGATATTGACCATTCTTTGAACGCAAAAGGCTCTGCGGCATACAAGGCTGTTGTTGACGGAGAATTTGTGGGCGGTGCTGTTGTGGTTATTGATGAAGAAACGGGGCATAATCATCTTGATCTGCTTTTCGTGAGCAGCGTAGTGCAGAGCAGGGGTATCGGCAAGGCGATATGGTATGAGCTGGAAAAACGGTATCCCGAAACCAAGGTGTGGGAGACCTGCACGCCCTATTTTGACAGAAGGAACATTCACTTTTATGTTAATGTCTGCAAGTTTCATATTGTTGAATTTTTCAATGAGAAGCACCCTATGCCCGACACTCCCGAGGATTTTATCGGTGACGGCAATGAGGGAATGTTTGGATTTATAAAGCAGATGTGATTTATTAACGCAAGGAAAGGTCAAGACTATGAAAATTTACTTTACCCGACACGGTGAGACCGAATGGAACAGCAGGAACATCATCTGCGGAAGGACGGACATTGAGCTGAGCGAAAAGGGGCGTTTACAGGCAAAAGCGCTTGCTGACAGGCTTGCGGCAAAGCATAGGGATATTGATATGATAGTCTGCTCGCCGATGAAACGGGCGAGGGACACGGCGGGTTATGCGGCTTCGGCTCTTGGCATAGAGCCTGTTTACGATGACAGGCTCAGAGAATGGGATTACGGCAGCTTCGAGGGCAAGCCCCGTGACGCAGAGGGCTTTCTCGAAAGCAAGCTGGAATTCGGCTGCCGTATGGCAGGGGGCGGCGAGTCGGTTTTTGACCTTGTGAACAGGGTCTACGGGCTTATCGACGAGCTGTATGAGAAATATCCCGATAAAAATATTCTGCTTGTTTGTCACGGCGGTGTTTGCAGGGTCATTGAGACTTATTTTCGTGATATGACCCGTGAGGAGTTTGCTCATTTCTTTATGGGCAACTGCGAACTTAAATGGGGAGAAAAATAATAAAGCTTTTTACGATTTCCCGGAAAAATTTTTCGGGAAATTTTTATTTTGCTATTGACAATCAGAAACAGATGTGCTATAATGAAAAATAGTGAATTATCGGATAATGGATTTTGGCATTAAAGAATAAATAAAAAAGAATAAAGCTTTGAAAGGACGGTATACATATGACAATATCTCTTAACGGACAATGGACTCTCTTTGATATAAACGAACCCGAAAAGCTTCGTATCCCCGTATCGGTTCCCGGCTCGCTGTATTCGGCAATGCTCAGAGAGGGTCTTATGGACGACCCTTATTACCGTGAGAATGAATACATTTCAACGGATATTTCCGACAGGGACGTGGCTTTTGAACGGAGCTTCGATGCTGATGATGAGATGATGGCTTCGGACAGGCTGCTGCTTAAATTTTACGGCATTGACACTCTTGCCGAGATAGTTCTGAACGGAACTGTCATCGGTACGGCGGAGAATATGCACAGGGAATATGTTTTTGATGTTACGGACATTATCAGACCTGTTGGCAATGTGCTGAGGGTGAATATCTTCTCTCCCCTTAAATTTATCCGTGAGAAGAATGAAAAGGAGCCGCTCTGGGGCGTGGCATCAACTATTGCGGGATATCCTCATATCCGAAAGGCGCATTATATGTTCGGCTGGGACTGGGGTCCCAAGCTCCCCGATATGGGCATATGGCGTGACGTGGAGCTTATCGGCGTTAAGGGCGGAATTATTGACGGGGTATATGTAAGGCAGGATCACAGCCGGGTAAGCGAGGGCGTTGTTGGACTTAGCATTGAAGTGACCGCAGGCAGGAAATGCTCCGAGGAGCTGTCAGTTAAGGCGGTTATCACGGCTCCCGACGGAATGGAATATGAAATGTCCGCAGAATTCGGTGAAGAGCGGAAGGCTTGCCTTTCCTGCGATATAGAGAATGCAGAGCTTTGGTATCCTCACAATTACGGCGCACAGCCCCTTTATGCTCTTTCCGTAAAGCTTTATGACAAGGGTGAGGAGGTTGATGTTCACTCCGAAAATATCGGTCTCAGGACGGTTACGGTGAGCCGAACTCCCGACAGCGAGGGAGACGGTGAGGAATTTGCTTTTGTGGTAAACGGCATTAAAATTTTTGCTATGGGTGCAAATTACATTCCCGAAGATCAGATAATTTCAAGGTGCAGCGCCGAAAAGACCGAAAAGCTTTTAAAGCAGTGCGTGATGGCAAATTTCAATATGATACGTGTCTGGGGCGGCGGATATTATCCCGATGATTATTTTTACGACGCCTGCGACAGGCTGGGGCTTCTTGTTTGGCAGGACTTTATGTTTGCCTGCTCTGTGTACCGTGCGGACGTGGATTTTTGCAGCAATGTTAAGCACGAGGCTGCCGACAATATCAAGCGTTTGAGAAATCACCCTTCGCTTGCAATGTGGTGCGGAAACAATGAGATAGAGTCTATGTGGCAGTACTGGGGCATTGACGCTGACCCCGAGTACAAGAAGGATTATCTGAGACTTTTTGAGGCGCTTATCCCGAAAGTGCTTGAATTTTACGACCCTGTGACATTTTATCACCCGTCCTCGCCTTCCTCGGGGGGAGGATTTAACGACAGCGGTGCGAACAACAAGGGCGATCAGCATTACTGGGCGGTATGGCACAGCTTAAAGCCCTTTACCGATTATTACAGCTACAAATTCCGCTTCTGCTCCGAATACGGTTTTGAGTCGATACCGTCAATACGGACTGTGCGGAAATTTGCCGAGGAGGGGGATCTCAATCTGATGTCTCCCGTAATGGAGGCGCATCAGAAGTGCGAGGACGGTAATGAGAAAATTATGTATTACCTTGCTCAGATGTCTCATTATCCTTACACCTTTGAGGGGCTGGTTTATGCAACTCAGATGGTGCAGTCGGACGCTGTGCGGTTAAATGTTGAGCATATGCGCCGAAACAGGGGCGTTTGTATGGGTTCGCTTTACTGGCAGGTGAATGATTCAAATCCCGTTATTTCCTGGTCGTCCATAGATTACTATCACCGCTGGAAGGCGCTTCATTACAATGCTCGGAAATTCTATGCGCCCGTTCTCATTTCCGCTGACGGGGAGGACAAGGATAATATTCGTTTGAATGTTTCTTCGGAGAGACGTGAGGAATTTTCCGCTGTTATCAGGTGGCGCTCACGTATGAACACGGGCGATGTTATTGCTCAGGGTATGGAAAATGTGGTCATAAAGCCGCTTTCCGCCGAGGATCACATTGTTCTCACTCCCGAAAACACGGGCATTGCCGCCGATATGAGAGACAGGGCTTACATTGAATACACCATTATGGAAAAGGGCATCAGACTTTCTTCGGGAACCTTTATGTTCGTTCAGCCGAAGGGCTTCCGATTTATTGACCCGAAGCTTTCGGTGGCTGCTGCGGATATGGGCAACAAGTTCAAGATAGTGGTTTCCGCAGAAGCTTTCGCAAAGAGCGTTTGTCTTGAGTTTTCGGGTGGTGACTGCCTTTTCTCGGACAACTGGTTCGACCTTCACGGGGACACGGCGGGAGTTTATGTGAGCAAAGCAAAGCTCCCTGCGGGCATTTCGTCCGAGGAGCTGGCGAGAAATATTAAGGCGGTTTCTTATTTTGAGGCTTTGGAATTGGAAAAATAATATTTTGTGTTTAAATTGAAAGTGCGGCGCTGGGCAATGCGCCACGGGCGCATTGTGTTAAGGGTTGCGAGCTAAACACAATCCCGGAGAGAGGGGAATAGGTCTTGTTCCAAGCCCGCCCTCTATCGCAGGGCGTCCCCTCCCCCAAAACAGTCCACAGGACTGTTTTGGGGTTCACCCCTTTGCGGAGCTCTTCTAAGGATAAGGAGTTTCGCAGATAAACTTTGTTTATCATTGCGGAAGGGCGACAAGGGGGCGGGCTTGTTCGCAAGACCAATGCCCCCTTGACCCCTGCAAGCCTTTGGAAAAGGCTTGAGCGAAACTTTTAGTGTTTGGGGTCAATTACATAATCACGCACAAAGAAAGGATAGGTCACATCAATGAACGGTGCTACACCCGATATTGCTGCTTTGAAGCAGCGTTTTATTGACATCTACAGCGAAAACGTGAAGCGTGAAGGTTCTGACAAGCTTCTTGAATACCTGCTCTCCTCCAAAAGCGATTTCTTCACCGCTCCTGCCAGCACCCGTTATCACGGTTCCTATGAGGGCGGACTTCTTGAACACAGTCTGAACGTTTATGACTGTCTCTGCGATTATCTCGACCGTCCGAGAGTAAAGGAGCTGTACGGTCTTTCTGCCGACAAGGAGACAAGGGCTATTATTGCGCTTCTCCACGACATATGCAAGGTGAATTTCTACAAGACGGATTTTCGGAATGCAAAAAACGATCAGGGCGTTTGGGAAAAGGTGCCTTATTACACCATTGACGACCGTCTGCCCTATGGTCACGGGGAAAAATCCGTTTACATAATTACGGGCTTTATGCGCCTGTCACGTGAGGAGGCTTTTGCTATTCGCTTTCATATGGGCTTTTCGGGCAGTGAGGACATTAACCTTGTGGGCAGGGCTTTTGAGCAGTTTCCTCTTGCCTACGCTCTTCACGCTGCCGATATGGAGGCAAGCTATTTTATGGAGAGGTGACCTCTTCTTTCACGTAATAGCGGTACTCAAGCAGGAGATCGGTCATTCGTCCGTAGCTTTGTTTGCCGTCGGATACACCGCCGATCTTTAGTGTGGTGTCTATTGCCTTTGCGGAGACTGCCTGTGTTTTTTCGGTGGGTATCACGGCTTTTTGTCGGATATATTCCATATATTCCTCGCTTACAAAGGTATTGTCGATTATGACAAGAGGAGAAACAAGAGAGCAGAGACGGAGATATTCCTCATAGGGAAGAGATTTTTTGCAGGCGGAGAGGAGATAGTTCAATGCGCTTATATGTCCGCTGTATCTTACCTCCGGTTCTTCCGCTTCAAGGCAGGCTCTGTAGGCTATAAAGCCTGCTTCGTCCTCTCTGATAAAGCCTTTTAAATGGCTCAGCTCGTGCATTACGGTGCAGGGCACTCGGGCGGGGCTGAGGGCTTTGTTATAATTTGCCTCGAGGGTGAAGGGGAAATATATGCCCTGCAGGTCAAAGCTTGTCATTACTGCGCCGTTTATTTTCTTAGGTGTAGGGCATACGCCGCTGAGTTCGGGATATTCTTCGGAGAGAATGTTCATTGCACGCTCGGCAATGCTGTCGAAATTCTCGGGCAGGAGCATATCCCCGTTTTCGTCACGGGATATTTCCTCTGCAAGGGCATTGGCGCTTAGTATAGTTTCCTCGCAAAGCTGTGAAAGCTGCTCCGTGGTAAAGCCTGCGGCTCCTGCGCTGTTATGGTATTTCGGGGAAAACTCCGTGGTGCGGTAGAGGACAAAGCAGTTAAATGTTTCGGTAAAGATTATGTAGATAAGCACCCAGCCGAAAAATATGCCGAAGTCTTTTAAAAGACGTTTTTTCTTTTTCACCGCTCCTATAATGACCACAAATGGTGTGGCAATGAGCAGGAGTATGCCGAGGACTATGAGTATCTCTCCCAGCGAGAAGGGGAGTATTCCCGTTACTGTGCTTATGATGTCGGACAGGGGAGCGAAAATATGTCTCATATAAAAGTCTGCGGCTGAGGTGCAAAACATTGCGGCAATATTTGCGGCTGCGGAGAGGGCAAGTATTATGAGCATTGCGATGATATTTTTTGAAAGCTTCTTCTTTTCGGGCATAGGTTCTCCTTTTTTTTATAATTTTCGGGGAAAGGTTTTATTTTATGACAAATTTTTACAATAAACACTGTGAGGATTATTATAAAAAATATCCTTCGGTGTATGATTTTTTTACGTCATCAAATGGGCGTATCAAGGCGCTTAAAATATTCAAGACGGCTTCTACGGTGATAATGTATGCGGCTTATATTATCCTGCTTGCGTATCTCGGGGTCACGAGAGATTTGCGGATAATCAAGGCTGTGGCTGTTCCTGCCTTTGTTTTTTTGCTTGTTACGGCGGTGAGAAAGGGGATAAATGCGCCTCGCCCTTATGAGAAATATCCCATAAAGCCTGTGCTGCCGAAAGCCACCAAGGGAAAATCCTGCCCCAGCCGTCATACTGCCTGTGCGGTGGTCATTGCCCTTGCTTGCTTTTATGTGAATGTTCCTGTTGGGATAATTCTGATTGTGCTTGCGGCTCTGATAGCAGTTTCACGTCCGCTTATGGGAGTGCATTTTCCCCTTGATGTTGTTTTCGGGGTTGTGCTTGCGGTCATTCCCGGTGTTTTAGGATTTTATGTCATTCCCTGAGAATAAATATTGGTATTGGCGGACAGTTGGGGCGGTTGGAAAATTCGGCGGTTATTACGGTGTATTCCTCGCTGTCGATGGTCTTAACAAATTCAAGAAGAGCGTCCTTTTCCTCAAAGCCTGTGTCCCTGCCGTAGTAAAGTATCATTGATATAAGCCCGCCCTTTTTTATAAGGCGCAGGGCTTTCTTTACCGCTTCAAGACTTGTTTCCTTTTGGGTATGGACGGTATGGTCGCCCCCGGGGAGCCAGCCGAAATTAAAGGTTATGCAGGAGACGGTTTCTTCTTTTGCGTATTTGTCCATATCCGTATGGCTGCCGAGGACAAGCTCTGCTCTGTCCGATAAGCCCTTTTCCGAAAGAAGCTGTCTTGTGCTGTTTATTGCGTCTTCCTGGATATCAAAGGCTATGACTCTGCCGCTTTTTCCCGCAAGTTCGCAGAGAAAGGCGGTGTCGTTTCCCCGTCCTGCGGTGGCGTCTATGCAGATATCGCCTTCGCATACCCGCTCTGATATCACCCTTTTTGAGATGTCAAGGGCGTTGAATGTTTTTCTCATTTTGTTGTATTCCTCTCAATTCCCCATAATATTGCGCCGATGGCTCCTGCGTATGCTCCGTTTTCGGGGACGGTGAATGTGAGGCTGTGAAGCTGTCCTACGGCTTCAAGCATCTCTTTTCCCCCGGGCAGTTCGGCGGTTGAGCCTACGAATACGGCGTTTGTGATATCCGTTCCCTTGCAGGCAAATGCCGCCATTACGCCTGCGGTCTGGAATATCATATTTGAAAGCCCTGCGGCTATATCGGCAGGGGAATGGGATATATGGCGGCTGCCGAAATTTGCGGCGGTGACGTCGGCGGCAAGCCCGCCAAGGGTGCCTTTGCAGATATCGCCCATTGTCAGGTCTACCTTTGCAGGGTTTCCTTCTGTGATAAGGCGGTTCAGGGTATCTCTGTCGGTTATATTTACCGTAAGCTCTGCAAGTCCCGAAAGTGTGCCGCCGCCCACTCCGCTGCCGCCGATATGGGTGTATTTTTTATTATCGGCAATTACAAAGGCTGTTCCCGTTCCTATGCTGACGATGACCGCTTTGTCTATGCCGCTTAAATCTACGGCTCCTCTGCCGAAGCAGCCGAATTCCTCAAAGCAGGTGTGGGGGATTCCCTTAAAGCAGTTTTCGGCAATGTCCGAGCCTGCTCCCGTTATGCAGATATGCTTGGGAGGGGCGGTGATACCCGATTCGGCAAGGATTTTCCTTGCTTCGGCTTCAAGCTGTTCGCCGCTTACGCCTGCGGAAAATCTGCGGAGTGTGAGGATATTTCCTTTTTCGTCTGCGGCGGCAAGCTTTACTGCAGAGCTGCCTATGTCTGTTCCCAGATAATACATTTTTATCAAAGTCCTTTTTCAAGAGGTTCGGGATTGGTGCAGGGGATATTCCTGCTCTCTCTGTGAACGGGAGCTGCCCATTTTACGGCGTTTGCGATTATTCTCAGCACGTTTTCATCGTGATAGACGGGATACTCCTCGTGACCCGGCTGAAAATAGAATATCCGTCCTGCGCCACGTTTAAATGTCACGCCGCTTCTTAATACCTCGCCGCCCGAAAACCAGCCCATAAACACCACTTCGTCAGGGTTCGGGATATCAAATGGCTCGCCGTACATCTCCTCACGGGGCAGCTCGAAATGCTCGGGTATTCCCGCTGCTATTGGGTGGGAGGGGGATACGCACCATATCCGCTCTCTGTCGCCGTGACGCCATTTAAGATTGCAGGAGGTGCCGCAGAGGGCTTTGAATATTTTGCTGTGATGGGAGGAATGGAGGGGGATAAATCCCATTCCGCCGTTTATGCGCTCGGTGACAAGCTTTACCGTTTCATCGCTTACTCTGTCGTGCGCCTGATGTCCCCACCATATGAGAACATCGGTATCTTCAAGTATTTCCTTTGTAATGCCGTTTCGGGGCATATCGAGAGTGGCATATCTGACGGAAATGCTTTCGTCCCCCGCAAGATAGTTTCCTATTGCCTTATGTATTCCCTCGGGGTAAATTGCCGCCACCTCGGACTGTTCTTTTTCGTGGATATATTCGTTCCAGATAAGCACGTTTATCATTTCGAAAGCTCCTCAATAATGCGCTCGGCACATTCCTTTGCGGTGTCGTTCAGAGTCTTTTTTGATTTGGTTTCCGAACTTATCATTTCAAGCTCCATAAGCACATCTTCTAAAAGGCAGGCGGTGTCCTCATCGGTGCGTGTGTCCTCGGATAGGTTGGTGAGCTTGTCGTAAAAGGCTTCAAAGTTCAGTTTGCCGTTTAGCATATCGGTGCAGACAGCTGTAATTTTTTCGTTCATTATGACATCTCCTTAATAATTCTTATTACGTTCTCGGCGGACTTTTTCATATACAGAAGCTGATCATTTGCTCCGAAATGCTCAATGGAAAGGCTGCCCTTATAGCCGTTCGAAAGCAGCTTTTTTACAAGTCCCTCTATGCCGATATAGCCGCTTCCCACTTCGCAGGGGTACATTATCCGTCCCGAAAGGTCGGGCTTGCCATTGGTGTTATCGGAGTTTGCACGTGAGCGGTCATGGGAGCGATCCTTGAGGTGGACGTGGGATATGTATTTTCTGAGCTTTATGTATGCGTCCTCGGCGTTTTCAAGGCTGTAGGCGAAATTTCCCGTATCAAATGTAAATCCCAGTCCCTTTACATTTTCCATAAACCACAGAAGTCCGTCCGAGGTGGAATAGGGGGCGGCATTGTCGTCAAAGTCCTCGAGAGTTACGGTTATACCGTATTTTTCGGCGGATTTGCACATAAAGTTTAGTGCCTCTGCCATTCTGTCCCGAACGGCATCAAAATTATCCTCGGGGTGTATAAAGCCCGGCACCGCAAGGACGGTTTTTGCGCCGAAATATGCGGCGGTTTCAAGATGGTTTAAGATCATTTCCTTTGAAACTCCAAATTCCTTGTGACCCATATCGTACATATTGTAAACCGAGGAAACGGAGAGTCCGCAGGAGTCAAAAAGCTTTTTCGTTTCCGATTTGTCGGATAGCCGCCACAGGTCACATTCAAGCCCCTTATAGCCTGCTTCTCGGGCATATGCGAGCATTTTTTCGGGAGATATGCCCTGCTGCTCTGCGCCCTCGAAAATGTGTTCAAGAAAGATGTTCAGCTGTGGGAATTTTGGTGCATACATAATAGTGTTCCTTTCACTTGCTTATTTTTCCTAGCAGAAGATAATTATTGTCTGCGGTGTGCTTGTTTGCAAAGCGGATATTGGGGGTGCTGCCCTTTTCATAGCTGTCCTCAAATGCGCCCACGGCAAGGTGCTTTCCTTTGGGGAGAAGGCTGCTGTCAAGGGTGAATGAGATAGTTTTTGTTTTGCCTGAGCCGAATGCTCCGCTGTCAATTTTAAAGCTTTTGGGCAGGACTTTTGTGACTCTGCCGCTTTGGTCGGTGACGGCAAATTTCAGCTCCATAGGGAAATATGCAGGGGCGTTTCCTGTGTTTTTTATCTTAACTTTTATCGTGGTTTTGCTCTCGTTTCGGGTGAGAGATGCCGAGGTCACGGTAAAGTTGTAACCCATTTCATTACTGAGCCGCTCCACAAGCTCCTTTTTGTCGCTGTAAAGAGCGGAGCCGTCATACATTGAGCCCCCAAGCGCCATATATGTGAGCTTTCCAACCTCAACCGAGTCGATGAGTGCCTTGTCCGTCCAGCTTCCGTCATCACGCTGATAGGAATAGCCATAGCACATCTCGCCCACGGTGGGGAGTTTGTTTTCCGCTGCGGGGAGGAGGGCTTTTTCGTGGCCGATGAGCCCCACAAGTCCGTCACGGCGGAGGGTTATGCCAAGAGAAACGGCATATTCGGAAACGGGGGTTGGCTTATCATTGTTGACAGGGAGAACCAGCTGTGTGCTGTGAAAAAGTTCCGACCAATCTTTGAGGCACTTTTTCTGCATATCCTCCGAGGGCATTTTGCTGCCTTCAAGACCGTAGGTGTGCCATTCGCCCCAGTTGCCGTAGGTGCGGATATCAATAAATTCAATGCGGCTGTCGCCGTCATAGCGCTCAGCAATGGCTTTTGCAAGGCTCATTGCGGCGGTATAGTAATGCTTGTCGCTCCAGACGGGTGTGCGCTGAGTGCTGTCATCGCTGTAGAATGATGTGGCGGCGGCGGTTGTGTATTTACAGCCATTGTCGTAGACATACTGAGGCACAAGCCCGTCGGGGGCATCTGAGCCTGAATCGGCGGGGACAATGCTGAATGCAAAGGTCTTGCCGCATTTATCGCATTGCTCTGCCAATTTATCTATCCGAGACCAGTCATAAACGCCCTCTGAGGTCTCGATATCCTTCCAGTTGAAGCGGGAATAGACTACGGATATCATATCCCAGGCGGGGTCATTTTCGATGCCGTAAACGGGGTCGTCAAACCAGCTTGCGTCATAGACATACTCTACCCAGCCTTTGTGGGGATTGGGCACTGCGGCGGTCTCGGGAGCTATGGGGAAAGCCATTGTTCCGCTTTCGGCGGACACGCTTGTGCAGAGCAAGGGGAGGGATATCACTGCGGCAAGGATAAGGGAAAGTATTCTTTTCATTTATAACATCTCCATTATATTATATTAGCGAGGAAAGGCGCTCGGAAACATCGGCAAACTGCTGTAATGTAAGCTGCTCGGGGCGGATATTTTCCGAAAGTCCTGAGGCTCTTATGGCGTTTATCACATCGGATTTGGGGATATCCATCGAGGAAGAAAGAGAGTTTGCAAGGTTCTTTCTTCGCTGGGAAAATGCCCCTCTTACCAGACGGAAAAAGTATTTTTCATCTGCCACCGAAACGGGCGGAGTTTCCCTTATATCAAGGCGTATCACGCAGGAATCCACATTTGGCGCAGGCATAAAGCTGCCCCTTGAGACGTTAAAAAGCAGCTTAGGCTCGGCATAGTAATGCACTGCCGCTGTCACCGCACCGCACTCCCTGCTGCCGGGCTTTGCACACAGGCGCACCCCTGCTTCCTTCTGCACCATTACCGTTACGGACTTTATGGGCAGGCGGCTTTCAAGGAGGTACATTATGATGGGCGAGGTGATGTAATAGGGGAGATTGGCGCAGACTGCCACGTCAAGTCCATTAAAATGCTCCTCTATGACCGCTTTCAGGTCGGTTTTCATAACATCGGCGTTTATGACGGTGACGTTATCGTATTCCGAAAGAGTTTCCTCCAGAATGGGGATAAGTCGGGTGTCTATTTCAACCGCAACCACCTTGTCCGCACGCTTTGCAAGCTCGTTTGTAAGCACCCCTACGCCTGTGCCTATCTCGATTATGCCGAAGCCTTTTTTGGCGTTTCCCATTTCGGCTATCTTCGGGCATATGGCAGGATTTATTATGAAATTCTGTCCCAAGGCTTTTGAAAAGGTGAAGCCGTGGCGCTCGAATATTTCTTTTATTACGTTTATGTTTGTGAGATTTTCCATAATTTCTCCTTATATAACCACCTTGCTGTTTTATAAAAACACCTTGCTGTTTTTATAAAACCACCTTGCAGGGCTTGTCTATCACCATACTGTCGGGGGTGACGTTGCAGGTGTATGCAAGAATTTTTACCCCGTTTTCGGCAGCCTTTTTCAGAGCTTCGGCAAACTGGGGGTGAGTTTCACGGTTCGGGGTAAAATATTTTGCCGTTTCCATCTGTATCACAAAGAGGATATAGGCTTCATAGCCCTCTTCTGCGGCTTTTATCAGCTCGTTTACGTGCTTTACTCCCCGCTCGGTGGGTGCATCGGGAAAGCGGCAGACGCCGTTATCCTCAAGTGTGCAGCCCTTGACCTCCATAAACATTTTCCGCTCGCCCGCTTCTATATAAAAGTCAAAACGGGAGCTGCCGTAGGTCGTTTCGGGGCGTATATATGTGACACCCTCAAAAAGCTTGGGGATAAATTCCATTGCTGCCTTATTGGGGCTTTGGCTGTCCATATTTATGAGCATACCGTTTTTGTAGACGGCTATGAGGTCATAGGCGGTTTTTCGGGACGAGCCCTCGAGGGCTTTCTCAAGTATTACCCTTGCTTCGGGGACGAGAAGTTCTTTACAGCGTCCCGTATTTTTTACGTGGACTGTTTCTGCCTTGCCGTTTATCTCGACTTTTGCGATAAATCTGTTGGGACGGGAGATGAATTTTCCCTCCGCCGTTTCTCCGTATTTTATGGGTATCACTCCTTACATCTGGTGCTTGACAACGCCGTATTCATCGTCAAGGCGGTAATAGGGGCAGGAGTAGTTTGTGCCGTTCATAAAGCGGTACATCTCGTCCTCGTCAAGATTTACAAGGCAGGTGTAGCAGTCGTAATCCTCGTCATATACGTAATTGACGCAGGTATCACAGTTGGTTTGGGATTTGGATTCCATTTTTCGGTGTCCTTTCGGTATTTCAGTTTCTTCTGTCCTCTCTGACAAAGGGATATTTTTATATTTTCCGTTTGAAAGGCAGTTATAGACAAGATAGGTTATTCCGAAGCAGCTTCATTTTTTTGCCCGGACTCTCTGTATATATTATCATATCACATTATAACACACAATTGCAAATAATGCAAATAATAGATGTGCTTTTTTGCATACCAAAAATACAAATCACTATGTTATAATAAAAAAGGGATATATCCTCAAAGCATTATATTAGGAGGTATTTATTATGACCGGACAAAAAAAATCAAAGGCATTTGCTATTCTGACTGCTTCGGCAATGGCAGCAAGCTGTATCGGGGCGCTTCCCGCTGCCACAGTTTCTGCAGCGGATAATACTCAGACCGCTGTTGTCACCCTTCCCGGAAACTATGCAAAAAAGATAAGCTTCTCCAAGGTGGGCTCCGGCGGGGAGTACAAGACCCTCTCCACAGATTTTAAGTTTATTGTCGGAAATCCCGATGACGTCAATGACCGCACAAATGAGGTGGCAGAGGCTATCTTAGAAGCAACGGGCGACTATGCCGATGTGTATTCCATCAAGGTGAAAAATATTGAGGCTGATTACACCTGGGAATACAAAACGGACAGGACCGATTATGAAATAAACCTGTTTCCCTATGCAGGCGGCGTGAATTCTAAGGGAAAATGGGTGGACGCTAACGTTCCCGAAAACAAAACTCTTTCCGACAAGACCGATAAGTATGACAAGAAAAAGGGCACCTATACCTACAACGGCAGCATTTCAAGCAAGAAGGTCGCAGAACTTTCGGGCGCAAAGATATCCGGCTACCGGAACCTGACCATAAATGCGGGCTTATGGAGCGACAATAAAAATGATTCCCTTACCTTCAAGGTCAACAGCATCAAGCTCAGCGTGACCTACGAAAAGGGTACACCCTCTATGTCATACAGCGAGCTCAGCGGGTATAAGTATCTCGGCATAACCTTCAAGCCGGACCTCGCTAAAAAGTGCACTCACCCCGGAAGCCACAGCGACGAAAAATATTGTCCGTGGGCGGCAGTTGCTATCGGCGGCATCACCTCAAAAGGCGCCGATACGGGAAGCAAGAACAAAATGTATGAAGCGAGAACTATGCAATCCAACAAGTCCTCTATAACAGTAGTAGTCAGCGTTAACGACATATACAAGGCTCTGGGTACCAAAAAGCTGAAAAGTATCTATTTCCAGAACTGGGACTGCCAAATAGTTAGCATCAAGGGCTCTAAAACAAAGCCGAATATGACCCTGGACACGGGCAGCTACAGCAGCGGCAAGATCAAAGAAGCTATGGACTGGTCTCCAAGCGGTGATGTTCCCACAGGAAAACCCGATAGGCTCCAGCTTATCAATATCCTTGAATATCCCTACGGA
This sequence comes from Huintestinicola sp., assembly GCF_050874005.1. Classification (GTDB taxonomy): domain Bacteria; phylum Bacillota; class Clostridia; order Oscillospirales; family Ruminococcaceae; genus Huintestinicola. Next base: position 49,836 of record NZ_JBNMJV010000013.1, read on the forward strand.
ATGAGCCTGAAGGGCTATAAGGCAATAAAGATCAACTACACTATGAAAGCTCCTAAGAACACAGCAGGCGTTGCGGTAGTTCTCCACGGCTGGGCATCAGACGGCGTGGGCTGGGAGGAAAAATACTATGCCTCTGAAAAGAAAGGCACTATAATTATTGACCTTTCCAACTATCAGGACAAGTCTATCAATAACATCTATGTAGGTCCCGTTGCCAAGAGCTTCGTAAAGATCGGCGACACCTTCAGCCCCGGCTTTGAGATAACAAGCGCAGAGCTTCTGAACTCCAACAAGAAAAAGGCTTCCGTCGAGATAGAGGGTATAAAGCCTGACGAAAGCAAGTAATGACCATACGAGTATATTGAAAATCTGTCCCTCAGATGTCACACAGGGGCGTACATTCTGCCAAAACGGCAGGGTGTACGCCCCCTTTATATTCCCTCAATTTTAAGCTGGATATCCTCGTCCTTATCCACGTTATACTCCGCCGTATCGGGAATAAAACGGTTTCCTATGCGAAAATCTATCCCTGCTTTTCTTGCCTGACTTCCCTGGAATTTTCGCTTTATAAAATACATTTTCCCGTCCTTTACAAATCTTGCGCCCGTCTGATGAAAATAAAAGGGAATGTTTTTCTCCACGCATTCACGCCGAAGCTCGAGTATCCATTCATAGTGACAGGGACGGGCATACTGACCCGACTCGCCGCCCACCGAGACCTCTTCAATTCGCTCGTCAAGATAGTCCGAAATGTGTATCTCTTCAAGCAGGGGAGAGACTATTATCGAGCGGTGCTTAATGGGCAGGGAGAGAAATATGGGCAGGCGGAAGTCCGCTCTGTCCTGATTTTCTGCGGTGCAGCCGATTATCACATTGTCATAGCCCTCGCCCCAGTCGGGAGGGAGACATTTTTCAAGGCGGTCAATGCGCTTGGTGAAAAAATAAAAGTAACAGTCGCTCCGTTCTTTTATCATTTTCCAGCATTCTTCTCTCCACTCATCGGCGTCCTGCAGGAGAAAATCCGAGGTAAAACAGGTGAATATTATTTTGCCCGTGGGTATTTTATAACTGCCGTCACGCTTTTTTTGCACGGGCAGGTCAAATGCCTTTGTCTTTCGGCATAGACTGCTTGCGTCACTGCTGCCGTACATCTCGTCCTGCCTGTAAACATAGCAGTATCTGCACCCGGGACTTATTTTTGTACAGCCGTGCCAGGGGTTCCAGTCGGCATAAATTGATGGTGGCTTTTCCATTTTCTCAAACCTCTGAGACGATACTTTTCGATGTTTTTTCCATATTCGGATATCTTGCGAACATTATCCGGAACATCACTGCCGCAAGTGCAAGGGCAAGCAGGGTACGCTTGCGGACGTGAGAATGATGTTTTTCGGACATACTCAAATTCCCTTTAACAATTTATCCAATACCGCAGGATAATTCCGCTTTTCGTTAAATGCACATCATCGGGCACTTCATTTTCCAAAATGCCGCCGTTGGCTTCTATGGTTCGTTTTGAAGCAAGGTTTTCCTTGTCACAGGCTAACATCACCCTGCTGTCTCCGATTTCCCTGCATATAGGCAGGAGTAGCTTCAGCATTTCTTTTGCATAGCCCTTTCGGCGCTCCGAGGGCAAAACGCTGTACCCGATATTTCCACCGTATTTAAGCAGAAAATCTGAAAGAGGGTGCCTGTAGTCGATCATTCCCACAAGCTTATCATCGCCCTCTCTCACAGCAAGAAAGACCTCTGACGGAACATAGCCGTCACCGTATTTTCTCTTTAATCTGTTGTCAAAATCTGCCCATTCCGAAAAGGAAACGACTTCCTCAAGCCCTGCACAGCCGTCGAAGCTGTCGCCATTTTCCTGCATTTCACGCTTATAATCCATGACCTGCTCTGCATATTTTTCGGAAGGTCGGAGCAAGATGAGTTTATCCATAAGCTATCCCCATTTTAGTTGACCTTTTTAAGCACGGCGATACATTCAACGTGTTCATCGTTGTCCAAACAGATATCCATATCCTCCTCAATAATAGGAAGCCTGAATTTGATGGACTTTATCCATTGACCGTTTGGCTGACGTTCTTCGTATATCTGTATCTCGGAAACAAGTGCTTCGATGAGCTGCCGCCTTTCCGATTCATTCATCACAGCATACAGCTTTTCAAAATAAATCAGCACCTTGTAGATATTGTCACTTGTCAGCTTTTCGGCTTCAATGGATTGTTTCTTTGCTCGTGCGGCGATAAGCTGATTTTCAATACCCTCTATCTTATCATACATATTATAAAGGCGGTTGTCAAGGTCTGCCTTTCGATTAATATAGTGCCTGTCATCAGGATCAAGTGAGTCTATTTCTTCGATAAGCTTTGATTTTACCCCATAGGCCTGACGGAGCTGTTTTTCGTAATTTGCAAGCTCCTGTTCAATAGCGGTCGTATCGACCTGCATATTGATCTTGTCCTGCATCATAGAGGCGAATTTAGGATTGCTCACTAATTTAATTATAATCTCAGAAACAGAATTGTCAAGCAGTTCTTCATTTATCTGCTTTTTGTAATCGCACTTATAGCCACGATTCATATTTCGGTGCTTGCAGCCATAGTAGAAGAAATCCTTGTATTTTGTGCCGTCTTTCTTGTGCTTAACGCTCTTGTTTCCGTACATTCCCGCACCGCAGACAGGGCATTTTACAATACCCGAAAGCAGGTGTACCTTTGTATTCTTGCCGATATTAACATGCTCATACTTTTTAGCCTGTGCAAGAAGCTTTACCTGTGCGGACTGCCAGAGTTCTTCCGAAACAATTGGCTCATGCACTCCGTCTGTAAGCAGGAATTTTTCTTGTTCAACAAGGTGATAGTCGTTTCTTGTTCCGTGTATCTTTTCCATTTTTCTGCGGCCATAAGCGATCTTGCCGCAGTAAACGGGATTTTTAAGTATCTTGCGGATAAGCGAAGCATCAAAAAGCGGTGTTTTTCCGTTTTGACGTATTATCTTGTGAATGCCGTGATCTTCAAGATATTTGGCAATTCCATTTGCTCCCGTATTTGTGTTCACATACTGATTGTAAATCACACGAATAGCCTCGGCTTCTTCTTCGTTGATTACCAATTCGCCATTTATGAGTTTATAGCCATATGGGGCAAAACCGCCGTTCCATTTACCTTCACGGGCTTTCTGAATACGTCCTTCCATTGTCTGGACACGGATATTTTCTCTTTCAATTTCTGCAACGGCAGACAATACGGATATCATCAGCTTGCCAGCGTCCTTTGAAGAATCAATACCGTCCTCAACGCAAATAAGGTTTACTCCGAAATCCTGCATAACTTGTAGGGTGGACAGCACATCAGCCGCATTTCTTCCAAAACGTGAGAGCTTGAATACAAGCACATAGGATACTCCGTCCTTGCCCGACTTTATATCTTCCATCATCTGATTGAACTGCAATCTTCCCTCAATAGATTTTCCCGATTTACCTGCATCTTCGTATTCTTCGACAATTTCATAGCCGTTATAATCGGCAAAGGCTTTCATTCGTGCTTTTTGAGCATCTAAAGAGTAACCGTCGATCTGCATTGCGGTTGATACTCTTGTATATGTATAGACCTTTGTTGCCATATTGCAAAACTCATCTCCCATTTAAGCATAACAGGTTTGGACATATATCTCACGATTATTATATCATGCACAGTTGTTTTTGTCAACAGTCAATTTTGTATCTATATGTTCATTGCTGCTATTTTCATAGGATTCGGTATTTTGAGGTGTCGGAATATCATCAAAGGAGAGGTCTGCAGCATGCTTTTCAATCAATTCTGCTAAAAGGTTTGCAAAACCGTCCCATTCATCCGTCATGGACATTCTCCCTTCTTTGGTATTTCTTTTGTTCTTATATCTCTATTTGAGGATCAGTCTAACACTTTTCCTTGATAATAATAGTACCATAACGCAGATTTTTCTGATTGACGTCATTTTGACAGTAAATTGACGTCTGCAACATCTTTGTATTGAGTTTTGTTGATATTTGTGATATACTGTAATAAAAAGCCAACTGAGAGGAACTATAAATGCGCAGAGTAGATTTCAGTACAGTAATAAACATTATAATTGAAAATTGCCGTGAGAATATGCACACCGCAAAGGACAGAGAACGTGCATTCACTCAAACTGACCTTATAACCGGTTTTTTCTCCGAATACTACGACAGCTGTGATGATAAGGTATTTGATAGCTCATCAATATCACGCTGGATAAAGGGTAACAGACCAATTCCTGCCGATTTGATAAACTTTTATCGTGACAACGGCTATGAAAGCATAGGTAATAACTTTAAGGATAACTGTGCTGACGTAGTGTATGATTTTTCTAACCTCTACAATGAGCTTGTTACGCTTGTATCAAACGACTATTCCCTTTCCGAAGAAAAGAAAAACGAAATTATGATTGATATTGATACCGGCGATGAATCCGAAGTTTGCTGTTTTATCGGTAATATTATCTTTGCAGCCATTGACAGACATTTCGTGCCTGTCGATAAGCCTATGCTGTCCACCTCTGCAATAACCGTTTCCGAGTATGTGTTCGGTGCAGAAGTCCCGGCTCCTTGCAGATATTTCTGCGGCAGAGATACCGAGCTTGACGAATTGCATACAGCTTTGCAGGAGCATAGTAAAATTTTCATATCGGGCTTTGCAGGTATCGGCAAGAGCGAATTTGCCAAAGCGTATGTGAAGAAATACAAGAAAGAATACAAAAATGTCCTCTATTTCAACTATCCCGGAAGTCTGAAAGAAATGATAACCGATATGGATTTTGTCGGTGATAACATTTCTGATGATGAACACACTCGCTTTACCAAGCATATCCGATTTCTGAAAAGTCTGCGAAGCGACTCGCTTATCATCATCGACAATTTCAATGTGGCAAATGACAGCTTTCTCAGTACGCTTATAAATTACGGCTGTAAAATTCTGTTCACCACAAGAAGCAACATTGAGTGCGGATATATTTTCAATCTTGATGTTATCGGAAACTCCGATGAACTGTATCAGCTTGTTAGCAAGTATTATTCCTATGCCGATGAAAGCAAGGCTGTTATTAACGAGCTTATCGAAACCGTTCATCACCACACACTATCTGTTGAGATGATAGCAAAGCTTCTTGAAAAAGGCTTGCACAGTCCCGAAGAAATCCTTGAACATCTGCGGCAGAACAGCGCCGATCCCGAATCTGTCGATAAGATAAAAATCAGCAAAGACGGCGTAAACACAAGGGAAACATACTATAACCATATCCATTCCCTGTTCTCACTTTATCTGCTTGATGAAAATTATCAGAGCATAATGCGGAATATGGTTTTAGTCGATGAAGTTCGTATCAGATATTTTGCAAAACTGCTAAAACTGAATGATACAAACGGAATTAACGAGCTGTGTGAGCTTGGGTTTATCAGAAACGACCATGCAGACCTAATTTCGCTTCACCCTATGATAAGAGATGTTGTTCTGCTTGATCTGAAACCGTCATTTGAAAATTGCGACACTTTGATTACTAATCTGAAAAACAAGCTTCAAATCATAGGCTATGAGCTGCCCGACTCAGCAATTATCATTTCATGCATAAGAAACGTAATGAAATATATCGGCAGTACTGACAACAGTTCATATCTGAATTTCCTTGAAGCAGCATACATATTTCTTGATAATTACCATGAATATGATTTTATGGGAATCATCATTTCCGAAACCGAAAAGTTGTTCGATGATGAAGCAATCGGAAACGAAAACAGCAGAGCGTTGCTTCTGAACAATAAGGCAATGCTGCCTGTGAACCGAAATGAAAAGCTCGCTCATTCAATCAGCTTGATGAACAAGGCACTTTCAATGTGCGATGAAAAATCAAATCCCGTGCTGTTTGCCAACATAAATATGAACCTCGGTATTCTGTATAATGAAAATAAGGAAACCGAGCGTGGTCTGGAATTTATGGATAAAGCATATCTTTTCATAAAGCTGTGCAGGGCATACAATGACGATTTTATCTCCATTGCAAGAAATTACGCCGCAACACTTTGCGAAAATATGAGAGTTGACAAGGCTCTGGACGTTTTGCTCGAATGCGAATTTGCAACAGAAGGGTGCAGCTCCAATAATCATGCAGCATTGCTTTTTGACCTTGGAGCCGCATACATTCTGTCTGGAAATTATCCGCTGTCGGTAAAAAAATACAATCTCGCTTTTGCGGAATATTCTGCCCTCGGCTGTAATGATGAACTTACTGCAAGAAAAATTACAGCTGCACAGCAAATGCAAAGATATGGATTTGAGTACCCAAAGGAATGGGAAACAGACTATCTTGAATGACCATAACTCCTTCGTCTTGCACGTTCCTGCCTTTCACGTTCTTCCTGCTTTTCCAATTCGAGAAGGTACTCCATTTCGGCACGGCGCTGCTTTTCTTCTTCCAGCCTTGCAAGATAATCAAGTTCGGCATTTCTTACGGCGGTCGGCTCAGGCTCACGGATATATGTACCATCTTCTTGAAGCTCATAGCCTTGATGATACATTTCAATCTGTTCACGCAAATGCTCCTGATTACGAATTCGGTCAAAATCCGTATTAAGTGTTCTTTTCAGATCATGCAGATACCCTTTAACACGACTAAACTCATTCGATGCCCTGTTCAGCTGAGCACGGGCATCCTTTTTGCCCATGATCTGCTGTTTAATATAATTTATCAATTTCGGCAGCCAACCGGGAGAATGAGTATCATATCCGCACAATCCACCATGAAGAAGCGTTCTGTACAATTCTTCAAGCCGCTTCTGCTGAAACTCATTTCTGTCGGTATTGTTCAGCAGGCGGTCATACTCATTACCGTATTCATTCAGAAGTTCAAGCAGCTTTTCCTGCCTTTCAAGGTAAGAATATTTCCGAGAAAGTGTATCTACTTTCGCTTCCGCATTTCCGACAATAGTTTTCAAATCATCAACGGAATGAATATGATTATTGTGTATGTAACACAGCAGTTCCGCTGTTCTTCTTACCTCTGCATAAGTAACTTTTGATGTATTAGGATGTGACCTATAAAGCTCAATCTGCTTTTCACGAATGGTAACTGCATAATCAACCTGAACGCCAAGAAAAGCACTGATCTTCAATCCTGCAAATTCATTCTGCTTATTTGCAATTCTGGTTTGAAGCATTTCGAGAGAATAGCCATAACCGAGCTTTGCAACAGAACAGCCATATTTCACATTCGCAGGCTTTGCGATCATACGCTTTTCATTAGTGAAAACATAACCGTACTCACGCATTTTTTCAATAAGCGAATTTATATCTGTAACTTCGGGAGCAATAATCAGCTTGTCGATAACATCAGCCATTTTTACTTTCCATGAGCAGCCCTTTTTACGGGAATCCCATTCCTTATATTTCATTGAGCTGTGCTTCTTCGGATTTTTGATAATGCTCAATCCATGTTCAAGGCAAATTCTATCGGAAACCTCCTTCGCAAGATTATATGTGTATTGATCTCCGAACCAACGATTGCCCTTAACATCATAAGCGCAGACGGCTATGTGATTATGGCAATGCCCGGTGTTGGTATGCGTTGAAACGATAACCGGACGATCTTCACCAAACATTGCCTTAGCCCATTCCACCCCGATCTGATGAGCCATTTCGGGAGAAACAGACTCATCAAAGGACTGAACATATGAGTGAATACGGACACTTTCGTTTTTTCGCTTGCGGTAATTATCGAACTTGTTGCCTGCAAACGCTTCATAAATTTCCTTGAAGTCCTCGCAGACAGCGGCATAATCATTAGTACAGCAAATTGCTGTGCTGTACTTCATATCCTCGTTTTTGCCGGGATTGAGAATGTATTTCAGATGCGCCCTCGGTGTTGTGTGAATTGCGGTGTGCTTTATGTAAGCCAAATCACACCTCCTGACTTTTCAGAGGAGAGATATAGCTGTGAAATTCCTCGGAGATTTTCTCGACCTCCCGACGAAGCGAATCTATATCTCCCTTGAAAATAGACTTTTCGGAATTCACCACCATTGCGATCTGGTTGATGTTAGTTCCGATAGCACGCAAAAGCTGGTTGAAGCGGTAAATGTTTTCTGTGTCATACAGAATGATTTTGCCGTTGAGAGCCAGATTTCGGAGAAAGCTGCTGATACTCATGTTGGCGGCTTCGGCTCTCTGCTTAATAGCCGACATTTCATCTGCCGACACCCTTATTTTTATAAAGTTATCTCTATTCATAAATCTCCTTTCGACTTCGGATTTTGTTCCTACAAAATCAATGCTTGCTAAATCTACCCATAATTCTCTGTGGTTGAAAGGACTTGTTTTTCTCCCAATGCGAATATCCTTTCCCTCACAGAGAATAGCAAAAATTTACTGATTCTTTCTGAAAATCTTGGGGATGGCTTCGTACTTTTCGGTAAGAAGCCTGTTTTCCTCGGTCAGCTCATTGATACGCTTGTCACATTCTTCAATAGCCTGCTTTGATTTGCGTCTTTCTGCTTCAAGCTGTTCTGAAAGCTCGCTGATTTCCTTATCCTTTTCAGATAAGCTGCTTTTAAGGCGGTCAATTTCGGCAAGCAGTTTTTCATTATCTGCAAGGGATTTTGAAAGATGCTCATTTGCCTGTTCTGCATCTGTTTCCGCCGATTCCAGCTTATCCTGAAGTTCAGCATTTTCACGGGCAATACCCTCACATTCCTCAATAGCCTGCAGAACCTTTACATGAGTCGGGAGAAGAAAATCAACAGCAAAATCATCAAGCTCTATGCTTTCACCCTTGACCTTTGTAATATGACCTGCAAGCTCTTTATCCTTGTGATGGGTGATCTTTTTATATACTGTCTGAAACTTCAAATTATAATTGCTGCACAATTCTTTCACTGTCATAGCATCAACCTCCGATAAAATCCATGTCGATATCATCATCGTCAAGGGTATCAGCCGATTTTTCCACAGGCGTGTTGTCCTGCTCAATTTTCGTATGATTACTTGAACTGAAAACAGAAAGCAGTTTAGGGATTTCCGCTTCCAGGGTTGTGCGGATAACGGAAATTATTTCCTTCATATCGGACTTTTCACTCTTCTCGGTAGTATTACCGTTAATAACCGAAAACAAAATAGTTTTTATCGCATTATTAACCGTATGATATTTATTCTTGTCGATGTTGGCAAGAAAATCGGCAATCTTCTTATCGGACGGATTTTCAAGGGAGAGCCTGAGAGTAATTCTTTTCATCTGCTTCATTACTCAGACCTCTTTTCCAATGCTTTGAGGGACATTAACGCAAACTGCTGATAGCCTTTAGCTGTGGCACATATGTCATCAATGAAAATCACTTTGTCGGAATTGTATTTCCCGAAACGTCTGATAAACTGAACACCGCCGCCGCAAACATACAGCTTCATAAAATCGGGATCATACTCGCATCTGTAAAGGGCATCGAAAATCTTCCGGCAGTATTTTTCTGTTTCTTCAAGAAAAATGTTTTTGTAATTGTCGGGAGCATCGGTATCACCGGTTCTGATGAAAAGCTCAACTACTTCGGGATCAATCTTTTTGCCGTATGCAGCCATGACCGCTTTCTGAACTGCAATCATATACTGATTCACGCCCAGCTTTTCGGTTACGCATTTTTCTTCGATAGGCTTTTTATTATTGATCTGCAGAATATTTGCTGTGCCGTTTCCGATATCTACAACCATATTCACACCTGTCATATTGTGAAGATATTCCGTGACCGCAGCATATCCCTGGGGATAAACAAAGCAGCCGACTATTGTAAGATGGCAGTGAACGTTATTGTACTCGCAGTCGATATGCGGATCTTTGAGGAAATACTCTCTTGTACTTTCACGCTGAGCTGTGAGCATAGTGGTGGGACAGCCGACCGCAAGATAAATGTTGCCTTCATAATATCCGCAGCTGCGGCACTCATCGCAAATCGCTGCAATGGTCAACAGACGGAATTCTTCGTCAACGGTTTTATCGGGAATATACTCCTTGTGACCTTCGCCAATGCGGTAATACATATTATTAATGTGAAGAATCTTGCCTTCAAAGGCAGGCTTGGTCTTGTAGGCTGCAATTCCTGTGGGGAATGAGTGAAGCGAGTTTTTGATGTTTCCGTAGCCTGTATCAACAGGCACGATGATAGAATTGTTGTAAGGGATCATGCGATTTTTTCCTCCTTTGCCGCTTCTGCGACCTTTGATTTTAACATTCTGATGATAAGCTCCTCCGCCGTAACAGTTGCCTGTGTGTCGGTAAATGAGCTTACAATAAAGGTTGTCTTGCCAATGGTAACGCTGTGTTCAGAACCATCGGGCTTGTTGGTTCTTTCCTGCATTTTGTACCTCCGCTTTTTGTCGTATATATTGTATTCTTTAAGAGTCACATTCGGCCGAAAATGAGCATCTTGCGGATAATGGTGTCATTTTTATCGGAAATGACCTCCCTTATCCTGATTTCAATTCTATCACAAAGAAAAATTCTCCGATTGACGCCTTTTTGACAGGAAATTGACGTCGCACAGGTGTCATTTTTCGGATTTTGATGTCATTTTACGTTTGAAGCGTGATTTCCGCCTGCATTTTTGATGTCAAAACAGGCTTTTATGACGTCACTTATATTAACGGGTGGAGTCATTTTAACAAAAATGCTGTCACTTTTTATATATGGGCATAAAAAAACGAAGCTCCAAAGGCTGCAACAGCCTTCAGAGCTTCGTTTTTTGTGGATATTCGGTTGTAAGTACATATTTGCGTGAGTTTCAACTTGTGAGAATATTTTTTCAACCAGAGAGAATTGCAAGGGTATTCAACTTGAGAGAATGGGGGTAGGTTTTAGCAAGCATTGATTTTGTGGGAACAAAATCATGATGAACGCATCAATTGAAAAAAGCGAGTCGATGCTTATATTTTCAAATCGCTATAAACATTACTCTATTTTAGTATTGAAATATGATGGACTTTATGGTATTATTTTATTATAGACAAAAGCAGATATGGAGGTGTGCTGCTTTGATAAATGAATTACCTGTTTTCGATAATCACGATAAGGGCGAACGGCTTGCACTTGTGGGACTTAACGGTGCAGGAAAAACAACGCTGATAAAGCTTATTTGTGGACTTTACGACCCGACCGAGGGCGAGATTTTACTGAATGGCAAGCCTGTGAACAGCTATAACAGAGATGAATATTTCAAGCTTTTCGGTGCAGTTTTTCAGGATATATGTGTTTTGCCCGTGACTGTTGCGGAGAATGTTGCAGGTATGGAAACTGAAAAAATCGATATGGAAAAGGTTTATGATTGCCTGAAAAAATCGGGGATTTATGAAAAGGTTATGAGCCTGCCCGAAAAGGAAAATACTAAGCTTGTAAAATCCGTTTTTGAAAATGCAACCGAGCTTTCGGGCGGACAAACGCAGAAGCTTGCTCTTGCAAGGGCATTATATAAGGACGCTCCTATACTTTTACTTGACGAGCCGACCGCGGCACTTGATCCTGTTGCAGAGCAGAAAATGTATCTGAATTACGCTGATTATTCAAAGGGGAAATCTTCCGTTTTTATTTCACACAGGCTTGCTTCAACACGTTTCTGTGACAGAATTATTCTGATAGAAAACGGTGAAATTTCTGAGTGCGGAACTCACTCGGAGCTTATGGCGCATAGCGGAAAATATGCACAGCTTTTTGAGCTTCAGAGCAGCTATTACAATGACGGGGAGGTACAGAGAAATGAGTGACAATAGCGAAAAACTTCTTACGCCAAAGGAGAAACGGGAGATAATACGGCGAACGCTTAAGGCTGTGGGCAAGGCAGACAAGGGATATATTGCGAGAGATACGATAAAATACTGCGTTGACCTTTCGGGCAATATATTTTCGGTTTTTCTTTCTGCACTTGTCATTGACGGAATTGCAGGGGCGAAGCCTATCGAAACCATGCTGTTTTATGCAGCGATAGTTGTTGGTATTCAGTCGTTACTTTCCGTGATGCAAAGATTTCTTTTCAGACGTAATAATTATCATAGCTTCAGAAAAACCACAAATATGCAGAAAAGCCTTTGGCAAAAGGTTATGACTATGGATTTTGTTCACCTTGAAAGCACGGATACGCAGAACAGGTATGCAAACGCATGGCGCCAGCCCGAAAACAGAACCGCAGGAATTGAGGCGCTATGCAACTATTTCAGAAACACTGTCGGCGGAGCTTTTATGGTGGTATTAGGCGTTATTCTTATTATCCCGACAGCATTCAGAACACCCACCGAAACAGAGGGCTTTATCGGCTTTGTACAGTCAATTTGGGGATTTATTGCAGTGGCGGTAATTGTGACAGTACTGGAGCTTATAAAATCCTTAGTGATAAATCCAAAAGCAATAGTAGGCTTTGAAAAAATACATAATGATAAAAATGTTATTATGGCAAACCGTGCAGCCAATTTTTTCAATCATTACGTATTAAATAACTACCGCAACGGCAAAGAGATAAGAATGTATTCACAGCAGAGCCTTATTGAAAAGGAGCTTGACAAGGCACAGAAAACAAATTTTGACGGCTGGCTTCGGGGTTATAAAAATGCAATGCTTCCGAATTTTCTCTTTCAGCTTGTAAATATTCTGACCGAAATACTTATGTACGGCTTTGCGGTGTTAAGGGCGATGAGCGGAATGCTTACCCCCGGTGAGGTTATCGCTTTTGTGGGGTATTTCAGTGAAATATCCGCAGGCGTTTCGGAAATATCCGACGGTTATGGACTGCTGAAAATAACGCCTACATTCTGCAAGCAGTATTTCGACTTCCTTGACATTCCCGACGAAAAATATATGGGTACTATCCCCACCGAAAAGCGTGACGATAACGAGTACGAGTTTGAGTTCAAGCACGTTTATTTCAAATATCCCGACAGCGAGGAATATGTGCTGAAGGACATAAATCTGAAATGGCGTATCGGTGAGAAAATGGCACTTGTGGGCAAGAATGGCTGCGGAAAGTCCACGTTGGTAAAGCTGCTTTGTCGGCTGTACGACCCTACCGAGGGAGAAATTACCCTCAATGGTATCGACATAAAAAAGTATAAGTACGAGGAATATATGGCACTGTTCTCGGTGGTGTTTCAGGACAGCAAGCTGTTTTCGTTCAGCCTTGCGGAGAACGTTGCCGCCGATACGGAATATGACAGCGACCGTGTGACCGACTGCGTTATTCGAGCAGGACTGGGCGAGCGGCTCAACACGATGGAGAATGGAATTGAAACCTGTCTTTACAAGGATTTTGACGAGCAGGGCGTTGAAATTTCGGGTGGAGAAGCTCAAAAGCTCTGTCTTGCGAGGGCTATATACAAAGGCTCACCGTTCATTGTCCTTGACGAGCCAACAGCGGCGCTTGACCCCATCTCCGAACACGATATTTACACCAAATTCAACGGTATCGTGGGAACAAGGACTGCTATCTACATTTCTCATCGCTTGTCTTCCTGCCGCTTCTGTGATGAGATTACTGTTATGGAGGACGGTCGCATCGCAGAGCGAGGTTCGCACGATGAACTGATTGACAAGGGCGGCGTTTACAAGTCCCTTTGGACGGCTCAGGCGGAGTATTATAAGGATACGGCGGGGGAACTGTTTGCGTAAAGGAAAACAGCACATCATTTGTAGGTTGTACAAGTGATGTGCTGTTTATTAAATCCGCTGTATTTGTCATTACCGTAATTTTTAATGCTTCTTTATGTCACTCTGCCTAATTGAGAGGTAACGTTTTTTATTAATAAAACTGCTGGGTATTGTGCTTCTGATGTTGTATAATACTATAACATTATTATAGGCAATATTTGGTAATATATAACTTAACCGTCTCTGTTACTTCTACTGCAGAGGCGGATTCCTTTGTATAACATATGGTAATTTGGCAGACACAGACAATGTATTTCGCATTATTGTATCTTTATCGTATTAACAGTTGTTGCTTTTATTTCGTTTTTGAGTTGAACTTCTTCAATTTGTTTAATAGTATCCGCCAACCAATCCCCCAGACAAATAAAAAGGGAGACGGACAAAATGATCCGACTCCAAACAACTACAGGTTACTATGAACAACTCTAAGAAACTCCAAGTTACTACAATTAACTCTATCAAAGCACTTCGGAGTA
>NZ_JBNMJV010000014.1:0-63496 GCF_050874005.1 Huintestinicola sp.
ATTACTTGTTATGATCTCTATTTTCCGCATTTTCCTCTTCACCTTTCGGGTGCTGTTTTTCAGCTTTCTTTATGCTTCTATTATACCATATTTTCAGGTTTTTGGGAAGAGGTTGCGGGTTCAGTTTTGCGGAATCAGGTACAAGATAAAAAAGGGAGCCGCAACATCAAAAAATGCTATCCTGCTTATGTCACAGCTGGGGTTTTCACGGGACATAGTCAGCAGGGCAAATGAGCTTGCAAAATAAAAAATCAAGCTGTCACAAAATCGGTACAGATGCTGTGACAGCTTTTTTATTTGATAAAAATATCACGATGTTATAGTAACGAAGTATAAATCTTGAAGTGCAGATATGCTTATAAAGCGACACTCATATTTCCATTAAACCGCATACTCATCAGCAAAATACCGGAAATATTCTTCAATACGCTCCATAGCCTCCTGTTCCCGTTCCGGCTCTCTGTCGCACATCTGGATAAATAGCGATACGGGTGCTGTAAAGGACATCGAAAGCATTTCAGGGTCGGCCTTTCTCATAATGCCGTTATCCATCATCGTCTGAAATATCTTATGATATATTCCCTGTACGTTGTCGATGGTGTACTTTGTGGTAAGAAGTGCAATGCGATGATTGCGGAACTGCTCCATAGTAAGCATTCTTCTGACTTTTTTTATCATAGGGTCGTGGAGGGTAAAATCTATCCTTTTCAGCGACATAGTAATAAGTTCGTCCATTGACCTCGGTATTTTTCCGGGACTTAAAACTGAGCCGAAATGGTCCTGATAGTACCCCTCCACTTTTTCGATAAGAGAGGCGAGTATATCCTCCTTGCCTTTGAAATGCTTATAAAGGGACGGACCCTTTATTCCCGCATTTTCGGCAATAAGGTCAACTCCCACACCGTCATAGCCTTTTTCGGCAAACAGAGTCAGCGCCGAATCGAGTATCCTGTCTTTGGTTGTTTTTTTATCCATAATATATTTCTCCTTACGTGAGCTAACGTGCGTTTCCTAAATATATTATATTTTATTATTATTGCTTTGTCAAGAGCAAAATAAAAATGCAGGATTATTCGGAGATTTTTATTGACAAGAGATAACAGGTGTGGTATAATGATTGCAGGAAACGAACGTTAGCTTGACTTTTGGAGATAAATTGTCGGTAATGTTCTGTATATTGTGGATAATCAAATTGGGATTTTGGGAGAAATAAATGAAAAATTATACTCAAGTTTATGTAAAAAATAGTTTTGAAGCAGCGAAAATGTACTGCAAAGCTTTTGGGGCAGAGATCACACGTGAATTTATAAATGAGCACAACACGGCTTATGACCACTGCGAATTGTCTGTGAATGGCGAAGGCTTTTTGGCGTTAGCCGAAGCTTCAAATCCTTGTGATATAAATATAGTTCACAAATACAAATGGACAACGATGACATTTAACGTGTTTGAAATGGGAACAGAGGCAGCAGTTTATAATGCTTTTCGTGTTCTAAGTGACGGAGGAGTGATCATTGAACCTATTCACGAGCTTCCGTGGAGTAAATGCTGTGCTACTGTTATTGATAAATTTGAGGTGTGTTGGTGGATATCAATTTAACAAATTCCAGTTTGCAGGTCAGACATTAGTATCGTTACCAAGCCGCCTGCCTGTTACCCAAATAAATTATAGAACTAACATCGAAGGCTCAGCCTGCTTCAAATCTATAAAATTGACAAAACCTGCTGAATTCTCATCCTATCATTAAGATAGAAAAGCATATATAATATTATCAAGGCGGTGAAAAAATGCTTAGAATGGAGATCGCACTGTTTCTTGTGCTGGGCTTTATTGCCTGTATATATTTTTCTGCAGGAAAAAAGAATTCGCTGCTTCATAAAAACTTTTCCTTACTGCTTATCGTAACGCTTATACATCTGGTTTTTGACGGTACTACCATTTACACCGTGAACCGATTAGACATCGTACCACGGCTCTTAAACGATATTCTGCACAGGCTGTTTATCGGTACTATGGTGCTGTCAGTTTATCTGTTCTATAAGTATATCTCAATTCTTGCAGAAGAGGAAAGCGGAAAACAACTTCGCTTTGATATGCCTGCAAATGTTTTCCTGATAGCTGCCGAACTGGGTGCAATGCTGCTTCCCGTTCATTATACTGTGACTCCGAAGGGCAATTACTCGGACGGTATCCACGCAGGTATATGCTATATCAGCACAGCATTTTATCTTTTCCTTTGCGTATGGCTGCTGCTGCGCAACCGGAAGCAGATAGACCCAAAAAGAAAATTCGCTATAGGAACGGCGCTTGTTATCGAAGTATGCGTATGTCTGCTGCAGGCGTTTAATCCTACCTGGCTCATCAGCGGAATGGGACTTACTCTGATGACCCTGTCTTTTTATCTGACGCTGGAAAATCCCGATATTCTTCGTGCAGAGCTGACGGAACAGAAGATGTCTATGCTGTATCTGAAAAGCCAGGTAAATCCGCATTTTTTATATAACACGCTGGATACTATTCGAATACAGGCACAGCTCAATGGTGACAAAAAGGTTGCCGACCTGCTGATGCGGCTCTCGGATTTTTTTCGGCTAAGTGTGAAGACGGACAGGCAGATGGTGTCGCTGGACGATGAACTGGAGCTGCTGGAGGCATATATGGAGCTGATGTGTTATCGCTATCCCGAACTGCAGTGCGGCTATGACATTGATCCTGAGCTGGGCGGGGTACAGGTACCCAATTTTATCCTCCAGCCCATTGTGGAAAACAGCCTTCTGCACGGTCTGAAAAACAAGGGCTATCGTGGAGCGGTGCAGATCTCGGCAGAGAAAACAGATGACGGCAAAATGGAAATACGCATTTGTGATACGGGAAGCGGCTTTGCCCCGGGAAAGAAAGCGGAGATAGATCAGATGCTTCTGAACTTTGCAGGGCAGCCTGCAAAACTTGAGGGAAACAGTATCGGTATTCTGAATGTGCAGAAGCGTATCAAGCTGCTCTGCGGCAGGGAATACGGACTTTCATACACGGAAGAGCCTAAAGGCGGTGTTAGGGCACATTTGCTGCTGCCTTTATATAACGAGGAGAATTAACGATGAAGAAACTGCGTGTGCTTCTGGTAGATGACGAGATAATGATTCGGGAAGGTTTTAAGCGGCTGTTCGACTGGGAAGCCCACGACTGTCAGGTGGTGGGCGAGGCGGCAGATGGTATGGAGGCTGTGTCTAAGATAGATGAACTGTGCCCCGATATAGTGATTATGGACATCAATATCCCAATTATGAACGGCCTGAAGGTCATTCAGCTCAGCCGTATCAAGCACCCCGATATGGCTTTTGTCATCGTGTCGGGATATGATGATTTTTCCTACTGCCGTGAAGCTCTCAGACTGCAGATCACGGACTACATACTTAAACCCGTGAATTACGATGAATTCGGGAGCTGTATTGATGATCTGAAAATATCTCTGTTTGAAAAACGTGTATCGGCTGCGGAGAAAACAGAAAAGCAGGAGGAACGAACTATCATCGGTATCACTCAATATCTGCAGGAACACCTGGCAGAGGATATGAGTCTTTCCCTTTTATCGGACGTGTTTCATTTGAATCCTCAGTATATCAGTCAGCTGTTCAAGAACGAGATAGGTGTGAATTTTCTTGCCTATCTTACGAGTATCCGAATTGAGAAAGCAAAAAAGCTTCTGCTGTCAACTTCTCTTTCTGTTGCAGAGGTGGCGGAGCAGTCGGGATATGGGGATTACCGTGTATTCACCAAGGTGTTCAAAAAGTCGGAAGGTGTCACTCCTTCTCAGTACAGGCGTGATTTTCTCGAAACAGCGGAAAAATAATCGAATATGCAGAGTGTGACATTGCAAAAGCTTGTCACGCTCTTTTTCGTAAGTCACCCAGCCTAAAAAACAGACACATTCTGCTGTAAAATGCGCCTATCGCAAAAGGACGGGGTATGATATAATACTTAGAATGAGGTAATGTCGGATAGTGCAAATAATTTATATGAAGAAAGGAAAAAAGGCAATGGAAAGACTTATAATTATATCTCCGCAGTTTGAAAATGATGATTGGATACCGGACAGCTGTGCCGGTTACGGCTATGACAGGTCGCCGGAATTATACATAGAAGGTATACCCGCCGGAACAATATCCCTTGCTGTTGTAATGGACGATCTGGATCACCCGATCCGACCGGGATATAATCATTGGGTGGCGTGGAATATACCTCCCATCGGAGTAATTCCCGGAAGAATGCCTACGGGTGAGATTTTAGACAGGCCCATTCACATTGAACAGGGTATTGCTTACGGAAAACATTGCTATCGGGGACCAAAACCGCCATTCAACCTGCTGCACAGATATAGATTTACTGTTTATGCTTTGAGTACCAAGCTACAGCTTAGCTCCGACAGCGATAAGAATGACTTACTGAGTGCAATAGATGGTCATGTATTGGCACAAGGAGAGCTGTTCGGAAAGTATCGGAGAAAGCATAAGTAAAACTTATGGTGTATAATATTCCTGTGCAGCCGACGTTTGATCTACAGACGGACTCGCAGGGATTTTAGAAATTAGGATAAATTATAGAGGAAATATCGGATATGAAAATGAAATATTTACAGAAGCTTATGATAATTTCAGTACCTATTATGCTCAGCAATATCATATCACAGGTACAGATGATAATCGACAGGATCTTTCTTGGTCAGATGAATACGCTTTATATGAGTGCGCTTGGAAATGTTACTGCGCCTATGTGGACAACAATGTCCTTCTGCTTTACCATAGTAATGGGTGCGTCTATACTCATAAGCCAGAGCGTTGGAGCGGGCGATGATGAAAAGGTGGAAAGCTATGCTGCTTCAATGATAAAGTGGAACAACATTCTGCCGATACTCCTTTTCTTTTTCTGGCTGTTTGGCGGAGAATATGTGCTTCGTGCAATGGGAGTTTCCGAGGACATTATGCCTATGTGTCTCGGATATATGAAATTTTTCGCACCCACATTTCTTATCGTAGGCATAGAAAGCTCATTTTCGGTAATAATGCAGACCTCCAATTATACAAAGCCTCTTGTATTCTACGGAATAATCAGGGCAGGACTTAATATTCTGCTTGACTGGCTGCTTATTTTCGGAAGATTCGGCTTGCCCCGGCTTGGCATTGAGGGAGCGGCTATTGCAACCACTGTTGCGGAATATGGCGGCTGTCTGTTTGCATTTATTGTGATAACAAATAAGCCGCTTAAAACAAAGCCGTCGCCGAAAAGTATACTTACTGCTCCTGCCAAGCCTTTTATTTCATCGGTGGGACTTGGAATAAACGCAGGACTTGAAGATTTTGCGTGGAATTTGGGAAATCTCATTATCATAAGGATACTTAATTCCATAGATGTAAAAGCTGCGGGTATATATTCCATTGTTTTCAGCGTTGAGGTGCTGGCGGTAGTTGTCATCGGAGCCATTGGAAACGGAACAATGACCCTTTCGGGTGAAGCTAAGGGCAGCGGCGATATCAGGCAGTTTTCGGGCGTGTGTAAGATCGCATATCTGCTTTGCGCAGGGGTGGCAATTCTTATACTTATAATTTGTCTGATATTCCCCGAAAATATCCTCTCACTTTTTACAAAGGACGAGGAGATAATAACAGGCTGCGGAATTTATCTTCTGCTTGTGTGCCTTAATCTTTTCGGAAAATCGGGAAATATCATTATCGGCAGCGGTATCAGGGGCAGCGGAAACACACGGTGGATGTTCTTTACACAGATATTCGGCACATTTTTTGTTGTAGGCTGTGCGTGCCTGTTCGTGTATGGGCTGGGCTTTGGAATGACAGGAGTATTTCTTGCGGTAATGGCAGACGAAGCTGTCCGTTCGGTGATAAATCTTTTCAAGCTCAGAAAAATTCTGCTTGATTGGGATAAAACAGGTGCAGTCATTAGCTAAGCGATACTTGATTTGCATAGACCTATGGTAATTTGCGGAGGTTTTTATGAAAGGGATAATTATATATAAATCCAAATATGGAGCTACAAAAAAATACGCAGAATGGTTATCGGAGGAAACAGGTTTTCCTTGCGTTGATGTGAGCAAAGCAGATGATCGGCAGGTAAAAGCCTGTGATGTAATTATTTTTGGCGGCGGCATTTATGCCTCAGGCATCGCAGGATTATCTTTTTTAAAGAAAAATATTGACTGCTTAACAGGAAAGAAAACAGCGGTGTTTTGCTGCGGTGCATCGCCTTATGATGAAAAAACTTTCAGGGAAATTATAGACCACAATATGAAAGGCTCATTGTCGGGCATTCCTTGTTTTTATTGCCGTGGGGCGTGGGATATGACTGCAATGTCATTTAAAGACAGAACATTATGCAGTATGCTGAAAAAAGCTGTATCAAAAAAATCTCCCGATGAGTATGAGATCTGGGAAAAAGCTTTGATGGCAGCAGGTGATGATAAATGTGACTGGACCGATAAGAAATACCTGAAACCGATAATTGAATTCATAAATCAGTAGATCGGCGGCGGGTGACGACCCGCAGCGAGACGTTCTGTAGTTTATTTGGGCGCTTGTCAGACGGCTTGGTAACGGCAGGCTCAGCCTGCTTCCAATTTATTTCACCGCCGCAAATTATCCCGGCTCTGTGTATCAACTGACAGATCGGCACGAATTGACAATGCGGCTTCTACGCAGTATAAAAATGCAGAAAGGAAAAACAGAAAATGAAAAGAAAAAATATGATCATATTACTATCATCAATATGTATGCTCTTATCGGCTTGTTCGGATAACGGAGACACTCAGCTTACCGAAACATTGGTCATAACCAATGAAGAAAGAACAGATGTAATTACGGAAGAAACTGTGTCTTTACCAACAGAAGCTGCCGAAACTGAAAACCAAACCGAGGAAACCGAAGCTGTTGTGAATGATACTTCGGCTGATACGGAAGTCACCCTTGATATGATGGAGGAGCTTACTGCCGAAGCAAGCAGACTTATGGGAGCGCTTGATTACATCGACTGTATCGGCGGCGGAAATATCCCGAAGGACGAGAATGATACCGTAGAACAGGACGGAAGACAGTATGCAAGGGTAGCTGCGCAGTTTGAAAATACCGCAGACCTTGAAGAGTATATGACGGAAAATCTTTCCGATGAACTTATCCAAAGCAGATATTCACACATTTTAGGCGGCGAGCAGCCATATTATATTGATGTTGACGGAGTGCTTTATGGATATGTTACCGCAAAGGGCTGCGGATTTCCGTGGATAACAGAGGACGGCGAGCCTGTTATCTCAATCACAGATGTAAGCGACAGCAGCTTTACCGCAGTCACAAAGTTTGACAACTTCGGCGGTGAATGTGAAATGCAGCTTAACATAATTTTTACAGACGGACTTTGGAAGATAACTTCAATATCTTATGACGGAATGACATTCTGATGAGGCTTATAATGAAAACTCAATTAAAAAGAATAACTGCTCGGGAAGCGGAGACATTGTGGAAAATGCAGGTCGAAGCTTTTCAGGAGCTATATGAAAAATATCAGGACACAGAAACCAGTCCTGCAACAGAACCCATAGATAAAATCCTGATGAAAATAAATCAGCCCTTTACCTATTTTTATTTCATAGAAGAAGATAACACGAAGGTTGGCGCAATAAGAGTTGTTGATGAAAAAGAATCGGGAAAACCCAAAAGAATTGCACCTGTTTTTGTGATGCCCGAATACAGAAATAAAGGCTATGCGCAGAAGGCAATACAATTAGCCGAAGAAATTCACGGCGATTCGTGCTGGGAACTTGATACCATTTTACAGGAAAAGGGCAACTGTCATTTATATGAAAAACTGGGTTACCGCACTTTTATTTTTGTAATGCTTGAATTCTGTTTGAGTATTATTAAATATTTCAAATGTTGATGTGCAAAGAATTGTAAACTATGTCCCTGCACTTTCTGTAAATTATCTTACTGCACTATACTATCTCCTGTCCTGTTTCAAATTTCTTAGGAAACATATTGTGGAATTATCCGCCATATTTCCATTTAACGAACAGGAATACGACACATTTCCAAAAAAAATCCGCCGCAAGGAATGAACTCCTCACGACGGATATTATGATATTATAATTTGGCAGCAGATAAGGTAACAGTAAACACCGAACCTTTGTCAGGACTGCTTTTTACCGATACAGTTCCATCCGAGATCTGCATTATCTTATGTACCAGAGCAAGTCCCAGACCGTTCCCCTCGGTGGAGTGAGAGGTATCGCCCTGATAGAATTTATCAAAGATGTGCTTCATTGTCTGCTCGTCCATTCCGCAGCCGCTGTCGCTTACGGAAATAATAACACGTTCATTGTCCGAATTTTCTGTAAGCGTTATCTTTCCGCCCTGCGGAGTGAATTTCACCGCATTTGAAAGCAGATTTGTCCAGACGATAGCCATAAGCTCTTCGTCCGCTTCAATATAAGCCCTGTCCTCAAGGTCGGCTTCAAATTCAATGTCCTTTTCCTCCCAGACGTTTTCAAACTGCAATGCACATTCACATAGCTGAGCGCATATGTCATAGCGCTTCGGCTCGGGATTTATTGCCTGCTTTTCAAGCTTTGAGAGTTTCAAAATGTTGGTGATAAGACCCGTAAGCCGCTTTGTTGCGCCGAGGATAGTTTCGGTACATTCCTTTTTCTGTTCTTCGGGAATATCATCTTTTTGCAGAAGTTCCGCATTGCTTTGTATGACCGCAAGGGGAGTTTTGATCTCGTGTGAAACGTTTGAAAAGAAGTCGGTTTTCAGCGTTTCGATACTTCCAAGCTCCTCCACCATTTTGTTGAAATCCATTATCATAACATCAAGATAATCGGTCTTGTCGGCTGTGTTTATGGGCGGGATATAAACGGAAAAATCACCGTGAGCCACCTTTGAGGTCGCCTTTGCAAGCTCCTGCATAGGTATCTCATAGGTGCGCTTTACTCTCCAGCCTGTGTATAAAGTCAGCGCAACCGCAACAATGAGCCAATACACCATCGGAACTATGGTCTGCACCAATTTGTTCCATTTCATCTCATCTCCCAGAACAAGCAAACCGTAGTGCATACCTGACATCAGCAGCAAGGATAAAAACAATGTCACCAGCAGCGACACCGGGAAACGGGATGCTTTTACTTTGCCGTCGTTCTTCATTTCAGCACCGCCTTGTAACCTATTCCACGAACGGTCTTTATCTCAAAGCCGTCACACTCTGAGAATTTCTCACGCAGCTTTGTGATGTAAACATCTACCGCACGCAGGCTCGTTCCCGATTCAATTCCCCAGAACTCGTCCATAAGCTGTGCCCGTGAAAATGTCTTTTTCGGATAGGAAAGCAGCTTGTAAATAATATTAAATTCCCTTGTGGTGACAGGTATTTCTTCACCGTCTATCACAGCCGTCACAGCGTCTGCGTCAAGCTCAAGATTGCCCACAGCAAGCCTGCGCTCCATTTCGATATTTGCTCGTCGGAGAAGTGCTCATACCCTGAGAAGCAGCTCGTCAAGGACGATAGGTTTTACCATATAATCGTCTATGCCAAGCTGAAAGCCACGCTGCTTTGAAGGCAGGTCGTCCTTTGCGGACATAAACAGAATTGGTATATGCTTGTTTACCTTGCGGACATTTTCCGCAAACTCAAAGCCGTCCACCTCGGGCATCATAATATCGGAAATTATAAGCTCATAAATATTGTTGTACATTTCATCATACGCCTCGTTTGCATTAAGGCAGCCTTTGGCGTTAAAACCGCAGTCATTCAGATATGTACATACGGTCTGATTAAGCTTTATATCGTCCTCTACAACAAGAAGATTTATCATAATTTTCCCTCCGATTTTTTCTGCATTTTATTTATTCTGATCATCATTATTATCCCGAGACTCGCCGCAAGTGTGCCCATAAAAATTCCGATAAGTCCGCTTGACATCTGGGCAAGCCGTTCGTCCGATACCTCTCCCTCGGAATGTGTGAAGGAGAGTATTGCATTCTGGACAAGCACAAGTGATATAAGTGAAGAAGCAAGATTTATCATTTTTAATGCGTGAAACAGCGGCAAGCTGCTTTTTGATTCGATTATTACACCACGGATATTTAACACGATCTCCGTAAAGGTCACGGTTGCAATTCCGAGAGCAATATACATATGATACACGGCTGTGGGCGGGTGAAACTGTATCCATATGGAATATAGAATGTACGCTGTGCTTGCCAAGGTGAGAATTATCCCCGACATCTTGTAGTATCGGTACTGCTGTTTGGAGTTTTCTTCTTTGAGTATTCCTGCAAGAGCGGTCATCTTCGCCGCCACCATACCAAAGGTGTAAAGTGCGCTTACGCAGGTAAAAAAGGACAGGGATATTATTCCCATTATAAGCTTGCCAAGACCCACAAAGGTCGTTCCAAGGCAGGCGGCACCGGTTATATGGAGTGTCCTCCTTTTTTTCTTTCCTGCACGTTCAAAGGCTATTTCGCTTAGCTTCAGAAGCTGTGTTTTTATTTCTTCCGTTTTTTTCATATTCCCACCCTCGCTTTATATTATAGCTTATCACAGGTTTATTTGTCAAATGTTTGGGTTTTGTTTGAGAATTGTTAAATACCTCGTTTCTGTCCGTTGTTTTTTGACCATTAGTTCAAAATACAAATTTTCAGTTTGCATTGAATACACTCACGGTCACTTTGACCATTGTGCTCTTTTGACCATCTGATATAATGAATGACTTGCATAACTATTCCTCTCCCAGGTTTACGGTTATCACTTTG
Organism: Huintestinicola sp.; assembly: GCF_050874005.1. GTDB lineage: Bacteria > Bacillota > Clostridia > Oscillospirales > Ruminococcaceae > Huintestinicola. The sequence continues at coordinate 10,807 of NZ_JBNMJV010000014.1, forward strand.
ATTTCGGAGGAAATAATATCATATGATCCCAAAAGAAAAATATATTGATCATTGATTTTGCTGTCAGAGTAATAATTTTTCCTGTTTATGCAAACAATATCCTTTGTCTGAAAAATCAGAACCGTAAGATAGGAGATATCATCTATGAAAGATAAAATATTCGGAGTTTTGCAGAGAGTTGGACGTTCCTTTATGCTTCCCATAGCTCTGCTTCCCGTTGCAGGTCTGCTGTTGGGCATAGGAAGCTCCTTCACAAACCCAACCACGCTGGAAACATACGGCTTGACAGAAGTCATCAGAGAAGGCGGCATACTCTACACCATTCTGGACATTATGAGCAAAACAGGCAGCATTGTATTCGACAATCTGGCTTTGCTGTTTGCAATGGGCGTTGCTATCGGTATGGCAAAAAAAGAAAAGGAGGTCGCCGCTCTTTCGGGTGCTATCGGATACCTGATAATGAATACAGCAATCAGCACTCTGATATCCGCAAGTGGCGGCTCAGAGGCAATGGCGGCAAACTCCACAACAACTTCCCTCGGCATCACAACGCTCCAGATGGGCGTATTCGGCGGTATTATCGTCGGACTTGGAGTTGCCGCCCTGCACAACCGCTTTTATAAGATAGAACTTCCGCAGGTGTTATCCTTTTTCGGCGGCACAAGATTTGTGCCCATAATCACAAGCGTTGTTTACCTCATTGTGGGAATTGCAATGTTCTATATATGGCCTGTGGTACAGAGCGGAATTGCATATCTGGGTCAGCTTGTTCTGGCGTCGGGCTATGCGGGAACGTGGATATACGGTATTATCGAACGTGCGCTTATTCCCTTCGGCCTGCACCACGTGTTCTATATGCCCTTCTGGCAGACAGAGCTTGGCGGTTCTGTGATAATTGATGGTCAAGTAGTGCAGGGCGCTCAGAATATCTTCTTTGCAGAACTGGCTTCAAAATCAACAGAGCATTTCTCCGTTTCTGCCACAAGGTTTATGTCGGGAAAATTCCCGTTTATGATATTCGGTCTCCCTGCCGCCGCATTTGCAATGTACAGAGCTGCAAGACCCGAAAAGAAAAAGGCGGTGGGCGGTCTGCTGCTATCTGCCGCTCTGACATCTATGCTGACGGGAATTACGGAACCTTTGGAATTTACCTTCCTTTTTGTTGCTCCCGTGATGTATGCAGTTCATTGTGTTCTGGCAGGCCTTTCTTATATGCTTATGCACATTTTCAATGTAGGAGTGGGAATGACCTTTTCGGGCGGCGCTATTGACCTGACCCTGTTCGGTATATTGCAGGGAAATCAAAAGACAAACTGGATATGGATAATCCTTGTGGGACTGGTTTATGCCGTTGTTTATTACTATGTGTTCTACCTTATGATAACAAAACTTGACCTGAAAACTCCCGGCAGAGAATCTGATAATGAAGAAACAAAGCTCTACACCCGAAAGGATATGAATGACAGACAAAAAAACGCCGAAAAGACAAGCGGCAGCTCCGACAGAATAAGTGCGCTTATACTGAAAGGGCTGGGCGGGAAAGAAAATCTTTCCGATGTGGACTGCTGTGCAACACGTCTCAGAATAACTGTGAATGACCCTGCAAAGGTGCGGGACGATCTTCTTAAAGAAAGCGGTGCCTCGGGAGTAATTCACAAGGGCAATGGTATACAGATAATTTACGGTCCTCAGGTATCCGTTGTGAAATCTGATCTTGAGGATTTCCTGGACAGCCCTAAGGCAGAAAATGTTGACAATATCCTGAAAGATGAGATAATTTCCGAGCCTGCTCCCGAGAAAAATGATAAACCTGAAACAAAGTCTATAACACTCTATTCCCATATGAACGGAAGATTTGTGGCTCTTCAAGATGTAAATGACGAAGCATTTTCCTCTAAGGCGCTGGGCGAAGGCGCTGCTGTTGAACCTTCGGAAGGCAGGCTATATTCTCCCTGTGACGGCAAGGTGGAAATGGTGTTTGATACAAAACACGCCATAAACCTTGTTTCGGACGAGGGCTGTGAAATACTGCTCCACATCGGCATTGACACAGTAAAGCTTGGAGGCAGTTTTTTTGAAGCTCACGTGACAGAAGGACAGGAGATACACAAGGGCGACCTGCTTATATCCTTTGACCTTGACGGTATCCGTAATGAAGGTTATCAGCTCACGACCCCTATGATAATATGTAATACCGATGATTATAACTCGGTAGAAGCTATCCCATCGGAACAAGTTTGGGCCGGGGATAAGATCATTAAGATAAAATAAAGAAAGGAAATGAAAACTATGAGATCATTCACCTACACCATCAAGGACGAGCTTGGTATCCACGCAAGACCCGCAGGTATGCTGGCAAAAACAGCAAAAGCACTTGACAGCGAGATAACCATAACCAAAGGGGAAAAAACCGTTGGCGCAGCAAAGCTTATGGCTCTTATGGGGCTGGGAGTAAAATGCGGAGATACCATTACCGTAACGGCAGACGGCGGCGATGAAGCTGCCGCAATTGAAGAAATGAGAAGCTTTCTGGAGAAAAATCTGTAACAAGCTGTCTCAGCGTATTATAAGGAAGGAGATGAGACTTATGACAAAATATCAGGGAAAAGGCGTTTACGGCGCAATAGCCATCGGCAGGATTTCCGTTTTCAAGCGGCAGGATGTTCAGGTAAAGCGGATAAAGATCGAAAACGTCGATGAAGAGCTTGCCCGTCTTGCAGCTGCAAAGGAAAGGGCTTCCTCACAGCTTCGGGACATCTATGAAAAGGCGCTTAAAGAAGTGGGTGAAGCAAATGCTCAGATCTTTGAGATCCATATGATGATGCTCGAAGACGACGATTATAACGACGCCATAACAGAAATGATAAAAGGGCAGAATGTGAATGCGGAATATGCCGTAGCAGTCACATCTGACAATTTTGCGGAGATGTTTTCCTCTATGGAGGACAGCTATATGCGGGCAAGAGCCGCTGACGTTCACGACATTTCCAACAGGCTTATAGCCTGTCTGAGCGGCTGCGAAAAGGAGGAACGTCTGAGTTACGAAAAGGTAATGATATGTGCGGACGATCTGGCTCCCAGCGAGACCGTATCGCTTGATAAGGATAAGGTGCTTGCCTTTGTTACAGCTTTCGGTTCTTCAAATTCCCACACGGCAATCCTGGCAAGGAATATGAATATCCCTGCGATCATCGGTCTGGGAGAAACATTTCTTACGCAGATAACGGACGGTACAATTGCCATTGCAGACGGCTTTACGGGTACATTTATCATAGACCCGGATGAAAAGACCTTATCGGAATACAAAGAAAAGCAGGAGTCAGAAGAGGAAAAGAAAAAACTCCTTCAGGAGCTTAAAGGGAAAGAAAATATTACTTTGGACGGCAGGACCATCGACATATTTGCCAACATCGGAAGCGCCGACAATATCGGTGCAGTGCTGGTAAATGACGCAGGCGGAATAGGCTTGTTCCGAAGCGAGTTCCTGTATCTCGAAAAATCCGATTATCCTACCGAAGAGGAACAGTTTGCTGTCTACAAGCGGGTCCTTGAAAGTATGGCACCCAAAAAAGTCATTATCAGGACTCTTGATATCGGTGCAGACAAGCAGGTGGATTATTTTCATCTTGAAAAAGAAGAAAATCCTGCTATGGGACTTCGTGCCATACGTCTCTGCCTGTCACGTCCGGAGATATTCCGTGTGCAGCTCAGGGCATTGTACAGAGCCTCTGTTTACGGCAGGCTGGGTATAATGTTTCCTATGATAACAAGCACCTCGGAGCTTAACGAGATACTTGCGCTATGCGATAAGGTGAAAAAAGAGCTTGACGAGGAAAATATCGGTTATTCAGACAGCACCGAGCTGGGAATTATGATAGAGACCCCCGCCGCTGCACTTATAAGCGACAGGCTTGCTCCTATGGTGGATTTTTTCAGCGTGGGAACCAACGACCTGACTCAGTACACTCTTGCCTGCGACAGACAAAATCCCAATGTTGAACGTTTCTGCGATACTCATCACGAAGCTGTTCTGCGGCTCATAGATATGTCTGCCGCAAACGCTCACAAACACGGCGCTTGGATAGGTATCTGCGGCGAGCTTGCAGCAGATACCTCATTAACAAAAAACTTCCTGCGAATGGGCATTGATGAGCTTTCTGTTTCTCCTTCCTTTGTTCTGAAAGTAAGAGACGCTGTAAGAAAAACAGATCTTTCAAAATAATGCAAAACTATTTTGGCATTTATGAACGGAACAGAGCGATAAACAACCAAACTGAACACAGTCTGCCTTTCAGTAACCAAATAAAAAACAGCACCGCAGGAAAATCAGAATTTCTGCGGTGCTGCATATTATCAAGCGATCATACACTTGATCGCCGACTATAAGAGTGAAGTTGCTGCCAAAGCCTGTATTCTCAAATATAGACTTGCCGTTCTTATCAAGTACGCCTTCTGCTACCTCTTTCTTTGTGGATTTTCTGCCCTTATAGATGGTAACTGTTCTGCCTGCGTACTCCGTGCCAAGGTCAACGATAATATATTCATTTTTGAAATTTGTGCAGGTATACAAAACAGAATTTATGTTCTAAAAACTATTGACAAATCAGAATAAATGTGCTATAATAAACTTAGTCTTCCGAATAGGTGTAAATTGCTCCTTCGTATGCTCCGCTCATTTCCTTCGGGTAGGCGGCTGTGCCCTCGGTACTTTCGGTTTGGCGGTAGATAAGGCTTTCGTCCTCAATATCGAAAACGTATCTGCCGCTGTCGGAGGCGTTTATGATAAGCTTGGTGCAGTCTGCGTCCAGTTCGGCTGTTCCGATACAAAGAATGCTTGAGAGGGGGGAGAATGTTACTACAGCGCTTCCGAGAGGGGAGATGGTGACGCTGTTAAGAGGAATATCGGCAAGGCGGTATGTTCCGAAATGTATTTTGCTTTGAGCTTGTGCGTTAACGGCGGGATTGTTTTCGGGGAATGGGACAAATTCGAAGCAGCCCTCGGCAGTATGACGGACGATTTTTATGAGGGAAAGGTCATAGCTGTTTGTGCGTGTTGATAAGTAAACGAAATTTTGAGGGTCGCTGTCGTAGTAGATGATATGATTGTCAAGAGGTTCGGGTGCGTTTTCGGAAAAATCATAGTAGCTGTAGTTTCTGACTTTTCGAGTGTCCTCGGGTATTTCGTCAATGTAATTCAGGGTGTTTGTTTCAAGGTCGATGATGTAATTTATGCAGTGGTTTGAAATTGCTCCGCCTATGCTGCACCATAATCGGAGCTGTCCGTTTTCATCGGTGAATGCGCCTGCTGATATGCCGTTGCTGTCGGGTGCGCCGATCTCAAAGGGGAATTTATCCTTATATGCGGCAAAGGTGGAGCTGATGTCCGCTGCCCACAGTACCGCATTGTCATTGCAGAGATACAAGCCGTTAATTCCGTCGGTGAATACGGTGTTAAATTCGTTGGCATAAAGGAGGTGGGGGAACTCCGAGCCGAAATAGACGCTTTGGAGAAATTCGGGGGAGGCAGATATTACGGGAATGGTGAGGGGGATATGTGAGTGCTCATTCAATGCTTTATATTTTTCCTCGGGAATTGAATAGTTATACTCGGTGTTTGTGGTCATTATTGAAACGGAGTAGATGGGTTCGCCGTCCGTATTTTTTGCGGGGGCGAAGGCATATTGTCCAAAGGCGTTGGGGCGGTCCTTCGGGGCAAGGCGGAGTTCAAATTCGGAGGGGACATACTCGTAAAGCCGGGTGGGGGTAAATTCGGTCTCGGATATTATTTTAAGTGCGGCGGCGGTGTTTTCATCGGAAAAGGGGTACTGCTGTCCGCTTTTGGTTACAAGAGAGATGACGGTTAGGTCATCGGCGGAGATATCGCTTAGGGGATTAAAATCAGACTGCTGTTCGGTGACGATATTATCGGGGCTTTCGGGTGCTTTATCGGAGGAGAGGACGATAACGGCAAATAGTGCGGCAAGAGCGCAGAGGAGCATTACCCATAGGGTCGGCTTTTGGAATTTAAGGACATTTTTTATTCTGCGCTTTGTTCCGCTTTCGGAAAAGCCTGCGGTGAAGGAGGCGGATTTTTGGGGAGCGGCTTCAAGGAGAGCTTCGGAATAATTCGCTTTTTCGCTTTTGTTCATTTTTCCTGTTACCGCTTCATCGCAGGACATTTCCATATCACGTTCGCACAGCCTGAAGCTGAGCCACACTGCGGGGTTGAACCAATGTATGCAGAGGGCAAGGTACATTACAAGCTTGGCAATGTGATCAAGGCGTTTGATATGGTATTTTTCGTGGAGGATAACAAGCTCTCTGCGGTTTCCCGAAAGGCTTTCGGGGAGATAGATACGGGGCGGCAGGATACCGAAAATGAATGGAGTGGATATTTTATCCGAGGTATAGATATTCTGCCCGTCGGGGTGGGATTTTTTCAGAGTTTTTCTCAGTCGGAGATATGAATATATCCAGCGGAATGTCATTATCATTACGCCCGAAAGCCATATGAGGGAAAGGATATCAAGAGCGGTTTTCGGCTTTTTAAATTCGGCAATGGTTTCGCTTGTGTATATGGATATTTCTGCCGGTGACTCAATATCTACGGAAAGTGGGACGGCTTGATCATAGTTTTTCTCGTAGGTATAGGGTTCGGTTCGGATCATAACGGGGGTTATGGGGTTTAGCTCCGAGGTGGGGAGGGGCAGGGAAAAGGGTATGAGGAGCCTTACAAAGACTGCTGTCCAGAGGATATAGGAGAATATTTTCGGGGCAGGCTTCAACACAAGGCGCAGCAGGAGGACTGCTGCGGCTGTGAGTGCGGCGGTGGCGCTCATACCGAGTATTTTCAGAAACAGCTCGGTCATTTCAGCTCTCCTTTCGGTAATCGTCTATCATCTGCTGAATTTCGTCAAGCTCCTTTTTACTGAGGGATTTTCTTTCGGTAAAGGATGCAATGAAGCGGGGGAGTGAGCCGCCGTAGCTTTCTCTGATAAGCTCTTCGCCCTTTTGGGCGGCAAGCTCGTCCTTTGTGATAAGTGAGGTGACTTTGCCGTTTTCGTTTTTGAAAAGTCCTTTTTCGCAAAGTCGGCGGAGCATTGTATAGGTGGTGGATTTCTTCCAATTAAGCTCCTTTTCGCACAGCTTTACAAGCTCTCCCGAGGGGATATTATCGTTTTTCCAGATTATTTCCGCAAATTTTGCTTCCATTTCGCCAAGCTTTATTTCGGGCATTTTTCTTCATCTCATTTCTTTGGATTGGTTTAATTTTAGTAAACCTCTGATTTTTGTTTAACATAGTTAAACCGGTTTGTCAAGGGGGTGAGGGGATTTATTTGATTTTTTTATTGACATTGGTGGGGGGAGTGGTATAATGAAAGGGGAAAGGATTTCAACTCAAGTTTATTCAAAGTATTGTGAATAGGAGGTATTTTCGTGGTTCAACTATTAAATATAACATTTGATGGTAAAAATATTTCTTGCGATTATATTCCCGAAAATAGTAATAAAATAGGGAAAGTGACTGTCGATGCAGTTACACGTGAGGTTACGAACATAGAATATTCAGAATATAAGTTTAGTAAGAAGATGTATGTTGCTCACGTTCGTGCAAAACTCTCTGAGCTTCTGGATATTGGTCAGCCAATCCCAAATGAAGCATTTGCTATTTGGTATTGATCAACCGCCCTGCTCATCAAGGCGGTTTTCTTATGTCCTTTTGCTCAGCTTTTAAAATGTGACATTCCGTAAATTTCGGAATATAATGATAAATGAGCAGGTATGCTCGCTATCATTTATTTACGAAAGGAGCAGACTATGAACGAAAATTCATACTCCAAATGCTCTGCCGAGGGACTGACCGTTCCGAGAGGTCGCTTTCTCGAGGACACTCCGCTGGCAATGGCATATGTTCCCTATCAGAGCTGGGAGGAGACATATGCGGAAAATGTGGCTCTGGCAAAGGGTACCATCTTCCCAAGGCTTGATCTGCCGTTTTTAGGCAAGGAAGGGGTGCAGAGATATGGAAAATAAAAAAAGGCAGCTTCTGTATGCGGTGCAGATGTACGACTTTTATCTGTATGAGCTGCAGCTTTATCTCGACACCCACCCCACCTGTCCCAACGGTCTTCAGGCTTTCAGAAAATACAAGGAGCTGAGAGACAGGGCGGCGGCGGCTTATGCTAATTTATTCGGTCCCATTTCGCCTATGCAGTCCGACTGCGATAATGTTTTTGAATGGATCAAGGGTCCCTGGCCCTGGGAAAAGGAGGCTAACTGAGTATGTGGGTCTACGAAAAACGTCTTCAATATCCCGTTAACATAAAAAATCCAAACCCTGCTCTTGCTAAGATAATCGTTGAGCAGCTTGGCGGCGCTGACGGCGAGCTGGGCGCTTCTCAGAGGTATCTCAGTCAGAGGTATACTGCGCCTTATGCTCAGGTGCAGGGTATTCTTACAGATGTGGGTACGGAAGAGCTTGCCCACGTTGAAATGATATCCGCAATCGTTTATCAGCTTACAAAGGGGCTTACTCCAGAGCAGATAAAGGCAGGCGGAATGGATTCCTATTTTGTTGCACACACTTTGGGAATTTATCCTCAGTCCTCGGCAGGCGATCCTTTTACTGCGGCTTATTTCCAGTCGAAGGGTGACACAATTACCGATTTACACGAGGATATGGCAGCAGAGGGTGACTATAGGTTATGCACAACTTAAATATGCAAAAAAAAAACCCGTTCGTCGGACAGTAAAATATCCGACAAACGGGGACAATTTAGTTAAAATCAGTTATCAGTCAATTATCACTTGAGTTCAGCAAAATACTTGATTGTTCTTACCATCTGAGAGGTGTAAGAATTCTCGTTGTCGTACCAGGAAACAACCTGTACCTGATATGTGTCGTCATCGATCTTGGATACCATTGTCTGAGTAGCATCAAAGAGAGAACCAAACTTCATACCAACGATATCGGAAGAAACGATCTGCTCGTCGTTGTAGCCGAAGGACTCGGTTGCAGCAGCCTTCATAGCAGCGTTGATGCCTTCCTTGGTGATGTCCTTGCCCTTAACAACAGCGGTAAGGATAGTTGTGGAACCTGTAGGAGTAGGAACTCTCTGAGCGGAACCGATGAGCTTGCCATTGAGCTCGGGGATAACAAGACCGATTGCCTTAGCAGCACCTGTGGAGTTGGGAACGATGTTAGCAGCACCTGCTCTTGCTCTTCTGAGGTCGCCCTTTCTGTGAGGACCGTCGAGGATCATCTGATCGCCGGTGTAAGCGTGGATCGTGCTCATGATACCGGAAGCGATGGGTGCATAGTCGTTAAGAGCCTTAGCCATAGGAGCGAGGCAGTTTGTTGTGCAGGAAGCTGCGGAAATGATGGTGTCGTCCTTTGTAAGGGTCTTGTGGTTTACGTTGTAAACGATGGTGGGAAGATCGTTGCCTGCAGGAGCAGAGATAACTACCTTCTTAGCGCCGGCGTCGATGTGAGCCTGGGACTTAGCCTTGGATACATAGAAGCCTGTGCACTCGAGAACAACGTCAACGCCGATCTCACCCCAAGGAAGCTCAGCTGCGTTAGCCATAGCGTAGATCTTGAGGGTCTTGCCGTCAACTGTGATAGTACCGGCCTCGTCATCAGCGGTCACGGTGTGAAGGTTCTCGCCGATCTTGCCGCAGTAGCCGCCCTGAGCGGTATCGTACTTGAGAAGGTGAGCGAGCATAGAAGGCTTGGTAAGGTCGTTGATAGCAACTACCTCGTAGCCCTCAGCGCCGAACATCTGACGGAATGCGAGACGGCCGATTCTGCCGAAACCATTGATTGCAACTTTTACTGACATGATAAAATTCCTCCTAAGAATTATTTATCTCCCGACTGTTAATTTTTTAACGGTCGGATTGGCATTTACTTTTTTAGTAATTTGCCGTACACTATAATAATATACTATTTTTGCTCTTTTGGCAAGTGTTTTTTCAAAAAAAAATACTTTTTGTGCAAATTTTAACAGGATTTCAAAATTCTATCGCCGACAGAAAAGGCTTATCCCTTATTTCACTCCAATTGTACACTTTTTATACACAAAAACTTATTTATTTACAAATAGGACAAATAAAAGTTTCTTATTATTAGTTAGTTTGCGGATTGAAATGTGATATACTTTATACTATAATGAAGTGATAGGAGAAAAGGGGGCAGAGTATGGATACGGGTATTGTAACGGACGAGTTCCGCAGGATATACGATAATTCGCTCCTGCCTGCGGCAGTTGCCGGCAAAGATGGTCTTGTTTACTGCAACAGAGCTTTTGGACCATTTGCCCCGGAGCTTTCCTCAGAGCTTGCTTCACTTCATACGGGAGAAGCTTATGAAAAGTACGTTTACTGCGGCGGCAGGCTTTATAAGGCATATGTTTCCCCTGTAAACGGCTGCGAAAGCCTTGTTAACATTGCTCCTGCTGCTTCGTTTTCAGACGACTGCTTTGAAGTTCTGAGTGCTGCGGTGCGCCACGCAGTTTCCTCCGTATCGGCGGCGGCGGATAATCTGTTCGACATTTATGAGACAGAGCCAGCGGCAGCGCTTCTGAGCGTTATTGACAGTTCAATGCTCACCCTTTTATCGGAGTTCCTTATTCCCGAGGAAATAATGCAGCTGAGGGGACGCAAATGCTCGGATTTTGCCCCCGTCAGCGTTTCGGCAGAACTGACAAAGCTTTCCGACGAGCTTTCCGAGGTGCTTTCAAGGCATAATATCCAGATAAATGCAAATATTGCTTCGGGAATGTTTGCAAGGATAGATATGCGTGCAGTCAAGCTTCTGCTTACCGATTTTGCAGTTAAGACGATGGAGGGTGAACGGCACGTTGAGGCGATCGGCATAAGGCTTTTCCGAAACGGTGCAGACCGTATGAGGGTCAGTCTGACCTGCGGATACATTATGAGGCTCCCTTCCGAGCTCGTTTCGGAAGCTGTAATAAAGCCCGAGGATTATTCTCCTGCCGAAAAACTTAAAGCTCTTGTAAGCGGCATATTCGGGTGCGATATTTCCTGCTCCGAGTCTGCAGACTGCTGTTCTTTGATGATAGATATTCCTATGTCAGAGACTCCACGTTCCGAGGGACTGCGTTCTCCTGTAAAATTTTACGGTCAGGAACGCTTTTCCGATGAAAACGCTTATCTTTCCAGATTCGGGATAAATCCACGATACAAAATATAAACAGATAAATTTGAAAGGATGTACTTAAAATGGATAAAATGAAAAAAGCTCTTGCGGCTGTTGCTGCTGTCTGCCTTATTTTGACCGGCTGCGGAAAAAGCAACGAGGAAGAAGTTACCGAGACAACTACTGCGGCAAAACCCGACTTCTCAACAGCTTCCGCCGAGAATGCAGAAGATTTGCTTGGAGACGAAGAAACTGTCAGCATTTATACAGGCAAAGAGGTTGAGAATGAGGAAGATCTTGCTATTTTCAAATTCAACTGCACTTTGCCCGACGGCTTTGAAACTGTGATAGATAATGCCGAAGGAAAGCAGTATTCAACGCCTTTCGGCGGCATTGTTGTAAAGGCTCAGAATTATAAGGAAGAATTTCAGAATCTTGAAGTCTTTGCCGATTCGGGCTGCGCTTCCATTAAGGTAAGCAATATGCTTTATCAGGCGGATACAGAATTTTCCGAACCGATAAAGACTACCGTTGCGGGCTTTGATGCGATCAGATATGATTACACCGTTACATCATACATTTTCCCACCCGTAACAGATGAAAACGGCGAATATGTTATGGACGAAAACGATCAGTATGTCCTTTCGGAGGACAAGGAGATCAACGGCGAATATGTTGACCGTGTGTATTATTTCTATTCCGATGAAGATGTTTTCTACATCATCTGCGAGGCTACGAAGGAAAATGCCGAAGCAGCTCAGGCAGGATTTGATGAATTTATTGACTCGATCACTATATCCAAGAAGTGATAAGACAATCGAATTTATAGAATTTATATAAGTATCAGATAGGAAAAACGGGGTAAATAATGCCTCGTTTTTCTTTATTTTCCACAATGATAACAGCAAGGTTACAAATTATGACTAAATAATCAATTTTGAGCCGGCGGTATTGATTATTTTCTGTAATCTGATATAATCATTATGACGTCAGGCAAGACGTTTTAATATAGAGTAAAAGAAAGGAAATTTATTATGAACAAGAAAATTGCAATGCTTACAGCTCTGCTTGCTGTAGGAATGACATTCGCTGCCTGCGGAGGAGGCAAAAACGAGGAAACAAGCGAAACCACCGCCGCCGAAACCACAATTGCAGAAACTTCCGATACCGAATCTGCCGAAACAGAGGAAGATATTCTTCCCGAGGAAAGCGAGAGCCTTGAGGTATCTGCGGACGAAACTTCTGAAGAAATGGTGGACGACGAAGACGCCGAGCCTGTGGTTCCCGAGGAGGCAGTATCAGATAATCCTCTCTATCCCGCTGTTGAAAAGGCTCTTTCCGAAAGCGAATGGCCTTCTATGGCTGAGGTCACAGACGAGGTGATACTCAAGGAGTTCTTCCTTCTTGACCCTGCCAACGAAAATTACAAGGAAATGATAGTAATGCAGTGTCCCATCAGTGCAGTAATGAGCGAGATAATCATTATCAACGCCGACGACGTTTCCGCCGCAGAAGCCGACCTGGAGGCGAGAAAGACAAAGGCTATTGAACAGGACGCCTGGTATCCAAACGATCAGGAGCTTGCAGCAGCTTCCATTGTAGGAACTAACGGAAATTATGCATATTACATCATAGGTCAGAACGCTTCTGCCGCCGAACAGTCCATAAACGACTACATTTCGTCTCTTTCCTGATAATTAAGTTTTAAAACATACCTCAGACCGTCATACGGCTAATTTGGCGTATGACGGTTTTTTAATGATTTGACCTATTGCTTGAAACAGGAATGAAAATTAGTGAAAAATGCCTATTGCGCTCTTACTGCTTTGTATGTTATCATTATAAGAGATATAAAAACAGCTTTTGCGGCATTTTTTGAAAGGAAATGACTTGATGAATAAAACAAAACAAGGCGGTATGAGCAGCGCTCAGCTTGCGAGGAAAAAAAGAATTTTCAGAGCAAGAGTAATGGCAATTCTGATAGTTCTGCTTCTCGGCGGCGGAATATGGCTGCTTGTTTCGGCTCTTTCACAAATAAATACAGTCACCGAGCTTACGGTGGACGCTTCGGGATATACTGTTTTACAGGCGCTTCCTTCTCAGAGCGAGTTTGAGGAGGAAAAGCGTATGGAGGAACTGAAGATCGAGAACGAGATCTTCGAGCAGAAGGACAGCTATCCCATTGATATGATAATCCAGACACCATACTGTGTAATGTACGACGTTCAGGGCAGACAGGTGCTGTATTCCAAAAATGCGGAGGAAAAGGCTTTTCCCGCCAGCACCACGAAAATTATGACTGCCGCAGTAATGATGGAGTACACCACTCCCGAAACCGTGTTCAGGGCAGGGGACGAGCAGTCGCTTGTTCAGCCGGGTTCAAGCCTTGCATATCTTAACGTGGGCAGCGAGCTTGACAGAGAAATGATGCTTGACGCCATAATGCTCCCCTCGGGAAATGACGCTTCTTACTGTGCAGCGGCTGTAACGGGCAGGATAATTGCCGAAAAGGACGATCTCCCTGCAGACGAGGCTGTCAATGTGTTCATCAATACAATGAACGAGAAAATTAAGGAGATAGGCTGTCAAAATACCAATTTCACCTGTCCCGACGGCTTCCACGACGATAATCACTACACAACCGCAATGGATCTGCTCCGTATGACCCTTTATTCACAGAATTATCCCGAGATAGCCAAATCGGGAAAAAAATCCTACCGTGAGCTTGAATTCCTTTCGGGAGAGTACATTTACTGGAACAATTCCAACAAGCTTATCCAGCCGGATAACGACTATTATTATCCTTATGCAACAGGTCTTAAAACAGGTATGACCGATTACTCGGGCCATTGTGTAGTAGCTACTGCCGAGCGCTTCGGACACGAGCTTATAATAGTATGCCTCGGAAGTGAAAGCGCCGCTGTACGCTGGAACGATACCATAGCTCTTTTTGACGCAGGCTTTGCGTACATAAGAAATAACGATAACTAAAGTTATGGCTGCTGTGCATTTTTGTACGGCAGCCTTTTTTATGCTTGACATATCCTTACAAATGTAGTATGCTATATTTGAGTGAATTTGATTAAAAGCGAAACTTATCTATATGAGCTTCGCAGAAAAGGACGGTCATTACAATGGATTTTTCAAAGCTGAATTTCGGCGTGGACGGCGACAGCATAACGGCAGGGGAGCAGTGGTCATATCACGTATATAAGGAGCTGGGAATGGCTTCACATCACAATGTAGGCGTAGGCAGCGCAGTATGGTATAAAAGGACCTTGACCTGCACCTCCGGAAGCGTGACAACTCAGGATTATACCGACCCCGATTTTGCGGGGATAAGCGACGGCTGGGAGGAGACAGATGATATAAACGAGCTGCAGAAGAGAGCAAATAACTGTGCTGTAGTACATACCCAGCGCTTTATTGAAGAGGTAAAAAGCGGCAAATATCCCGTTCCCGATATATTTGCTTTTGCAATGGGCACAAACGACGCTCTCGACTGCCTTGGAGACCCTGAAAAGGCACTTGAGGGCAAATCACTTGAGAATAACGAAAGCATCGACCTTTTCACCGAAGCAGGCGCTGCAAGATGGTGCATACAGCGCATTATGGAGGAATTTCCTCTCTGCCGGGTATTTGTCCTCACACCGCTCCAGACTGCCACGCCCGAGCATAACCGCAAGGTAGAGAAGACTATAGAGGTGCTGAGAAAAATAACGGGAGAAATGACCGCCCAGGTGATCGATTGCTTCCATAACAGCGGCATATGCGAGAAATTCGAGGTAATAGGCGGCACGGGCAAGTATCTAAGAGACGGTCTCCACCCCGATGTCCCCGGTCAGACCCTTGAGGGCAGATACGCCGCCAAGGAAATAAGAAACAATATGTTCTGAGTTATTTTTCGGTTATTCCGTAAAATTCCCGTGAATAGAGTGCGCTTATAGCTTGCCTGCGCTTGTATCTGCGGCGTTCCTCCGACTTCTTTTCAGCCTTGACTTTTGCATTGTTCCAGCCTGCGGTGAAGATAAGTATCGCCATAATGCTGCCGTACAGGGCAATAAAGTAGGCGATGGGAGCAGGGTCGCATTCAGCCGCAAGACTTGAATATTTAGCTGTAAAGAAGATGTCTGCGGCAAGGCACATAAGAGCGGCTAAGGGGTATTCCTTCAGAATGGGTAAGTATTTTTTCATTTTCATCATTTCCTTTCCTGATGTTCTGAAATGATTATAACATATGTACTGTGTAAAAATTCAGACAGCAGACATTTTTCCGGAAATAAAATGTGAAAAATATGAAAAATCATAAAATTCCCTATTGGCAAATCGGGAAATATATGTTATAATAATATTTGAACTATTCATTGCTGTGTTTTATGCGAAAATCAAATTTTATAATGAGGTGACTAAGTTATGAATGAAAAGGAGCTTTATGCGCTTTGGTGCGAAAAGGCTGTAGACGATCCCGACCTTCAGACAGAGCTTAAATCTATCGAGGGTGACGATGAGGCTATCAAGGACAGATTTTACCGTGACCTGGAATTCGGTACAGGCGGTCTCAGAGGCGTTATCGGCGCAGGTGCATACAGAATGAACGTATATACAGTAAGACGTGCTACACAGGGTCTTGCGGATTACGTTAACGAGGCATTCAAGAACCCTTCCGTTGCAATTTCCTACGACAGCCGTATCAAGTCCGATGTTTTCGCAAAGGAAGCGGCTTCCGTTCTTGCTGCAAACGGCATCAAGGTATATATCTACACCGAGCTTATGCCCACTCCTATGCTCTCCTACGCTGTAAGAGCGCATAAGTGCAGCGCAGGTATTATGATCACCGCATCACATAACCCTGCCAAGTACAACGGCTATAAGGTATACGGCTCCGACGGCTGCCAGCTCACTCTCGGCGCAGCTGAGATCGTTCTGAAGAACATCAACAGCGTTCCTATGTTCGACGGCGCAAAGACTACCGATTATGAGAAGGCTGTTTCCGACGGAATGATAAATTACATTTCCCAGACAGTTATCGACAATTACCTTGACGAGGTGTCCAAGCAGGGTATCCACACCGACCTCGTAAAGACAAGCGGCCTTAAGGTGGTATACACTCCTCTTAACGGAACAGGTAACAAGCCCGTAAGAGCTATCCTCAAGAAGATAGGCATTGAGGACGTTACCGTTGTTCCCGAGCAGGAATATCCCAACGGCAACTTTACCACCTGCCCCTTCCCCAACCCCGAGATCAAGGAGGCGCTTTCTCTTGGTCTCAAGCTTTGTGAGACAGTCAAGCCTGACCTTCTTCTTGCAACCGACCCCGACGCAGACCGTGTAGGTATCGCAGTACCCTCCGATAACGGCTACGAGCTTTTCACCGGAAACGAAGTAGGCGCAATGCTCCTCGAGTACATCTGCTCCGAGAGAACAAAGATGGGTACAATGCCCGAGGATCCCGTTGCTGTAAAGACCATTGTTACCACCGATATCGCCGCAAAGATCTGCAAGGAGTATAACGTTAAGCTCATTGAAGTTCTCACAGGCTTCAAGTTCATCGGCGAGCAGATCGGCTTCTTGGAGGACAAGGGTCAGGAAGACAGATACATCTTTGGCTTTGAGGAGAGCTACGGCTATCTCGCAGGCTCTTATGTAAGAGACAAGGACGCAGTTGTTGCTTCAATGCTCATCTGTGAAATGGCAGCATTCTACCGCACAAAGGGCATTTCTCTCATTCAGGCAAGAGAGAATATGTACAAGAAGTACGGTGTTTACGTTCATACTCAGTCCTCCTTCGTATGCGAGGGTGCAAGCGGTATGGAGAGAATGAAGGAAATTATGGCAGGTCTTCGCAGCAATACTCCTACCGAGATCGGCGGTCTCAAGGTAACACGTTTTGAGGACTATGCAGCAAGCACATCTGTAGACACCGAGACAGGTGCAAAGACAATGCTCACTCTGCCCAAGTCCGATGTTCTCACCTTCAAGCTCACCGATGGTGCAAGCGTAATTATCCGTCCTTCCGGAACAGAGCCTAAGATCAAGGCTTACTACACCACCACAGGCGCAACAAGAGAAGAAGCGGCAGCACTTGAAAAGACAATTTCCGCTGATTTTGCAAAGAAGCTTGGATTTTAAGTTCACAGCATAAGCTTTACGACCGGTATGGGGCACAGCTTCATACCGGTTTTTAAAATTTCCAAAAATTATATGAAAGGAACAGCAAAATGCCTGCTAAGCTTAAATCAGTATACATCTGCAGCTCCTGCGGCTTTGAATCGCCTAAATGGAACGGCAAATGCCCCTCCTGCGGCGAGTGGAATACCTTCGAGGAGGATATAATAGAAGAAGCGCCAAAAAAGTCGTCACTTAAATCCGCACCCTCGGCGGCAGGGGGAGCAGACTGCTCGGACAAGATACGCACCCTGTCTCAGATAGACACCGACGAGGAAATACGCTATTCAACGGGAGCAGGGGAGCTTGACAGAGTTCTCGGCGGAGGACTTGTGAAAGGCTCGCTTGTGCTCTTAGGCGGCGAGCCGGGAATAGGAAAATCCACGCTCCTGCTCCAGATATGCAGCTATCTGGGCGCCGAGCATACTATACTCTACGTATCGGGAGAGGAAAGCGTAAGACAGGTAAAACTCAGAGCCGACCGTCTCGGAGTGACCACTCCCAACCTCTACCTTCTCAGTATGACCGACGCCGAATCCATCTGCAGCACCATAATGTCCTCCCGACCCGAGATTGTAATAATCGACTCCATACAGACAATGAATATCCGCAGTATCACTTCCGCATCGGGCAGCATAACCCAGGTGAGAGAGTGTACAAATCTCTTTATGCATCTTGCCAAGGATATGGAGATACCCATTTTCCTTGTAGGTCACGTGAACAAGGACGGTGCCATAGCAGGACCCAAGGTAATGGAGCATATAGTTGATACCGTTCTCTTTTTCGAGGGCGACCGCCACCAGAGCTATCGCCTGCTCAGAGCCGTAAAGAACCGTTTCGGCTCAACAAACGAGATAGGCGTTTTTGAAATGCTGGACAGCGGACTTAATCAGGTGGAAAATCCCTCTCTTATGTTCCTCTCGGGCAGACCCACAGGCGTATCGGGAAGCTGCGTAGGCTGCGTTATGGAGGGTACCCGCCCCATTCTTGCGGAGGTGCAGGCTCTTGTTACCAAAAGCAGCTATTCCGCCCCCCGAAGGACCTCCACGGGCTTTGATTTCAGCCGCCTTGCAATAATAATCGCCGTTCTTGAGAAAAGAGCAGGGCTTTTCTACGGTACTTTGGATATTTATGTAAATATCGTAGGCGGTTTCCGCCTTGACGAGCCTGCCGCCGATCTTCCTGCCGCCCTTGCCCTCTACAGCAGCCTTATGGATATGCCCATAAATGAAAAGCTTGTATCTTTCGGTGAAATAGGTCTCGGCGGAGAGATACGAAGCGTTTCAAATGTTCCTCAAAGAATTGCCGAAGCACAGCGTCTCGGCTTTGAGAAATGTATTATCCCCAAAATGTCGCTCAGGCAGATAGACCCGAAAAAATACAATATCGGCATAATCGCCGTATCAAATATCCGACAGGCATTTGACTATCTGAAAAAAGAATATAACAAAGACTAATTTGTGCAGCTGTCACAAATCTTTTGCGTAAAATCAAAAATATTTGACATTTCTCAGCAAATGTGATATCATTATAATAAGCAAAAAGGAAAGGAGCGAAGCCACAATGAATAAAAACAGCAAAACAAGCTATAAGGTAGCCTTAGGCGGCGTGGTCTCCGCTCTCTGCCTTACCTTGATGTTCCTGACGGGAGTTTTTCCCATACTCAGTATGGCGATACCCATTTACGCAGGGGCGCTTATGATAATAGTCGCCACCGAGGTAAGCACAAGTTGGGCGTTTGCAGCATTTTTCGCCGTATCCCTGCTTTCGCTTTTCCTCACCCCCGACAAGGAAGCCACCACGCTTTTTATAATGTTTTTCGGCTACTATCCCATAATCTCGCCGAAGCTTGATAAAATAAAGCTGCCGCTTTTGCGCACCCTCTGCAAATTCGGCATATTCAACGCTGCAATGATAATATGGTACAAGCTTATCACCCTTATTATGGGCGTTTACGATTTTTTCGGTGATTTCTCCTTCCTCGGGAAATATGCCGTTGTGGGCGTAATGGTGTTCATAAACCTTGTCTTTATCCTCTACGATTACACCATTCAGATGATACGAGACGTTTATATCAAATGGTTTCGTCCCACCTATTTCGGAAAAAAGAAGCCGAAGAAATCTGCCTGAATGTAACTTCTATATGCCGCAGACAAAAACGTCTGCGGCATATTTTACATCATCTGCCTGTCAAGCTCCTTTTTCAGCTTTTTGATTATCTTCTTTTCAAGCCTTGAAATATATGACTGAGATATCCCGATAACGTCCGCAACCTCTTTTTGTGTCATTTCCTTTCCTGTTTTCAGCCCAAATCTCATTTCCATAATTATCCTCTCACGCTCGGGCAGACGGCATACAGTCTCCCTCAGAACAGCTTTTTCTGCATCGTCCTCAATGCCGCTGTTCACCGTATCATCATCTGTCCCGAGAATATCCGAAAGCAGCAGCTCGTTTCCGTCCCAGTCAATGTTCAAAGGCTCGTCAATGGAAATGTCGTTTTTGTGCTGTGAGGTTTTTCTCAGAAACATAAGTATCTCATTTTCAATGCACCTTGAAGCATAAGTGGCAAGCTTGATATTTTTTGTGGGAGAGAAGGTGTTCACCGCTTTTATAAGCCCGATAGTGCCTATTGAGACCAGGTCGTCAACACATATCCCCGTAGACTCAAACTTTTTTGCAATGTATACCACAAGCCGCAGATTATGAACAATAAGCTGCTCTCTGCCCTTTTGTGCGTCGGTGAGAAGCAGAGCGAAGGCTTCTTCCTCTTCTGATTTTGTGAGAGGCGGAGGGAGCGTTTCGGGACCGTTTATGTAAAAAACACCTTCCGAAATCCCAAGAAGCTTTGCCGCAAGCTCCCTTGCCATCTGAAAAAGCCGCTCTGCATTTAACATAATAAACCATATCCTTTCTTATCAAATAAGTATTTTCGGATTAAATACTGCTTTGGAATTATCATTCTCAGCCGCACCGAGATAAACGTCTGCACGGAATATCTGCCCCGTTTCATCATTTTTAAGACAAACGTCCCGAGGACAGATAACAGCCATTATCCCCGAGTCCGACACGGTAGAGTAGGGTATTATCCGCCATCTTTTCCCAAGTGAAGTCTTTCCTTCGGTCACGCTCACGCAGTCGGGAACGGTGTCATAAAGGGTCAGAAGAACATCTCTCGGACACACGATAACATATTTCCCCGTAAAGCTGTCTTTCAGGATATTACCTGTATCTGCCACCGCCGTAAAGCTTGCCGTCCTTCCGCAATCGGAAACTATCACCGTATATGAGCCGTCCGTGCCATAATCGGATAATCGCTTGTACACCCCAATACACACATAAGCCGCAATTGAAGTAATGACCAGAGCAGGCATAGAAAAATCCGCATAGATAACGCCGTTTCTTGCTGTAATGAACCGTCCTCCCGTAAGATAAGCAAGTCCCGTTCCAAGTCCCCCGAAAATAAAGGCGCAAAGGTAAAACACCACCATTCGGCGGAAAAAATGCCCAATATTTTCAAATCCGAAAGCAATAATAACAATGACCGCCGAGGAAATTATCTTTATGGGTGCAAGTAAAAGTGAAAGGCTTTTCGGCAGAAATATCGCCAGAGAAAAAAGACTCCCCACAACCGCCGCAAATATCCCTCTGCCTGTTTTAAGAGGACTGTGAGTGATAGCAGCCGCCGACTTTATCAGCAGAAAATCCACGTAAATATTTGTAATAATAAGAATATCCGCATATATGTACATAAAAGAATCTTCTCCGTCCAAGTTTTATGAATAAATTATATCATTGCGGGGATAAAGCTTTTGTCGAAACAATGCAGGGAGAAAATAGTCTGTATGGAACAAAAAAATAATAAAATCTGTGTTGACTTTTAATTGTCTTTGTGTTATAATTTTTATTGACACTTTAAAGAGATGTAGCAAGGGTGCTTTACTTCGGGGATTTTCTGCGGGGATAATGCACCCTTTAAATATCATATTTTAACGAAAAAAGTCAATGCTTTAAATATAAAAGCTCAGAAGAAAGGATTGAACTGATATGTCCGTAAAAACAGGAGGAGTAAGGCTGCCGCATCATAAATCCACCGAAAATAAGGCGACTGTCGATTTCCCTCTGCCAAAGAAGCTCATACTGCCTATGTCGCAGTGTATGGGCGCCCCCTGCATCCCTCTTGTAAAAAAAGGGGACGAGGTCACAGTAGGAATGAAAATAGGTGATTCTGATAAGCCGATGTCAGTCCCCGTACATTCACCCGCCTCTGGAAAGGTGTCGGAAATAACCGATTGGAGACTGTCAAACGGAGCCGCCTGCAAAGCCGTGATAATAGAAACAGACGGACTTCAGACCCCTTGCCCCGATATAAAGCCTCCGGTCGTGACCGATAGAAAGAGTTTTCTTGCTGCAGTCAGAGAAAGCGGCTGCTGCGGACTTGGCGGCGCAGGCTTTCCCACTCATATAAAGCTGGGTTTTGACCCGGAAAAAACTCCTATTGACACACTTCTTGTAAACGGAGCCGAGTGCGAACCGTATATCACCTCCGACTATCGTGAATTTGTGGAAGCCCCCGAGGAAGTGATCGACGGCATTTCCTATATAATGAAAGAGCTTAATATCCCAAACTGCAAAATAGGCATAGAGGCAAATAAACCTGCCGCCATTGCCGATATGAAAAAGAGAACAGCAGACAATAAGAATATCGAAGTGGTATCCCTCCCCTCAACATATCCTCAGGGCGCAGAAAAGGTGCTTATCTACACCGCCACAGGCAGAATAGTAGCCGAGGGTGAGCTTCCCGCTCATCAGGGCGTTATCGTGATGAACGTCTCTACCATTGCCTTCCTCATAAGATATATCCGCACAGGAATGCCTCTCATAAGCAAGCGTCTTACCATAGACGGCACAGCAGTTACCAAAAACAGCGGCAACTATCGTGTTCTTGTGGGAACTCCCGCCTCGGAACTGCTTGAATACTGCGGCGCCGCCGAGTACGATAAAGTCCTCTACGGCGGACCTATGATGGGAATGGCTCTGGACAGCGCCGACCGTCCCGTTATCAAGGTAAACAATGCTATCCTTGCATTTAAGGATATCCCCGAAACAAAAACCACATCCTGTATCCGCTGCGGAAGATGCGTCCGTGCCTGTCCCGTAAAGCTTATGCCCGTAAGCCTCGAGAGCGCATACGACAGGGGAGATACTGCCGAGCTTGAAAGGCTCAAGGTCAGACTTTGCATAAACTGCGGCTGCTGCTCCTATGTCTGTCCCGCAAACAGGCGGCTTGCGGAGAAAAATCAGCTTGCCAAGGGGCTTCTGATGAATGCAGCAAAGCGAAAATAAGCAAATTTCCATTGAAAGGATCTGAATATACGTGAGCCTTAATGTGTCTCCCTCACCCCATATCCACGACAATATAAGCACCCGCAAGGTAATGCTGATGGTCATAATCGCACTTATGCCTGCCTGCATAGCAGGAGTGATAATTTTCGGACCGATGACACTTTTAAATCTTGCAGTCTGTACTGTTTCCTGCGTTTTTTTCGAGTATATCCTCAGACGGATAATGAAAAAGCCTCAGACCATATCCGACCTGTCCGCAGTTGTAACGGGACTTCTTCTCGGAATGAACCTCCCTCCTGCAATAAATCCGCTTTTCGGCGTAATAGGCTCATTCGTGGCTATCGGCATAACAAAGCAGCTTTTCGGCGGCATAGGTCAGAACTTCGCAAACCCCGCCATCGTGGGCAGAATAGTCCTTATGCTTTCCTTTACGGGTCATATGTCTGCGTGGAGCGCACCCTTTTATTATAAAAATACCGCCGACGCAGTAACAACGGCAACTCCTCTTGTAACAAAGGACGCCGATTATCTCTCGCTTTTCCTCGGAACCACAGGAGGCTGTATCGGTGAGACCTGCGCCCTTGCCCTTATCATAGGCGGCGTATTCCTTATGATAACAAGGATAATCACCCCCCACGCACCTCTTGCCTTTATCGGAACAGTCGCCCTCCTCACATTCCTTGCAGGAGACGACCCACTTTATGCTATACTCTCGGGCGGACTTATGCTTGGCGCATTCTTTATGGCGACCGATTACGCCACCACTCCCCTCACAGGAAAGGGCAAGCTTATTTTCGGCATAGGCTGCGGAATACTCACCTTTGCCATAAGAAAATTCGGCAGCTACCCCGAGGGCGTATCATTCTCAATACTTCTTATGAACCTGCTTGTACCCTATATCGACAGGCTCTGCGAGCTTAGACCCGTAGGTGCAAAAAAGCCTGAAAAGGAGGGTGCAAAGGTATGACAATGAAAGAAAAAATTATGCCCCCCCTTGTCCTCACGCTAATATGCGTAATATCCTCGGCACTCCTTGTGCTTGCCTATAATCTCACCTATGTGGACACCACAGGAATAATAACCGATAAGCTTTCCGCAGGACTTTCAGAAATTTACGGCACACCCGATGGCTTTGAAATGCTCATAAACGATGACGGGACTGTAAAATCCTACGAAGGCGTTACCTCAATCATCGACAACGGCAGCGGCAAAACCGCCTTTGAGATAACCGCCGACGGATATTCCAAAGGAGGACTTCATCTTCTCATCGGCTTTGACGAAAGCGGAGCAGTCTGCGGAATTTCCGTCCTAACCATAGGCGAGACTCCGGGACTTGGAACCAAAGTGCAGGACAGCGCATACCTTGACCGCTTCAAGGGCATAACCTCCCCGGATTTTCAGGTTGACGGCATAACAGGAGCCACATATTCCTCAAAGGGAATGAACAAAGCGGTGGAGACAGCCGTCAATGCCTACTCTCAGCTAAAGGAGGAACAGGGAAATGGCTGAAAACAGTAACCTCAAGGAATTTACCAAAGGCATAATCAAGGAAAATCCCACCCTTGTGACCCTGCTGGGAATGTGCCCCACCCTGGCAGTAACCACAATGGCAGAAAACGGTCTGGGAATGGGCATAGCCACCACCTTTGTCCTTGTCTGCTCAAATGCGGTGGTGTCGCTCCTCAAAAACGTTATCCCCAAAGCAGTAAGACTGCCCTGCTTCATCGTAATAATCGCAAGCTTTGTTACCCTCATAGAATTTCTGATGAAAGGCTATGTTCCTGCACTTTATGACAGCTTGGGACTTTTCCTCTCTCTCATAACCGTTAACTGCATAATCCTCGGAAGAGCGGAAGCCTTTGCATCGAAAAATAAACTTATTCCTTCTATCCTCGACGGACTTGGAATGGGCATAGGCTTCACCCTTGCCCTTTTCCTGATGGGCTCATTCCGTGAGATCCTCGGCACAGGCAAATGGCTGGGCATCGACCTCCACATTCCCGACCCTATGACCATATTCATAATGCCCGCAGGCGGATTTTTCGTTCTCGGCTGTATAATCGCAATTGTGAATAAGATTGCAAACCGCAAGCCGCCTCAGCAGATAGGCTGCGCAGGCTGTCCCTGCGCCGACAGCTGCACAGGCTGCGCCAACGAAAATAAGGAGGAAAAAGCTGTATGAGATCAATGCTCGTGATACTGTTCAGCGCAATGCTGACAAATAACTTTGTCCTCTCGAAATTTATGGGCATCTGCCCCTTTTTAGGCGTATCGAAAAAGCTTGACAGCGCCGCAGGAATGGGCGCCGCCGTTACCTTCGTAATGGTATGCGCCACACTCTGCACCTATCCGATCTATACATTGCTACTTGCCCCCTTCGGACTTGAGTATCTCAAGACCGTAGCATTTATCCTTATAATCGCCCTCTTCGTTCAGCTTATTGAAATGATACTCAAGAAGAAAATGCCTGCCCTTTACGGCTCGCTGGGCGTTTATCTTCCCCTTATCACCACAAACTGCGCCGTACTCGGCGTGACCATTCTCAATATCGACAACGGCTACACCTTCGGAGAGTCCATCGTTGACGCACTTGGCGCAGGTCTTGGCTTCACCCTTGCCCTGCTCATATTCAGCGGTGTCCGTTCAAGAGTTGACAAGGCAGATGTCCCCGAGACCTTCAAGGGCGTTCCTGCCACACTTATAGCCGCTTCAATCGTTTCCGTAAGCTTTATGAGCTTTTCGGGAATGGTCGAGGGAATATTCGGCTGATATCCTGCGGGCGGCTGACCCCGTCCGCATAACAAAGAAAATAACCTTATCGAAAGGATAGATATAAATGTTTGAAGCATACATTCTTCCCGTCCTCATTTTTGCGGGAATGGGAATACTTGCAGGCGTGCTGCTTACCGCCGCTTCAAAGATATTTGCGGTAAAGTCCGACCCACGGGTGGACGAGGTGAACGAGGCTCTCCCACAGGTAAACTGCGGAGCCTGCGGCTACAGCGGCTGCTTTGACTATGCTAAAGCCATAGTCCTAAAGGGCGAAAAAGCCAACCTCTGCAAACCCGGAGGAGCAAAGTCCGCAGAGAAGATAGGCGAAATAATGGGAGTCACCGCAGGGGAAACGTACAAGCAAATTGCTGTTGTCCACTGCTCGGCAGACTGCGAAAGCAAGCAGCGAAGCTTTGATTTTGACGGCGAGCTTACCTGCGTAAACGCCAAGCGTTTTTACGGCGGAATGTGGGGCTGCAAATTCAGCTGTCTCGGACAAGGCGACTGCGCTAAGGTCTGTCCCGTAAACGCCATCGTCATAAAAGACGACCTCGCAAAAATAGACAGATCAAAATGTATCGGCTGCGGAATGTGCGCCGAGACCTGCCCCAATGACGTTATTGAAATAAGAAAGATCGCTCCCACCGCCGATGTCCTCTGCAGTTCAAAGGATATGGGCAAGGCGGTCAAAGCGGTATGCGGCAAGGGCTGTATCGGCTGTAAGCTGTGCGAGAAGCAGTGCGATTTTGACGCAATTCACGTGTCGGAAAATATTGCCCGTGTAGACCACGAAAAATGCACCGCCTGCGGAAAATGCGCCGAGAAATGCCCCGTCAAGGTAATCACGATCTCAAAAGCCTGATACCTACCAATAAATCTCCCGAGGACAATATCCCGGGAGATTTATTTCTCTTACATTATAGCACAAATGTATCAAAATGCCAATTGACAAATCGAACAAAATTTCTTGTCACATTTTGACTTCCTGCCGCATTTTATCTATGAGTACTCAAAAAGACAATAGGGGATGTGATAAAACAAATGAAGCCGAATTTTGAGGAGACCGTTGACAAATACGGAGACCTGGTCTATAAAACCGCTTATCTGTACAGCGGCACATTCTCCGACAGCGAGGATATTTTTCAGGAGACTTTTCTCAAACTGTCAAGCCATAAACGGGAAT
Source organism: Huintestinicola sp. (assembly GCF_050874005.1). GTDB lineage: Bacteria > Bacillota > Clostridia > Oscillospirales > Ruminococcaceae > Huintestinicola. The sequence goes on from NZ_JBNMJV010000014.1 coordinate 37,431, forward strand.
TCAGGGACGAGGAGCATTTAAAAGCGTGGCTCATACGGGTGACGGTAAATTTCTGCAAAATGCTTCACCGAAGCGCCTACAGCCGCTATAAAGCGGAGCTTGACGAAAATATCACGTCGGAAAGCAATGACGCACTTGAAAAGCAAACGGTAACAGAAGCGGTAATGAAGCTGCCCGAAAGCTACCGCCTGCCCGTACTGCTGTATTACTACTACGGCTATTCCTGCGATGAGACCGCAAAGATCCGAGCCTGCCGTAAGGACAAGGCTCAAACGTGCAAGGACTGCGCTCAGAAAAGAACTTGAGGAGGTATGGCAAGATGAATAACAGCGAGCTTATAAAAAACGCATTTGAAGATATCGCTCCGTCCGAGGAGCTGCTTGAAAAAGTAAAAGCGGCCAAAACAGCCGAAAGCAAGAGCCGCCCAAGGCTCAGAAAGGGGATAATTATCCCCGTGGCATTATGCTTTGCAGCCTGTCTCGGTGTGACTGCCGCAGCGGTAACGGGAAATCTTGATTTTGATGTGATTTTCGGTGACAGGATAAAGGTAGCCGACAGCGAGCTTGCCGAGGAGCTTATAGGCAAGGTGAGCAACGTCAAATACTCCGTTTCCGATGATGATTACATCGTAAGCGTGGCAGGTGTAACAGGCGGCTCAGATAATCTTTATGCAGTTATCGAGATATCCCGAAAGGACGGCACCCCCGTAACAGAGCATTTTCAGAATCCCGCCGATTTTGAGCATAATGATTTTACTTGGCTTGAGGATAACGTTAAGATAAAAAATGCAGCGGGATTTATAGACCAGATGTCATGGGGCGGTGGTTTTGGTCAATCAATAACAGAAAATGGAAATATAATTTATACAATGGATATTGATGGCTCCGCTCCGATCAGCGGCAAGATCATTTACGCTGAGGGAGATACGCTTGTCTGGTGGGATAAATACAATGAGATATGCGATGAAACAAATTCCTATTACGGAAAGAATAAAGGCGAATGTGGTTTTTATGACAAAGATACCAATGAGCCTGTACAGACCGATATCAGTTCTGTGGTAGCCATACCCCTGAAATGGAGCATAAGCTTTAAATACACAGCTTCTGACAAATCTCTTGATGTTCTCACCTGCAAAGCCCCCGAGGAAAAAGCGATTTTCCGTCTCAAGTTACCCGACGAGATAGGCGACAAAATTTACGAAGGCGGCTCAGAGCGTTATGAGTTTGAATGCACCGTAAATCTGATCGAGATATCGCCCACAGGCGGAAAAATGGATATTGAATTTCCCTGCAATGAAAACAATAATTTCTTTACGGGTGTTGATACAGGTATTGAAAACGAGATGTATCTTGTGAGGACTGACGGTTCACAAATACCCGTATCATTTAACGGCTGGTCGGGCAAGCTTGATAACGGCATTTCCGAAATGTCTCTTCGCCTTGCATATATGCTGCCTTATGATCATTTCAAAAATTATATGGATATTTCTGATGTCTGCGCTTTAAGCTTCAACGGAATTGAATACCCGTTAACGTAAAATAACGGCAGTACAGCCCATTATGAGCCGTACTGCCGTTTACAATTTTTTCCTCATAGCAATATGAGGACAGTATTCATCTAAATATTCCTCACCGAAAGGGGAGTAGCCAAGCTTTTCATAAAAACCCTTTGCCCTTACCTGAGCCGAAAGCTCCGTTTCGGTACCTCCAAGCTCACGAGCCTTGTTTTCAAGAGCCGTTACAATTTTTTCACCTAAGCCCATTCTGCGAAACGGCTTTAACACAGCTATCCTGCCGATAATAAATATATTTTCCTCAGACAGATACAGCCGTCCGCAGGCAGCGGGAATGTTGTCCTCCGCAAAAAGTACGGCGTGAAAAGCATAACCGTCTATATCGTCAAACTCGTTTTCAAAGCCCTGCTCGTCAATAAAGACAGCCTTTCGTATCTCCGCCGCCTCGGGTGCAGCTTCAAGCCCACGTGTAATACGTATACCCATTACAGCACCTTTGAAAGGAAATCCTTTAAACGGGGATTTTTAGGGTTGCCGAAAAACTCATCGGGAGCGCTCTGTTCAAGAATATTTCCGCCTTCCATAAACATTACCCTTGAAGCAACTTCCCTTGCAAATCCCATTTCATGAGTAACGACCACCATTGTCATACCTTCTTCGGCAAGCTCCTTCATAATGCTCAGGACTTCGCCCACCATTTCGGGGTCAAGCGCCGAGGTAGGCTCATCAAACAGCATAACATCGGGGTTCATAGCAAGAGAGCGTGCAATTGCGATGCGCTGCTTCTGACCGCCCGAAAGCTGCGAGGGATAATTTTCTGCCTTTTCAAGAAGTCCCACCATACGAAGCAGCTCCTCCGCTTTCACATTAGCCTCGTCCTTTGTCATAAGTCCGAGCTTAACGGGGGCAAGAGTGATGTTTCCACGAATGGTCAGATTTGGGAACAGATTAAAATGCTGAAACACCATTCCCATTTTTTGTCTCATGAGGTTTAGCTCTTTTTCCTTTGCGTGGGTAATGTCAACGCCGTTAAAGATTATCTTGCCAGAAGTAGGCTTCTCAAGGAGATTGAGACATCTTAAAAATGTGCTCTTGCCGGAACCCGAGGGACCTATCACAACCACCTTTTCGCCTTTGTCAATGGTCTCGGTAATTCCCTTGAGAATTTCGAGTTCCCCGAAGGACTTAGTCAGCTTTTCAACGCTTATCATTAGCCGCAAGCCTCCTTTCAAGACGGGTAACAAAGTGAGTGAGTATCATAACGATAACAAGATATATGAGCGCCACCGCAATAAGAGGCAGGAACGGCTCATATGTATTTGCACGGATAGTATCTCCTCCCTTTGTAAGGTCCTGCACGGCAATATAGCCTGCCACAGAAGTTTCCTTCAGCAGAACGATGAATTCGTTTGCAAGAGAGGGGAGAACGTTTTTGAACGCCTGAGGAAGAACGATGTAGCTCATAGTCTGGGAATAATTAAGTCCCAGAGCCGAGCCTGCCTCAAACTGTCCGTTATCCACCGCCATAATGCCCGAGCGGACTATCTCAGCAACATATGCGGCAGAGTTAAGCCCGAAAGCAAGTACAGCGGCAAATATCTTGTCCACCTGCACCGAAGCAAAGATAACAAAGTAGATTATAAGAAGCTGAACCACAACAGGCGTTCCACGAATAACCGTGAGATATATTTTAGCAAAGAAATTCAGCACTTTAAGTTTGCCTGTTTTGTCGTGGGTAGAGCGGACAATGGCGATAAGAAATCCTAATACCATTCCGAGAAGAACGGCAAAAACGGTAATTGTCAAAGTGTTTTTCAGACCATTGGTAAGGTATTTCCAGCGGTCGTCCTGAATAAATGTCTTATAGAATTTATCCGCAAATTCCGTAAAAATGTTTTCCAAATTATCACCCCTCATTTTAAGAAACGGCTGTCCGTAAAGCTGCGGACAGCCGTTTGAAATGATATTACTTTCTGACAATAATTACCTGAGTTGCTGTTGTGTAGGGATCGGTGAAGTTTACGTTCTCAAGTCTATCCTCGGTAACAGTCATACCTGCTGCGCCAACGTCAGCCTTGCCCGAGTCAACTGCTGCGATGATAGAGTCAAATGCCATATTTTCGATCTCAAGCTCCATACCGAGAATGTCGCATACGGCAGTCATCATATCAACGTCAAATCCTACAACGTTTTCTCCGCTCATTGACTCATAGGGAGGAAACTCGGCATTTGTAGCCATAATGAGCTTGCCGCCGCTTCTGTCAACGCCCTCGGGAGAGGTGTAAGGAGTTTTACCTGCGTCCTCGCCTATCCAGTTAGCCTTGATAGAGTCAAGAGTGCCGTCAGCCTTGAGCTGAGCAAGAGCACCGTTGATTTTCTCGGTAAGTTCGTCATTGCCCTTTTTAACGGCAATTGCATATTCCTCAACGGCGAAAGTCTCGTCAAGGATCGTAAGGTCGCTGTTGTTCTGAACATAGACCTTAGCAGGCTCAGCGTCGATAAGAACAGCGTCGACTTTGCCCTGCTTTAATGCCTGAACAGCGTCAGCGCCCTTGTTAAAGCGCTCGACCTTGTCGGTAACATCGGTAGCGTAAGCGTCACCTGTTGTGCCGAGCTGAACACCGATGACCTTGCCGTTTAAATCGTCAAGGGAGAAAACAGTGTTCTCGGGAACGCTTCCGCAGCCTGCAAAAATTGCTGCGGAAAGTGCGGCAGCAGCCACGGATGCGATTATTTTAGATAATTTCATTACTGATCCGTCCTTTCAAAGGTAATTGATTACAAACCAATAAGTATTATAATACAAAACCCTGATAAATTCAAGTGATAATAATGTTATTTTACATTTTACTAAAAAAATATATACTATCCCGGGAGCAAAAGCGCTTTCGGGATAGTATAATTCGCTTATTTTTCGGTTGGGGACGCATTTTCTTCATTACTGCTCTCGGCATCCGGAGCATCTGCGGATTCAAATGTCTCGGGGATAAATTCGTCAGTAAGATGGAGATCTTCCTGCTCCTCCTCGGGAGGTTCGGGAGGGAATACTCCGTTTTTGAGCTGCTCGAGTGTGTTCTTGGCATTATCGGTGAGCCTGTCCTCGTATGGTTCAAAGGAGGCAAAAAAGGCTTTCCATTTTTTTTCAAGGTTGGGGTCTGTTGTCTCGGCGCTGTTCTGTGGAGCGATTTTTCTCCACTCACGGCTTATGAGGGACATAATGAATTTATCAAGCCGTTCCTCGATCATTTCCTTGTATTCGGAGGGCGTGGGGTGACGGAAGCGGTGAAGATCCTCGATCTTGATAAGCTCGTCAATATTTTTCATTACAGCGTCATATTTTTTGAAAAGCAGACCGATGTTTGTGACCTTGTTAATGCTTGAAATATTCTCATTTATGACTTTGAGATACTTGCTTATGTAAATTTTTGTCATTTTTTCAAGAAATTCCTCGGACACCTGAAGCTTTTTCTCATCTATTTCAAGAATGATGTTCTGGAGCTGGATCTGCTTGTTCCTGCGCTGTTTTTTTTCGTTATCGAATAAACTCATAGCACCATATCCTTTGCCTGTTAAATTTTAATTAACCTTTTATTATTATAACACAAAAAAACACAAAATGCAAGAGCTTTTTGCGTATAAAATGCCGAACGTCAGAAAACGTTCGGCTCGGTGCTGATAATTATCCATTTGCCGCCCGAAAAGCTCATAGCAATGGAAACGCCGTCATAGGATACGCTGCTTCCGCTGCAATAAAAGTCTATATCGGCGGTGCATATCCATTCCGTAAGACTGCCGTTCATTTTATGCTCGGTTATCCTGACATTGGCGCTGAGGTTATCGGTCTGTTCAAGCTCGGAAAATTCGGGAAGTCCACGCAGACCGCTTTGGCAGGCGGCTTTGAAATCGCTTTCGCTGCCGCCTGCATAAACGTCGTCGGAGGGGACTGTTTTCACATATTCCTTGAAATTAGCCGAAGCTATGGCGGCGCAGTATTTTTCCGCAGCCGTATTCTGACCGCCTATGAATTTCGTGACGGCAAGAACTGCAATAAGGATAAGTATTACAAATGCGGTAAGCGCTTTGCCCGCCTTTTTTGCGCCGCTTTCGGTTTTGCTCATAATAAAATTCTCCGATAATTATTCGTTCTTGAGGACTGCGCCCTGTGCGCCGGAGGTAACAAGGGAAGCGTATCTTTTGAGGTAGCCGCTCAGTTCCTTCTTCTTAGGTGTAAATTCAGCCATTCTGCGTTCAAGCTCTGCGTCGTCAATGTTAAGCTGAATCTTGTAGTTGGGGATATCAATGGTAATGCTGTCGCCGTCCTTAACAACGCCGATAACGCCGCCAACAGCCGCTTCGGGAGATACGTGACCGATAGAAGCGCCTCTTGAAGCGCCGCTGAAACGTCCGTCGGTGATAAGTGCAACAGATGTACCCAGACCCATTCCCTGAATTGCGGAGGTAGGATTGAGCATTTCTCTCATACCGGGGCCGCCCTTTGGACCTTCATATCTGATAACAACAACGTCGCCTGCCTCGATCTTGCCGCCGAGGATAGCTGCCTGAGCGTCTTCTTCGCAGTCGAATACCTTTGCAGGACCGGTATGTGTGAGCATTTCGGGAACAACAGCAGAGCGCTTTACAACGCAGCCGTCCTGTGCCAGATTTCCTCTGAGAACTGCAATTCCGCCTGTTTCGCTGTAGGGATTTTCAATAGGACGGATAATATCGTGATCCTTGTTTATGCAGCCCTTGATGTTTTCGCCTACAGTCTTGCCTGTTACGGTGATAAGGTCGGTGTAAAGGAGACCCTTCTTGTCAAGCTCGTTCATTACAGCGTAAATTCCGCCTGCTTCGTTCAGCTGCTCCATATATGCGTGACCTGCGGGAGCAAGGTGGCAGAGGTTGGGGGTTTTTGCGCTTATCTCGTTTGCGATGTCAAGGTTGATGTCAATGCCGCATTCGTGAGCGATAGCAGGAATGTGGAGCATTGTGTTTGTGGAGCAGCCGAGAGCCATATCAACGGTGAGAGCATTCATAAATGCCTTTTCAGTCATAATGTCTCTGGGACGGATATTTCTTCTGTACATCTCCATTACCTGCATACCTGCGTGCTTGGCGAGACGAATTCTCTCGGAGTAAACGGCAGGGATAGTGCCGTTGCCCTTCAGACCCATTCCGATAGCTTCTGTAAGGCAGTTCATAGAGTTAGCGGTGTACATTCCCGAGCAGCTTCCGCAGGTGGGACAAGCCTTGTTTTCATATTCTTCAAACTCTTCTTCGGATATCTTGCCTGCGGTGTAAGCGCCTACAGCCTCGAACATACTTGAAAGTGAAGTTTTGCTGCCCTGAACGTGACCTGCAAGCATAGGACCGCCGGAAACGAATACAGTGGGTACGTTAACTCTTGCGGCAGCCATAAGAAGACCGGGAACGTTCTTGTCGCAGTTTGGTATCATAACGAGAGCGTCAAAATGATGAGCAAGAGCCATACATTCGGTGGAGTCGGCGATAAGGTCACGTGTAACAAGGGAGTATTTCATACCCTGATGACCCATTGCGATACCGTCGCATACAGCGATAGCAGGGAATACTACGGGAGTTCCGCCTGCCATAGCAACGCCCATCTTAACAGCCTCGACCAGCTTGTCGATGTTCATATGACCGGGAACTATCTCGTTATATGAGGATACGATACCGACTAAGGGCTTCTTCATTTCCTCCTCTGTCATACCGAGAGCGTTGAAGAGTGAGCGCTGAGGAGCCATTTCGGCGCCTTCACAGAAAAAGTTTCCACAGTCTGTGCATTTTTCGTTACAAGACATTTTATATTACCTCTTTTTCATTTAAATATTTGTTTCCTTATATGTAGCCGCAGCCTTATCAACGGCAGCAATAAGCTTTTTTTCAAGAGCAGTCTCCGAAAGCTTCGGGTCATACTGAACGCAGAGCATTTCGTGTTCTCTTGCGGTGTTCTTTGCAAATGCGTAGGCATAATATTTTTTATCATATTCCTTAAAGCTTGCGCTGAAAAGGAAGTATGGACTGTCACACGTTGTCACGGTGATGTTTGTTACGGCTTCTCCCTTTTCAAAGCTTTCCGCAGCGTTATGTATAATTTTGCCGGGACCTATTGCAATTATGGGCAGAGAGCCGTCATACTCAGTGTAATCATTGCTGCTTAAAGGCTCATACTGATAGGAGGGAATGAATTCGCAGTGACTGCTGAATTCAATAAAATCACCCGACAGCTGAAAGGAATATTTCTTGTTGCCGTTGTCGCCATTAACGGTAAAATCAGGCTTCGGAGGAATATTGGCAGTTGCGAGAAGGTCGGAAGGCGCATTGCTGTTTTGATTTGCGGAGGGGGCAGAATGATTCTGAGCGGCAGCTGCCTGTTCATTTAAAAACGTGTTCACCGTTTTTCCCACAGTTTCGGTAAGCCTGTCAAGCTCTCCGCTGTTGACAAAGCTTTTTATCTTGTCAAATAATCCCATATCAACTCTCCAGACCGAGGAATGCCGCACCGATAATGCCTGCGTCATTTCCGAGCTTTGCAATAACTATCTCGGTATTCTGCGAGAGCATACGAGTGTAAACTTCCTTCTTAACAAGCTCCTTGACGGGAAGAAGCAGGGGGTCGCCCTCATTGCAAACGCCGCCGCCTATGCAGAGAATGTCGGGCTGGAAGATGTTTATAGCGTTTGTAATTCCTGCCGCAAGGTACTTGCAGTATTTGTTTACCACCTCTGTACCTGCCTTGTCGCCCTCTCTCATAGCCATAAATGCGTGACGGGCAGAGAATTTGCCTTCGGTATCAAAATACTTGTTGAGAACGGAGGACTTGTCAGCCTCGGCAGCCTCCTTTGTCATACGGATAAGACCCGTAGCGGAGGAGAATACCTCAAAGCAGCCCTTTCTTCCGCAGGTACACTGAGGGCCGTCCACTTCAATGACCATATGACCAAGCTCCGCACCTGCAAGGTTAGAGCCTGTAAGAATCTTTCCGTCAACAATGATACCTGCGCCCACGCCTGTGCCGAGAGTAATGCAGACAGCGTTCTTTGCGCCCTTTGCAGCGCCTGCCACAAACTCGCCGTATGCAGCGGCATTTGCGTCATTTGCCACATAAACGGGCTTATTGATATGTGCCTGAATGTACTTTCTCACGGGCACATCGTGGAAGTCAAGATTATTTGAATAGGGGATAGTGCCGTTTACATTGTCGGCGATACCCGGAGTGCCCACGCCTATCCATTCGATATCATCAACGGAAATTCCTGCCTGCTTACATACCTCAATGGACACCTTTGCCATATCGTCGCAGATATCCTTTGCGGGACGGGGGCAGAGAGTTTTTGTAGAAGCCTTTGCGATTATCTCAAACTTCTCGTTAACAACTCCCGCCTTGATATTCGTTCCGCCAAGGTCTATGCCGATATAATACTTCATTTCTATCAACCTTTCGTAAATTATTCCGAAGCCACGATATTTCGCAGCCAGACGCCTTTTTTGATAAGTATAAATCCGATAGTCACCTTTATTATGTCAACAAGCTGGCATAAAAAATACACCGCAAGAATGTCAAGATCTGTAAAATGAATAAGGAGCAGGGCTGTAGGGATCGTAATCGCCCACACGTAAACGCTGTCGAAAAGAAACGTGATGAACGTTCTTCCGCCCGAACGCAGAGTAAAATATGCTGCGTGCATAAACGCTGCCATAGGCATAAACATTCCCGATATGGTTATTATTTTTCCCGCAAGCGCCCTTATTGCGTCTGTGGTGTTGTAAAACATCGGAAAAACACCCGAGAGAACTGCCATCAGCCCGCCTGTGACCGTTCCTGCCAGAACGGTGAAAATAATGAGCCTTGTGTCCGTTTCTCTTGCTTTTTTCATATCTCCCGAGCCAAGTATCTGTCCCACGATAATGCCCACCGAGTTCCCGAGAGCGATGAAAATCACCGCAAAGAGGTTGAAAATGGTGGAAGAGATATTTGTGGCAGCGACTACGTCAACACCACGCATAGAGTAACAGCGGTTCAGAGTTGCCATTCCCGATGACCACAGACACTCGTTTACTGCAAGGGGAAGTCCGCTTATGACAATTTTTTTGATAAGTTCGGGCGGTACGGCAAGAGTGCGGAATGCTCCTTTTATAAATTCATTCTTATCAGCATTTCTGTGAGTCCATATCACAACTCCCGCACATTCGGCAAAACGTGCGATGACAGTTGCAAGAGCCGCACCTTTAACTCCCATACGAGGCAGTCCTAAATTGCCGAAGATAAGCGCCCAGTCCAGCATCAGATTTATAAGCACCGCCGCAAGTCCTGCAAACATCGGCGGAAATGTGTGATTTGTTTCACGGAGAGTCGAGGCGTACACCTGAGTTACGGTAAATGGAATAAGCCCCACCAGCATTATCCTCAGATAATCCTGCCCTGAGGAGAGGATAAGGGCTTTGTTGCCGTTTTCACCGTTTCCCGTAAGGTATGAGGAGATAAGGTCTGTGCCGAAAAATAAGAGTATAGCTGCTCCCACAGCAAGCACGGTTATTCCCGTAGCTGCCTTGAATCGGAAGGTGTCTCTTATTCCTTTGGTATTTCCCTGTCCGAAAAACTGCGCCCCGAAAATTCCCGACCCGGAAAGCGAGCCGAAAATCGTCAGATTAAACACAAAGAGAAGCTGATTTACTATCGCCGTTCCCGACATCTGTTCAGTTCCGAGCTGTCCCACCATAATGTTGTCAAGGAGAGCCACAAGGTTTGTGATGCCGTTTTGTATCATTATGGGAACGGCGATAAGAAGAACCTTTTTGTAAAAGCCTGCGTCACCCAATAAACGTCTGCCTGTCATAGAAATTCACCGTTTGAATATCAAAATATCAGTCGATATGTGTCATTACCGCAGAGCATTTGCCTGTAAGCTCAAATTTGCCCAGACCTGCGGGAACGAAAAGGCTGTCTCCTTTTACAAGCTCTGCAGCAGAGCTGTTTGCAGCTGAGAATACGCAGCCGCCCTCGGTCACAAGAATATGCACGAAGCTTTTGCTGTCAGCCTCAAGGGAAGCGTGTGTGTCTATCTCAAGAGCGTCAACGGTAAAATACTCGCAGGAGGCAAGGCGTTTTTCTCTCCAGCCGTCTTTCCGGACGGGTGCTGTAACGGGATAAGGCTTTGCGGGGCAGAGGTTTGTAACATCAACAGCCTTGTCGATATGAAGCTGTCTGGGCTTGCCGTCTGCGCCAACTCTGCCGTAGTCGTAAATTCTGTAGGTGGTATTGGAATTCTGCTGTATCTCGGCGATAAGGATGCCCTTGCCGATAGCGTGGAGAGTGCCTGCCTGAATGAAGAACACATCACCCTTTTTAACGGGAACTGCGTTTGTCACCTCAAGAAGAGTGTTGTTTTCGATCCTCTCCCTGAATTCCTCCTTGGATATCTCGTGCTTGAAGCCGTAGAGCAGAGTTGCACCCTCGTCGCAGTCAACTATGTACCACATCTCAGTCTTGCCGTACTCGCCCTCAACACGCATTGCGTAGTCGTTGTCGGGGTGGACCTGAACGGAAAGGTTGTCCTTTGCGTCGATAAGCTTGATAAGGATAGGGAAGTTCTCAAACTTATCGCAGTTTGTTCCGAGAACCTGCTTGCCGTTCTTTTCAATGTACTCCGCAAGGGTAAGACCTGCAAACTCGCCATCTGCAACAATGGAATTACCGTCCTTATGGCAGGAAAGCTCCCAGCTTTCGGCGATCTTTTCAAAATCGCAGTCCTTTCCGAAATCGTCTCTGAGACGTGTGCCTCCCCAGAGATAGTCCTTGAACGCAGGCTTCAGCTTGATAGGTTCCATAGTTTTTTACTCCTTTATTTCCATAGATTATCGGCTTCCCGAAAGGGATGACCGCAGCATTTATACTGATACATTTATTATATTACCACATTCTCCTTGATTTGTCAATCGTGAATGATTTTTTTTGCCTATATCATAGTGCAGACACAAAACAGACCCATCCCACGAAATTTATGTGGACGGGTCTGATATTTATTTATAAATATGCCTGTAAAGCTTTGCGATCGCTCCGTTGTCCTCGCAGACATTGCAGAAATGCTCCCAGCCGTATCTTTCGTAAAATCCGTTGTGGGAGGTCACAAGATAAAGCACGTCTATGCCCTTGCTGTGCATATCCTTGCAGACAAATTCAAGCAGATATCCCGCAATGCCCCTGCACCGATGGGTGCTTTCCACATAAACGGCGCAGACATTAGGGGCGAGGTCTTTTCTGTCGTGAAAATCGTTTTCTATCACGCCCATTCCCGCAATTATCTTACCCTGTTCCTCAATGACATACCATTCGGGAACAGCGCTTTTATTCTTGATGCATTTCTCCATACTTTCAATATATGCTTCCTTTGGTATGCCCCATTTTTGGTGGAACCACTCTGCGGCATCGGCTGTTTTCTCGGGGTGATCTCTGAGTAATGTGACTTCCATAATATTATCCTTTCACCTTATCTGCGATGGACAGGAATTTTTTCTCCGACAGTATTTCGTGAGTAATGAATTTACCGTTATAAAATAGTGCGGAGACCGTCCACGCAGACGGAGCGTTCTGTGCTTTTTCACAGCTGTCTATGAGAATGCTTTTAAAGGGTATACTGTTTTCTGCGGCTGCAGCTTCTATGATGGGCACGTATTTGGCGTTAAAGGGACATTGATTGCTGTAATAAAGTGCAAATCCCTCCCCGGCAGCATTAGGGGCTTTTACGCTTTCACCGAATTTCGGCGGCTCTGCATTTTTCTCAAAGGGGAGATACATAAGCGTAAAATAAGGCTCGGCGGTGTCGCATACGGTAAAGCCTTTTTTTGCAAGGAACTTAGGGTCGGACAGAAATGACAGCTTCTTTTCCGAGGATATGACGCACAGCCCCTTTCTGCCTTTTTCACGGCTGTCTTTTATGCACATATCCAGCAGCTCGCTGCCGTACCCCTTGCCCGAGAGCTGACCCGATACCCAGAAGCAGTCAATGAACATATACCCGGGCGCTTTGACAGGCACCCAGGCATTTTCGGCAGGGATATACTCAATAAAGCATTTTCCACGTGCGTCCGCTTTTAAGAATACAAGTCCCTCGTCAAAGCGGTCATTAAGCCACGCTTTTTTGGAAGCGACCTGAATATCCTTGTTGTTTGAAATAGCACAGCAGATGTGTTCCTTTGAAAGATTGTCTTTTGTGAGTTTAATGTAGTCCATAGCCATATTCTCCCTTTATAATCTGTATTCCAGCTGACAGTCGCAGGGTTCCTTTTCAACGTGAGCGGGGCTGTATTCCTCGGCTTCCGTGCAGCCCATCGCCCTGTAAAAGCACTGGCTCTCCACCGAGGAATGAGCTGATATGTAAAGCTTTTCCGCACCCTTTTCCTTTGCCCATTCGCATATGAGCCGAAAAAGCTTTTTGCCGATTCCGATGCCCCGAAGTTCCTCTGTCACGTGAATGCAGGAAAGTTCAAGATACTGCCCCCTGCTGCCGAAAAATGTATTCTCCGCCGAGGCAAGCCCCGCAAGCTTTGAGCCGTCAAAAGCGCCTATGACCACTCCGCCTGTTTGAACGGTATTTTTAAGACATTTTACAAGAATTTCAAATTCCTTCTCGCCCCAGTCCTCCACAAAGGGATTGTCTATGATTACCCATTCGCCGTCTATTTTTCTGTGGCATTTTGTTACCACCTGATGCCTGTGAAAATCGGAAAATAAATCAATATTTATCATTTCGCCCGTTAGCCTGATGAAGTCTGTATTCATTCTTCTCCGTCCTTTCTGTAAACCACTTTAAACTCCTGAAATATCACAGGCATATCCTCGGAAAATTCATAACCAAGCTCCTTGCCCTCCTCGGTGAAAAAATCCCTATGACCTTCCTGCCAGGACTGTAAATTGTCGTCCTCGCCCTCACGGCTGCATATGTCGAAGGTGATATCCTTAAATGGGATAATGTTCACATCGGTAGTCTCTATAACGCACGCAGGTTCACCGTTCCAGTCCGTGACAATGCTCATCTCTCCCTTTTGCGGAACCTTGTCTCCCTCAAGCTCATATCCCCACAAACTGCTTGAAGTCGCCTTTTTCTTGCCCTCAAGTACAAGTCGCAGAAGTTCATTTGCCCAGTATTCCGTCAGCTCAAAATGAAAGCATTCGGAATATCTGAGCGACCGGTCTCTGCCCGTGTCTTTCAGAAATTCCTGCCAGAATTTTTCTGCTTTTTCATTCATACGTCAGACCTCCAATATCCTTGAATCCATATTAAAAACCAGCTGCCATTTTCCGCCCTGCTTTTTCCAGACAGAAGCCACGTGAAATACTCCTGCCAGATCGGCGCTTTCGGGACTGTCGGCGCAGGTCTTTACGATGTAATGCACCGACGCAAGACCGTCGTTTTCGGCGGTGACCTCAAAGTCTGTTATTTCAAATCCCGATATTCCGAAGTCCTTTATCAGCTCCCCGTATTCCGCTCCCGAGCAGCGGTATCCGCCGCATACCATTACCGCCTCGGGAGAAACAAGCTTCAGAAAATCCTTGCTGTTTCCCGACATTGCACTATTCCACATCTGTGTTTCAAGCTCATAAAATCTGCTCATACACATTTCCTTTCTTTTTTGGCTGCCGCCTTTATTCCCTCGATAAGCACGTCAAGAGATACCTCAAAGCTTTCGTCAATGTCCGCAGGATGTCCGAAAGCGCCGTTGTTCACAAGCAGAGCAAAGCCTTCAAGGAAGCCTCTCAGAGTTCGTATCAGATGCTCTGCCCTTTCCCGTGAAATGCCCATTTCCTCCATTACCTTGTACACACGGGAAAACAGTCCCGAGGTAGCTTCCATTGAGCCTTCATCGGCGTACTTGTTGTACCAGAGCATTGCGCTGAAAATGCCTTTGTTTTCTGAGGCATATCCGTAAAACGCCCTGCACATCGCCCTTATGGCCTCAAAATCATTTTTCCCCTCTGCGGCTCGGAGAATCTTTTCCTGCGCCTGTTTCCAGCCATAGAGCATTATCTCACGTTTAAGCTCCTCAAGTCCCGAAATGTGGTTATAAAGAGAGGGTGAGCGTATTTCCAGACTGTCCGCAAGCTCCTTCAGGGTAACATTATCCAGCCCTTTTTCATTTGCAAGAGCCGCTGCACGCTCAATGACCGCATTTTTATCAAGACCTTTTTTTGCCAAATCTATCATCTCCGGAAATATTTTATAAACATTATAACTAATATGATTAGTTTTGTCAATAGACGCAGCAAATTTTTTTAGCGCTATTTTTGCAAAATATACCGAATTACTGTTTACAACCGGATCTATTTGTAGTATAATAATATTAAATTCATTTATAGTCCTGAAGTTGAAAGGAACCCGATTATGAAGATCGACTGGAACAGCAAATATACCACCATTTCAGCTTACACCGTAATAACCTTTGCGATATGCCTTGCATTGGTGCTTGTGGTCGTATGCTTTTCGTCAATTATGGGAGCGTTCGGCGCAGCGATAAATACATTATCTTCATTTGTATGGGGATTTGTGATAGCTTTTCTGTTAAATCCCGTTATGCTTGCCTCAGAGCGGCTTATGAAAAAGCTGCTGGAGAAAAAAAAGCCCCACCCGAAGCTTTGCAGATTTATAAGCACGATAATAGCCATAATTTTCGGTATTGCCGTAATAGCAGCTTTGATAGCCATTATCGTTCCTCAGGTGCTTGAAAGCATTATGACAATATTCAGCAATGCTCAGAATTATATCAATAACATTTATGACTGGATAAACACCACTTTAGCCGAATATCCCGATATTGCCACATATCTGAACAGCCAGCTGGACAGCATTGAAAAAACGGTACTGACTGCTGTAAACAGCCTTATACCTAAGGTGGGTGACTGGGCTCTCAAGCTTAAAGACGGTGCTGTTGGATTTGCAGTAGGACTTAAAGATTTCGTTATCGGATTTATCGTTGCGGTCTATCTTCTCCTTGATAAGGAAAAGTTCCTTGCCCAGGGGAAAAAAATCATTGTTGCGCTGTTCCCCGAAAAGGTTGCTTATGAGATCAGAAGAATTTGCACAAAGATAAACAAATCTCTGAACGGCTTTATTACGGGCAAGATACTTGATTCTTTCATCATCGGAATGTTATGCTTTATTCTGATGAACATTTTCAAGATGGAGTTCCCCGTTCTTATCAGTACCATTATCGGAATTACCAATATTATCCCGTTTTTCGGACCATTTATCGGAGCGATACCCTCGGCGCTTCTGCTGCTTATTTCCGAGCCGTCTCAAACAATACCTTTTATTGTGATGATATTTGCACTACAGCAGTTCGACGGAAATATCCTTGGTCCTCATATCCTCGGCGACTCAACGGGACTTCCCGCATTCTGGGTAATGTTTGCCATATTCCTGGGCGGCGGACTGTTCGGATTTGCCGGAATGATATTGGGAGTCCCTATATTTGCAGTTATATATGCGCTTGCTCAGGAGCTTATAGAATCGCTTCTGAAGAAAAAAGGTCTTCCTTCCGAAACGGACGCATATCTTCCTGAAACGGAGCCAATAGAAAAACAAAGTAAATTCTCGAAACATAAAAAGAATGCCTGATTTTTCATTTGAAACTGACCGTGCTTTGTGCGGTCAGTTTTTGTATTCTGACAGATGAATAATGCCTGTGTATAACGCATATTTTTGACAGGGGAGGCGATATTCTGAATGAGGTCATAAACCGTTTCAAGACTGATAATTTTCAGAAAACGTTCAGCGAGTTATGGGCAAAATACATAACCTTAATGGAAAAGCTGTCGTCTGTAAAATAAAAATATGTTAAACAGCGGCTGTCGGTGTAATATTACGGTGACAGTCGTTTTCATTTTATACGGGAGGGAACAGCAGGTGGACAAAGCGGCAATTTACTGCAGACTGTCGGAAGAGGACAGAAATAAAGTCTGCGAAAGGGACGACAGCGAAAGCATAAAAAATCAGAAGGCAATGCTCACCCAATATGCCAACGAGCATTTATGGGAGATATACGATATATACAGCGACGATGACTATACGGGAAGCGACAGGAGCCGTCCGTCCTTTAATCGTCTGCTTAAAGACGCCGAGGAGGGTAAATTCAACATTGTGCTCTGCAAGACACAAAGCAGGTTTACAAGAGAGCTTGAAATGGTGGAAAAATATATTCACAATCTTTTTCCATTATGGGGGATAAGATTTGTAAGCGTGGTGGACAATGCCGATACGTCGGTGCGTGGAAATAAGAAATCAAGGCAGATAAACGGACTGATAAACGAGTGGTATCTTGAGGATATGAGCGAAAACATAAAGGCGGTGCTTACAAACCGCAGAAAAAACGGACTGTTTATCGGTGCTTTTGCTCCATATGGGTATAAAAAAGACCCCGAAAGAAAGGGACATCTGATAATAGACCCGGAGGCTGCGGCAGTTGTCAGGGATATATTTGAAATGTATTTAAGCGGTGCGGGGCGGACGGCGATAGCACGTTATCTTAATGAAAGAGGAGTGCTGTCTCCTGCAGGCTACAAGCGGGCTAACGGGGAAAAATACAGAAATAATTCCGAAATCGAAGAATCAAAATGGCACGATTGGACGATTGCAGCAATACTGAAAAATGAGGTCTATATCGGAAATCTGATACAAAACAAGTCTCACAGTATTTCATATAAATCCAAAATAAAAAAGCCTGTCCCGAAATGTGAATGGATAAGAGCCGAGGGGACTCACGAGCCGATAATCGACAAAGAAATATTCAAGGCGGCGCAGAACATATCCGCAGGCAAATTTAAGAGCGCTGTCACCGACAAGAATGTGGTCAGTGTTTTTTCGGGAAAGATATTCTGCGGCAAATGCGCCTCAGCACTCAGGACATCGGTCTGCAATCATAAGCGTTATCTGAGGTGCGGCGGAAAGATATGCGACCGAAGCAGCTGTGAGGGTACTTATGTGCTTTATGACCGCATATATAACGAGGTGCTGTCTCAGATAAGAAAGCTTACCTGTGAGTTTTCGGACATTGGAATTATCAAAGAGCATACCGTTTTCCCCGACGCTTTGGAAACCAATTTGAAAAGTGTGGAAAAAAGCCTTGAAACGGTCAGGCAGCAGATAAAAGAAACACGGGACTGTATCAAGAAGCTTTATCGTGACAAGATAAAAAGTGAGCTCACTTCTGAGATGTTCACCGAACTTATGAACGAATTTGCGGCTGACGAGGCAAACCAAGCAGCTACGCTCAATGAACTTGAAAGCAAAAAGAACATTATCGAAAATGATATCCTGAACAGACAGGATAATTCGGAAGTGATAAAAAAATATCTGGAATGTGACAGACTGACATATCAAATGGTTCGTATCTTTATTGACAAAATAGTGGTTCACAAGGATACGGGAAGATCAAGGAAATTTACGCTTGAGATATTCTGGAATTTCTGATTTGTCTGTGAGAATTATGTTGCTTTTTACAAGCGGCAGCAGAGCAGAAGGCACGCACAACTTATGACAATATCCTGCGCTTTGCCGACGACCCCGATGTAAGGGATCCTATCAAGTTCCTCAGACAGAGGGAGATCGTGCATTTTCAGAGGTTTGGCGAAGCCCTCCGCATAACCCAGGATAATCTCAATTCCAGAAACTTCTACGCCTTTAATCCCGAATTTGATAAATAGCGTTTTTATAAAGCGTTAAAAAGACATAAGAAAAACGTGTCCGGCACGCATATGTGTGCACCGGACACGTTTTTTTATATTTTACTGAGCCATTAAGCTGCAGATCTTGTTTGAAAATTCAACGGGGTCTTCTATCTGCATACCCTCAATAAGGAGAGCCTGATCGTAGAGAATGGAAGCGTAGTCCTTGAATTTGTCCTTGTCGCTCTCGAACAGCTTCTGCATTGCGGCAAATATCTTGTGATTGGGATTGATCTCAAGCACCTTTTCGGAGGTGACCTTCTGGTTTTGAGGATTCTGATTGAGTATCTTTTCCATTTCAAGAGATATCTGTCCGAAGCTTGAAATGCATACGGGGTGGGATTTCAGCTTGTCGGAAATGCGGCACTCCTTTACCTTTCCGCCCAGAGACTCGGTAATGAGAGCAAGCATATCCTTGTTATCCTCGGACAGCTTCTTTGTCTCTTCCTTCTGCTCCTCGCTGTCAATGCCGAGATCCCCTTCGGAAACATTTCTGAACTCCTTCTCGCCGTGTCTCATAAGCACCTTGATGGCAAATTCGTCCACATTATCTGTAAAATAAAGTATCTCGTAGCCCTTGTCACGCAGCAGTTCGGTCTGAGGAAGTGCCTCGATCTTGCTTACGCTGTCGCCTGCAGCATAGTAAATATACTTCTGATCTTCCTTCATTCTGGAAACATACTCGTCAAGAGTTACAAGCTTCTTTTCTGCGGAAGATGTGAAGAGCAGCAGATCCTCAACAGCGTCCTTGTCTCTGCCATAGTTGTCATAAACACCGAATTTAAGCTGAACGCCGAAGGATTTCCAGAATTTCTCGTAATTCTCACGATCGTTGTTCAGCATTTTCTTGAGCTCGCTCTTAATGGACTTTTCAATGGACTTTGCAATGAGCTTGAGCTGGTGATCGTGCTGGAGCATTTCTCTTGAAATGTTAAGAGAGAGGTCGGCGGAGTCAACAAGTCCTCTTACAAATGAGAAATAATCGGGGAGAAGGTCTGCACATTTATCCATAATGAGAACGCCGCTTGAATAAAGCTGAAGACCCTTTTCGTAATCCTTTGAATAGAAATTGTAGGGTGCCTGAGAAGGGATAAAGAGGAGGGAATCATAGGTAGTTGCACCCTCCACCTTGGAGTGAATATACTTGAGAGGGTCGGCGTAATCGTAGAATTTCTCCTTGTAGAAATTGTTGTAATCCTCGGGTTTAAGTTCGTTCTTGTTCTTTCTCCAGAGAGGAACCATACTGTTGAGAGTTTCGTTCTCAATGTACTTCTCGTATGCCTCGTCGGAATAATCGTCCTCCTTGGCGTCTTCCTTTCTGCGGGATTTTTCCACGTCCATCTTGATGGGGAAGCGGATATAGTCGGAATATTTCTTTACAAGCTCTTTGATGCGGAAGTCGCTGAGATATTCGCTGTACTTCTCGTTTTCGGTGTCGTCCTTGAGTGTAAGACGTATCTCTGTGCCTACGGTTTCCTTGTCGTCTTCTTCAATGGTGTAGCCGTCGACACCGCAGGAAGTCCATACATATGCCTTATCGGAGCCGTATGCCTTTGAACGTACTCTTACTTCCTTTGCGACCATAAATGCGGAATAGAAGCCTACACCGAACTGACCGATAATATCAACGTCCTCGCTCTTTTCGTTCTCGTTCTTGAACTTGAAGGAGCCGCTGTTTGCGATGATACCCAGGTTATTTTCCAGCTCGTCGGCAGTCATACCGATACCGTTATCGGTAATGGTAAGGGTGCCTGCGTCCTTGTCGGCAATGATGTTTATCGCAAAATCGGATTTGTTCATTCCCACCTGATCATCGGTGAGAGACTTGAAATAAAGCTTGTCGATAGCGTCGCTGGCGTTTGAGATAAGCTCTCGGAGGAATATTTCCTTGTGAGTGTAGATCGAGTTGATCATCATATCCAGGAGCCTTTTGGACTCGGCTTTGAACTGTTTGGTTTCTGCCATTGTAATGCACTTCCTTAAAAATTATATATAGTGATTAGCACTTTACGGTTGCAAGTGTTAGCACTCACTCTTATTGAGTGCTAAATTTATTATAGCTCACCCGTATATAAAAATCAAGAGGGACTTGCATATTTTTACAATTTGTTAATATATTTTCTGCTTTTATATCCAAAATAAAAAAAGCCAAGAAAACTTTGCAAAAGCACTTGACAAGTGTACTTGGCAGTACTATAATGTAATTGCAAAGTAAACTTGGCAATTATTATTTTGGGAGGAAAATATAATGAACAAGGAAGAAATTCTTGAAAAGAGCCGAAGGGAAAACGGTCAAAAAGACCCATACGAAATGGAAATTAACCTGAAAGCCTCGCAGATAGGTACAATGTGTGCTCTGATACTCTGCTTTGTTCTGTTTGTTGTACAGATATTAGCGGGCGGGGGAATGAATTACGGATTGTGGGGTGTTATAATGGCAGCTTGCGGAGCTGCAAATTTGTATGCAGGAATAAGGCTTAAGAACAAAAACCGTATTGCTTTGGGAATATGCTATCTTCTGCTGGGACTGTTAGCCGCTGCAGTTTCTATCTGCAATATGTTCTGAGGTGAAAAATGGAAAACAGTCTTGTCTTAAAAAACAGATTAAAGGAAATACGGAGCGAGCAGGGGCTTTCCCAAAGCAAGCTTGCGGAAATGGTGGGCGTTTCAAGAAACACCATAAGCTCCATCGAAACTGGACAATTCTGCCCCACAGCCAAGCTTGCCCTTATCCTCTGTATTGCCCTTGATAAAAAATTCGAGGATATATTTTATTTTGAATGACAGCTATTTATTTGCCTTCCAAACTGCTTCGGAGAGCTTCCCGTCTGAGCCGTAAATGCCTTGTAAAAATTGGAGTAGGTGGAAAATCCACAGCTTTCGCATACCTCCTGAGGGGAAATACCTTTTTCAAGCAGCTCCTTTGCCAGATTTACCTTTTTCATCAAAATATACTGATGAACGGTGGTTTTGGTATGCTCCTTGAATTTGTGGGAAAGGTAATATTTGGAAACGAAAAACTTGTCGGAAAGCTCTTCCAGCGAGGGTGCGTTCACAACGTTCCTGTTGATGTAGGAAATGACCTGACGGATAAGGTCCTCCTGTTCCTCCTCCGCTCTCGGAGTACTTCTCAGCTTTCGGAGAATGGCTTCGTATATAAGGGTAATGCAGCTTTCGGCAATAAATCCGGCAAGAGGTTCGGGAGAGATAAAGCTTTCAAGCAGCTTGTCAAACAGCCCCGTCAGCCCCCTCAGCTCATTGCCTTCAAATGAGGTAAGTCGTGTGTTCTTTTCCTCGGTCATTCGAATTATTTCGTTAGTAAAGCAGCCTATGCCCTTATTTGCCGAGACATAACGGCTGCTTATCCACAGCACATAGCGTTCATAGACCTGATCTCCGTCAATTACGGGGCGGTGGAGCTTTCCCGGGGGGATTATCAGCACATCTCCTTTCGATAAAGCATAGCTCTCGTTTTCAATGTAGTATTTTACATTGCCGTCCATAAAAAAGTAGATCTCATAAAAATCGTGGCTGTGAAAATATATGGGCTTAGTGTAATTTTCCTTGTTATGGGATATTCGGAAATTATCATTCATACATATTATCATACAGCAACTTTTAAAATATTTCAAGAGCATATAGGCAAATTCTGATATTTTATTTTGAAAAAATATATGGTAAAATTAAAATATCGAAAGGAGCGTATCGTCCTATGGAATACTATGAAAAGGAATATTTTGAAAAGCTTGTAACCGCAGACTCAATGATATTTGACAGGTTCAGAAAAAAGGAGTCCCTTAACGGTCATTGGCACTATGCGGTAGATCAGTATGACACATTTATCAGACAAAAATGGTTTGAGGAAAATTATTATGACGGCGGGGGAAATACCCTGCCTGTGGACTTTTCCTTTGACGAATGGGAACTTATGACCCTTCCTTGCTGCTGGAACACTGCGGATAAAATGTATATGCTCTACGAGGGCAGTATGATTTTCACAAGAAAGTTCCTGTACGCAAAGCAGAATGACGATGAGCGTATGATACTGAAAATAGGTGCGGCAAATTATCTGTGCAGAGTGTTTATCAACAAAAAATATGTGGGTATGCACCGAGGCGGTTCAACTCCCTGCTACTTTGATATAACCGATTTCCTTGAGCACGATAACCGCATCATCATTCAGGCGGACAGCGCAAGAAGGAACGAACAGGTGCCCCCCTCGAATACCGACTGGTTCAACTACGGCGGAATATATCGTAATATCGAGCTTATCCGTGTGCCGAAGGTACATATCAAGGATTTCAAGATAGCTCTTGAACCTGACAGCGGCTTTAAGAAAATACGTGCCTGTGTTACCATGTCCGAAGCGGTGAACGAAACGGCGGTACTCACCATAGACGAGCTTCACATTTCCGAGAAAATAGCAGTGGAAAACGGAGAAGGCGAGCTTATATTTGAAGCCGCTCCCCAGCTGTGGTCGCCCGATGACCCGAAGCTGTATGATGTCTCACTTTCCTGCCTTACCGATACGGTGCGAGACAGAGTGGGCTTCAGAGAGATACGCAGGTCGGGAATGGATATTCTTCTCAACGGCAAGCCTATATTCCTCAAAGGAATAAGCTGTCACGAGGACAGCGTGTCAAACGGAAAGGCGCTTACCGACGAGGAACGCATTGAAAATATCCGTGCGGCAAAGGAGCTGGGCTGTAATTTTATGCGTGTGGCGCATTATCCCCACAGCGAGAGAATGGCGCAGCTTGCAGACGAGCTTGGACTGCTTCTCTGGGAAGAGATACCCGTTTACTGGGAGGTGCATTTCTGGTCGGAGGACACCTACAGCGACGCTGAAAATCAGCTTACAGAGCTTATTACACGTGATTTCAACCGTGCAAGTGTGATAATATGGTCGGTGGGCAACGAAAATTCCGACACGGACGACAGGCTTAAATTTATGGGCAGTCTTGCGGAATGCGCTCATAAAAACGATCCCACAAGGCTTGTTTCCGCAGCCTGCCTTGTTAATTTTCAGAAGAACGCTATCGAGGACAGGCTTGAGCAGTATCTCGATATTATCGGCGTGAACGAATACTGCGGCTGGTACACAGCAGACCTGAGAATGCTGCCCGAGCTTTTCAAAAACAGCGATCCGCAAAAGCCTGTTATCATTACCGAGTTCGGCGCAGACGCATACCCGGGACTGAGAGGAACTATTACCGACAAGGGCACTGAGGACTGTCAGGCATACGTATATGAAAAACAGATAGAGAATATCCGCAAAATACCATACATCAAGGGTATGACTCCCTGGATACTTCACGATTTCCGCTGCCCCAGAAGAACGTCCGTAAATCAGCGGTACTACAATACAAAGGGACTGCTTTCGGCAGATAAGAAGCACAAAAAAGCGGCATTTTATGTTCTCAGGGATTTTTATAATTCCATAAAATGATATGCTGAAAATACGTATGATCTCAGTAAAAAATCGGAGCGGCAGGCATATCCCTTCCGCTCCGATTATTTTGTTTTTATTATACACATTCCTTCCAGCTTTGGACCATTCGGGAATGTCTTTTATGCCCTGAGCTTTGAGATCTGTTTTTTTAGCTCCTTGGACATACTGCTGAGAGTTTCGCAGGAGGCTGCCGATTCTTCTGCGGTGGCGGAGTTCATCTGAACCACACCCGATATCTGATCTATGCCCGAGGTCACCTGATGAACGGCTTCGGACTGTGTGGCGGATGCCTGAGAAATACGGGTAATAAGCTCGTTTGTCTGTTCAGCAAAGCTCTTTACGGCTTTCATAGAGTCGGCAGTAGCTTCTGCAATGCGTGAGCCGTTTTCCACAGCGGTAACGGTGGCGGAAATGAGGTCTCTGGTGCTCTGAGCCGCTTCCGAACTTTTTGCCGCAAGGTTTCTTACTTCGTCCGCTACGACTGCAAATCCCTTTCCGGCGTCTCCTGCACGGGCTGCTTCTACAGCAGCGTTAAGGGCAAGGATATTCGTCTGGAATGCAATATCTTCAATGGTGCTTATGATCTTGCCAATTTCCTGTGACTGGTACTGGATATCGTTCATAGCGGAGATCATATTCTTTATCTCCTCGTCCTGGACGGATATCTTTTCTGCGGTACGGAGAGACAGCTCGTTTGCGGTGCTTGCGTTGCCTGCAGTATTTGTTATCTGAGAGGATATATCGCTTATGGAGGAGGACAGCTGCTCGATAGCCGCCGCCTGAGTGGTGGTGCCGTTCGCAAGGCTCTGGGAGCCGCTTTCCATCTGCTCCGCACCGCTCATTACCTCGTCTGCGGAGAGAATGATGTTCTGGATTATTCCGTGAAGATTTTGGTTTATCTGCTTGAATGACTCATTTATCTTTACGAAATCGCCCATATATTCAACAGAGGGGGAGTGGGTAAAATCACCGTTTGCCATTGAAGAAAGCACGTCTGAAATATCGGTGATATAAGTGCTCAGAGCGTTCTTTGTCTGCTCAAGCCTTCGGGCGAAAAGTCCCATTTCATCATTGCTGAATTCAAAGCTGCTGTCGGGTGCGCTGAGATCTCCACGGCTCATATTTTCGGCAATATTATTTACCTCGATAATGGGCTTTTCGATCATTTTCCTGATTATCATTAAAAGGATAACCGAAGATACGATCATAACCACAATGCCGATGATTATAACGATTATCAGCATATTTCTGAAAAGTGCATTTGCGCTTGCTGCGGAAAGTCCTGCAAAATATGCACCCACAAGCTGACCGTTCATATCATACATCGGCTGATAGATAACATAATGCTCCTGACCGACTATTTCGGCCTTGCCACGGTATTCCCCGGCATTGTCTATAACAGTTTCTTTTACTGCGTCCGACATATCCGTGCCAACAATTCTGCTGCCGTTTTCATCAATAATGGTGGTGGCATATCGTGTGGAACCTGCAAAAAGTGTGACTTCCGTTTCGGACTGCTCCTTAACGCTGTCTATGTATGTTGTTTCCGCAAGGTCAAGGCCAACTATCATTGCGCCTACAATGGTGCTGTTGTTGTACTTTACCGGAGCAACATATTCAAGCGCAAGAGCAATGCCGCAGTCTGCGTCAATACCGCTTTTAACATTTCCTGCAAGTGCTTCCGAAACATCAAATGAGGTCACATTACAGCCTTCGGACTGCCAGATGACATTTCCTTCCGTATCGGTGAGGATAACGAAATCGTGTTCGGTTTCCTTAACGGCCTCCCAGGCGTTTTCAAGGGTTCTTGTATTGCCTGAAAGAGCAGCTGCGGAAGCTCCCTGATTTATGTCGTCCGCTGCTCTGCCCAGACGTTCCTCCTCTACGGAAATGGAATTTTCAAGCAGATGTATTCCTATAACTGCGTGTTCGGTCATAAGCTCGTCTGTCTGTCTGCCTGCCATAACAAGTGCTGTGGCAATTATCACCACGGTAAGGGTAAGCAGCATACAGATCACAGATGCGATTATCTTTCTGGTGATTTTTGACATTAGTAAAGTCTCCTTTATACTGTTGTAGTTAAACGACACTTTTTATGAATTAACTTTAGTCGTATTTTACTATATTTTTACACAAATGTCAATAGATTATTGGAAAAGCGTCCGCTTTTTTATGTAGGATTACAATAGATACGTGACAAAAGTTCATAAAAAAGAGTAGCAGAAATGAAAGAACCTGTGTTACAGTTAAGTTGCGATCAAAAAAGCAACAGGAGGTTCAACAAATCCGCTATGAATACTGTAACACAAATTACCCGTCGCCGTCAAGTGATAATTGAATATTCTTAAAAAAAAGGAGTAACC
>NZ_JBNMJV010000015.1:0-63021 GCF_050874005.1 Huintestinicola sp.
GCGAAAGCCGCCTAAAGATAATGATTATCTGCTCCGCTCAGCTGTCGGCGGTCCTGCTGAGCCGAAAACAATGCAGGAAACGTTCAAGCGTATATTGAAAGCAGCGGGCGTTGCAGATGCCAATTTCCACTCGCTGCGGCACACATTTGCCACCAGAGCGATAGAAAAAGGGGCAGATGTCAAGACACTCAGCGTACTTCTCGGACATTCGGATGTAAACATCGCCCTTAATCGCTATGCTCACGTTCTTGATGAGCAGAAAAGGAAAACAATGAATTTACTCCTCGGAGAATGAAAAACAGCGCAAAACAGGGCTGTTCCGCTGTTTTGCGCTGCGCAGACATTATTTTTATAGATTTAAGTCAGAAATTTGTCCATACTCTTTTATCAAGAAATCGTTCGAGGATATAATAAGGAGGAGCTTACAAAGCTCTTCGAGTGCTTCAAGGGTGACAGAATGGAGCTCTGCGTACATATTGCCGCATACTACGGACTCAGGCGCAGTGAGGTGATCGGGCTGAAATGGGATGCTATTGATTTTAAGAACAAGACCATCTCCATTAAGCACAAGGTTATCAATGCATATAACGGTAATGGGGAGGAGCTTATCGCAGAGGACAAGCTGAAAAATGCCTCAAGCACACGAGTGCTTCCTCTGATACCTCACATCGAGGAGCTTCTTCTTGAGGAACGGCGCAAGCAGGAATATTACCGCAGCCTGATCCCCATGGGGTACAACAGGGACTATCTTGACTACATTTGCCTTGACAACATGGGAAATCTGATATCCCCCAACTATGTTTCCGACCATTTCAGACACATGATCCAAAAGCATAACCTCAAAAAGATCCGCTTCCATGACCTGCGACATTCCTGTGCCAGCCTGCTTCTGGCAAGCGGGATTTCCATGAAGCAGATCCAGGAGTGGCTGGGGCACTCGACCTACAACGTAACGGCAAATTTCTACAGCCACCTGGACTACAATTCCAAAATTGCCTCTGCCGAGGCTATCAACAAGGCTTTGGGATAAAATATCCGCTCTCAGCGATGGGAGCGGATATTTTTTTGCAGAAAATGGCAAGAAGAACGAATACTGCGCCGAATCACCATTGTTATGACTTTTCAAAAATGAGGCGGTTTTGTAGGAATACGCCTTGACAAGGTATATATTATGATATATACTAATAACAAGGGAGGCGATATTATGATGACTGCAAAGATTTTTGAAAATGGAAGAAGCCAGGCTGTAAGACTGCCAAAGGAATACAGATTTTCGTCTAACGAGGTTGCTGTTAATAAAATAGGTAATATTGTGATGCTTATGCCTATTGAAGAGGCTGAAAATAAATGGGCTATGTTTTCACAGGCATTAGATATGTTTTCCGATGATTTTATGGAAGACGGCAGAACTGATTTTTCACCACAGAAAAGAGAAGAATTATGAGATATATGCTTGACACGAATATATGCATCTATGCTATCAAGCACAGACCGCCGCAGGTGCTCGAACGTCTGAAGGAGCATGAGCCATCAGAGATCTGCATATCCGCAATAACCTATGCCGAGCTTGTTCATGGAGTCGAAAAAAGTGCGGCAGTGGAGAAAAACAGACTTGCACTTACCCTGCTTTTATCGAATATTGAAATAATTGATTTTGACAGTAATGCCGCTAATGAGTATGGTAATATCAGAGCTGCACTTGAAAAAGCGGGAACCCCTATCGGTCCGCTTGACATGATGATAGCAGGGCATGCAAGGTCGCTTAGTTACACAGTTGTGACCAATAATGTTCGTGAGTTTGAGAGGGTATCAGGGCTTCGGATAGAAAATTGGGCAGAAGAAATGCAGTTGTGTTGATCGGTGTAATATACTTACATAAGTCAGTCTGATTGCTATGTCGCATATAAATAGGAACAAATCCGCTCTCAGCGATGGAAGCGGATTTGTTTTCCTGTTTTCTTTCATTTCTAACCGGAATTTCTTTGAAATGCCGGCTGGGTTAGAAATTGGTTAGAAAAAATGATTTTTTTCGCCTTGTATCAATATTTTAAAAAGGCAAAAAAATCCCCTGAGCAACGTATCTGCGTTGTTCAGGGGACTGGTGCCGCAAACGGGATTTGAACCCGTACGGGGGTTAGCCCGAGGGATTTTAAGTCCCTTGTGTCTGCCTATTCCACCATTGCGGCAAAAAAACACTTGACAATTGGAAATATATGTGGTATAATGAGGATAAAATAAAACGCACCCACACGCCGAAAACGGTTTGGCGACCATTTCCGGCGCATTATCAAGCAGATATTCCAGTATCTGAATGACTTAGTGAATGCTTCTTATTATCCTGTTTTCTATTATACAGGATTTTAATACATTTGTCAAGCTGTTCAAGCGAAAATCTGTTTGGTGAAAGTGCAGATTTTCATAAGGTTGAACAGCTTGATTTTATATTTGGTTGCGGAGGCTGGATTTGAACCAACGACCTTCGGGTTATGAGCCCGACGAGCTACCGAGCTGCTCCACTCCGCGATGTTATGTTTGGCACTCATTTTCAGAGTGCTTATTTATTATATCACATTGAGGTGAGTTTGTCAAGCATTTTTTGAAAAAAATTTTGAAAAGGTCAGATCTGCGGCGGCATATCCATATCAAACGGCTTACCTGCGTGGTTTTAATAGAATTTGAAATTATTGTAATTACTAAAAAAACTCGAAAATTAAAATCAGATTAAATTACACGAAATACCTTGACAGGTGAGGTACTGTGTGTTATCATATATAACAGAAAAACTTGGATATCAAAGCTTCGGGGAAAGGGTGAGAACTAAATGTCAATAGCTTCAGACCTTATACGGGGGCATACGGACACTATTATCCTGTCCCTTTTGTCGGTGAGCGACAGCTACGGCTACAAGATAAACAAGGATATTTTAGACCTTACGGGAAACCGCTTCGAGTTTAAGGAAGCCACCCTATACAGCGCATTCAGGCGGCTGGAGCAGTCGGGACTTATCGCCTCCTACTGGGGTGACGAAAATTCGGGCGCAAGGCGGAAATATTACACCATTACCGATGCGGGGCGAAAGCAGTACCGCGACAATCTTGCGGAATGGGACAAGACCAAAGCCATTGTGGACAAGCTTCTTTATGCGGCTCAGAGCGCAAAAAAAAGCGTATAACATCACAAACGAAAAAAAATAAAGATGTATCAAGGGAAAGGTTGGTAATAGAAATGAAATCAGCAATAAGGGCATACGTGGACAATCTGTTCAAGGACGCTCCTCACGAAAATGCGGTGACGGAGCTTCGAGAGGAGATACTCTCAAACCTTGAAGCGCGCTACGACGACTGCATAAACGCAGGTATGACCCCACAGCGTGCTTATGCGGCAGTTATCGGCACTATGGGCGACGTAAGCGGACTTATCGAGCAGGTAAGCGGCTCGGGATTTCACGAGGAGGGACTTTTTGAGAAAACATCTCCCAAAAGCAGACTTATGAAAAAATACGCCTACGTTTTCAAGGAGAGCAACATCAAGGCGATAAAAAATGCTGCCATAACCGTAATGTGGCTGCTTATCGTAGTGCTTTACTTTATAATAAATTACAATAATGACTGCTGGGATTATTCCTGGCTCATATTCATAGTTGGTGCGGCGCTGACGGTAGGCTTTAATATGGTAGGAAACGTTATCCGCATCAGCCGAAATGATGACACCGAAAGCAGGATAAAGCTGCTCAAAAAAATAAGAAGCGGCGTGACCGCCATAATGTGGCTGGCTATCGTATTTTTCTATTTTGCCATAAGCTTTAATTCTCGCGGTTGGGACATTTCATGGCTCATATTTATTCTGGGTGCGGCGGCTCAGATAGTTGTGAATACCATATTCAAGGTCCTCATCAGCCGCTTTACACCGTAAAATTATATATAAAAAGGAAAATCTGAAATGAGTTCACCCATAAAGGAATTTACAGACAGCTATGCCGGAAAAGAAACAATCCGTGCCCATATGCCCGGGCACAAGGGAAAAGGGGAGCCTTTTAACTCCCTTGACATCACCGAAATAAAAGGTGCGGACAGCCTTTTTGAGGCAGACGGCATAATCGCCGAAAGCGAGAAAAAAGCCTCGGAAATATTCGGCTCATATAAGACCCTTTACAGCGCAGGCGGCTCAACACTTTGCATTTACACAATGCTTGCAATGTGTCTTATGGGCAGTCCCTCAAGGAAAATAGTTGCCGCAAGGAATTGCCATAGGGCGTTCTTAAACGCCTGCGTTATGCTTGACGCAGAGGTGGAATGGGTCTATCCCCATTACGAAAGCTCCATTGTTTCGGGAGAGATAACTGCGGATATGATAGAAGCCGCCATAACAAAGGCAGGCGACCCCGTATGCGTTTACATAACCACCCCCGATTACTTAGGCAGGCTCACTCCTTTGGACGACATTGCCCGTGTGTGCAGAGAGCATAACTGCCGTCTTTTGGTGGACAATGCTCACGGGGCATATCTTCGCTTTATTTCCGAAAACGGCAAGCCTCTCCACCCCTTGTATCACGGGGCAGACATATGCTGCGACTCTGCTCACAAAACGCTCCCTGTGCTTACGGGGGGCGCATACCTGCATATAAATGACCCGTCTTTGGAAAAATATGAGGGCTATGCAAAGGAAATTATGTCGATGTTCGGCTCATCAAGCCCCTCTTATCTTATTCTCCGCTCACTTGATATGTGCAATGAGTTTATGGAAAATGAGGCTGTGGAATATTTTTCCAATATGAAAAAGGCTTCGGAAAATGTAAGAAGCTTTATTTCTCCTTACTGGCACGTTGAGGAGGGTGAGTGCGGCAAGCTGACTGTCCTTGCTCCTCCCTCGGGATATTCGGGATATGATTTGGCAGAGGTGCTGAGAGGGTGGGACATCGAGTGCGAGTATGCGGACAACACCCACGTAGTGCTTATGCTCACAGGGCTTGACGTTTACGAGATAAACGCCATCGGCAGGGCATTTTCGTCCATTCCTCAGCCGAGGATAAGAGTGCCGCTCCCCGACTTCTCGGGTCTTGCTCCCCTTGAAAGAGCTATGAGCATAAGAGAGGCGGCAATGTGTCCCCGTGAATATATCCCCGTGGAAAAGGCAGTCGGAAGAATTTGCTCGGCGGCAGTTTCCTGCTGTCCTCCCGGAATTGCGGCGGTGACGGGTGGAGAAATTTTTTCGGAGGAAATTATAAATATTTTGAAAAACTATAGCATTTTTCACGTAAATGTGGTAAAATAAAATTGCGGTAATGTGTGCCGCATTATTATCACATTTTAAGGATATGATATTATGAAGCTGATATATGCCGTTATCAACAACGACGACAGCCACGCCGTTTCCACCGAGCTTACCAAAAAGGGCTTTTCCGCCACAAAGCTTGCCTCCACAGGCGGCTTTCTTATGGCGGGAAACACCACCTTTATGATATGCGTAGAGGAGCAGAGAGTGGACGAGGCTATCGACGTTATAAGAGAATGTTCCCGAAAGAGAAAGCAGTTCATTCCCTCGGCGGCTTCGGGCAGGTCTGACACCACAGGCTCCTTCCCCATTGAGGTCACAGTTGGGGGCGCAACGGTATTCGTTACGGATATCGAGCGGTTTGAAAAGCTGTGATGAAGCTGTATTCAAAGGAAAACGCCCTGCGCCCCATTGAAGCTATGAGCAGGTCGGGAAGATTTGTTCATTCCTACATACTCACAGGGGAAAAGGGCGTGGGCAAAAAGACCTTTGCACGGTATATCGCAATGCAGCTTCTCTGCGATAACCGGAATGCCTGCGGCGAGTGCAGGCAATGCAGCAGGGTACTCAGGGGGCAGCACCCCGATTTTATAGAGGTCACTCGTGAAAGCGGAAAGGTGAACTACTCCGTTGACGATATCCGTGACAAGGTGGTTGCCGACAGCTATATTTCACCCAATGACTGCGAGCGGAAAGTGTATCTGCTCACCGACTGCGAGGGCTGGCAGGACTCCTGTCAGGACGCACTTCTGAAAATCACCGAGGACCCTCCCGATGCCGCATATTTCATATTCACCTCGGCAAACAAAAGCAGCTTTCTTACCACCCTCATCTCCCGTTCTATGACCATAGAGCTTCACGAGGCGGACAGGGAAAGCTGCAAAGAAGCGCTTCGGGATACAGGAAAATACTCCGAGGAAGATATCGAAAGGGCAGTATCTTCCTTTGGCGGCAATATCGGACGGTGCATAGATTTCCTTGAAGGAGACGCAGACCTTGTCAAGTCGGCAGAAGCTGTAAAAAAGGCTATGGAGGCTATTGTTTCCAGAGATGAATACAGTCTTGCGGCAATTCTCGGGGGCATTTCCTCAAAAAGAGAGGAAATGCGCTGTACTCTGGAAATGCTCGCCCGTTCCATCAGAGACGGGGCTGTTCTCAGAAACGGCAGCAATGAGACCGTAAGCTGCACCGAGGCTTCCTCAAGAAAGCTGGCGGAGCGTTTCTCTACGGGACGGATACTTGCAATGTACGACGCTGTCTGCGAAGCCTCCTACAGATGTACCAGAAACTGCAATGCCCAAGGCGCTGCGGCTGTTCTTGCAGGAAAGCTGTGCAGATGATATTTTGAAAGGGAAAATGTAAATATAATGACTGAGATAATCGGAGTTAGATTTAAGGAATCGGGGAAGATATATTATTTTTCCCCAAACGGCGCTAAGCTGGAGGCAGGGGACAAGGTAATTGTCGAGACCTCCCGTGGCGTGGAATGCGGCAACGTGGTGATGGGCTGCAGAATGGTTGAGGACGACAAGATAGTTCCGCCCTTAAAGCCCATAATACGCCCTGCCACCGAACGTGATCTGAAAATAGTTGAGCAGAACAAGGTCAAGGAAGCAAACGCCGCACGTATCTGCCAGGAAAAGATCGCCGCTCACAAGCTTGATATGAAGCTTGTAGACGTGGAATGCACCTTTGACAATAACAAGCTTCTTTTCTATTTCACCGCCGAAAACCGTGTGGATTTCAGAGAGCTTGTAAAAGACCTGGCGGCGGTATTCCGCACAAGAATTGAGCTGAGACAGATAGGCGTGAGAGACGAGGCGAAAATGCTTGGCGGTCTCGGCGTATGCGGCAGACCATTTTGCTGCAAGACATTTTTAGGCGAGTTCCAGCCCGTTTCCATCAAAATGGCAAAGGAACAGGGCTTGTCTCTTAATCCCACTAAGATATCGGGTACCTGCGGCAGGCTTATGTGCTGTCTGAAATACGAGCAGGATTTCTACGAGGAGGCATTCAAGACCACTCCCAAGGTGGGGGCATATGTAAAGGCTCCCGAATTCAAGGGCTATGTGGAGGAGGTAAATCTCCTGACGGGAATGCTAAAAGTCAAGCCCGAAAAATCCGACGACCCTGCGGTGCTTCTGAGCAAGGACGAGGTCACCGTAATAAAAGACGGCAGGATACGTATGGACAAGGACGAAATGCGTGCTTTAAAGCAGCTTGAAGATAAATAATTTTTGGAGGTAATTACTATGAACAGAACAAACAAAGGTCTTACTATTGCAAGAGAAATAATCCTTATCGTAACATTCTGCCTTACAATTGCGAATGTTGTACTGATGATAGTTCAGCTTGCACTGGGCAGCAAGGAAGCAAAGCGCTGCTTTGATATCAACGACAGAGACGAGCTTCCTTTCTGAAAAACATAACATATTTTAAAGGAGTATCTATACCATTATGGCAGAAACAGTAGTCGTTAACGGCAGAAAAACAGGCAAGATCGTGGGCGGCGTCATTGCCGCAGCTGCCGTTCTTATCGTGGCGCTCAATTCCTTTGCCTCCGTAGAAGCGGGTCATTCGGGAGTTGTGCTTACCTTCGGAAAAGTCTCGGAGACCGTTTTATCCGAGGGACTTCACGTTAAAATTCCCTTTATCCAGCAGATAATCCAGATAGACAACCGAGTTTTAAAAGCAGAGGTTGACTGCTCCTCGGCTTCAAAGGATCTGCAGACGGTGTCGAGCACCATTGCCCTTAACTATCGTGTGAGAAATGAGGCTTCCGCTAAGATATACAAGGAAGTGGGTCTGTCTTACGAGAATGTAATCATCAATCCTGCTATACAGGAATGTGTGAAAGCGGTTACCGCAAAGTACACCGCCGAGCAGCTCATTACCGAGAGACAGATAATAAGCGACCAGATGAAGGAGCTTCTTAATGAAAAGATAAGCAGCTATGGTCTTGAGCTTGAGATATTCAACATCATCTCCTTTGAGTTCACCGCCGAGTACAATGCGGCTATCGAAGCCAAGCAGACCGCTCAGCAGAATGCTCTCAAGGCGGAGCAGGACCTCCAGAGAATTAAAGTCGAGGCAGAGCAGACCGTTGCTCAGGCACAGGCGGAGGCTGAGGCATACCGTCTGAAATCCGAGCAGATAACTCCTCAGATGATAGCAATGGAGTACATAGACAAGTGGGACGGCAAGCTTCCTGCTGTGGCAGGCGGCGACAGCAGTTCAATGCTTATTGACATCTCCGAGCTTATCAGCGAGATGGAAACAAAGAGCGGCACTTCAAAGACCACAAATACCGCTCCTGTGGTATCCGCTCCCGTTTCACAGCAGGATAACACCCCCGAGGACGAAGAGTCTGAGGAATAAGAAATAATAATATCCTCTGCTTTTTTTTCAAAGCGGAGGATTTTTTCTGAAAGATCATAAGAGGTG
The DNA here is from genome assembly GCF_050874005.1 of Huintestinicola sp. Taxonomy (GTDB): domain Bacteria; phylum Bacillota; class Clostridia; order Oscillospirales; family Ruminococcaceae; genus Huintestinicola. The sequence continues at coordinate 8,716 of NZ_JBNMJV010000015.1, forward strand.
AAATTGTTTGATAAAAAATATAATATTCGATATCGGAATGGTTCTTATAACCTTCAACTGGGACGAATACGTTCACAGGCTTTTTAACAATGAGGAAACAGAGAAGGCGGTTACTGCCGCAACCTGGCATAATCCGAAGATATGGAACGAGCTTGACAAGGGCGTTATGACTGCCGAAGAAGTATGCAGGCTTTTTGAACAGTCGGGAAAGGGATATGAAAAGCAGATACGCCTTGCCTTTGAGAGAATGGGAGAATGTCCCGTACAGCAACCCTATGCCATTCCCTGGATAAAGGAACTGAAAACAAAAGGGCTTAATGTCTACTACCTTTCAAACTATTCCTATTACCTTATGGACGTATGCCCCGAGGCGCTGTCTTTCACAAAGCATATGGACGGGGGCGTTTTCTCCTGTGAGGAGAAGCTTACAAAGCCCGACCCTGAAATTTACCGCAGGCTGTGTGACAAATACGGTCTTGTACCTTCTGAATGTCTCTTCATTGACGATCTGGCGGCGAATGTGGAGGGTGCGGAAAGCGTGGGGCTTAACGCTGTGCGGTTTGAAAGCTATGAGAAAAATTATCAGGAAATTATGCAAATAATTTCAGAATAATGCAGATAATTTCAGGACAATAAAAAACAGCTTGTATCGCACCTGATACAAGCTGTTTTTTATTGTCGATAAAGCTTAAATCCTGAGGCAAATAAAAAATTTGATTACAGATTTGGCTCCAACACCTGCGTTACCGAGCCACAAAACAAGGAAATTATTTCTGTCTTTCCAACGAGGTGGCTTCAGCGACACGCTGACGGCTTGTATCGGGGCGATACAAGCCGCTTTTGAACATAAATTATTTAAGTATCTCTATCTCACCGAATATCAGAACTCTTTTTCCGCTGCCCAGAATGGCAAAGATAAGATTTTCAAGATAGTAAAATCCTGCCGCTATAGCCAGCACCACTCCTGCAATGCCTGTGATCAAGCCGCCGATAACGGGGATAAATCCCACAAGTCCGATTATCTTTGAAGCAAGACCCAGCAGGACCATTATGATAAATGTGATAAGAGACTGATTTGCTCTGAACATACAATAAGGCGAATATCTCTTATCCTTCATCACATAGGGAAGAAGGAACAGAAACGGCAGCGCAGCCATAAGTGCGCCCAGACCTAAGTTTTCACTTTTATCGCTTGAGCTGAAAACTTCCTCGCTTTTCATAAACAGTCCGCCTTTCAAATTAAGCTTACTTTATAACTCTTACTCTGATAACATTCTCAACTGCAGAGAGCTTTGAAACGATGTCATCGGTGATATCACCCATAGCGTCTATCAGAGTGCAGGCATAATTCTTCTTGGAGGGGCTCATCATATTCTCGATATTGATGGAAGCATTGCCAAGAACTGCAGTTATCTCGGAGATAACTGCGGGAACGTTTCTGTGGAGAACTACGATCTTTGTGCCTACTGCGTTCATCTCGGCGTTGGGGAAGTTAACGGAGTTTCTGATGTTTCCGTTCTCGATAAAGTCGATAAGCTCATTTGCAGCCATAACAGCGCAGTTATCCTCAGACTCGGGTGTGGAAGCGCCCAGATGAGGTACGCAGATAGCATTCTTAACGCCTATTATCTCATCGGAGGGGAAGTCAACTATGTAGGAAGCTACCTTGCCGCTTTCAAGTGCGGAAATGATGGCATCGGAGTCAACCAGTTCGCCTCTTGCGAAGTTGAGAATTCTCACGCCGTCCTTCATCATAGCGATAGTCTCGCTGTTGATGGTGCCCTTTGTCTCGGGGTTGTAGGGAACGTGAATGGTAATGTAATCGGAAGCAGCGTAAAGATCCTTGATGTCAGTAACGATCTTTATGCCGGGGTTCATAGAAAGAGCAGCCTTAACGGAAAGATAAGGGTCATAGCCGATGACCTTCATTCCGAGAGCCATTGCCGCATTGCCCACCAGAACGCCGATAGCGCCCATTCCGATGATACCGAGAGTCTTGCCGCTTATCTCGGGACCTGCAAAATTCGACTTGCCCTTTTCAACCATCTTGCCGACCTCTGCGCCGTTGCCCTTGAGGGAAGAAGCCCAGTTTACAGCGTCGGTTATCTTTCTCGAGCTCATAAGAAGACCTGCGATAACAAGCTCCTTAACTGCATTTGCGTTTGCTCCGGGGGTGTTGAATACAACAATTCCCTCTTCTGCGCAGCGGTCAACGGGAATGTTGTTTACACCTGCGCCTGCTCTTGCGATAGCCAGGAGATTTTTACCAAACTCCATCTCGTGCATAGCCGCAGAGCGTACCATTATTGCGTCAGGCTCGGAAACGCTGTCGGAAACGGTGTATTTTGCCTTGTCGAATAAGTCTGTTCCGCAGGCAGCGATTTTATTTAAAGTAAGAACGTTTATCATTGCAGTCTATCCTTTCGTGACAAGCGGGAAAATGTTTTCAGGCATTTTCCTCTTCAAATTTCTTCATAAATGCTACAAGCTTCTCGCAGCCCTCGATAGGCATTGCGTTATAAACGGAAGCTCTCATACCGCCTACTGTTCTGTGGCCCTTGAGGTTTATGAAGCCTGCCTTCTTAGCCTCGGAAACGAACTTAGCATCAAGCTCCTCATTGCCTGTTACAAAGGGGATATTCATAAGAGAACGATCCTTGCCCTGAACGGTAGCCTTGAACAGCTTGGAGTTATCAAGGAAATCATAAATGATAGCTGCCTTCTTCTCGTTGTGAGCCTTCATAGCCTCAAGACCGCCCATTTCCTTTACCCACTCGAGAACGAGCTTTAAGATGTAGATGGAATATGTAGGAGGAGTGTTGTACATAGAGCCGTTGTCAGCGTGAGTCTGATAGTTGAGCATTGTAGGAGTGATATCCTTTGCGTGACCGATCATATCGTCACGGATAATAACAACGGTAAGACCTGCAGGGCCCATATTCTTCTGTGCGCCTGCGTATATCATAGCGAATTTGGTTACGTCAACGGGTTCGGAAAGAATGCAGGAAGACATATCGGCAACCAGAGGAACGCTTACATCGGGAAGCTCAGCCCACTTTGTGCCGTAAATTGTGTTGTTAAGGCAGATGTGGAAATAATCCGCATCGGCTCTGCACTCGTTCTTGTCGATCTCGGGAATGTAGGAGAAGGTCTTATCCTTGGAGGAAGCTACTGCCTTTGCGTCGCCGTAGCGTGAAGCCTCCTGATATGCCTTGTTTGCCCACTGACCTGTGATAACGAAGTCAGCCTTGCCGCTGCCTGTCATAAGGTTCAGGGGTATCATAGCAAACTGTGTGGAAGCGCCGCCCTGAAGGAAAAGGACCTTGTAATTATCGGGAATGGACATTATCTCTCTGAGGAGAGCCTCCGCCTCGTCGATAATTGCCTGGTACTCCTTGGAACGGTGGGACATCTCCATTACGGACTCGCCTGTGCCCTTATAATCGAGCATCTCCGCAGCTGCGGTCTCAAGAACCTTTTCGGGCAGCATTGCGGGACCTGCCGAGAAATTGTAAACTCTTGACATAGTAATATCTTCCTTTCTATCAAAAAGCGGTGTTTCTCCCGTTATCAGAGAAGCACAAATTATAGTAACCGATACTAATCTTTATTATATCACTACAGTAAATAAAAGTCAAGGATAATTTTGTAATTTAATGCGGCAAAACGGCAGGAGAGCATTTTTTCATAAAGAGATACGAAAGTACAGCACAAAAGCCGCCCAAAATGAGCGGCTTTTGTGCTGTCTGTATGAATTATGAATTGGAGGGGGAAATTCGGAACTGCTTAATTCTGAGATACCTCTGCTTCGGGCTTGATGTCCTCTTCGCCTGTGAGGGTGAGGGTAACGTCAATGTTGCCGTCGGCTCTTGCAAGGGTGAGCACCATTGTATCGCCTATCTTCTTGCCCTTCTTGGCAGCGGTAAGTTCGTCCATTGAAGCGATATCCTTGCCGTCTGCGGCTACGATAACATCGCCTGCGCTTATGCCTGCGGCTTCTGCGCCGCTGCCCTCGCTGACGGATACTACCATTACGCCCTTGTCAACAGGGAGATTGTAATATCTCATAATTGCGCTGTTGATATCCGAGCCTGTGATGCCGATCTGGGGAGTGGTGTTGGTAACATATCCCTTGTTCATAAGGTCGCTGATAAGGGGCATTGCATCGGAAATGGGGATAGCGAAGCCAAGTCCCTCAACGGAGTTGTTCACAAGCTTTGAGGAGGTTATGCCTATTACCTGTCCCTTGCCGTTGATAAGGGGACCGCCGGAGTTGCCGGGGTTGATGGCTGCATCGGTCTGGATAAGGGTCATAGAAGCGGAGCCGCCGGAGGAAAGCTCCACGTTAAGGGTACGGTTAAGTCCCGAAACGATACCCTCGGAGGTGGAAAGTCCGAGTCCTAAGGGATAGCCGATAGCTACAGCCTTGTCGCCCATTGTGAGCTGGTTGGAATCGCCGAATTCTGCGGGGATAAGGTCAAGGCCCTCGGCGTTTATTTTAAGTACAGCAAGGTCGCTGTTCTCATCTGCGCCTACGATCTCTGCTTCATACTCGGTCTCGTCATCGGTGGAGAGGACGATGGTAACGGAATCAGCCTGCTTGAGCTTTGTCTGATAGCTGCCGCCGAAGCCGCCGTTTCCGAAGAAATAGTCGAATATATCGCCGCTGCCGCCGAATGGGTTATTGTTGTAGTTTCTGTTGTTGTTGGAAACGTACTCGTTTACCTCGGTCTGGACAACGTGGGCGTTGGTGATGATATATCCGTCATCGCTGAGGATAATGCCCGTACCTGTTCCGGTGCTTGTTCCCGACTGAGTCTTGAAGGTGGAGTGAACGCCTACAACAGAGGGGGAGACCTTTTCAACTATCTGCTTTGTGGTGAGAGTTCCGTCGGAGGAGCCTGTGTTAAGAAGTGTGTTTACCACATTTCCCGTATTCTCACTCTTTGAGGAGCTTTCGGTAACGGCAGGGGTCTGTGTATTATCGGAGGAAACGGGTGCGGCAGGTTCGTCCTTTACGGCAATGCTGTTCTGGAGGTATGCGCCGCCGAAGCCCGACGCTCCGCCTACTACTGCAACTGCAAGGAGCATTGCAACAGTTTTTCCGACCTTGTTATCCTTTTTCTTTTCTTTGCCCTCATCGGGAACGTCAATATAATTGTAATTATTTTCGTACATATAAATCTTCCTTTCGGCAATATATAAGCTTTTGTTCTTTTATTTGAGCCTTTTCGCTCTTTTTTCTTTCTGTGATTATATAATAACGCCCTAATGTGTAAAATATGTGATATATGAACGAAAAAAATTTAAAATACAGATGGAAATAAAAAATAAAGCTGCTGCAGAAGTCCTTTTTAAGTCTTGACAATATAACAAGAATATGATAAAATTAAGAAATCACTGAAATAAAGGTGTACTAATCACTATAATTATGGAGGGATACTTATGAATTACAAGAAAATTATAGCACTTACTGCAGCCATTTCAATGCTCATATTCAGCGGCTGCTCATCCTCAGAGGGGACAACCGAAAGCACAGACGCAGCAGGATCCTACTCTGCAAGTGAGACAACATCCGCTGCAGCTTCGGAAACAGTAACAGAAACGGAAACGGAAGCAGAAACAGTAACAGAAACAGAATCTGTTACAGAGAGTATGACCGAAGCTCCCGCCGCAGATGAGAACAGCATTTCGGCAGAGGAAGCATACAGCAAGAAAAACGGCGCATCGTGGACAGAGGCTCTTATGAAATCCACAACCGCTTGGGACAAGGGCAATGTTGTATTCAAGTGTTCTGCCAGCGAAGACGGGGAGATCGTTACCACAATTGAAATGTCGGTATACAATAATAAGGTGTATATGGACACCCAGGTCCCCGGATTTATGTCAATGACAATGATAATTGACGGTGAAAAGGGCTATCTTATCGACAAGCCTTCCAAAACCTACAGCTTTGATTCCGAAACCACCTATGACGCTGACAGCGAGGTCGAATCCGTTGTAGACACCACCGCAGATTACAGCAGCTTTACAGAAGACGGAATTGAAAATATTGACGGAACAGATTATATTTTCGAGAAATTCAGCATAGACGGCTCGGAGTCGGTATATTACTATTCTCCCGACGGCAAGCTCCGTAAGGTCGGTTCGGACGGTCAGATTATGGATATGACCATAGATCTCCTTGATGAACCCGATGAATCCTGCTTTGAGATCCCCGAGGACTACACCGAGATCAGTATGGAGGAAATGTCTATGAAAATGATGGCAGGACTTTTTGAAGCAATGGGTGAAGCTTCCGAAGGGGAATGACCGCCGATTTTATAAGGATATTTTTTAGTAATAGCAAATGGTCTGCTGCAGCGTGTGCTGCAGCAGACCATTTTATTGCTATATGTGCGAATTGATATATCCGGCAAGCCTTGTGAACTGATGGGCGGCAAGCTTTTCCTCATAAGCCTCCCTGTTATTGAGGACATCGTCCGTGCTGACCTCAAAAGCGTCATTTACGGTAAAAGTCTCCGATCTGGTTCTGATAATAGACTCTGCACGATAGCTTACCGATATTCCCCTCATAAGAACGCTCTGCTTTACCTCGCAGTCGGCGTAATCTATTTCGGAAAAAGGGATATTACGGGAGGAAAACCCAAATCTGAACACGACACCTGTGCTTGTGGTCTTGAATTTTCCTCTCATATTCATAAAATATAATTCCAAAAATCCGTATATTAGAATAAAACGAGAAATATTACAATATTTGGTATCGTGCTTAACTCTATCAGAAAAATGACAATAAACAAAAGAGCGGTCAGATACATCAGAGGCTTGCTTTGGTAAGTAAAGCTTCCCTGCATAATGACCGCTCCTTTTTTAATTAAATATCCCGTTATAAAACAGAGGTTTGGCAAATAAAAGAAATTTGTATAGCCGATAATTGCGAATCTGTCAAACTCACGCAAAATCTATCAGTGCGGGAACAATGCAAAATCTGTCGGCGCAGAGACAAAACTGCCGGTCTGTACAAATTCACAGCGCAACCTCGCTGCGGGTCGTCACCCGCTTACGGTCTCTTAGCTCCGCAGTTATTGCAGAAATTGCCCGTATTTACTGCGCCGCAGGAACAGGTCCAGTCTGCGGAGGGTCTCTTTGCGCCGCAGCCGCCGCAGAAATTGCCCGTGTTCTTTGTACCGCAGGAGCAAGTCCATTCGCCTGCGGGTGCGGGCTTCTTGGAGCCACAGTTATTACAGAAATTGCCTGTGTTCTCTGCGCCGCAGGAGCATTTCCAGGTGTTTGCTGCAGCTTGCTGTGCAGCCGCCTGCTGAGCCTGCTGTGCCTGCATCTGCATCTGAGCGGCATTTGCCTGGGAAGCGGCGTTCATAAATCCGCCTGCTCCGCCCATACCCATATTCATTCCCATAAACGCATTGCCAGCGCCCGAGGTGTTGGAGCCTGCGCTCTGGAGTCCCTGTGCAACGGAGGACTGAACAAATCCCTCTCTGATGGTGGGGTCGGACATCATAGCGCCCTTGTTTCTCATATTGATAAGAGCCTTGCTCTCGTCATCGTATGAAAGGCTTGCAATACCTACAGAGCATACCTCAATACCTCTCAGCTCTGTCCAGTCATCGTCAAGAGTCTTTGCCATATACTTAGAAAGCTCTCTTGATTTTGATGTGATCGCAGAAATTCTCACGCCGTCAACGGACATCTGGTTGATAGCGGACTGAAGAGCGTCCATAAACTCGTTGAAAAGCTGCTCGGAAAGATCCTTTATCTCTATCCTGTCAGTCCCCTTGGGAGCAAACTCGGTAAAGAACTTGATAGGGTCGGTTATCTTTATGGAATAGGAGCCGTGAGCTCTGAGGAACAGCTCTGCATTGTAGAAATTATCGAAATAGTTTACAGGCTGACGTGTGCCGAACTTTATGCCCTTGATCTCTGCGGTGTTTATGTAGTAAACATACTGTCTCTGAGAGGGTGCGCCGCCGAATTTAAAGCGCTCCCAGGTGTCCTTGAGGGTCTCGCTGAGCTCGCCGTTGAAGAGGGAGGGGGCGGAGGAGTTGTTTACGATGTAATAGCCTTCCTGAGCGCTGTAGTCAACGATCTTGCCGCCGTCTATCAGAAGCATAAGAGTGTTGGGGAAAACGTGGATCACGGAGCCGTTGGAAACAACATTATCCGTTCCACGCTTGTTGGAACCTTGTTTGATAGCTACGCCCTTTACAAGCAGGGTGCTGTCGGTCATATCCTCAGGCTCAATGACTTCTTTCCACGAGTCTGCAAGAGAACCTGAAATTGATGATACTGCTGCTGTGATAAGTCCCATAATAAATACCTCCGTTTTTTCTCTGCACTATGCAGAATTTCAATCTGCCACAGAATTGTTAATAGTATTGTATCATATATTTTGATAAAATGCAATAATATTTTATCATTTTTTCTTCTTGGTGAATATTCCTGCGATGACCGCACCCAGAATGAGCACCGCTGCTATGACAAGAACGATGATATAGGTTTTCTGCTCCACATTTCCTGTAGCGGGTATCTGTGACATCAGGGGATAAATATAGTTCATTCCGACCTCTCCTTATATGAATTTTTTTCGATAAGACCATACTGCTCATAAAGCGAAAGCATATAGCGGCAGGTCAGCTTGTCTCCCGGAAGCTCTCGAAATGCAGCTGTCTTGGTTTTGCCCTGCGCTTTCAGAGCGTCAAGTTTTTCGGAAGTCTCAGCATATTTGCCTATCACCGCCGAAAGCATTTCCTCAAAGGCTTCAAGTCTGTTTTCCAATAGGGTGACCTTCCTTTCACGGGAGTTTTCTTAATTATACCATACTTTTACAAAAAAATCTACCTGTATGATAAAAAAAGAGACGCTGTGCATTGCACAACGTCTCTGAACTTGCTTTATGTACTGATTACTTTCTCTTGGAAACGAGAGCAGCAGCGCCTGCAGCAACCATTACAACTGCAATTGCAGCAGCAGCGGTGTTGCCGGTAGCAGCGGGAGCTGTTGTTGTATCAGCAGCGGGAGCAGCCTCAGTCTCAGCAGGAGCAGCCTCGGTCTCGGGAGCCTCTTCTGCAGTCTCTTCAACTTCAACTTCAACTTCCTCAGCCTCTTCAGCTGTCTCTTCTACAGCCTCTTCGGTCTCCTCAGCCTCTTCAGCTGTTTCCTCTACAGCCTCAGTCTCCTCAGCAGCTTCCTCAGTTTCCTCAGCAGCAGCTGTATCCTCAGCGGGTGTGAAGCAGTAGTCCTTTACGTCAGCCTCTTCGATGATGGTGTATGCGCCCTCAGGAGAACCTGCCTCAAGGTTTGCAGACTTAACGATAACGTTCTGAACCTGGAAACCAAGTCCGCTGTCACCGAGAGAAGCGATTGTATCAGCTGTGATTACGAACTCAACAGATGTCTGGCCTTCCTTAACAACTACAAAGCCATCAGCCTTAGCAACCATTGTGTCACTTGTGAGCTGATCTGTAACTCTTGTCCAGCTGTTGTCGTAGTCCATAGGAGCGAGAAGGAACTGATCTGCAGTATTTGCAAGGTTGCGGGTCTCGATATCGAGAGTAACCTTTACATCGCTGCCGATAGCCTCGAGCTCGGTCTTAGGAATGCAGAGACCTGCGCCCCAGGAACCAACATACTCGCTGTCAAGTGTTACTGTAGAAGCGAATGCGCTTACAGCCATTGTTGTAACTGCCATAGCAGCAGCTACAAAACCTGCTAACATTTTCTTTAATTTCATTTTAATTCTCCTCCTTGGCATATTTTAATGCCAAATTTTATTTGTACCACTATTATATCATTATTGAAAGCTTATTTCAATGTAAATATTACACAAATAATTCAGAATATAATTTTGCATTATTTACACATATAAACAAAAAAGCCGCTTTCCTAAGAAAACGGCTTTGATATTTGCGTGAAAATTACTTTCTCTTGGAGATAACAGCAGCTGCGCCTGCGAGAGCCATTACTGCTGCGATGGAAGCTGCTGCGGTGTTGCCTGTAGCAGCGGGAGCTGTTGTTGTATCAGCTGCGGGAGCCTCAGTTACAGCCTCCTCAGCAGGAGCCTCTGTTACAACTTCTTCCTCAGCGGGAGCAGCGTCTTCGATAACATCTTCATCGGACTCAGCACCTGCTGTGAGGGAAGCTGCGTCAACGAGAAGAACTTTGGAAACGGTAAGCTCAGAGCCTGTGTCACCTACGATAAATGCGTCGAGAGTAGAGGAGAAGTCCTCGCTCTGATACATAGCGGTCATATAGTCATATGTGAATACTGCAACACCGTCTGTGGAAAGCTCCTCGTTAGCAGGAACCTTTGCCCAGCCTTCGCCGCCGCTCCAGGACTGGAGAACGACCTCGGGAGCTGTGTCAGCCTTGTAGTAAACTACTACAGCCTTGTCGGGAGTGAGGATAGCGGGATCGAATACACCGTTTTCATTCTTTACGGTAGTAAGGGTGATAGCCTGTCCCCAGGAACCTGCGGAAGTTGCCTCTGTATCGGTGATAACTTCGCCTGTAAGAGCGGAATAATCAATAGCTGCAGCTGCAGGAGCATCGTCCTCAGCCTCTTCTGCAGCCTCTTCTGCTTCTTCCTCAGCTGCCTCAGCCTCGGTCTCCTCTGCAGCTTCTTCTTCAGTCTCTGCTTCTGTTTCAGCCTCAGTCTCTGCCTCAGTTTCCTCGGCAGCAGCTTCGGTCTCTGCAGGAGCCTCATCTGTAGAAAGGATCACGCCGTCCTTGCCGAGAACATCTGCGCTGTTAACTGTGACCTTACCGGTCCAGGTCTGGAGCCAGAGCTGAGCGTACTCGTCAGTCTCTGCAAATACGGGAGCATCGGAAAGCCAGGTGATAGTGTTGTTCTCAACGTCAGCGGTGATCTCCTTGGAGTTGGTGCCCCACTCAATGGACTTCCAGCCTGTGGAGTTGGAGTTTGCGCCTATTCCGCCGCCGTACCATTCATCATTGCCCTCGAATGTTACGTGGAATGTAACGCCGTAAACATCTGTCTGAGCCACGCCTGCGTCGATTGCCCAGGTAGGATCTTCGGGCTTGTCAGCGTTTATGTATACAACGCCGTCCTTGAGGTAGTCCTTGGTGGAAAGAGCCATTGCCGACACGGAAAGAGCCGAAACGGAAAGAGCTGCAGCTGCAAATGTGGCTACGATCTTCTTGAAATTCATTGTGAAAACATCCTTTCATTTTCTGCATTATAACAGAATTATACAGAGAACCCTCAATAGAGAGCCCTCTGCATAAATATTTACTTTGCTTTTAAATTACTTTCTCTTGGAAATAAGAGCTGCTGCGCCTGCTACTGCCATAACTGCTGCAATAGAAGCTGCTGCGGTGTTGCCTGTAGGTGCAACGGGAGTAGATGCATCAGCTGCGGGAGCTGCCTCTGTCTCAGCAGGAGCTTCTTCAGCTGCGGGAGTTTCCTCTGCAGGAGCTTCCTCTGCTGCTGCGCCGCTGTATTCCTTCTGAGCGATCTCGTTGCCGTCCTTATCGAAGATCTTGAGGTCCTTGATCTCGATAGTTACATTGTTGGAAACGAGGTTTGCGTTTGCCCAGTCCATAAATACGAACTCAGCCTGGGAAGCGTCTGTGGGAACCTGAGAAGGAAGGAGCCACTTGAATGAATCCTCAACGGTAACCTCATCCTCCCAAGTTACTGTTCCGTCCTCGTTGAACTCGGGGCTGAGCCAGTATGTAGCGGAGTTGCAGGTAGCTGCATAGCAGCCGCCGCCTACGCCCTGGATATCAGAGCCTGCGAGGCCGTGATATACAACAGTCCAGGAACCGGAATAAACATTGGAAACGTCAGCAGGATCAGCAAGAATCTGATCGAGTGTAATACGAGCCTTTGCTGCTACGCCGTCGGTTGTCTGTGTGAATACAACGCCGTCAGCAGATGTGGAAATGATCTCTACAGTAGAAGGATCATCGTCTGCATAACCGGTCTGAGACCAGTCAGCTGCGGAAGCTGTAGCGGAAACTGCTGCACAGAGAGTTGCAGCTGCTGCAATTGCAGCAAGGCTTGAAAGATGCTTTTTCATAATTATTTTTCCTCCATATTTTAATTGCGTTTATATTGTCTCACGAATATACTTACGCTAATTATAGGTATATTATATCATTTACCCGAAAAAGTTGCAATTTGTTTTTTATACAATAATGCCCCACAGGCTTTGTTAATTTTTTACAAAACAGCACAAAATTACTTTTTCTTTCTGCGTGTCATAGCAACAGCATATCCCGAAAGAACAAGGGCGCTTGCTGCGGCAAATGCGGAAAGGTTTCCTGTGGTGGAAGATGTAGTCTTGTTATCGCTTTCGGGGTCGGTCTCCTCGGGAGCAGTCTCTGTCTCGGGAGCTTCGGTTTCGGTAACAGCAGCTTCTGTTTCGGCAGCAGTTTCCTCGGGAATATCCTCAGGGATATCTTCGGGTCCTGTCTCTGCTTCTGTTTCCTCTGCGGCTGCTGTGGTCTGAACGGGAGCTGCGGAAGCCTTTAATTCAACAGGGATAGCCTTGCCGTCGGCATCTAAAAATCTGATGTTATCCACATACATATTGTAATCGACCTCGGAGCCCCATCTCATAAGTATCATATGAGTGCCCTCGGTGCCGTTTACAAGTCTCTCGGAATAGAGGAGAAATTTTCTCTGGATAGTAACAGGGTCAGAAACCGCCTTGTCATATTCGCCGCATTCCCAGGCGGTCTGAGCCCAGGCAGGAGTTTTTGCCTCGCCGCCCTGAGTGCCGATGGCGCCGCCTGCCCAGCCGGGAGCTGTAACGCCGTCCTTGGACTCAAATGTAACGTCCATTTCAATGGTCTTGACCTTTTCAAAATCATCGGGATCAAGCATTGAGTTAAGATCAAAGTAAACCTTAGGCACGTTTGCACAGTCGGTAACGTCTACCTTGAGCTGCTTTGAGCCGCCGAAATCAACTACAGAAAGTGTGGAGGGATCTCCGCCGTCGTCGGTCTTCATACTTACAAATGAGTATTTTCCGTCCTCAAAATCGACCACATCTGCTGCATATGCCCCTGCGCTTACTGCCGTAACTGCGGATAACGCCATAATGCCTGCGGTAAGAAGTTTTATTTTTTTCATTCTCATCGTCTCCTTTTTTATTTCTTTAAAATATACGTTTTATCGTCATAAGACTTTTATTTATTTTATTATATTACAAAACAATATCAATTTCAATAGGCATTGTAACGATTTTGTAACCTTTGATTTGTATGTTGTTACTACATTGTAACCAATTCAACTTTTTGTGTAACTAATTTGTAATTTTACGGATTGTATAATCACATTACAAACAGTATAAACAATATTATAGTATACAATTGGTAATACAATTTGATAAAAATATCCCTCGGAACAAAATGCTCCGAGGGATAAAAAAGTATCTGATATATTACCCCATCTCATTCAAAAGCTCGTTCTTCTTGTCCCAAAGCTTCTTAGACAGGTCAACATAATACTCGTGGGGATTTTCAAAGCGCTTTACCTCGTCCCAGAGGGTGTCAAGCTGAGCAGCGCAGAAGCTTCTTATCTCGGTGGCGGTGGGGGAGGTATAGACGCAATTGCCCTTGTCGAATATCTTCACGTGAAGCTTCTTTGCGGTGAAATCCGTAAGGGTCTTTTTCTTGTAGGGGTGGTCGGGGTCAAAAATGGTGATAGGTTTGCTGTCGTCTATCTCCTCGCCGTAGCAGGTGATAAGGTCTGCCATAGCTTTGCCTGTGGACTTGTCGTAAAATCTCCACAGCTCCTTGAAATCGGGAGTGGTTATCTTAGCCACATTCTCCGAAAGCTTTATCTTCGGGATAAGCTCCCCGTCCTTTTCGGCAGCTGTAAGCTTATAAACACCGCCGAAAACAGGCTCGCTCCGTGATGTGATGAGCCTCTCCCCAACGCCGAAGCTGTCGATCTTAGCGCCCTGCGCCAGAATATCCTGAATAATGTATTCGTCAAGAGAGTTGGAAATGCATATCTTAGCCTCAGGGAAGCCTGCTTCGTCCAGCATTTTCCTTGCCTTTTTCGTAAGATATGTGATATCGCCGCTGTCAATGCGAATTCCCGCAGGCTTGTGACCCGCCGCTTTAAGCTCCTTGAATACCGTTATGGCATTGGGAATACCCGATTTAAGCACATTGTAGGTATCCACAAGAAGAGTGCAGGAGTCGGGGTAGCACTTGGCATACGCTCTGAACGCCTCAAGCTCCGAATCAAACATCTGCACCCAGCTGTGAGCCATAGTACCGAGAGCGGGAGTGCCCATCTCCTTGTCGGAAATGGTGCAGGCAGTTCCGCAGCAGCCGCCGATATAAGCCGCTCTTGCGCCGTAAACCGCACCGTCAAAGCCCTGAGCTCGCCTTGAGCCGAATTCCATAACGAGTCTGCCGTCCGCAGCCTTCACTATCCTTGCCGCCTTTGTGGCAATAAGGCTCTGATGATTTATGCATAAAAGCAGCATAGTTTCCACAAGCTGAGCCTGAATTGCAGGACCCTTTACTATTATAAGCGGCTCATTGGGAAAGACAGGCGTACCCTCGGGAACAGCCCATATATCGCAGGTGAATTTAAAATTCTTCAGATATCCGAGAAATTTTTCGGAAAAGATCTTCTTTTCCCTGAGAAATTCAATATCATCTTCGGAAAAGCGGAGATTTTTAATGTAGTCAATAGCCTGCTCCAGACCGCACATCACCGCAAAGCCGCCATTGTCGGGGACTTTCCTGAAATAGAGGTCAAAACAGCAGATGTTGTCACCAATGCCGTTCTCAAGGTAGCCGTTTCCCATAGTAAGCTCGTAAAAATCGGTAAGGAGCGTAAGATTTCTTTCGTTCATTTTATATGTTCCTTTCAAAGTTATTCAGTCTCATAAACTGTCTCCGGGCGCCATATAACGCCTACTGACGAATTTTCGCACCCGAGAGATTTTTTATCAGCTTCTGCCACAGCAGCATAGTAACAGCAGTCGTCCGTACCTTCTCCCTCATATTTAAGAGTCACATTCAGATAAATATTTCCATAGCCTGTGTAAATTTTCGGGTCGTCTATCTTAACGGAGCCTGAGGAAGCATTTCCGTCCCCGAAAACCACCGCATTGTCCTTGAAATACTCTTCGGAATAGGAGGACAGCCGCCCGATAAGCTTTGATTTTTTGCTGACACCCTCTTTTTTCAGCATAGAGATAAGCTCGTTCAGCTCTGCTTTTGACGTAATGAGCATTGCCCGTCCGCCGCTCGGAGATGAATGTCCTCGGAATTTGTAAATATCCCCGTCTGACGTTTTCACCTCGGTAAGCTCATCAAAGGCAGCTTCGTCATATTTGTGCGCCTCGTTATATGCATTTTCCTCTGCAATAATTTCCTTGTATTCGTCTCGGCTCTCCATATACATACGGGAAAACCGCATCAGCCCCGCAAGGCTTCTTACTTCCTCACTCCGTGAATAATAATCATAGCTGAAAATATAGGAGTCGCCGGAAACAGAGCCTGCGCACTCGTTACACGAATACCACTGCACCGAATAGCAGGGCATATCTGTGGGCGGTTCAAATTCTATGCCCGCCGCTTCAATAACAGCCGCAGGCTCAAAACTTTCCGCACCGCTTGACTTGAATGTATCATATATTATCTGCATATCCATTGCGGATATTTTTATGTCCTTCTCGGTATCAACGCCGTCAATATAAGCATCTCTGCAAAGCTTTCCGTCCTTTGTGGAGAAGTAATATTCGATTGATTCACCGCCGCCGAAATGAAATGAATAACCAAAATCCGCAGGACGCTTTGCCGATTTAGACAGCTTTCCGTTCCAGGCTCCGTTTTCATCAAGATAATAGGTACCCAAAGGAGTTTTGGCAGTTTTGAGAGCTTTCAGACCGTCATTATCGGGGTCAAAGTAATACCATTTGCCGCCCTGCTTGTACCAGCCTGTCCACTTGATACCGTCCTTGTAGCAGTATGTGCCCTTTTTAGTCTTGGCAAAGCCTGTGTAGGGGGATATTTCACCGTCCTTTACCTTCACCATTCTGTCACCCGAACTGTAAAGCCCGTCTTTTTCGGCATTTGCCTCAACAGCCCCCCTTGTAAATGTAAGGCTGTCATATACGGGATATTCCTTTGCAAATGCGGCAGGAGCGGACATTGATATCACAGCGCAGGCGAGAATTACTGATATTGCTTTATTCATTGGTATTCCTCCATTTTTATGTCTTTATATATAGTAAAACAATCAACGGGGGCAAAATATGTCACAATAATTGTAAATTTTACCGATACTTCTCGGGAACATCTATCCCGTTATCAATAAGCTCCCTCACATATTCCTTATCCGCAAGCCGATTTTCAGATTCCTCAAGGAATTTCTGATTTTCTTTGTCCGCAATGCCCGACTTTATTCTTATAAGCATAACGGCGCACATTATCAGACCTATTAAACAAATAACGGACGTTCCTGCCATTTTTATCGAATAGCTGCCCCTTGTAGTTATTGTGAATATCACCCACCCGAGAGTGATTACAAAACCCGCACCGAAAATAGCAGCACCCTTTGCATATACAGAGGGGTCTGTTGATTTTCTGTCAAAGCCTGTAAGAGCAGGCTCGGTATATCTGCTGTCAACATATTTCTTTCCGCAG
The DNA here is from genome assembly GCF_050874005.1 of Huintestinicola sp. Classification (GTDB taxonomy): domain Bacteria; phylum Bacillota; class Clostridia; order Oscillospirales; family Ruminococcaceae; genus Huintestinicola. The sequence continues at coordinate 25,375 of NZ_JBNMJV010000015.1, forward strand.
CTTTTGCACACCCGTATGGGACTGCCGTACATATGCGCATTGCAGCTTTCCCTGTTCATTTTACCGCAGTGGGGGCAGTTCATTTCCGAATATCCCATAACATCACCTCTTATTCCTCAATACCGCTCACAAAAGTGATACCGCTGTCCTTTAAAAGCTTGTAAGCCGCAAGATTTGCAAAATCGCTGCTGTGGAAAGGCGCGTCATAGGTCTCCACGCAGGAAATGGGAACGATTATCTTAACAAGCTTGTCCTGTGCGGTGAAATAAGTTTTCAGGGCAAGACAGAACTGCAAAACACAAATATCGGTGCAGTCGCCCGTAACGATAAAGGTGCATATCTCGGGGTGACACTCGATAAGGTCCTTGAATTTCTGCTCATTGAAACCGTTTGTGGAGTTTTTGGGAATGAGGATATATCCACCCTGCTCCTTTAATTCGTCCACGATCTCCGACTCACGTGTATCATTTACGCAATGTGGGGGAAATGAGGCAAATTCGGCTGCATTTTCCTCGTGGCAGTCGGCAAATGCAGCTGTGAGGATACCTTTCTCATTGCACATTTTCAGAAGCTCTGCATTTGGGGAAATAATGTCTCCCACCCTCTCCGAAGCCATTGCCCCCTCGTTTATAAATCCGTTGATGATATCAACGAACACAGCCATTGTGCTGCCGCTGTCAAGCGATGACAGGCTCACAGGCTCAAGAGTCTCGATTTCCTTTATCATACCCTCTGCCTCTGCGGTGATACGTTCCATAGGCTTTTCCGTGAATTTCATAATAATACTCCCTTTCTATACTATTTGTATATTTTTATAATAATATTACAATATCACAATTTGTATTTTATTTGTAATTATTACATTAAGTATTATACTATAAGTATATATAATTAAGTAAATTACTTTAAGGAATTAACCAAATTTGCAAAAACGGAGCGAAGAAACATCTCCGCTCCGCATAATACTATTTCTTTGCGCCGAAAATCCCGCCAAGCATACCCTTGACATTATCCGCCGATATTTTAGCCTTAACGCCGTCAATAATGGGATTTAACACATCATCGGGCAGGTCTGTGCCTGTGATCTTCTCAACAGCCTTAACAGGGTCTGCCTGAAATTCCTTCAGAAAATCGGGGTCAGCCTTGACCTTTGTGACGATCTCTTCGATCTTAGCCTTGATATCCATAGTAAAAGTCTCCTTTTATACTAATCTTTAATCGTTCTGTAGACAAAGACGGCAGATAGAACACAGCCAATCTAGGAAAGCGACTGCAGCAAGGCTTGCCGCCTTGCAAAGGAGCTTGACGACGAGTGGCTGGGTTATAGCTGTCGTATTTGTCCATAGGTTGATTAAAGATTAGTATTAGTCATGAACAGAATAGTTGGGAGCTTCCTTAGTGATATAGATGTCGTGGGGGTGGGACTCCTTGAGACCTGCACCTGTAATTCTTACGAATTTAGCCTTTTCGTGAAGGTCTGCAATAGTGGGACAGCCGCAGTAGCCCATACCGGAACGGATACCGCCAACCAGCTGGAAGATAGTGTCGGAAACCATTCCCTTGTAAGGAACACGTCCCTCAACGCCCTCGGGAACCAGCTTCTTTGCGCCCTCCTGGAAATATCTGTCCTTGGAGCCGCAAGCCATTGCGCCCAGAGAGCCCATTCCGCGGTAAACCTTGAAGCTTCTGCCCTGATAAATCTCAGTCTCGCCGGGAGCCTCGTCACAGCCTGCTAGGAGCGAACCCAGCATTACGCAGCTTGCGCCTGCTGCAAGAGCCTTGACGATATCGCCGGAATACTTGATTCCGCCGTCGGCGATAACGGGAATGTCATACTTTGCGGCAACGCAGGCAGCGTCATAAACCGCTGTGATCTGAGGAACGCCGATACCTGCAACAACTCGTGTGGTGCAGATAGAGCCGGGTCCGATACCAACCTTAACGCAGTCAGCGCCTGCCTTGATAAGGTCCTCGGCAGCCTCGGCGGTGGCAATGTTTCCTGCAATGATGACCGCATTGGGGAAAGCTGTCTTTATCTTGTCGAGACAGGTCATAATGTTCTTGGAGTGACCGTGAGCGGAGTCGAGAACGAGAACGTCAGCCTGAGCGTCAAGGAGAGCCTTTGCTCTTTCAAGAACGTCTCCCGTAATGCCGATAGCAGCGCCGCAGAGAAGTCTGCCGCTCTTGTCTCTTGCGGAATTGGGGTACTGAACAGCCTTTTCAATATCCTTGATAGTGATAAGACCCTTTAAAGTTCCGTCGTCGTCAACGATGGGGAGCTTTTCGATCTTGTGGTTCATAAGAATGTTCTGAGCCGCCTCAAGGTCTGTGCCTACAGGAGCGGTTATCAGATTTTCCTTGGTCATAACCTCGCTGATAGGTGTGTCGTAATCTCTGAGGAAGCGGAGATCTCTGTTTGTAAGGATACCCACAAGCTTGCCCTTGTTATCAACGATAGGCACGCCGGATATCTTGTACTTGCCCATAAGCTTGTCTGCCTCGGAAACAAGCTTGTCGGCTGTGAGGGAGAAAGGATTGACAATAACGCCGTTTTCGGAGCGCTTTACCTTGTCCACCTCGTCAGCCTGCTGCTCGATGGACATATTCTTGTGGATAATGCCGATACCGCCTTCACGTGCTATCGCTATAGCCATTTTAGCCTCTGTAACGGTGTCCATAGCGGAAGTCACGATAGGAGTGTTAAGGTAAATATCCTTCGCAAGCCTTGTTTTAAGGTTGATCATATTGGGTGTGACGTCAGACTTTCCGGGAATAAGCAGAACGTCGTCAAAGGTAAGACCCTCTTTTCCGAACTTGCTTGACATATCAGTATCCAGCATTATAAATCTCCTCCAAATCTTTATATTTTATCATTCATATAGGTATTTTTTATATTTTACTACAAACCGTCTCCGATTTCAAGTGGGAATATGAAATTTGCAGTTAGAATATGTAATGTTCATAAAAGATTTTTTTGTGCACTTTGACTCTTATCAGTTTTTCTCCTTGAGGATATCTCTGATCTCGGTAAGGAGAAGCTCCTCGGCGGTAGGCTCAGGCTCAGCGGGAGGCTCGGGCTCCTTTTCCTCCTCTTTCTTTTTGCCTACGGACATTATCTTGTTAACAGCCTTTACCATAGTAAAGAGGATAACAGCCATAATAAGGAAGTTGAGAACTGCGGAAATAAACGAACCGTAATCAAAAGCAACGCCGTTTATTGTGAACTGACCGCCCACAAGGATAAGGTTTCCTGCCTCGTCCCTCTCACAGCCGCCCGTAACCAGTGCGATGAGGGGATTGATAAAGCTGCTTGTAAGTGATGAAACGATGTTCTGGAATGCTGCACCGATGATAACGCCCACAGCCAGATTCATAACGTTTCCCTTTGCGATAAATTCCTTAAATTCTGCTATCAGACCTTTTTTCTCTGCCATTTTAAGTTACCTCCAAAAGAATTTAAATATATATAAATTTATTATACTATATAATTATGTCTTTTTATTGAAATATGTGTAATAAATCGTCAGATAACGGAAAGTCTTATTATTTTTACCCTGTAAATTGATATATCCTATGTAATTTGTAGTGTAAACATTATGTAAAATGTAGACTTTCGCAAACGTTTATATTTTAATATAGTATGTATCATTTATATCAGATTAACTTACCTATTTTTGCTAAATGCCTGTTAAGGCGTTAATATTTTTTATAAATTTAAATAAATACTTGTTAATTTTATAATATCCACAGCAAATCATAAAAATCCGGTAAATTCCCGAAATATCTGAATATATCAGGGATATACTATCAGATTATTATTCTTCCCCAAAGGGTAAAATCATAAACAGTCAATATACTATTTCCTGTTTAAACACACTTTCAGGAAAATGCAAATATTAATAAATTCTTGAATATGTCGAAAAGTTCTATGCAAAATGTGTTGACATATCGTGAAATAAATGTTATTATAGTCGCATAAAGCATATGCTTGTCAGAGGAAAAGATAAAGCGGAGAATAACAGAGAGAAAGAATATAACATCAGGAAATTGAAAAATTTATCTTTTTTTAAGCAGGAGGCTAAAATTTATGTCAACATTATATTCTAACGAACAGGGCTTCGGAGCGCTGCCCTGGGGCGGACATATCCCCGAAAGAACAGACAGTATGGAACCTGTTGTCACCGAAATAATCCAGCGTATCGGCATTCCCGCTAATATAAAGGGCTACAGATATCTCAGAAACGCCGTAATGCTTGCGGTGGAGGATATGACTATCCTTGACAGCATAACAAAGGAGCTTTACCCCGCTGTGGCACGCACCAACGGCACCACCCCCACCAGAGTTGAAAGAGCCATCAGGCACGCAATTTCCTCGGCGTGGGACAGGGGAGACGGCGACGTGGCATATATCGAGGACAAGCTTCACTGCAAAATAGATTTTCACGGCTCCAAGCCCACAAATTCCGAGCTTATTGCCCTTATCAGCGACTGCTTGAGACTGAATGTGTGCAGGCATCAGAGCTGATGAACATTACAAAAACGGTGCTTCCGCTGTAATGGCGGAAGCACCGTTTGCGTTTATCAGGAAACTCTCTTTTTAAGCTCGTCAAGCTCAATGACTCTGCTCAGTCTGTTGATAAGGATAGTGCTTGTAACAGGCTTTGTGATAAAGTCCATAGCTCCCTCTTTAAAGCACCTTTCCTCAAGGGACTTGTCCGGATCGGCAGTCAGGAATACCACGGGAACATCGCTTTGCTCCCTTATCCGCTTCATCAGCTCAAAGCCGTCCATTCCGGGCATATAAATATCCAGCACCGCAAGGTCGGGAACGGTATCTGCAAGTATATTCAGAGCCTCTTCGCCCGAAAGTACGGCAGTGACCTGAAACTTTGCCTCAAGAGTCCTCTTTGCAATGGCAAGGCAGGAAGGATCGTCATCCACCACAAGTATTTTTGATACCCGTTCCTCCTTTGTTTCCTCCCCTCCGATAATATCGTCGGGATCGTCAAGAACAGCCTTTATCTTTCCGAGAATTTCATCATACTGCTCATATACCCTTTGGTGATTTGCTTCAATATATCCGATATCTCCCGATCTCTGTGCCATTTCAAGGCTCTTAGCCTCACCCGAAAGCTCCGCCGCACCAATGGTAAGGGAGGTGCTTTTTATTGAATGAACGGTAATGCGGTAGTTGTCAAGATCCTTTTCCTCAAAGAATTTCTTCATATCCTCAAGACGGGAATTTTCAAGATAGGTCCGGAGCATTGATACATAAAATTCCTCGTCCTCGCAGCAGTATGTCATACCCGCTGCCGTATCAAGAAACTGCCCCAGCCGCTCCATAACCGTCCGTTTGCGGCGTGGAGCGGTTCTCTCCTCCGCAGGAGCAGGGATATCGGCAGGCATTTCCTTTATCATCTCTTCGGGAAGATACTTTCTGAGCGTACCGTACAGCATTCTTCCAGTAACAGGCTTTGCAAGATAATCGTCAAAGCCCTCGGAAAGATACATTTCCCTTGCCCCCGCAACGGTATTTGCGGTAAGCACGATAACAGGCGCATCGCCGCAAAGTCCTCTGTCCCTTATTACTCTTAGAGTTTCGATACCGTCCATCTCAGGCATCATATGGTCGAGGAAAATAATGCTGTAGCGGTTTTTCTCAAGGCTTTCTATGGCTTCTCTGCCGCCGCTCACAGCGTCAATAACAGCTCCCGAGTCTCTCAGAAGCCCCTTGAAAAGCTCCCTGTTCATATCGTTGTCGTCAACGGTAAGTATCCTTGCCTCGGGAATGTAAAACTTGTAGCTGTCATCACCGTTTATGTCACCCGAGCCGAGAGGGGATATCTTTCCCGCAGGAATACTGCTTATCACCTTCTGACGAAGCTCAAAGGACACGACAGTACCCTTTTCATACTCGCTCTCGATGGATATTTTTCCGTCCATAAGTGACAGAAGCTTTTTGACGATGGAAAGACCCAGTCCCACGCCCTGAATATTCTGATTTCGCTTTTTGTCAAGACGGGTAAAGCTTTCAGATAAAAGCGCAAGGTCCTCTTTCTTAATTCCCACGCCGCTGTCGCTGACCCTTGCGGAAAGTATGCCCGTATCGCCGTCATTGTCGGGCTTCCAGCTTATGGATATCTCCACATATCCGCTGTAGGTGTACTTCACCGCATTGGAGATTATATTGTTGAATATCTGAATGACTCTCGTAATATCGCCCGACAGCTCCGAAGGGATATTTTCATCAATATCCGTTCTCAGCTCAATACCGCTCTTGTCCGTGCCGTATTCCGCATATGCAAGCACATCTCTCAGCATAGAACGGGTGGAATAAGGGCTGTCTGTTATTTGCAGCCTGCCGTTTTCTATCTCGGTGTAGTCAAGAATATTGCTGATTATGGATAACAGGTTCATTCCTGCGGTCTGAACATTGTCGGTGCATTTTTTTATCCCGGGGTCATCTGTCTGCTGCATTATCATCTCGTTAAAGCCGAGAATAGAGTTGATAGGCGTTCTCAGCTCGTGGGACATTGCGGAAAGGAAATCTGTCTTTGCCTGATTTGCCGCCTGTGCAAGACCCATAGCCTCCTCAGCCTCGTCTCTTGTACGGGCAAGCTCGTCCATAGTTTTGGTGAGCTGCTGATAATCGGGAGTCTCCATTGAGAACATCAGCATCATAAAGCCTAATGAAATTGTAAACAGGGATAAAAGCACATCGGGAACAAAGAACTGAATAATAGGACCTAAAAGCGTAGCAATGCTGTAAAGTATTATAGATATCCTCTGATTTTTACTGAACTTCTTTGCTTCGCTGAGCAGCACCCCCGTAGTGGCAATGATGAAAAATATGGACACAATATAAAACGAGTAATACAGTACACCGTGAACATATTCTCCCTCGGGAGTAAAGCTGAACACGCAGCCTGTGAACAGGTTTATTACAAAGATGATATTTGCAATAATGTTGACCCATCGGCAAAACTCAAAGAATATCCCCTTAGGCTCTCGTTTGCACACTCCGACCATACAGTAGATAAGGAAATGATATTCAAGCACAAGCACCGAAACGAAATATACGTGGTTCAGTATGGTATTGAGCCATACGGGAATATGAGCCGCATAGCTTATGGTAATGGCGGTGACAACATCAAGAGTTACAGCTACGAGCAGATATACCGCCAGTTTCTGAAACAGCTTGTTCTGCTTTGATTTTGTGCTGTACTGAAGACGTATGTACATATTAAGGATAAGCAGGTAGCAGATAGCCGCCGCTTCAAAATAAACATTATAAAGCATTGCTTACCGCTCCCTCCTCTTTGCCCAGATACTGCGAGATCCTGTCTGTCAGCTTTTCGCAGCTTTCCGCAAAGCTTTTGTGATGTTTCTTAACATAGGAAATATCGTCGTTTTTAAGTGCATTTTTGACTGCGGCAGATCTTGCTGCAAGCTCCTCGGCGCCGATACTGAGGGCTGTGCCCATAATGCTGTGGATACAAACGCTGTAGTTTTCCCAGTCCTCTGCTGAGTAATATCTGTTCAGCCTTTCGGTGATGCCGCTGTTGACAAAGCCTCTCAGCACCTCTTTATAAAATGAAACATCGCCGCAGCAGAAGGATATCCCTGCTTTGGTATCAAGAAATACGGGCAGATCGTCAGCTTCGTTTTGTACCCTTTCTCCGCCGCCCTTGGAAAAGGTGCTCACCTTTTGTGCAGGGAGAAATTTAATAAGCATATCCTCAAGGTCGCAGCCCTTCACAGGCTTGGAAAGATAATCCGCAAAGCCCATAGCTATGTAGCTTTCCCTTGCTCCTGCAATGGCGTTTGCGGTAAGAGCGATAACAGGTGTTTCCTTGTTCGGGCTGTTATCCGTTTCTCTCAGCCGTTTCAGAGTTTCAACTCCGTCCATCTCGGGCATAAGGTGATCCATAAAAATAATATCGTATTTTTCCTTTGCCGCAAGAGACAGACATTCCTCTCCGCTGTATGCTGCGTCAGAACGGATAAGTGTCTTTTTTATAAGTCCCTGCATTACCTCCACATTCATTTTAACATCGTCCACCACGAGAATTTTTGCCTCGGGAGCGTGGAAGCGCTCACGGTATTTCTTGTCGGGGCAATCGTTTTTATGGGGGTCAAAGGCTCCTATAACGCCATTACCCGAAACCTTCTGAGGAATACGTACGGTAAAAACGCTGCCCTTGCCGTACTCGCTCTCCACCAGAACAGTACCGTCCATAAGCTCCGCCAGCCTCTTTGTAATGGCAAGCCCCAGCCCCGTTCCCTCAATGTTTCGTGTCTGAGAGGTATTTATTCTTCTGAATGAGTCAAAAAGCTTAGCCTTGTCCTCGTCGCTTATGCCCATACCCGTATCCTTAACGGAGATAATGAGCATTATCCTGTCCTGTTCAAGTCTTTCAAATGAAAGGGACAGAGACACAGAACCTTTAGGAGTATATTTCACGCCGTTTGTAAGGAGATTTGTGATTATCTGCCTTATGCGGAATTCATCTCCCACAAGATCTTTCGGAGTATTTTCATCTGCGTCAAAGAAAAATCGAAGCTGCTTTTCCTCCGCTCTCATAAAAACAAGGTTGTAGCAGTCTCTGAGAAGCAGGGAAAGGTCATATTCCGCAGGGATAATCTCCATTTTACCCGACTCTATCTTTGAAAAATCCAGAATGTCATTTATAATGGTAAGCAGCGAATTTCCTGCGCTGCGGATATTCATAGCGTAAGCGGTAATGTCCTTGTCTGTGCTTTCTCTGATTATCATCTCGTCCATTCCGAGAACAGCATTGATAGGCGTTCTTATCTCGTGGGACATATGAGCAAGAAATCTGCTCTTTGCGTTATTAGCATTCTGAGCTTCTTCCATAGCCTTGATAAGCTCATCGTCCTTGCGGAGCATAATTTCCCTCTGATTTTCGTAAACGTCTGCCTGATATCTGAACATAACACCGATTATCACCGCAAAAAACACAAAAGCAATTATCATATCCGAAGAAGCGGCAATAGTATTTCCGGGACATACCATAAGCCGGGGGAAGCACTTTTCAAATATCATACAGGCTGCGCCGGAAATAATACTGAGAATGAACATAACTGCCGAGCTTACGCCTTTTAAAGCAATAAGAGGGGTGATAAGACCAAGTATGTACCAAAGCTGTACCCCGTCCTTTGTTCCGCCGTTGGTGATAAAAAAAACGGGAAGAAGCACAAGAGTACCTATAGTAGTGAGCAGCATTGCCGCAAGACGTATATTGCCCTTTACAGCGGAAATCCACAGGTTCAGACCCGCAAAAAGCACAATGAGCAGGGAGGTATAATTCCCTATAGATCCGGGATCTGCCGCAAAGGATATGACAACCGATATGCCGCCCATAACAAAAGTGACAGCAAGCATAATATTCAGAAGCTTATGCTGTATATCAAATTCGTCCTTGAGCAGTACTTCCTTTATTTTTTTCATCAAAGGCATTTTCACAATGCTTCCCCCTGTTTATTCGTCTATATCAACAAAAACTATCGGTCAAATAAGCTTATTTTTTATTATATCATATATTCTGTACAAATTCAATATATTTTAAATATTTTGACCTTTAGAAAATCGGACAGAAAAAATCGGGGGCTGAAAAACAGCCCCCTCAGCAATTTATGATATGTATAGTTTACCAGGTACGGGAATTAAGCTTCTTGAACTCGCCCACAGTAGAAACGTGAGCATTCAGACCGCCGTCAACGGTAACGACCTGACCCGTGAAGTATTCGCTCTCATCGGACGCCAGATAAAGGCACATATTTGCAATATCCGCAGGAGCGCCGTAACGGTTCACCATAATGTTATTGAGGAAAACATCTTTAAGAGCCTGAGGAACATAAGCCTCGTTCTCGGGAGTAACGATAAGACCGGGGCGAACGCAGTTGCAGCGGATATTGTCCTTGCCGTACTGAAGAGCAGTAGACTTTGTGAGCATATCAACTCCTGCCTTTGCGCAGGCATATGCAGTAGAGCCAAGGTCGCCGCCGCAGGAAGCCATAGAGCCGATATTTATGATAGAACCGCCCTTGTTTTCCTTCATATAAGGAAGAGCGCACTTGATAGCATAGAAAGTTCCACGAATATCGCTCTGGAAAATGTTATCCCACATTTCAAGAGTAAGCTCGTCCACACGACCGTCCTTCAAGCCTACATTTGCAGCGTTATTTACCAGTATGTCGATCTTGCCGTATTTCTTGACGGTATCGGCAAGCAGAGCGTCAATGCTGTCGGTAACGGTAATGTCCATAAAATGATAGGAAGCCTCGCCGCCCTCTGCAGTAATGCTGTCAACTACGGCCTGACCCTTTGCCTCACGCCGTCCGCAGATTACCACCTTTGCGCCCTCTGCCGCAAAAAGCTTTGCGATACCAACGCCAATTCCGCTTGTAGAGCCGGTAACAATAGCAACCTTGCCTTTTAATCTGTCCATTTTTACTCCTCCTTATGATTTAAAAAAAATTTATCCGTCTCCCTATTCCGAAGATAATTCCGATTGTTATATATAACCAAAACTGTCCCTTCATAGGTATTAAACTATAGTTATTATAACATACCATTTTGATTATTGCAATAGCTTTTCAAAATTTTTAAAACTATTCTATCCGAAATCATACTTCTCCCGCAGAAAGCATTATCATAGCCGTCACCGCAATAGGGCAGGTCTCACAGCGTAAAATGCGCTTGCCGAGCCAGATGGGAACAGCGCCCTTTTCGCAGCACATATCCGCCTCCGACCTGTCAAATCCCCCTTCAGCGCCTATCATAACGCCGCAGGTCTTTTTGCCCGAAAAATCAATGTCCGAAAGCCGCTCCCCGCCGTTTTCGTAGCATAAAAGGGATATGTCATTTCCGCAAAGCTCATTTACCGCCTCGTCAAAGCTTAAAATGCCGCATATCTCGGGAATATTTCCTCTGCCCGACTGCTTTGCCGCTTCCTCGGCAACCTTTCTCCACCTTGCAAGCTTTTTCTCCGCCGATTTTTCATCGGGACGGGAAACGCACCTTTTTGAGATAAAGAAAACTATCCTCGCCGCACCCAGCTCGGTGCATTTCTGAATAATAAGCTCGGGCTTGTCCTGCTTGGGGAGAGCCTGATAAATTGTGAGCCGCAGGTCCGGCTCGGAAGAAGAAGGAGCTTTTTCCACTACCCTGCAAAAAACCTCGTCCGATGTCATTTTCTCGATGACCGACACAAAATCCGTTCCCTCTCTGCAAAATGTAATGCTGTCGCCCGTTTTCATTCTTAGGGACCTACCGATGTGAACAGCGTCGCCACCCCTCACCGTAATAATATCGCCGCAAAGAGCGGTCTCGTCAATAAAAAATCTTGGCATATATGACCTCTTTAAAAATTCACCCATTTTCAAAAACAGGCATAATATAACTATGACAGCCTGTTATAAAACAGTCTGTACATTTCATAACACAGGGAAGCAATGGTTTGAAAATCAGAGATTTTCAAACCTGCGAGTTTTGTTTCTTTGTCGGCAGACAAAGAAACAAAACTCTCTGAAAGGAATGATTATACTTATGAATAATATATCTTCATTGTCCTCGCTGTCCGAGGGCAGTACCGCCGTTGTAACGGAGATGAACAGTACGGGAGATATGCGCCGCCGTCTGATGGATATGGGACTTATCGAGGGAACGAGAGTGATATGTCTCCACCGAAGCCCCGCAGGAGACCCCATAGCCTACCTTATCAGAGGAGCAGTAATAGCCCTCCGCAAGGAAGATACGGGAAAAATACTGGTGAGAACGGACTGCTGAAAAATATCTCCAAATATTCTTGATAACTTTCAACATTCCAAAGCAGGAATGTTGAAAGTTATTGTTTTTCTCAGGTTTTTTTTCTGTGAAGCCTTTCCCTCACGCTTGCCCTCAGCTTTTCAAGAGCCTCGCCGTTTTCCGCAGATCTAAGACTTGGAAAAGCATTTATAAGCCTGATAACACGCCTGTCCTCCTTATCGGAAAAGGCTATCAGAGCGTCATATCTGCTTCTGAGCTTATCTTCAAGCTCGTCCATTCTCTCCTTGGCTTCTTCTTTTATCCTTTCAGCCTCTTCGGAAGCCTCCTCGGTCGCCATATAAAATTCCGCAGCCTTTTCAGCCCCTGCGTCCGCCGCTTCAAGAGCCTTGTCCGCAAATTTCTTTCCAAGCTTCTGGGAATGATCGTACATTTTAGCGGATATCTCGGATATCTCTTTAAGCCTGAGATTGAGCCTGTACACCGCCGAAACGGAATTAACGCAGTCAATCACAATAAGCACAGCCATTACTATTATAACAACAACGCCTATCATACGTGGAATGATACCGATAATTCCCTCTATCCACGGCTCTGCACAGTATTCCACGATAAGGCAGCCAAGACCCCATTCAATGCTGACTTTAAGGCAGATATATCCCTTGAAATTGAAATGCTCGTCGGAATAATCCCACCACATATTGTGGAAAATAAGCTTCATCAGCACCCCCACCGCCAGCTCAAAAGCGGTGCATATAAGCGAGGACAGAATAAATACCACAATAGGAAGATCCATAAACCGCCCTAAAATGATAGTGATAATGAGCACACCCACCCCGTAAATGGGACAAATGGGCATACTGAGAAACCCCCTGTTTGAATACTCGCCCATTTTCAGAGCGTGAGCGCAAACCTCAATAGCCCAGCCGATAAAAGACCATATAAGAAACAACAGGCACATCTCATAAAGGCTGAACCCGAAAAAGCTTATTTTCTCAAAAAACAAATCTATCACCTATATATACACCTATACAGCAAGCAGGCGGAAAAACCGCCTGCCTATTTAAAAATTATTCTTCCGTATCTTCTCCTGCGTCCTCGTCCTCATCGTCAGGCTCTTCGTCAATGATCACCTCGCTCTGCTCCTCTGCAGCAGCCTCGGCAAGCTCTTTCTGAAGTTCCTCTTCGGAAGGCTGTTCTATCTTTTCCGTCTCAGCACTGTCATCGTGCTCGGCTCTTGTGAAGGAAACAACTCTGTCCTCGCCGCTTACTCTCATAAGCTTAACGCCCGTAGCATATCTGCCCATAATGCGAATATCGCAGGCTCTTATCCTTATGATAACGCCGTCTGTAGCGATCATAATGATGTCGTCGTCCTCGTCAACTATCTTGATGCCGCATACATAGCCCTTTTCCTCGGAGGTCTTGTAATTGAGCATACCATAACCGCCTCTGTGCTGGATACGGTAATCCTCAAGCTTAACACGTCTGCCGAGACCCTTGTCGGTAACGGTAAGAACCGAAGCACCCTCTCTTACCCTCGCCATAGAAACAACATAGTCGCCCTCTCTGAGCTTGATAGCCTTAACGCCGTGAGCAGTTCTGCTCATAGGTCTCATCTGAGTTTCCTCAATGCGTATAGCAAAGCCGTTTCTTGTGGCAACGATCACCTGAGCATTGCCGTCGGTGAGCCTTACGCCTGCAATTTCATCGCCCTCGTCAAGACCAACAGCCCTCAGACCATTTTTGCGGACATTCTTGTAGGAGGAAAGGGGAGTCCTCTTTATTTTGCCGTTTTTGGTGACCATAATAATGAATTTGCCCTCATCATAATCGGAGGTCTTTATCATAGCCGCAATTTTCTCGTCCTCTGCAAGAGGGAGCATATTGATAACATTAACTCCTCTCGACTGCTTGGAACCCTCGGCAATTTCAAAGCAGCGAAGCTTGTACATAATTCCCTTGTTGGAAATAAACAGCACATCATCGTGGGAAGAAGCGATAAACATTTCCTGAACGAAGTCCTCGTCCCTCTGCTTGATAGCGCTGACACCCTTGCCGCCACGCTTCTGTATCTTATACTCGCTTACAGGCTGGCGCTTGATATAACCGATATCCGTAAGAGTAACAACGCAGTCCTCAACTGGGATAAGGTCCTCCACATCAACTTCGCCGCTGATATTTTCTATATCGGTCCTTCTTTCGTCGCCGTACTTCTTCTTAATTTCCTCAAGCTCGTCGGAAATAATAGCAAGCACCTTTTCATTGTCTCCGAGAATTTCGGTAAGCTCTTTTATCTTAGCGTGAAGCTCGGCAAGCTCGTCCTCTATCTTCTTGCGCTCCATATTGGAGAGCTGATACATTCTCATCTGAGCGATAGCCTCAGCCTGCACATCGGAAAGAGCAAATCTTTCCATAAGTCTCGACTTTATCTCGCCGATATTTTCGGAGGTGCGGCATATTTTGATCACCTCGTCAATATTGTCCGCCGCAATGACCATACCTTCTAAGATATGCGCCCTTGCCTTAGCCTTGTCAAGGTCGAACTGAGTTCTTCTGCGGATAACTTCCACCTGGAAATCAAGATACTCTGTCAGCATCTGCTTGAGTGTCAGCACCTTAGGCTCACCCTTTACAAGAGCAAGCATAATAATGCCCACCGTATCCTGAAGCTGAGTGAACTGGAACAGGTGATTGAGAACTACCTGAGGAATGGCATCTTTTTTCAGCTCTATAACGATCCTTACAGCATTGTCCTTGTCCGACTCGTCACGAACATTGAAAATGCCGTCAATTCTCTTATCCTTGGCAAGCTCGGCAATTCTTTCAATAAGGGTCTTTTTGTTGACCATATAAGGTATCTCGTCAACAATAATGCAGTTTCGTCCCTTAATTTCTTCAATTCTCGTTCTGCCTCGGAGAGTTACCTTTCCACGACCCGTAGCATAAGCTGCCCTTATACCCGCACGACCCATAATAATTCCGCCCGTAGGGAAATCGGGACCCTTGATATGCTCCATAAGCTCGTCAAGAGTGCAGTCGGGATTTTTGATAAGTGTCTGAACAGCACCGATTGTTTCGGTAAGGTTGTGAGGAGGGATATTTGTAGCCATACCTACAGCAATACCCACCGAACCGTTAACAAGGAGATTTGGAAAACGTGAGGGAAGAACAACAGGCTCTTTAAGTCTGTCGTCGTAGTTAGGCATAAAGTCAATGGTGTCCTTGTTAATGTCCGTAAGCATTTCCAGGGACATTTTCTCCATTCTTGCCTCTGTGTATCGGTAAGCAGCAGGGGGGTCGCCGTCAAGTGAGCCGAAGTTTCCGTGACCGTCCACAAGGGGATATCTCATAGAGAAATCCTGAGCAAGTCTTACCATAGCGTCATAAACGGAAGCATCGCCGTGAGGGTGATACCTACCCAGAACGGTACCTACCGTATCGGCACACTTACGGTACTCCTTGTCGGGAGTAAGCCCGTTTTCGTACATAGTGTAAAGGATACGCCTGTGAACGGGCTTGAGACCGTCTCTTACATCGGGCAGGGCACGGGAAACAATGACCGACATAGAGTAGGCAAGGAAAGACTCTCTCATTTCCTTTTCGATATCCCTGTTAATAAACCTGTTATTATTCAAACTGAAAACTTCATCTGACAAATTCAACAACTCCTTTTACGGATAAAAAGCTTTTTTACGGGTCATACGCTCTTGTATCTCACACCCATAATATTAGAAAGCCTGTTTTTTATCTCAATTACCTCATAGGGCTTAAAAGCCGACTTAGGTATTACGAACACGTTTAATTTCTTGATGTACACAACGAAAAGCTCAGAACTTTCAACAAGTTCAACAGCGGCATTGTCGAGATGTATGATAGTAGCGGAAGGAAGCTCGCTTTCGGGGTCATTTTCCTCTCCGGAATTCTCATTTTCCGCCGCCTCTGCCTCTTTCTCAGCCTCTTCTGAAATATACGGGTCGTATAAAGTAGAAATTTTTATCTTATCCGTATAAATTTCAGCTTCATATACCGTGCCCTCCAGCTCCCCGAGGCTGTCCTCAAGCTTTCTGAAAGTATTTTTGGGACGGATAAGAAAATATCCGCCGAGAACAACGCACATCACAATGAGCATATATGAGAAGGAAACGTCCTCGCCCTCTGCCGCTGTAAAAATGGTGAGTATCTGAGAAACAAGTCCCAGAACCACGATAAACATCTGAATGCCCACGCTTTTGTAGACGTATTTTTTCTGAAAAAGCTTAAAGCCCTTGAGAATATCTTCTTTAGAGCTTTTGTATTCGCCCTTGGCAAGAAGTTCTTCAAAGGAGCTTCTGCCGTCGTCGTAAATATCATCGTCTAAAACAGACAATACTTATCATTCCTTTTTATTATAAAATAAATGGTTGTAACCTTATTGAAAGTAACCTATAGTAAGTCCGCTGAACCGTTAATAAATATGGACAGCTAACAATGCGCCATGGGCGCATTGCGTTAAGGGTTGCGACCCTTAACAATCCCGGGGAAGGGGACGCCCTCTATCGCAGGGCGTCCCCTCTTGAAAAACAGTCCACCGGACTGTTTTTCAATTCACCCCTTGTGGAGCTCCTTCGTAAAGGGGATTTCGCCCTCTGCGGAGGGCGACCAAAGGGCGCCGCCCTTTGGAAACCCGCAAGCCTTTGAAAAGGCTTGAGCGAAACTTTTACCTTTATCGTTCCGTTAGTTTTGCTTTAGCTTTAGATATCAAGATTCTGAACATACTTAGCGTTCTTCTCGATAAATTCACGTCTTGGCTCTACCTTATCTCCCATAAGAATGGTAAATATCTCGTCCGCCTTAGCAGCGTCCTCCAGCTCGACCTTGAGCATAGTTCTTGTTTCGGGATTCATAGTAGTCTCCCAAAGCTGCTCGGGATCCATCTCACCAAGACCTTTATATCTCTGAACGATCATCTTTCCGTCGCCGTCAGCGGAAAGCTCGTTTATATACATATCCCTCTCCTCATCAGAGAAAGCATACTTTGCAATTTCCTTCTTGCCCTTTCTCTTAGCCACCTTGAAAAGTGGCGGCTGGGCAATGTATATGTTGCCGTTTGTAATGAGAGGTCTCATATATCTGAAGAAGAATGTGAGCAGCAGCGTTCTGATATGAGAGCCGTCCACATCGGCATCGGCCATAATGATTATCTTGCCGTATCTGAGCTTTTCGATGTTGAAATCCTCGCCGATAGATGTGCCTAAAGCCGCAACAACGGGCATAAGCTTCTCATTTCCGTAAACCTTGTCGATACGAGCCTTTTCAACATTGAGCATTTTTCCCCAAAGGGGAAGAATGGCCTGATACCTTGCATTTCGTCCCTGCTTTGCAGAACCGCCCGCAGAATCTCCCTCCACGATGTAAAGCTCTGTAAGCTTGTTGTCCTTATCATAGCAGTCGGAGAGCTTTCCGGGGAGAGAAGCGCTGTCCATAGCGGACTTTCTTCTTGCAGTCTCTCTTGCCTTTTTAGCCGCCTCTCTTGCCTTCTGAGCATTGACAGCCTTTTCAAATATAGCCCTTGCCTGCTCGGGATTTTCCTCAAGATAGCACATAAGCTTCTCGTAAACAATATCCTCCACAAGGGGTCGTGCCTCGGGATTACCGAGCCTTCCCTTTGTCTGACCCTCAAACTCGCAGTTTGTGAGCTTAACGGAAATGATAGCGGTAAGACCCTCTCTCACATCGTCGCCGATAAGCTTGTCGGCGTTGTCCTTAATGAGATTGAATTTCTTTCCGTACTCGTTGATGACCTTGGTAAGCGCATTCTTGAAACCATTCTCGTGGGAACCGCCGTCAACGGTGTGGATATTGTTGGCAAATGAACGTATATCCTCGTTAAAGGACTCATTCCACTGCAAAGCCACCTCCGCAGTAGAATCTCCCTTCGAACCGCTTACATAAATGACCTTGTCGGTCAGCGGCTCATAGCCCTTCACCTTGTGTATATGCTCAACGAACTGCCTTATTCCGCCCTCGTAATGAAGAACCTCAGACTGGATATTATCATCATCTCTCAGGTCGGAGAAAACAATTCTCACGCCCGCATTAAGAAAAGCCTGTTCTCTGAGACGTTTCAGCAGAACCTCATACTCATAAACGGTAGTCTCGGTAAATATGAGCGGGTCAGCCTTGAACTTAACGCTTGTACCCGTCTCGGTGGTGTCACCGATAATTTTAAGCTCCTCGTCGTAATGACCGCCGTTATGAAATCTCTGGAAATAAACGTGCTTGCCGTCCTTGACCGTAAGCTCCAGCCATTCGGAAAGAGCGTTAACAACGGAAGCGCCCACGCCGTGAAGACCGCCTGCCACCTTGTAACCGCCGCCGCCGAACTTGCCGCCAGCGTGGAGAATGGTGTAAACAACGGTAGCCGCCGAAATGCCCTCCTTGGGGTGGATACCGACGGGAATACCACGACCGTTATCCGTGACCTCGATAACATCCCCCTTGAGGATATTTACCTTTATCTCTGTGCAGTAGCCTGCAAGTGCCTCGTCAATGGCGTTGTCAACTATCTCGTAAACCAAGTGATGAAGACCTCTGGGACCCGTCGAGCCGATGTACATACCCGGGCGCTTTCTTACGGGGTCAAGACCTTCAAGAACCTGTATCTGGCTTTCATCATAAGCCTGTTCGGGAGTATTGTTTTGAATATCAGACATAAAAAGTGACCTTTCCTTTCTGTAAATACGCCCCGAAAGCAGGACATATTGCGGTTATGTTTATTACTATCTGTATAAAATATAAATATTATACAAAATTATCTGCATCTTTTCATAATTGTAGCGGAGGAAACATTTGAGATATAAACTCTCTCCCTGCCTTCCACCGTGGCTATAACAAAGGACTTGGGCATTTCATAGGAAACCGAAACGGCAGATTTTCTCTTACCCGAAGCGGCAAGATATTCCTTTGAGACCTTGCTCACCGAGGTATTTTCGATGTCAAAGACCCCGATGATATCCGAGTCTCTCACCACCGTGTCGCTGCCAAGATGTATATACATTCCATCACCCTTTCAGCTCCGTGACCGTACCGCCCTTAACGGAAAAAATTTTCCCGTCGGAGTTTCCGATAACTCTCCTGTCGCAGCAGGTGATAAAAACCTGCATACCCTCGATATTTTCCAGAATGAACCTCTGCCTGCCCGTGTCAAGCTCGCTGAGAACATCATCGAGGAGCATAACGGGAGCCTCTCCCGTCTGATCCTTGATTATCTTAGCCTGAGCGATTTTCATAGCCAGCGCAGTGCTTCTCTGCTGCCCCTGAGAGCCGAACTCCCTTACGGGAAGCCCGTTTATTGTGGCGCACACATCATCACGATGAATGCCGCAAAGGGTGTAGCCTGCCCTGATATCATCATCAGCACCGCTTCTGAGCTTTTGAAGATATATCTCAAAAAGCTCCCCCTCGTGGTCTGTCCTGCCCTCAAGCCTTTTATATATAGTTGACTGATAGTATAATTTCAGAGTTTCATTACCATCTGTAATTTTATTATATAAACTTTCAGTATAACTATTTAGATTATTACAATAAGTATTACGAATAACGGAAATATACGCCCCCGTTTTAGCAAGCTGAACGTCCCACACATCAAGCATACTCTTGTCCGCCCTGCCGAAAGCGATGTCCTTGATAAGGGCATTTCTCTGACTAAGCAGCACGTCATACTTGTTAAGGGCATATACGAAGGATTTTTTCAGCTGTGAGGCGGAGAGGTCGATAAAGCTTCTGCGGTTATCGGGAGAACCCTTTGCCAGCGCCAGATCCTCGGGAGTAAAGACCACACATTTCAGATTTCCGAAAAGTCGTGACAGAAGTGGAACTTTTACGCCGTTGAGGGCAATGCACTTATCCTTCACCGAGCTTTTCTTCACCTCAAAATCAATTTTCTGCGGACGGAAAGATTCTTTAAACTCAAGTGAAATACTTGCCTTGTCCTTGTCGAAGCCGATAAAATCCCTGTCTCTCGTGCCCCGAAAGGAGCGGCAGCCCGTCATAAGCCACACAGCCTCGATGAAATTGGTTTTCCCCTGAGCATTATCTCCCCAGAGGATATTCATTTTCTCATGAGGATAAATATCCGCCCCGGAAAGATTTTTATATCCGTCGGCGCAAACGTGGGTGATTATCATCAGATGACCTCGAGCCTCAGGATAATATCCTCGGCATTTATCTCGGCGATATCACCGGGACGGAGCTTTTTGCCTCTCATCGTGCAGACTTCCCCGTTCACCTTAACGATACCCGAAGCTATCATATCCTTAGCCTCCGAGCCGATATCCGCCGCTCCGGAAAATTTAAGGAGCTGCTGCAGCTTGATGAACTCGGTGGTTATCTTGATTTGTTCGGTCTGAACTTCCATATGCATTCGACCTTTCGTTATGTTTGGTTTCTATTTATACTATTGACTTGAAATTGGCAATTTAATTTGCTTTGCTTGACCGTTACAAGCAAGAACGCTTTCACAATGCGCCACGGGCGCATTGCGTTAAGGGCAAGCCCTTAACAATCCCAGGGGAACGCCCTCTATCGCAGGGCGTTCCCCTCTTGAAAACAGTCCACAGGACTGTTTTCAATTCACCCCTTTGCGGAGCTCTTCTAAGGATAAAGAGTTTCGCCGTCTGCGGACGGCGACAAGGGGCGCCGCCCCCTTGACCCCCGCAAGCCTTTGGAAAAGGCTTGACCGAAACTTTTACCTTTTGGGCTCCGTTAGTTTTTCTTGTCTTTGGTTTATTCCGCCTTTAATCTAACCGGCAGCACAAGGAACGTAAATGCGTCCCCGTCCACAGGGATCATCTTCATAGGCGAAAGACCGCCGTTCAGGAGCAGCTTTACCTTATCCGACTCGGAAGCCTTGAGAGCGTCAAGGAGATACTTACAGTTAAAGCCTATATCCACCTTATTTCCCGTAACATCAACGTTGAAAACGTCGGAAAGCTTACCGAGGGAGGTGGAGCAGCTTATCTTGACCATACCGTCACCGAAAGAGCATTTAACGGGAGCCTTAGTCTGCTCAACGATAAGCAGGGAGCATCTTTCAAGGCTTGCGATAAGGTCTTTAGTATTAAGGATAATTTCGGTGGTATGGTTCTGAGGGATAGAACCCTTATAATTATGGAACTCGCCCTCCAGCAGTCTTGAGATAACGGTATATCCGCTTATATCGAAGGCAATGTGCTTTCTTGAAACATACATATTGACAGGCTTTTCGTCATCGTCTCTCAGAAGCTTGGACACCTCGGAGAGAGCCTTAGACTTGACAACGAAATGATACTTGTCCTCTGTGTTCAGCTTTTCGGTTCTGACAGCCAGTCTGAAACCGTCAATAGCAACGAGGTTGAACACCCCGTTCTCGATATCGAACAGCTCACCTGTAAGTATTGGCTTATTATCCGAAACCGATACGGCGAAAATGGTCTGGCTTATCATATTTTTAAGAAGAGCCTGAGGAACGCTCACGCAGTCGGAGGTGTCGTAATCGGGCATAGCGGGGTAATCGTCGGCGGAGAGGGCGAGAATGTTATACTCGGCGTCGCCGCCCTTAATGGTAGCCTTGAGCTTCTCATCAATTTCCACAACCACATTTTCCGAGGGCATTTTTCTGACGATCTCGGAGAACAGCTTAGCATTAACAGTAAACTCCCCGTGATCCTCCGACTGCACCTCGATAGTAGTTCTGATACCAAGCTCCAGATCATAGCCCGTAAGCTCCAGTTCATTTTTATTGAGATACATTTTGATACCCTCTAAAGCGGTAACGGGGGATTTAACGGGGACAGCTCTTGAAACATTATTCACAGCCTCATTAAGCACAGACTGTTTACAGATAAACTTCATTTTAATTATTCCTTTCATTTATGATACGCCTGAGAATATCTATGTTAATTTTTTTGATTACAACAAGGTAACACTACTTGCTTTGAAAATTACAATACGGTAACAATACAAAACAAATAATTACAAAATAGTAACAGTAATAGGGGTGTTGAAATTATCAGAACTCCCCACATTCCTGCTTCCCGAAAGGGTTTTCGGTTAGACACTCACACGTTGAAATTTTCCTCTCTTTCGTTGAAACTCGTTGAAGAAAATTCCGACCCTATTAAGGTCGTTCAAACCGTTGAAATTTTCTTAAAAGTAAAGCGTGCTCCGCCGAAAATTTCGTTGAAAGTCTGTATCGGTTCACGGGCAGATTCAAAAATCTGTTGAAAACCACATTTATACTTTTTGTAAAACCAAAATGTAACAACTTGTAACCAATTTGTAACTATGGATTTTGTCACATTAAAAGTTTTGAACAGTCAATTCAACAAGCTGTTGAAAACTGTTGATATAACTTTCTGTAAAATCAAACTATCTGTATATTTTATAGATAATATTACAAAATGTAATTGATTTTCATTACCCACACATCACCGTTATTTTCCAAAAACCGCTATAATTCGTGATTTTTGAATTTCTGTTGAAAAAGTTACATTTTGTAACTTTTTGTAACCGGATTGTAATGTGGTTGTTGAAAGTTTGATTTATGCTGATTTATAGCGGATTTGTTGGGGATTTTATACTTTGTTTGGGACTGAAAGCTGTGCGGGGAGCAATGCGCCACGGGCGCATTGTGTTAAGGGTTGCGACCCTTAACAATCCCGGAGGGGAATTGGTCTTGTTCCAAGCCCGCCCTCTATCGCAGGGCGTCCCCTCTTGAAAAACAGTCCACCGGACTGTTTTTCAATTCACCCCTTGCGGAGCTCCTTCGTAAAGGAGATTTCGCAGATAAACTTTGTTTATCATTGCGGAAGGGCGACAAGGGGCGGGGCTTGTTTGCAAGACCAATGCCCCCCTTGACCCCCTGCCACCTTTGAAAAGGTGGACGAAACTTTTACCTTTTGGGACTTGTTAGTTTTGCTGGGGTCTTTAACTTGTTGCGCCCTTAATATTCTTTATAATATCCTCGATAGTTTCCTTTGTACCCGAATCTGTTGCGACAGCTTCGGAGATACTGTCGATATAAAAAGATACTGTTGAATGATTTTTTCCGCCCAGTTCCGCACCGATATTCTGGAGCGAAAGCTGAGTCATTTCTTTAATGACATAAGCCGCCACTTTACGTGCGGTAGATATCTGAGAGGAGCGCTTCATACTTCTTATATCGTCGCTTGTAACGCCATAGATGCCTGCCACCTCTGCGATTATCCTGTCCACCGTAACGGGGGCGATGGTATCGTCGCTGAGAATTTCTCTGATGGCGTTCATCGCCTGAGTCATAGTTGGGGGAGTACCCATAAGGTGCTGAGAAGCTTTAAGCTTTTTAACGCAGCCCTCCAGCTGTCTGATATCCGCCTTGAGCCTTGTGGCGATAGTTTCCACCACATCGTCCGTAAGGGTAAGGTTAAGGAGATCAGCCTTTCTTTTAATGATGGCAACTCTTGTTTCAAAGTCGGGGGGAGTGATATCGGCGATAAGACCCCACTCAAACCTTGTCCTTATTCTCTCCTCAAGTGTTTTGATATCCTTCGGAGGTCTGTCCGAGGTAAGTATTATCTGTTTGCCCTGGCTGTGAAGCTCGTTGAAGGTGTGGAAAAACTCCTCCTGGGTGGACTCCTTACCCGAGATGAACTGGATATCGTCCATTAAGAGGACATCGGCATTTCTGTATTTTTTTCTGAAAGCGTGGGTAGTCTGTTCTCTGATTGCATTTATCAGCTCATTGGTAAACGCTTCGCCCGTAACGTAAATGATGTTGGTATCGGGCTTGCTTGACTTGATAGCGTTTGAAACTGCGGTAAGCAGGTGAGTTTTGCCAAGACCCGAAGGACCGTGGATAAACAGGGGATTATAAACGCCGCCCTGATTTTTTGAGACGGCAACGCAGGCAGCGTGGGCAAACTCGTTTGATTTTCCCACGATAAACGTATCGAAGGTGTAGTCATATTCGGCATTTGAAAAGGTAAGCTCCAGTTCTTCTCTGTCTTTGATGGGCTTGGAGTCATTCTCGTCTGAAAGCTCTGCGGGAGATATGTTTATCTCAACATCGAAGCCCATAACGTTCAGGAAAGCCTCTTTGAGCATTTTCTCATAATTTTTCATAATGATGCCCTGCTGGAATTTTGACTGCACCGTAAAGTATGCAACATTATCCTCAAGCTTGACGGGCTTCATAGAGTGTATCCACATATCGTAGGCGACGGAAGTAAGCTCGCCGTTCACCACTTTCTGGTGGATAAGTTCGAGGACCTTTTCAAAAACCTCGTCGAAAGATTTCATAAAAAACCCCTTTCGGAGCGGAAGAAAAACCGCATAAATGGAGTGTTGAATACCCTTCAGGGCAAAACAACACTATTTTATCCTATTATACCATATTAACGAAAAAAAATCAAGCTTTTTTTTCGGGCGGACGGGCATACTTTTACCGTCTGAAAAAACAGCTTTTGCAAAGATATCTCTGTAATTTTATTATAGCACAAAAGTTTTAATTTGTCAAGTATTCCGGAAAATTTTTTCTTATAAGGGCTTATGAGCATTGCATAAAAGCTTCAAAAAGGAGCATAAAAAATCCGTTTTCCTTGTTAATAAATAAAAAAATAATTAAATTTAAAAAAAAGACTTGACAGGGGGGAGCATTATGAGTTATACTATAACATTGATGGGGTATCCATACAAGAATCAGGAAAATGGTTCCCCCCTTTATGAAAAGTAAAGGCAATAATTTTTAAATAATAATGATAAAGGAGGAGAAGAACAGTGAAAAGAACATATCAGCCTAAGAAGCTCCACAGAAAAAAAGAGCACGGCTTTATGAAGAGAATGTCCACAAAGAACGGCCGCAAGGTGCTGGCACGCAGAAGAGCAAAGGGCAGAAAAATGCTCACATACTAATGCTGATGCGGCAGGATCCGGCAGCAGTACGCTTGGCTCGGACAATGCGCCGGTCGGGAGCATTATGACCGCAAACCATAAATTTGCGGTCATATTTTTTAGCCGGGAAAGGAAAGCATATGCTCTACACAATAAAGCTGAATAATAATAAAGATTTTGTGAGGCTTTACAGCAAGGGCGCCTTTATCTCGGGCGGACTGTGTACAGTCTATTACCGCCGCAACGGCACAAAGCAAAACAGGATAGGCATATCCACCGGCAAGAAGATAGGCAACGCTGTGGCAAGGAGCCGTGCAAGGCGTGTCATACGTCATGCGTACAGGGAAAACGAACAGGATTTTCCCAAGGGCTTTGATATCGTTGTCAGCGCAAGAGCAGGCAGCACGACCTGCAAAAGCTATCATATCGGGAAATTCTTTAAAAGCAGGGTGATACCTGCAATGAAAGACCCCTCCAAACAGAAAAGGCAGATAAAGAAATGACGCCGTTAGACAAGCTTTCGGAGCTTTTAAAGCTCATAGTATTGCTGCCCATAAAATTCTACAAGAAATTCATATCTCCCTGTCTGCCGCCGAGGTGCAGATATTATCCCTCCTGCTCCACATATGCGGTGCAGGCGATAAAGAAGCACGGCGCAGTAAAGGGAATGATTCTCGGAGCGTGGCGCATACTCAGGTGCAATCCCTTTGCACGAGGGGGAGTAGACTATGTTCCGGATAAGTTTGACCTGTTTTATTATAAGAAAGAAAATAAGCAATAGACTTTAATTTGATAAAGCATTGCAGTATATATATAAAGAAATGCCTTAAAAAGGAAAGGAAGATCATAAGAAATATGGGATTTATATCTGAGCTCATAGGCTATCCTCTGGGATTTATAATGTGGGCTATCTATCAGGTGTTTAAAAATTACGGAGTAGCCATTCTGCTGTTTACAATTGTAACACGACTTGTAATGGTCCCCCTGTCCGTAAAGCAGCAGAAATCAAGCGCCGCAATGGCAGCTTTCAGCCCCAAGCTTGAGAAGCTCAAAAAGCAGTATGCAAACAATCCCCAGAAGCTCCAGGAGGAGCAGATGAAGCTCTATGCCGAGGAAGATATCAATCCTATGGCGTCCTGTCTGCCCCTTATCCCCCAGCTTCTTTTCCTCTACGGTATATTTGACGTTGTATACCGTCCTCTCACTCATATCCTTCATATAAACAAAGAAGAGGTAACGGCTCTTAAAGCTATAGCTGCACCTCTTTTCGAAGGCAACAGCTATTTTGATGCCCGTCCCGAGCTGTATATATTGCAGGCTGTAAAGGACAACGAGGCTATGTTTATGGGAGCCCAGGGCGTTACTGCAGATGTGCTTGATAAGATAGCTTCCTTTGACAATAAGCTTTTCGGACTCATTGACCTTGGTGCCATTCCCAAGTCCGTATTTGCTGAAGGCACAGTATGGAACGCTGCGGCAGTAGGTCTTGTGCTTATACCTATCATCTCCGGTCTCATTCAGCTCATAA
Organism: Huintestinicola sp.; assembly: GCF_050874005.1. Taxonomy (GTDB): domain Bacteria; phylum Bacillota; class Clostridia; order Oscillospirales; family Ruminococcaceae; genus Huintestinicola. Next base: position 51,579 of record NZ_JBNMJV010000015.1, read on the forward strand.
TGACCTTCTACACAAATGCAAAGCAGAAGAAGCTCAATCCCGAAGCCTCCGCACAGATGGGCAGTATGAACCTGATGCTTTATATTATGCCCTTTTTCTCTGTGTGGATCGCATTCTCCTATCCCGCAGGTATCGGTTACTACTGGATATGCTCTTCTCTCGTAGGATTTATCCAGTCAATTGTCCTCAATAAAATTTACACACCCGAATATGTGGCAAAGCTTGTTGAAAAGGACAAGATGAAAAAGAAGAACAAGAAGAAGTCCGGCTTTATGCAGAAGTATAATGAGCTTTTGCAGGAGGAGCTTAAAAAGCAGAACGGTTCTTCATCAAATAACAGCAGCAGGATCGCCGCTTCGGCAGTCGTAAAGGACGAGGAAACAGGCGAGGATATCAAGCTTTCCAAATCCCAACTCAAGGAATACGAAAGAAAGATTATTGCCGAAGCAAGACGCAAGCAAGCCGAAAAATACGGCGATGAATACATCGACGACGATAAAGATTAAGGGAACCTCTTAAATTGCCACCAAAAATCCGAAGCAGAAAGGATGTATCAATATGAAAAAGGAATTTACCGCAAATACCGTTGAAGAAGCAAAAGACCTTGCCGCAGCAGAATTCGGAGCTGACAAGAGCAAAATCAAATTCACCGTACTTGAAGAAGAAAAGAAAGGCTTTTTAGGCTTCGGAAAAACAGACGCAAAAATTCTTGCGGAATATGAGCCTTCAAAGGCTGAGACCGCTGCCGAATACATCAAAGCTATCCTCTCCTGTATGGATATAGAAGCAGGACTTGAGATAACCGAAAACGAGGACGGTGCTGTTATCGACATTACGGGCGATACCACCGGAGCAGTTATCGGCAGACGGGGCGAGACCCTTGACGCTATACAGTACCTTGCTTCAATGGCTGCAAACCGCAGCGACAAGGAGTATTACAGAATTACACTTGACTCCTGCGGTTACAGAGAAAAGAGAAAGGCAATTCTCGAGGATCTTGCAAGAAAGATATCCAAGACTGTTCTCAGAACAGGCAGAACTTCCACTCTTGAGCCTATGAATCCCTATGAGAGAAGAATTATCCACGCTGCTGTCAGCGAGATCGAGGGAGTTACCTCCAAGAGCATTGGTGAGGAGCCTTACAGAAAGGTTGTTATCTCCTCCGTAAACGGCAGACCCGAGCGCAGACAGGGCGGCAAGAAGGGCGGATATGACAAGTCCCGCAGAAGAAGAGAGCCTCAGGCTCATTCAATGGACCTGATGAAAACTTCTTTCGAGAAGGATTATAAAAAGCCCAAGCCCGAAGACAGTATGACTGACGGTGAGCTTTACGGAAAGATCGAGCTTTGATGCTCATTAAAATGTGCGGATAAAAGCCGCCTGAAAAAAAGTTTTTTAAGGGCGTCCTTTGGGCGCTCTTATTTTGTAATTGCATTATGATCTCAGCCGAGTTTTTTTCGTAAGAAAAAACTCTCGGGAAAGGAATAGTTATTATTATGCAGGGTAATACCATTGCCGCCATCTCCACCCCCCGTGCGGCAGGGGGAATTTCAATGATACGAATTTCGGGGGACAATGCCCTTGAGATAGCCGATATGCTTTTTAAGCCCGTTTCACGAAAGGTAAAGCCTTCGGAAATGGAAGGCTACACCTGCGCTTACGGAAAGATCTTTTCAAAGGACGGGGAGGAGCTTGACGACTGTATACTCACAGTTTTCCGTGCGCCCCGTTCATATACGGGTGAAGATGTGGTTGAAATATCCTGCCACGGTGGTATTTTTATAACCGAACGAGTTCTCAGGGCGGTTTATGACTGCGGCGCAATGCCTGCGGGTGCAGGTGAATTCACAAAGCGTGCTTTCCTTAGCGGCAAGCTGTCTCTTACTCAGGCGGAGGCGGTAATGGATATCATTTCCGCAGAGGGAAAAGCCTTTTACCGCAGGGCGGCAAATGTGAAAGAGGGTGCGCTTTACAAGAGCATTAAGGCTTGCTCGGATAAGCTTCTGGGACTGCTTGGAGAGCTTGATGCCTGGGTGGATTATCCCGATGAGGACATTCCCGAGGTTAGTCCCGAAAATATGACTGCTGTTCTCACAGATGTGCTTTCCGAAATAAGGAAAATAAGCGCAGGCTATGACAACACAAGGATACTCAAATCGGGTGTTGATACGGTCATTGCAGGCAAGCCCAACGTTGGCAAAAGCACTCTTATGAACCTGCTTGCAGGCGAGGAAAAGAGCATTGTCACCGATATTCCCGGAACCACAAGGGACATTGTGGAGGAATCTGTCCGTCTGGGTGACATCGTTCTGAGACTTTCGGACACCGCAGGGCTTCGTGAGACAGAGGACATTGTGGAGGGTGCGGGAATTGAAAAAGCACGCCGCCGTCTTGAGACCGCCGACCTTATCATTGCCGTATTTGACAACAGCACACCTCTTGACGATGATGATATGAAACTTATTGAAAGCTGCAAGTCTCTCTCGGGTGTAAAGGTAATTGCTTGCATAAACAAAAGCGATAAAAATTCACTTATAGAAAAGGAAAAAATTGAAGCCGCTTTTGAAAATGTCATTGAAATATCCGCCGAAAACGGTGATGGCAAGGATAAATTACAAAATGTATTATATGATATATTTATTACAGACAGTAATATTTACAATGACATTTCGGTAAACGAGCGGCAGAAGCAATGCCTTGACAATGCAGGAAAATGCATTGATGAAGCCCTTATTGCCATATCCTCGGGAACAACTCTTGACGCTGTTAACATCATTCTTGACGAGGCTCAGAGCTATTTGCTTGAGCTTACGGGGGAGAGAGTGTCCGAGGCGGTTGTTAATGAAGTATTTTCACATTTCTGCGTGGGTAAATAATTATGAAAAACAAATATCTTGAAGAGCTTGGACTTAAAAAGGGGGAGTATGGAAGCGATTACTCCGAAATAAGTCACAAGCAAAAGAAAAAATTTAAGAAGCAGAGAAAAAAATACGGTTTTGACGAGCGGGAAACGTGGAATTTAGATACAAGTATGGCTGAATGGCTTTATTCACGTCTGATGATGTTTACCGAGAAAGGCGGAAAGGTAGTTGACCTTGAGTATAACACCTTTGAATTTAAGGACAGGACATACACTGAGCTTGAAGCCATTGAATTTATCAAGGAAAAATGCCGCCGCTATCTCACATATGAACTGACGGACGATGATGTGACTTATGATGAAATAAATGCTGAAATGACAGAAGCATTGCATCTGCTTGCAGAAATATTTCCCGCTTTGTGGTGGTAATTCTTATAGATAGGAAGTCAAACAATGGAAAAGTATTATATAGATGATTATGATGTAGCCGTTATCGGCGCAGGTCACGCAGGTGTTGAAGCTGCGCTTGCAAGTGCACGTCTTGGCGTAAAGACTGCCCTGTTCACCATTTCCCTTGACGCAATTGCAAATATGCCCTGCAATCCGTCCATAGGAGGAACAGCTAAGGGACATCTTGTCCGTGAGATAGACGCTCTGGGCGGACAAATGGGCAAATCCGCCGATAAATGCTTTATTCAGAGCCGTATGCTCAATCGTGGAAAGGGTCCTGCGGTACACAGCCTCAGAGTTCAGGCGGACAGGGTCAAGTATCACGAATATATGAAAAAGGTCTGCGAGGATCAGGATGATCTTGATATCAAGCAGGCGGAGGTTGCCGAGATAATTGTCGAAAACGGCGTTGTGAAGGGAATCGTCACCGCTCTGGGTGCGCAGTATAATGTGAAAAAGGTCATTGTTGCAACGGGAACTTATCTGAAGGGCGTTATTCACGTGGGCGATGTATCATATGAAAGCGGCCCCGATGCCACACTTCCTGCAAGATATCTGTCTCAGAGCCTTGAGAGCATTGGGGTGAAGCTTCGCCGTTTCAAAACGGGAACTCCCTCACGTGTCCACAAAAGGAGCATTGATTTTTCAAAACTTGAACGTCAGGACGGCGATGAGGACATTCAGCCCTTTTCCTTTGAGACACCCCGAGAGGGTCTTAAAAACATCGTTTCCTGCTATGTGGCTTACACAAACGAGGAAACTCACAAGGTCATAAAGGATAATATTCACCGTTCGCCTTTGTATTCGGGACGTATTCACGGGGTGGGTCCAAGATATTGTCCGTCTATTGAGGACAAGATAATGCGGTTTACCGAGCGTCCCCGTCATCAGCTGTTTATTGAGCCTATGGGACTTACTACGGACGAGTATTATCTGCAGGGAATGTCCTCGTCGCTGCCCGAGGACGTTCAGCTTAAATTCCTGCGGACGATAAAGGGTCTTGAGAATGTTGAAGTTATGCGAAATGCATATGCTATTGAATATGACTGCTGCGACCCTCAGGATTTGCGGCACACTCTTGAATTCAAGAAAATTTCCGGACTTTACGGTGCGGGGCAGTTCAACGGCACCTCAGGATATGAAGAAGCCGCAGCACAGGGACTTATTGCAGGAATAAATGCGGCACTTTCCGTTCTGGGCAGGGAGCAGATAACCTTGCCCCGTTCATCGTCCTACATAGGCACGCTTATTGACGATCTTGTTATCAAGGGCTGCACCGACCCTTACCGAATGATGACGGGACGGAGCGAGTATCGTCTGCTGCTGAGACAGGACAATGCGGACGAGAGACTTACACCTATCGGTCACGAGGTAGGGCTTATTTCAGATGAGCGTTATGCTGCATTTCTGAAAAAGAGGGAGCAGATTGAGACGGAGATCGAGCGCATAAAAAAGAAGACCGTCAGCCCCACACCCGAGCTTAATGCTATGCTTGAAAGCAGGGGAACGGCTCCTATTTCCACGGGAATACGCCTTTCCGAGCTGATAAAGCGTCCTCAGATATCTTATGAGGACACCGCACCCTTTGATGATGAAAGAAAGCCCCTTCCCTATGAGGTTTGCGAGCAGGTTGGACTTCGTATCGAGTATGACGGATATATTGCCCGTCAGCTTATGGAAGTAGAACACGTCCGCAAGCTTGAGGAGAAAAAGCTGCCTGCCGATGTGGATTACAAGGACATAGAGGGGCTGAGTCTTGAGGCAATTGAAAAGCTCAACAAGGTGAGACCCGAAAATATCGGTCAGGCGGGAAGAATTTCGGGTGTTTCTCCTGCTGATGTTAGTGTGCTGGTTATCTGGTTGTCCAAGCAGAGGGGTTCAGCTGAAAAGTAAAAAATGTTCCACGTGGGCAGGGGTCGCCCTGCGGCGAGATCGCACTGTTAGATGCATAAAGCTGAAAAATCTTTCTGCGCATTTAGTAATATTGAAAATGTTCCACGTGGAACAGCGGGGTTCGCCCTGCAGCGAGGTCGCACTGTCAGATCAATGAAGCTGAAAAATCATTCTGCGCTTGTTAGAAATATAAAAATGTTCCACGTGGAACAATAAAATAAAAATTTTTTTGGGAGAATAAAATATGGCTGTATCGACCGTTAAGGCTGTATTTCAAACGGACGTAAAATCCGTATGGGATATAGTAACATCTTTGGATAATTACTCTTGGAGAAGTGATGTTGAAAAAATTGAGGTCATAGATGATAACCGTTTTATCGAATACACGCCCGACGGCTATGCCACAAAATTTACGGTTACGGCAAAGGAACAGCTTAAACGCTGGGAATTTGATATGGAAAATGATAATATGAAGGGTCATTGGACGGGGATTTTTTCGGAGAATGACGGTCAGACGGAAATTGAGTTCACTGAAGATGTGACAGCTAAGAAGCTGATAATGAAGCCTTTTGTTAAAATGTATCTGAAAAAACAGCAGGAGAAATATATTTCGGACTTGAGAAAGGCTTTGGATAAAAATTATGAGGATAAATAAGGGGCAAATGAAATGAGTATTCAAAATATAAACACCGAAGCAGGACTTCGAAAGAAATCCTTTGTGCTGTATTTTAACGGCGGTTCTATATGGTGTGAGCATCTTGATGGTATGGGTGATATGAAGGAAAAGGTCATTGAGAAATTTCTAAGTGACAAAAAAAGCTTCTGCAGACCCTCTATGACTTCTTTTGTTATCGTAAATCTTGACGAGACTGAGATAGATGATGACATACTTTCCTGCATATACGATACTTTTGTGGGTTCTCAGAAAAGGTTTATGAAAATTGCGTTTGTGGGTGTGAAAAAAATCGGGGACAGAAATTATCTTCGTGAAATTTCTCGGAAGAAGGGCTGTCCCGTTGAATTTTTCGATGATTTTGAAAAGGCAAAATGGTGGGTGCTGCCATAACCTGAAGTAAATTGTTCCACGTGGGCGGGGGTCGCCCCGCAGCGAGGTCGCACTATCAGATAAACAAAGCTTTAAAATCAATCTGCGCATTGAGAATTGAGAAATGTTGTAAATGTTCAACGTGGAACATTTTAAATCTACATAATACAATAATATTTTCAGGAGAATTACAATGGCCATACTTCCCTACAATGAACTATCCGCCCTTTTTGAAAAGAGCGGTATGACCGTAAACGAGGAGCAATACAGGCTTCTTGACAAATACGCCGAGCTTTTGGTGGAATACAACAAGGTGATGAACCTTACGGGCATAACAGACCCCCTCGGCATTTCCGAGAAGCATTTTTTAGACAGCCTGCTAATTTTTAAGCTTGCGGATATTTCCGAAAATTCGGCTGTTATTGATGTGGGAACGGGTGCGGGCTTTCCCGGTGTGCCTATGAAGCTGTATCGTTCCGACCTTGATGTTACTCTCCTTGACAGCCTTAATAAGCGGATAAATTTCCTTGAAGCGGTTTCTCGTGAGACCCTGCCTATGACCTGCATACACGCAAGGGCAGAGGAGGGCGGACGGAAAAATGAGCTTCGTGAGAGGTTCGATATCGCCATTGCAAGAGCGGTGGCGGCGCTCCCTGTTCTGGCGGAATACTGTATGCCTTATGTAAAGGTGGGCGGCAGCTTTATCGCAATGAAGGGACCCAATGAGGATATTTCTCAGGGGGAGAATGCGGTAAAAATTCTCGGCGGCGAAATTTCGGATATCATAAACTATGAGCTTCCCTCGGGAGACAAGAGAGTTATGGTCATTGTGAAAAAAATCTCTCCCACACCGACAAAATATCCACGCAATGGCGGTCAGATCTCGAAAAAAAGTCTGTGAAATTGTTGAAAGTTGTTTTTTGAAGAATGATTATCAGCAATATTCACGAAAGTTTTGACTTTATTTTATGCATAAAGGGCATTACAATAATATCATAAAGAAATGGAGATGATATTATGGCAATGCCCTTTAAATCTGCCCTTGAAAATTTAGGCGGAATTATTATGAACGAAAAAACCGCCGCAAGGGTGGTTATGCTTGATATGGACAGAATATATCCAAATCCCAATCAGCCACGGTGCAGGTTTCCCGATGAAGAACTTGAGGAGCTGGCGGCAAGCATTAAAAACAGTGGACTTATTCAGCCTATAATCGTCCGCAGGCTTGATGTGGGGTATGAACTTATCGCAGGGGAACGCAGACTTCGTGCGGCAAGGCTTTGCGGAATGACCGAGATAGCCTGTATTATCGTTGACGCAAGTGAGCGCAGCTCGGCGATGATGTCCCTTGCGGAGAATATGCAGCGCAAAGATCTGAATTTTTTTGAGGAAGCTGAGGCAATTTCCGCTATGACACAGCTTTTTGGATTTACTCAGGAGGACGTGGCTTTAAAGCTTGGAAAATCACAGTCGGCAGTTGCAAACAAGGTGAGACTTTTGAAATTTTCACGTTCAGAGCGGCGTAAAATGATAGAATACGGCTTTACCGAGCGCCACGCAAGAGCGCTGCTGGCGGTGGAGTCTCCCGATATCAGAGCGGATATTATTGAGGAAATTTACGAGAGAAAACTTAATGTTGAAAACACCGAGCGGCTTATTGAAAGTTATTCAAAAAAGACCAGGGAGTTACAGAGAATACGCAAATGCAAAGGTGCTTTTAAGGACGTGAGAATATTCGTTAACACCATAAACCACGCAATCGAGGTTATGCAGGCGGCGGGGATAAATGCAGAGGTGAAAAAGACCAGGGAAAAGGACTATATTGAATATGTTGTCCGTATTCCGTCAAATTGATAGTGGGGGACGCTCAGCAGCAAGATCAAACTATCATATCAATAAAACTTTAAAATCATTCTATGTCTGTTAAAAATGCAGGAAATGTTCCACGTAAATGTTCTACGTGGAACATTTAGCTTGATAAAGTGGAGAAATGAAAAAAGTTGCACAAATAAACATAACACTAAAAGTTTCGCTCAAGCCTTTTCCAAAGGCTTGCAGGTTTCCAAGTAGGGCGATTGGTCTTGTAAACAAGCCCCGCCCTTTGGTCGCCCTTCCGCAATGATAAACAAAGTTTATCTGCGAAATCTCCTTTTATCCTTCAAAACGGAGCAAGGGGTGAGAAATGCGATAGCATTTCGAGGGGAGGCGAACACGACCGCCTCCCCTTGTAGAGCGGTTGAGATAACTTACCCTCAAAAACGTTCCGGTGGAACGTTTTTGACGAAGCAATTTCTGCATTGATTTGTGCATATTATATGATTGTCGTTTTTTTTTCGACAGACTGAATGTTCCACGTAAATGTTCTACGTGGAACATTTTTCAAAGATGCATAATGATTTAACTTTTTATCAAATTTACGGTATGTACTTATATATACTTTAGATTATTCAACATAATATTTATCGTAAAATGTTCCACGTGGAACATTTTATTTTTTATGGTTATTGCTACTTGAAATCAGTTAGAATTGATGTTATAATAAAAATACACTATTCCATTTGATAAAAAATATGATGTGAAATGTTCCACGTGGAACAATCAGACGCAGAGATTATTATAAAACTATAATAAATTCACGGTGCGACATTGCTGCAGGGTGACCCCTGCCCACGTGGAACAATTAAAGGTGAAACAATTAGATTTAAGGACTGATAAAATGACTAAAATAATCGCAATAGCTAACCAGAAAGGCGGCGTCGGTAAATCCACCACAGCCGTTAATCTTGCAGCTTGTATCGGTATCAGGGGCAAGAAAGTCCTCTGCATTGATATGGACCCTCAGGGAAACACCACAAGCGGCTTCGGTATACGAAAAAAATCCGTTTCGGTGACCATATATGACGTGCTTATGGGCAAGCGCAGAATTGGCGAGGGAATTATCGAGACTGCCTATAAAAACGTGTCGGTAATATGCAGCACATCGGCTCTTGCAGGTGCGGATATCGAGCTTGTGAACCTTGATAACCGATCAAACCGTCTAAAAATGCAGCTTCTGACCGTTAAAAACGACTATGATTACATAATAATTGACTGTCCGCCTTCTCTTTCGCTTCTGACGGTAAACGCACTATGTGCATCGGACAGCGTGCTGATCCCGCTTCAATGCGAGTATTATTCCCTTGAGGGACTATCTCAGCTTGTGGAGTCCATCAAGAGAGTCAAGAAAAATTACAATCCCAATATTGACATTGATGGAATTGTATTTACAATGTTTGACGCCCGTCTTAACCTCACAAATCAGGTAGTTTCAGAAGTGCAGAAGCATTTCCCGAAAAAGGTGTACAGAACCGTAATTCCCCGTAATGTAAAGCTTTCCGAGGCTCCAAGCTTTGGAAAACCGGTTATTTACTATGACAAAACATCACGTGGCGCAGAGGCATATGAAAAGCTTGCGGAGGAAATGCTCACCCGTCACGGCGTCACCGATATCAAGCCAAAGCCCATAAAAAAGAGGCTTTTAGGCTCTGCGAAAATATAAGAAAGGTTGGTATGATAAATGGCTCTCGGATCAGGTCTTGACATACTTTTTGAGGATAACGCTTTTGAAAGCAAGGATATAAAAACTCTCAGAATGTCCGAAATCGAACCCAACAAATCTCAGCCCAGAACCGTTTTTGACGAGGATAATATCAAAGGGCTTGCAGACTCCATAAAGGAGCACGGTCTTATTCAGCCCATTGTAGTACGCCCTCTGCCCAACGGCCTTACATATCAGATAATCGCAGGAGAACGGAGATGGCGTGCCTGCAAGCTGCTTAAAATGGAAGAAGTCCCTGTTATTATCCGTGAGACAGACGAGCTTGAGGCTGCTGAGCTTGCAATTGTGGAAAATGTTCAGCGTGCAGACCTTAATCCCGTTGAAGAAGCAATGGCTTATCGCACTCTTTTGGATAAATACGGTATGACACAGGACAGGCTTGCGGAGGTTATGGGAAAATCCCGTTCATATATTGCAAATATGACCCGTCTGCTGAGCCTTCCCGAGGAGGCTTTGAATGCTCTCGGCGAGGGAGAAATATCCGTCGGACACGCAAAGGTACTTATGTCGATCGAGGATAAGGACAGCCTTATTTATGCGCTGAATACGGTAATCAAAGAAAAACTCAGCGTCCGTCAGACCGAAAAGCTTGCGGCGGAGCTTAACAGGGGAGAAGAGAAGAAAGAACCTGCTGTCAGCAGAACTACGAAAAATTATTTCACCGAAATGGAGCTTAGCCTCAAGGAGAGACTTGGCAGATCAGTCAAGATAAGCGGCAGCAGCGGTGAAAAGGGCAAGATAACTCTCAGTTTCAGCGACAAAGAAGACCTATGCCGCCTTGCGGATTTCCTTATACTGTTTGAGTCGGGAAATTCGGAAAATAACAACGGTATCAGCGAAACTGCTACGGACTGAGTTTAAAATGCATAGAAAAATCCCGTCATTTTTGCGTAAATCAAAATGACGGGATTTTTGTATCAAAGACCCTTAAAAAAATCATCATATTCAACAGATAAAATCTTTTTTATCAAAATTATTTCATCGGGATAAAGATGTCTCTGACCGACCTCAATTTTTGCAACGGCACTTCTTGTAATATCACAGCCGCTTAATTGAAGCTTTGCGGCAAGCTGTTCCTGAGTAAATCCGCTTTTTTCTCTCAGTAATCTTACATTGTTTCCTACTGCGGTTTCAATTTCTTTGTTCATTTCCAACAAATCCTCCCGTTATATTTTTGCACTTGTATAGGTGCAAAAGTCATTGACATTATTATATGCCTATGTTATAATATTATTGCACTTATATAGGTGCAATAAGAAAAATTGGAGGAATTGCTATGTTAAAATTATTTATCAAGAGAATGTTTGCCTCAGCTTCAGATTTTTGGATCTGTTCTCGCTGTGGTACAACAAACCTAAAAGGAAGTATGTACTGCAAGCAGTGTAAAAACCGCCGTCCCTATTGAGTAATGCGTAAAAATCATTCTCAAAGTAAAAGCCGCTTAATGTTCAGCTTATGGAGTGCCCCCTGTCAAGTAGACAGCTGAAAAAACAAAAGAATATTTAGAATTTGTTCAAAATCCACCCTGCTGCGCAGCAGGGTGGATTTTTCACGCCGCCGCTGCCGAATGGTATTCCATAGGTGTCATACATTTCAA
>NZ_JBNMJV010000016.1:0-61504 GCF_050874005.1 Huintestinicola sp.
GACCTATTGCGCTTGACGACGACCTCTATACTAGTTTCAATCACCTTGCGGTGGCGGGGGTGGGTTAGAGTAGAAAGCATAAATTTTATCACAGGATGAAAGCAGAAGCAGCGTTTCAATCACCTTGCGGTGGCGGGGGTGGGTTAGAGAGGTACTTACAAAAAGTAACGTATCTGCGTGGTTTTCGGAGTGCCAAAGTCCGAAAATCACCCAAAATATTGTGAACAGAATGTAAATACAGTTCCACCTCACAAATATATTATACAGCATAATTTTACGTTTGTCAAGGCTTTATTCTAAAAAAAATATGCCCTCGAACCGAGAGCATTAAGATTATAATTCAGTTTTCCGTTCATCTATTTTCAGCTCCTTTCAGAACATAGTTATGTCCGCATTTCCATGATGTACCATAAGATGACATTCGTGACAGAGAGTAATAATGTTATCGGGATCGGAAGCACCGTTTTCATACGAATACTCAAACAGATGATGTCCTTCCACTCTTTCAGTGCTTCCGCAGATCTGACAGGTGTATCCGTCCCTTTCTTTTGCTATTTTTCTTGCAGTAACATCTTTTGCGGGTCTGTGCTGACTCATATAAACAACCTCTTTTCTAAAAATATTTTCGTAGTTTTATCCGATCATTTCGGTTATTCATCTGCGGAAAATGCCCGGGTACATTTTTCCGCAGATGAACCTGCCGATCAACCGAATAATCCACTGAGCAGGCTTTTTCCTAATCCGATTATTCCGCCGATGATTCCACCTCCTATCTTTCCGATTATTCCTCCGACTGTTCCGAAGCAGCTGCCGATTTCCTCACCTATCTCACTTCCTTCCCTTGCGCTGCCTACTATGGATTCGAGCATTGAGGAGCGGACAATTTCCTTGTAGTCGTCAAGCCTGTCATCGTGTTTCCACATTTCGGGTTCCTTGTTGATGTTGTCGGCATAGCAGATCCTTTTCTCGCTGGGGGTGTTTGTCACGATATAGCTCAGGAGCTTGGAAAGATTGTAGGGCGGCTGCTGGGGTAAGCCTTCTTCCTTATATCCTGCGCAGTAATAAATGGGTTCCACTGTTACACCTGTTGCTTCGTAAATCCTGCGTTTAACCGACTCGGCTTTTTCTTTCAGGAAATCCTCAAGTGGCTTTTCGGGTCTGTTTTCCTCTGCGTTCCAGTATCTGCCCTTCATTGCCATATCTGCCTGATTTATTGCCACGAGTATTCTGTTTGTCATGCCTTTTCCGATGTTGGGGATTATTACTTCATTGATCAGCTGGTATGATGTTCCAAGGTCTCTCGAACCGCCGTCGAGTATTACAAGAACAATGTCTATCAGAGGGTTTCCGTCCTTGTCAAGCTCATTGAGCTTTCGGATAATGTTCTGTGCATGGCGGTTGTCTGCTTCCTTTCCGTCTCCGAGACCCGGGCTGTCCCATAGGGTAAGGTTGTCGAGCTCATATTTCTCAATGGTCATTGTTTCGGGATCGGGAGATGCTCCTACCTTTGCTTTCTCAGTGTTGAACAGAGCGTTGATCGTTGAGCTTTTTCCGCAGCCTGTGCTGCCTGTGATGAGAACGTTGATCTGCTTGCCCTTTAGCTCCATGATGTTTCTGAGTGCTTCCTTCTTTTCTGCTTCGCTTGCACGGGAGTTCATAACGATGTCGGTAAGTCTATCAAATACAGATGTGTTAGTCATAATTATCATTTCCTTTCATTTTTAAAAATAGTTTTTGATTTTGGTTTGGGAGATCATCAGAATGAAAATGCGGTAAACTCTTCATCGGAGCCTTCGTTCATCTTCACCTCTGCCGCTCCCGAGCCGTATGTTATTTTAAGGGTATGATCTGTGTCAATGCCGGGGAATCCGTTTTCGTCAATGATGACAGGGATTATCTCAACTTCGCCGTTTTCCCTTTCGATGGCAATGTTATTGTTGTTTACGGAAATCACCTTGTCGCCGCTGCGGAGAATCCTGAGTGTAAGTTCAGCCATAATATTTTCCTCACTTTCATAGTTCGATTTAATTGTATTCGGTACAGATATGACAGCAGCTTATGGCGCTAAGATGTGTTTGATATTGTTTCAGAGATCAGAGCCTTATTATCTGTCCGATGTGTTGCGGAGCTTTCGGTGGCGATGCTCATTTCGTTAATCTCCATAAGGGACATAAAGCTGCAAAGAGATATTCCGAATGTGAGCTGTACCACGGAGAATAATATTGTTAGGATAATCATTGTCATATTCATCTTCCTTTCGGTTATGTATCGGAGCTTATCGTGACCTGCTTTTTTCTATCCTTTTTCGTGAACCTCCTCCCAGAAATCTTCCCTTGTCAGTTGTATTGCAGGTAATGCCGTGTCCTCTGCCCTGGGGTGCTATGAGAGCCTTCTGTTCCTGAATTGCGCCTGTCAGTCTCGCTGCTTCCGAGGGTGTGAGGTTGTCGATGACTGCAACTACCGATTTGTTTCTTTCCATAGATCATTCCTCCTGTTCGGGTTTACTTTCTTTTAACGGTTGTGATAACGTCGATAGCAAATTCAATTGCCAGACCTGCGATGCGAAGAATTTTTACAGCCATAAGCTCACTTCCTTTCATTTTATAGACAATCGGGCGAAGCGGGAATTAAGTTTTTCCTCCCTCATTTTACGATTCTTATGATTTCGATTGCCAGGTCAATGCCGAGCCTTGCCAACTGTAATATTTTTATTGCCATATTAACACTTCCTTTCACTTTATAGACAATCGGGCGAAGCGGGAATTAAGTTTTTCCTCCTTTTTATTTTACAATTTTGATGATGTTGATTGCCAGATCAAGTCCGAACCTTGCCACCTGTAAGATCTTTATTATCATAAGAACACTTCCTTTCATTTGATAGACATCGTGGAAAACGGGAAATAAAGTTTTTTATAATCTTTTTCTCATACCGCCTTTCTTATATTTATAAGACATATGGAAATCGCTGAAATTAAGATTTTTCATTATCATTTTTCATACCGCCTTTCTGTTAAATAAACACATTGTGATTTGTGAGATTAAGATTTTTCCGAGAAGTTTTTTATGAGATATATCTGTACTTGCCGGGAATGCTGTCAATGATTAGATTCATAAGCCCTTTCAGATTCCATTTGTATTCAGCCGAAAAGCATATGGGTCTTTTTATTTTCAGCTCCGCAGAGTCTTTGATCCTTTCCTGCACGCTTTTTGCTTTATTCTCCAGAAAATCATTCAGAACACCGTCGGGCTTCTTGACATTCCAATGGCTGCCCTTCATAGCAATATCTGCCTGATTTACTGCCACAATAATTCTTTTTGTCGGGAAATTGGGGATTATCACATCATTCAGCAGACGGAAGGTTGTTCCCATATCCCTGGCAGAGCCTTCGATAATTACAAGCACCATATCAATTATGCCGATATTTCTTCCTGTGAACTTATCCCTGCGACTCATTTTCAGAGCTTCGGTTATCATTTGACTGTGCTTTTTATCATTAACGATACTGTCTCCAAGACCCGGGCTGTCCCAGAGGGTGATAAATTCATTGAAGCGGTGGGAAGTGATGGCCATTGTCTCGGGGTCGGTGCCTGTTCCCGCCTTTGCAGTGCCTTCTCCGATAAGCGCATTGAGGGTCGAGGATTTTCCTGCGCCTGTTGCGCCTACAATGAGGACGTTGACGGGGTCATTCCGATAAGATACCTTATTGCTGAGCTGACCGAATCTGTACTGCTTTATGTTTTTTTTTCTTTGCATTAGCCATGATCGTTTCTCCTTTCGGGATAGGTTTGTTTTGTCCTCTGTCTGAGAAACGATTCGGGCAGCGGGAAATTAAGTTTTTTTATAATTTTTTTCGGCACAAAAAAATCCGTCTCCCGGAAATGGTAAAGACGGATTTATATGTTACGATATTGAAAATAAAAACACTCCTCCCATGTTAAATGAGAGGAGTGTTTTAATCCACCTTTCGGTGGCGGGGGTGGGTTAGAGCAACGGAAAACTTTTGACATTTCAGCGGAAAAGTGATGTTTCAATCACCTTTCGGTGGCGGGGATGGGTTAGAGGGGAAAGAATTTGATACGTACAAAGTTGGAACCTTGTTTCAATCACCTTTCGGTGGCGGGGGTGGGTTAGAGAAGTATGACCTTGCCAAGACTACATACGAACGGTATCTGTTTCAATCACCTTGCGGTGGCGGGGGTGGGTTAGAGCCGATGATAAGTCGGTCTTAGTGTCAGCGGTCATCGCGACGTTTCAATCACCTTGCGGTGGCGGGGGTGGGTTAGAGGGGTACTTACACAAAACAACGTATCTGCGTGGCTTTCGGGGTGTCAAACCGGGAAAATCGCCCGAAACATTGTGAACAGAATGTAAATACTGTCCCACCTCATGATTTTATTATACAGCAAAGATCTGCATTTGTCAAGAGTTTTTTCGGAAATAATGGTATGAAAATAAGCTAAATAATCAAATTTCAGAAAAATCTATTGCCAAATTTGTATAAATATGCTATAATAATCATAATTGTAAATAATGATTTATCGGAGGAAAGCTATGCTCACAGGAGAACTCAAAAACAAGATAAACGCCATATGGGAAATGTTCTGGACGGGCGGAACCACAAACCCCCTAAGCGTAGTTGAACAGCTTACATATCTCATGTTCATACACGACCTTGACGCAGCGGACACACAGAAGGCAAAGAGCAGCGCAATGCTTGAACTGCCCTACAAAAGCATATTCGAGGGACACGAGGAATACAGATGGTCTGTGTTCCGTGATTTTCCTGCGGAAAAAATGTATGAGCTTATGCAGAACGAGATATTCCCGTTTATAATCAATCTTCACGGCAATAAGGAAAGCGCATATTCCAAATATATGAGCAATGCGAAATTCGAGGTTCAGAAGCCCCAGCTGCTTTCAAAAATCGTCGATGGTCTTGACAGCGTATATACCGATATGGCAAAGAGCATTGAACCCGACACCAAGGGCGATATCTATGAATATCTTCTTTCAAAGCTTGGTCAGGCAGGCGTAAACGGTCAGTTCCGCACACCTCGTCACATTATCCGAATGATGGTGGAGCTGCTTGACCCCAAGCCAGACGATACGATCTGCGACCCCGCTTGCGGAACATCGGGATTTCTCGTATCGGCAGGGGAGTATCTCAAGGAGAAATATCACGACGATATTTTCTACAGCAAGGATAACAAGGCTCATTATAATAACACCATGTTCTACGGCTATGACACAGATCAGACAATGCTTCGTGTGGGCGCAATGAACATGATGACCCACGGAATAGAAAATCCCAATATCGAATACAAGGACAGCCTTTCGGATATGAACACCGACACGGGCAGATACTCGATAATCCTTGCAAACCCTCCCTTCAAGGGCAGCCTTGACAATGACACAGTGTCCGCCGATCTTGTAAAGGTGTGCAAGACCAAGAAAACCGAGCTGCTGTTCATTGCCCTGTTCCTGCGAATGCTCAAGGTAGGCGGAAGATGTGCCTGCATAGTTCCCGACGGCGTGCTTTTCGGTTCATCGACTGCTCACAAGGCTATCCGCAAGGAGATAATCGAGGGAAACCGCCTTGAAGCTGTTATTTCAATGCCCAGCGGCGTATTCAAGCCCTATGCGGGCGTTTCAACGGGAATACTTATCTTTACAAAGACGGGTCATGGCGGCACCGATAAGGTGTGGTTCTACGATATGCAGGCGGACGGCTTCAGCCTTGATGACAAGCGCAACGAGGTTGCAGAGAATGATATTCCCGACATTATCGCACGTTTCAAGAACCTTGCAGCCGAAGAAAGTCGTGAACGGACAGACAAATCGTTTTTTGTACCTAAGCAGGAAATTGTTGACAACGGTTACGACCTTTCTATCAACAAGTACAAGAGAACCGAGTATGTGGCTGTGGAGTATCCCTCTACGCAGGAGATCATGACCGAGCTTCACGAGATCGAGATGGAGATTAGGGAAGCTATGGCGGAGTTGGAGGGGTTGTTGAATGGGTAAGTGGGAAAATGTGAAGTTAAGTGATATTGGAAAGATTATTACCGGAAATACTCCTAAAACTTCAGAACCTGAAAACTATGTATCTGATGATATTCCATTCATAAAACCCAGCGATTTTTCTGATGATAGCTTAGAAATTTGTAATACTGAATTCTATATTGCCGAAGCGGCTCGAAAAAAAGCAAGAATAATAGCTCCAGAAACTATAGTTGTAACTTGTATAGGCATAATAGGAAAAACAGCTATTATTGCAAACGAAAGTGCATTTAATCAACAGATTAATGCTATTGAAGTGAATGAGAAAGCACATAATAGGTTTGTCGCATATGCTATTGCATCACAAAGAGAATATCTCCAAGAGTTCGCCAATGCTGCTGTTGTTCCTATTTTGAATAAGACAGATTTCTCTAATATTCAAATTCCGTTACCACCTTTATTCGAACAGAAGAAAATCGCCGCAACTCTCGACAAAGTAACCGACCTTATAAACTTACGCAAGAAAGAGCTTGAAAAGCTTGATCTGCTTGTCAAATCCCGATTTGTGGAGATGTTTGGGGATCCAGTTGAGAATTCAATGAATTGGAATAGAAAACCAATGGACGAAGTTGCACCCTCAATACCATATAAAGAAAAAATTGATGGAAAAGTATGGTTATTAAATCTTGATATGGTTGAACCGAATACAGGAAGAATTATAGAATATTTTTATGTTGATAGGTCTGAGGTTGGAAATTCTACAAGTGCGTTTGATGAAGGAAACGTTTTATATTCCAAATTGCGCCCATATTTGAACAAGGTTGTTATTCCAAACTGCAAAGGATATGCGACAACAGAACTTGTTCCACTAAGACCAAACAGTTCACTTAACAGAGAATTTTTGGCATTTCTACTTAGAAGTGACAGCTTTGTTTCATATATAAATGAAAAGGTTGCAGGTGCAAAAATGCCGAGAGTTTCGATGGGTGATTTTAGAGAATTCAAATGTATTCTACCGCCTCTCAATCTTCAAACTCAATTTGCCAACTTCGTAAAACAGACTGACAAATCAAAAAATGCGGTAAAAAAATCTCTTGAAAAGCTCGAAACGCTGAAAAAAGCACTAATGCAGGAGTATTTCGGGTAATAATATATAGGAGGTTACTCAAAATGACCAACTTTGATTTCCTCACAACAGAAAAAGACTTCAATACCTTCTCCGAAGCCGCAGTAAAGGCAGAAATGCTGTATAATATCGACCTGCCCTCATGCGTGCTTGCAGTAAGAAGAGCGGCGGAGTTTGCTGTCAAGTGGATGTATTCGGTGGATTCCGACCTGAAGCTGCCCTTCAATCAGAATCTTGTCAGCCTTATTAACACAGCCGAGTTCAAGGATATCGTGGGCGCCGATAACTGCAAGCGCCTTGATTTCATACGCCTTGCGGGAAATAATGCCGCTCACAACGCAAAGAAGATAACTCCCGAGCAGGCGGCGGTTGCCCTTGAGGATCTTTTCTATTTCCTTGACTGCGTGGCATATCTCTATGCCGAGGAATACACCGAGCAGACCTTTGATCCCGAGCTTCTGAAACAGACCGCATCAGCCGCACCCAAGCCCGACAAACCCGAATTAGACATTGAAAAGCTTATGGCGGAGAATGCCGCTCTGAAAGCCGAGCTTACCGAAAAGCGCAAGGCACAGGAGCAGACATATACACCCAAGCCCCTTGACATGACCGAGTATCAGACCCGCAAGGTCTATATTGACGTTATGCTTACCGATGCAGGCTGGGAGGAGAAACGTGACTGGGTAAACGAATACGAGCTTGAGGGTATGCCAAACGCAAGCGAAAAGGGCTATGCGGATTATGTCCTTTTCGGTGATGACGGCAGACCTCTGGCAGTTGTTGAGGCAAAGCGCACCTGTAAGGACGTGGCAGTGGGCAGACAGCAGGCAAAGCTGTACGCAGATATTATCGAAAAGAAATTCGGCAGAAGACCTGTTATTTTCCTCACAAACGGCTTTGATACAAGAATTATCGAGCCAAATTATCCCGAGCGCAGGGTAAGCGGCATATACTCCAAGCGTGACCTTGAAAAGCTCTTCAATAAAATGACCATGCGGACAAAGCTTGATAATGCCCGCATCAGCGACGATATTTCGGGACGTTATTATCAGAAGGAAGCAGTCAGGGCAGTATGCACTACCTTTGACAAGGAGAACCGCCGCAAGGCACTGCTTGTAATGGCAACAGGCTCCGGAAAGACAAGAACGGTCATTTCCCTTGTAGATGTGCTGCTCCGTCATGGCTGGGTGAAGAATGTGCTGTTCCTTGCGGACAGAAACAGCCTTGTTACACAGGCGAAGCGTGCTTTTGTGAATCTTCTTCCCGAGCTTTCTGTGGTGAATCTCTGCGAGGACAAGGAGAACTGCAACGCAAGAGGCGTTTTCTCCACCTATCAGACCATGATGAACTGCATTGATACCGCTAAGGACGAGAACGGCGGCAGGCTTTACACGATCGGTCATTTCGACCTTATCATCTGCGACGAGGCGCACCGAAGCATTTATAATAAATACAAGGATATCTTTGAATATTTTGACGCACATCTTGTAGGTCTTACAGCCACCCCAAGAGACGAGATCGACAAGAATACATATGGCATTTTCGAGCTGCAAAGCGGTATTCCCACCTATGCCTATGAGCTTGCACAGGCAGTTAAGGACGGTTATCTTGTGGATTTTATATCCGTTGAAACCAAGCTCAAGCTTATGACTGAGGGCATTGTGTATGACGAGCTTTCCGAAGCCGAAAAGGAGGAATACGAGGATAATTTCGTTGACGAGAACGGCGAAATGCCCGACTCCATTGACAGCTCTGCCCTTAACGAGAAAATATTTAACAAGGACACGATCCGTCAGGTGCTGAGCATTCTTATGGAAAAGGGGATTCGCATTGATTATGGCAACAAAATCGGCAAGACGATTATTTTCGCCAAGAATCACCGCCATGCAGAAAAAATATACGATGTATTCAACGAGGAATATCCCAATCTGCCGGGATTCTGCAAGGTTATCGACAACTACACCAATTATGCCCAGTCCTTGATAGATGAATTTTCCGACCCGAAGAAAATGCCGCAGATAGTTGTATCGGTGGATATGATGGATACGGGCATAGATGTTCCCGAGGTCGTGAACCTTGTGTTCTTCAAGAAGGTTATGAGCAAGGCAAAATTCTGGCAGATGATAGGCAGAGGAACACGTCTTTGCAAGGGGCTGCTAGACGGCAAGGACAAGGAAGGCTTCTACATATTTGACTTCTGCGGAAATTTCGAGTTTTTCCGCATTAACGGCAAGGGCAGAGATGTTCCCACAACACTTTCTGTGCAGGAGCATATTTTCAATCTCAAGAATAACATCATCTACAAAATGCAGGACATCCGTTTTCAGACAGATGAGCAGAAGGCTTTCAGAGATACTCTTGTAAATGAACAGCTTGAGAAAATACTTGAGCTTTCGGCAATGAGGGACAATTTTACCGTTAAGCTTCATCTGAAATATATCGACCTTTATTCCGACAGGAAAAGCTTTGAAGCCCTTACTCCAATGGACCTGAAACATCTTGAGGAAGAGGTCGCTCCGCTGATACAGCCTTATGATGATGAGATATCTGCTGTCAGATTTGATGCTCTGATGTATGCCATAGAGCTGGGATTTGTGGCTCAGAACAAGTACAGCAGAGGCTTCAGAGAGCTTAAGGGCAAGCTGAAAGCAGTTTCAAAGGTTTCGACGATACCTGCGGTTGCCGAGCAGAAAGATTTTATATCGCAGCTCCTAAATACCGATTATCTTGAGAGGGCGGAGCTTTGCGAGTTTGAGCTTATCAGGCAGAAAATAAGGGATCTAATAAAGTTTATCCCTGCCTCCGAGGACAGGATCTACAACACCGATTTTTCCGATGATATTCTTTCCATAGAAGAGCATGAGTCAAACCTTGAAAACGATGACCTGCAGGATTACAAAATGAAGGTCAATTACTATATCAGGGAGCATATGGACAATGCTGTCATTGCCAAGCTGCACACCAATCAGCCCCTGACTGAGGAGGACATTCACGCTCTTGAGAAGATACTCTGGTCCGATGTTGGAACAAAGGACGATTATGAAAAGGAATATCATGACAAGCCGCTGGGTGAGCTGGTCCGTGAGATAGTGGGGCTTGATATGAACTCTGCAAAGGAGGCTTTTTCAAAGTATCTGAATGATGTAAACCTTGATGAAAGGCAGATATACTTTGTGAATCAGATTGTGAATTATATCGTCAAAAACGGTATGATGAAGGACTTTTCCGTATTGCAGGAATCACCGTTTACCGATAAGGGCGATATCACCGAGGTGTTTACCGACATGGTGATCTGGAGTGATATCCGCAATATCATCAAGCTTATAAATGCTAATGCTGTGGGCGTTGCATAGTGAATTTCCCGATACTTCCGGATAATGGCAGTATCGGGAATTACTTTCGATAAAATTCGACAGTATATGATTTTAGACGAATAAATTGTATGAGCACCTTTAGGCTTTGGGCAATATTACTGCTGTATCGTCTGTATAAATATTTTCTCAATATTGCATTTTGCAATGCGTATCTGTCTCCCTGCTCTGACGGCAGGGAGCTTTCCCGATTTTATCATCTTGTAGACGGTAGCCTTGCAGACTCTGAGATACTCAGCCGCTTCGGATGGTGTCATAAATTCGGTGTCATTCATTGGTACTGCTCCTTTCTATGCCGAAAATTGTATGTATCCCCGGCAGAATGTCGGCATTGTAAGTCATTGCTTCGGGGAGTGCAATGGGATTTATGTTAAGATCACGCATATGCTCTTTCGCATAGCGCAGCTTTGCATTGCTTTTAAGCTTATTGTCTATTATAAACATCAGTTCATTGTAAGTTCCCACCTTAATGCTCATTGACAGCAGCCATAATAATCTTCTGCCGATTTTGCCCGTAATTCCTTTTTCTTCAATAAGCTTTTCCGCAGAGGAGTATTTGTAAAAGTCTCCCGCAACGACCTTGTGACTGACAAAAGTTTTCAGATATCTTTCAGAGTTACGGGTGATGTATCCAATAAGCTCAAAAATATCATCGGAACCAAGCGCAGCTGCTGCTTCACGAATTTTTCTGTGCATCAGAGCAAGCTCAAAGCGCAGTAAGCCGAACGGGTATGGCTTATTTTCAAAATGTTTTTTATCAATAAGGTCATACAGCTTGTCATAGACTGTGAATGAGTAAAAGCACTTGTTTGTTATTCTGAAGCAGTGCTTTGCATTATTGTCGGGCTTTTCATCTTCATCGCCATATTCGCAATTGCGATAAAAGCCATGGGTATCGGCAGAATTATTCAGCCGAATTGCTCTGCTCACAAGCCTGATATATTCAGAGGTAAGCTCCGATGAAGCAGTGACAAAATCCACTGTGCAGTCAATCCTTGTGAGCTGAAAGCGTGACAGACCAAATTCATTTCCGAGATATTCTCTCAGTGAATTATCAAGCCTTGTGCGTAGGTGTTCTATATCTGCGCATGTCATAATATGGCATGGATCGTTATCGCCAAGCAGCTGAGAAGGATTTACGATAACGGTGAGATATGGGGGATTGCCGTAATTCTTGTAAAGATTGATACGCAGTCCGCTGTTCTTTTCCGTAATCACTATGTAGCGGTTATTGTCTTTGTCCGTATAGGATATTTTTTCGATACGGTCACGGATAGTGCGATAGTCGTTCTTGTTCAGATGAACGATCTTCATCTCAAATGTGTGTACACCGAAGCCTTGTTCGGATAATTCAATTAGTTTTGACATAAAATCAACTCCTAAAAATTATTTTACTCTAATGTTATGTATTCGAGTAAAAAAATACGCAGCCGCAGATTATCAACAATACTTTAATACAATATAATGCTATCGGGAACATCCGTATAGAATCATGCATATATGTATGGACCTTTATCATCTTCTCCTTATAGAGGATCAATTGACTTGGTATATCAATACTTCCTGTTCTCTATCGCTAATACTATTTACATAGTGAGTCTTGTCAATACTATAATAAATATGAATATACTAAACCATATAAAATAGCATAAAATTACCCACATAATATAAGGTAACAGAAATACGGGGCAGAGTAGTGAAATAATGTAGTTGACGTAAACCGAAAAACGTCATAATATATTTGTCTTGCAAAAAATAAAGGCACTTTGCAGTCAGTGAAAACTGTAAAGTGCCTTTTCCTTGTAAAACGGAAAAAAGAAGCTGCAGCATACGAAAACTGCAGCAGCCTCTGTTTTTAGCTTGCGATACTATGATCATGGTCATTTGAAGTGATCATGGGTTCGGTATTATCCTCAAGGATCTTTTCCTTAATTTTTCGGACACAAATATCCGTTAATGTTTCGGAGATGATCTTATATGTATTTTCTTCAGAATTGGGATTGTGAAAATGAATGTCCAGCTTTTTTGCTGCCATAAACTAATCACCCTTTCAATAGAATATAATGCAGCGGAGTTAACAATTATTCCTTCCGTATGCATTATTCCTATGTAGGATATATGATTAAAATTTATGCGAGTACGGTGATCTTCATAACGATCCGGTTCGTTGATAGTCTGTTATAGTGCTGTCTGTGATAGGTATGAGGGTCATAGCAGGGCAGTGTGTATGCAAGGCATATCCCAGTAATTACAGGGGGGTAAATCTGAGATGCCTGGTTGGACTAGTGTGGATTTTTTGATTATATTAGAAGATACAATTAAAAAAATAATGACGTTTTGACGTATTTTGAAAACTAATAATCAGAAGCTTATTATTCTATTGACTTTTTTGTTTTAATGTGATAATATGATAATATACGAAATTTGTTGCTGTTATTTTTTCGGAAAGGGGCTGATTTAATGTCAAAAATCAGGTATGATGTTTTCGGGAATTACGATGAACATTTTTCAGCGTGCGAGCAATGTTCAACTCTCATGAAACAAATTAAAAACAGCTATATAGCGAAAGTGTTAAAAAATTACGAACATTTCTTTCGGGGCGAAGAGGAACAGAACAGGTTCCCATATGTGATAAAGCTTGAAATTGACAATACTGTTTATTGGTCAAAAATTACACTAACGGAGTCGGGTAAAAACAAAATAACGAGTAATAGTGAAATCAAGAAGCTGCGGAGCGGAGACGATGTTTTAGAATGCAGAATAAATATACTGTTTTCGTCTGAAATTATAGAGATGAACGAACTGAAGATTGATGGTTGGTTTATTTATAAGGATAAAAAATTCGAATGCAGTCAGACATTGAAATTTGACTTTACGAATAATAACAAATTACGGACTCTCGGATTTCCTATTGCATCGACATACACTGCCGGCTTTTCAGATCAGAATGGTGAGACAACCGATGTTAGTATTGATATTGTCAGCGAGGTAGTAGACGAATTACATATTATGAATATAAATGATGAGTTGCAGGAAAATTTTTTGAAAAGCGGATTTGCTATAAATTCTGTTTGCACAGGCTGGCATAAATTTTTTGGTCAATATCGTTATATATCTCCTAAATATTTCAGCACTGTTGCGGAGACAATGGTTTCGGATAACGCAGTTCTGACGGGTGAAGCATTGACAAAAGACATTTATAAGTCGCTGCAGCAAATCTGTATGACGGATTACAATATACTGTTATTCTGCTATTCTTTATATGCCTTAGGAAAGAGCCTGTTGAAAGGAACAAAGAAAAATCCGATTGCTCTCAATATTATGACGGACTGCAATACACATGATGAATCGATAAAAATAGCTCGAAAATTACTCTTCCCTGTTTCACTTTCATATCAGGATGACTTGAGCGAGCATTTCTGCAACAATTCAAAATTCACTCCTAAGAAATATCTTAGCAAGACTGTTTCAGGATTCCGTAGGGATGAAATAGCATCAAAAATACATATGGGTCGGTTTCGTGACATAACTATTGTATCGGCAGGCAAACACGTTAGAAACAAGTATAATAAAAAGCCTGATTTTGAGAAGTGCACGATCAGTAATGAGATGCTTCAAAATAAACTTGTTTCACAACGAGCACATGTGTTTTTTAATCTTGATAATAAATGTTCGGACTTAATCCAGTATGAACCTTGCGGTTGGGAAATAAGGCAATACAGAACAGACAGTGATTATGACAATTTATCCCGGAGTTCTATGCTACTCGTAAATAATATGATTTTGTTTATGGAAAATGATATAAATGATTGGACACTTAGAATCAAAAATAATCTAAAATCTGTACACAATAAAATTGTTTTTGAGATTAACACCGGTTATTTTAAAAACTTTATTATGCAGTTCATTATCGATTGTCTGGATCAAATTGATAGCATTGATGAAAAAGTTGATTTCCTTCAAAAGGTGCGTTATCAGGATATTGAGGATGTTTATACTTCTGAATTGGTAAGCAATGATTTTGAAAATATGCAACAAAGGGAACTTGATGAAGCACTTGATGATATGGAAATCGATTTTATAGTAAATGTCATGGATAACAGCAAACACAGGGGAGAAGCCAAAAGGACTTACGGGCAGATTATTGACGATATTGGATATCGCCTGCTTTTTGATGAGGCTGAAGAATGGAAGAGCTTTGAAGAATTGAATAGAAAAAAACAGCATGAGAGGATAAAAGAGGTAATCAGGCACGATAGTTTGTTGAAGGATTATTTATATGACATAACAGATGTTTGGTTTAATCAATATTTGACAAGACTTCTGAACAGAATGTATTCATTTACAGAAAATGTTATTCCAAATAAGATTAGTGATTTTAAAAGAAAGGCAAATGAAGAATTAAAAAAGAGAACAAATCTTTCGCCTGAAAAGTGCAATCATCTACGTAACTTATACTCAATGTGCCTATATTTTAACGAGTTTATAAATAAAGAGCATCCGCAGTGCTCGGGATTATGTGACAGTATGCTTGAGCGGTTGCTCAAGGTAATTGATTATTCCGAAAGGAACGATCAACACCTTACAGATGTGAAGAAAACAGCAGAATTGCTGGGGGAATTTATCTATGAGAGCGGACAATTATCCTTAGAAAAAGCGGGTGGTGATATTAATGACTCGCCGCT
Source organism: Huintestinicola sp. (assembly GCF_050874005.1). GTDB lineage: Bacteria > Bacillota > Clostridia > Oscillospirales > Ruminococcaceae > Huintestinicola. Next base: position 15,184 of record NZ_JBNMJV010000016.1, read on the forward strand.
ATATTTCAGCGATGGCAAGGGAGGATTATGCAAGGAAATTGCGGGTTTGTACAAAACAAGAAATAAACAGCTTTGCTATTTCAATGGCGGTGATACAATGGACAACGCCTTTAGAGACTATCTTGCAGTTAAGGGATATGCTACCGAAATAACAGTAAAAAGATGTGTAAGTGATATCTTTGTGCCTGAAAAAATTGTTTGCACTTATAAATCACGTTTCAGCTGCGAAGTTACGGTAAATCAAAAATCACAATATGCATATAAATTTTATATGGAAAAGCTAAAGGGATTCTGTCATATTCCTGATGAATACAAACCACTTTCTGTATCAGATATTAGCCCTAATAACCTCGATACCTACAAGCCGCTTACAGTATCAGATTTGTAATAATGTCGGCTTGACAGCAAAAATAATATGTGATAAAATTATTAAAAGACCTGATGAAACGGGGTGACAGAATGGAATACCTGCTGATGAATAAAGACAAAGCCGTGCTGTCTCTTGCAATGGAAGACGGAATGATAATCTCGGTCAATGAGATTTTCAGCGCAGAATATATGCCTGTGGGTATATATTCTGATAAAAAAAAGGAGCTGACATCTGCACTGAGAAAATGGTGGGCAGGCAGGCGTATTCCCGCAAGCCGTATCAGCTTCACAGAAGAGCTTGCAGCTATCAGCAAATATTTTGATACTCCCGATGATCTGGCATACCTTTCCGAAAAGTGTATGGGGCTTTCCTTGTCCGATCAGTACTGGATAAATCCCATAGATTCACCGCTAAAGTGGTCTGACATCAACTTCTTTGAGAATGATTTTTCGGAGGATATGGGAAAGATACTTTTTGACAATGCTAAGATAGACGATCCCGATATGATGTCCCCGGATAATACCTCGGACGGTAATCTTCGGAAAAAGTGGAAAATAATCAACGGTAAACGCTGTCTTATCAAGGGATATACGCTGCCATATAAGCAGGAACCCTTTAACGAGAAGATTGCGTCTGTCATATGCAGGGAATTGGGGATTAAGTCATATGTACCATACAGCCTCATTTTTGAGAACAATGAGCCTGCCTGTGTATGCGATAATTTTATTACTCCCGAAACCGAATTTGTCCCTGCCAGCTCGGTAATGAGCCTTAAAAAGCGTGACTCAAATACTTCTCTGTACAATCATTATATCAATATCTGCCGGGATATTGGCGTTACGGAAATTTCAGACAGAATTGACGAAATGCTGGTTCTGGATTTCCTTATCGGAAACTATGACAGGCATTTCAGAAATTTCGGGCTTATCCGCAACGTTGAAACGCTTGAATTTGTTGGAGCCGCTCCTATTTTTGATAATGGAACAAGTCTGAAATTCAATACAGAAACGAATAATATATTTATCGAACCCGAGTATATGCTAAAATCAAAGCCGTTCAAGAGCACACATCACGAACAGATAAGGCTTGTCAGAAATCCTGAACGCTTCAAAATATCGGGATTATGGAATTGTACCGATGAAATTCGTGATATACTGGAAACAGGCGGCGTGATATCAGCAAAACGTGTTGATTTTCTTTGTGATTTCGTTAATCAGAGGATAACAGCACTTGATACTGCCTTTTCAAAAAAATAAATTGAAAATACCCGATATCCTGCCATTTCATACGGATATCGGGTATAATGGATTTATCAAATAATTCTACTCTTTTCTGAGATTTTTCGTCAACGATTTTCTTATAATGAATAAGTGATATTTTGTGATAATGTTTATAAAACTTGACAAAATGCATTGTTTAGTATATAATAATATACATTAGATTAAAAAGAAGGTGGTAACATGAGTAAAAAAAGAGTTGTTATAATGCCTAAAACTGAAGAAATATTAAATACTATGGGAGAGCAGATCAAACTCGCAAGACTAAGACGTAAGCTATCAGCAGAACTTGTTGCGGAACGAGCGGGAATCAGTCGTGCTACACTATGGCAGGTCGAAAAAGGTTCACCTTCGGTAGCAATTGGAATATATGCGGCAGTTCTTCATGCACTTAATAATATGGACAAAGATCTTCTGCTCATTGCAAAAGATGATGAACTCGGCAGAAAGCTGCAGGACTTAGATTTACCTGTAAGAAAAAGGGCACCAAAGAAAGGTGAGTAGCTGTTATGAAGGATTCGGAAAAAACAATCTATGTATATCAGTCATGGGATACAGAGAAGCCGATGCTTATCGGTAAGCTGTATTCAAGTGCAAACAAAGGGAAAGAACTATTCTGCTTTGAATACGATAAAATATGGCTCAAAGACTCTCCGTATGGGTTTTCGCTTGATCCCGATCTGTATTTATACGAAGGAAGACAATTTGTGCCGAATGAAAAGCCATTATTCGGTATTTTTTCAGATTCGTGCCCTGACCGCTGGGGCAGATTGCTTATGAAAAGACGGGAAGCAATAACCGCAAGAAAAGAAGACCGCAAACCGAAAGCACTGACAGAGAGTGATTATCTGCTTGGTGTATATGATGAATCACGTATGGGAGGATTAAGATTTTCGGAATGTGAGAACGGACCTTTTCTTTCTGATGATAAACAGCTTGCAACACCACCATGGACTTCACTTTGTGAGCTTGAATCTGCATCATTGAATTTTGAGAAGAACGAAAAAGGTGAGGAAAAATGGCTTAAAATGCTTCTTGCACCCGGTTCATCACTTGGCGGAGCAAGACCTAAAGCAACTGTTCAGGCACCTGACAAAACATTATGGATCGCAAAGTTTCCATCAAAGCACGATGAATGGGATTCCGGTGCATGGGAAATGGTAACACACGATCTTGCAGCTATGTGCGGACTTGATGTTCCCGAAGCAAAAATCGAAACATTTTCAAAAACGGGCAGTACATTTCTCGTAAAGCGTTTTGACAGGAATAATGATAAAAGGATACATTTCAGCTCAGCTATGACATTGCTCAGAAAGACAGATGGTGCTTCAGGCACAGATGGTTTGGGATATTCGGATATCGCAGATTTCATAAAGGCAAACGGCTCATCTCCCAAAGCAGATCTTGCAGAGCTTTGGAAAAGAATTGTGTTCAATATGGCTGTATCAAACACTGACGATCACCTTCGCAACCATGCATTTATTCTTACAAAAAATGGATGGAAGCTATCTCCTCTTTTTGATGTGAACCCTAATATTTACGGCGATCAGCTTTCTTTGAATGTATCAGATAGTGACAGTTCCATTGATTTTGAACTTGCTGAATGCTGTGCGGAGTATTATGGAATAGATAGATTGAGTGCGAAACAGGAAATAGAAAATATCGTTACCATAGTCAATGATAACTGGAAAAAGAAAGCCGCTGATTACGGACTCGGAAGAAGTGCAGTCACTCACATGGAGCCTGCTTTTGATATGAAGATGAAGAATGCATATTGATTTTTCTGAAATAGAATATCGTATAACTGATTTTTATGAGAATATAGTTTAATGGATACATCAAATAAACGAAAGGAGCCCCCAAAATGAACATAGCCGCCTACTGTCGTGTATCAACGGATAAATCCGACCAGCTTAACAGTCTGGAAGCGCAAAAGGGATTTTTCTGTGAGTTTGCGGAAAAGAATAACCATAATCTTGTTCGTGTATATGCCGATGAGGGCATTTCGGGAACCAAGGTCAGAAACCGACACGAATTTCAGCAGCTTATGAAGGACGCAAAAACGGGTATGTTTGAAATGGTGGTCGTAAAGGATATTTCCCGATTTGCAAGAAATACCGTTGATTTTCTCCAGAGCATAAGGAAGCTGAAGGAGCTTGAGATCGAAACTGTTTTCCTTACATCAAATCAGAAGGTGCTCGGCAGCTCTGAGTTTGTTCTTACCATATTTGCGGCGCTTGCACAGGAGGAGTCGGCAAATACCTCAAAGAGAATCAAGTTCGGAAAGCGTATCAATGCTGAACGAGGAAGAGTTCCCAATATCGTTTACGGATATGATAAAACTATCGGAGATTATTTTAACCTGTCTGTCAATGAACGTGAGGCTGAGGTAGTAAGACAGATTTTCAAAATGTATCTTGAGGAAGGCTATGGCGCATCAAAAATTGCCTCAATTCTCAATGAACGTGAACTTAGAACCAAACGAGGCAGCCAGTGGTCACAGGGAGGAATTTGCAGGATACTGACAAATCCTATCTATACAGGCAGAGTAGTAAACGGACGTGAAGAGGTCAAGGATTTTCTGACAGGGGAGCGGAGTAAGAAAGAGCAATCCGAGTGGCTTGTTTCCGAGCACCCCGAAATGCGGATAATTGAAGATGATGTTTTTAACAGGGCACAAAAGCTGTTGTCAAGCAGACATGAGGCTTTTCACATAAGCCATGAACGTCAGAGTAACAGGCATCTGTTCAGCACCCTTATAAGGTGCAGCGAGTGCGGGTATTCATTCAGACGGTCTGTGTATCGTGGCGAGGTCAGATGGGTATGCAGCGGAAGAAACAGCAAGGGCACAGGAAGCTGTGAAAACCGTACCATTATAAAAGAGCAGCAGCTCATTGACGCACTTCGGGAATATTTCAGCGCAGTGATATCAAATAAGGCTGATTTTGCGAAGAACGTTGCCGAAAGCTTCCGTAAGCAGTATAACGATGTAAATCCCGACAGCGGGAATTATGACGAACTGAAAAAGAAGCTTGCAAAGCTTGAGAATACAGCTCAGAAATATATGGATATGTACGTTGACGAGCTTATTTCAAGAGAAAAACTTAATGAAAAGCTTGGTTCCGTAAACAGCGAGATAGAAGCAGTAAAGAATGATCTGAAAATGATCGAAAATAAAGTCAATAAATCCGAAAGGCTTGAGGATATAATTTCCGATACTGTGAAGTCCATGGAATCATCGGCAGATCTATGCTCAATGACAAATGCGGAACTGAAAAAAATCGTCAATAAAATTACGGTTGACAAGGACGGAAAGATCGACGTTTATCTCAATTTAATGGACGATCTGGGGCTCTCGGAAGATTTTCGGGTTTGTACCGACCATACATAAAGACCTCACCGAAAAACTTCCTCACATAAGCTTGGGGCTTTATAATGAAGTTAAAAAGGTTCTGGAAACAAATAAAAGAGAGCGTCACATTCGTGGAGGAATGGCAACCAAGCATAAATATGAAGAACTGCACAGGAAAAACAAGTAAATAAAAACATCTGTCTCTGTTTTGCAAGAACAAAATAGCAAAGCGGAGGCAGAAAAATCGAACGGCAGTCATATGCTGAAACAAATTAAAATAATTATTATAAAAATGTTAAAAATATGCTTTCCCTATTCCTATGAATTTGAAAATGTGCTATAATATAGATTAAATACGTCGGAGAGTTTTTTATTAAGGGACAGCTGTTCTGTTCTGCTGCGTTAAGGGGCTTCGGCGTGAGAAAAATACATTTAGCATTTGAAAAATAGGAGAGCTTGAAGGTAATGAGTGATTTCATTAAGGTTAAGAGAGCCGTTTTGAACAAGTATTTTGAACGTATGAACGATATGCAGCGGGAGGCGGTGTTTTCTCTGAACGGTCCTGTGCTTATTCTCGCAGGCGCAGGAAGCGGAAAAACTACTGTTCTTGTGAACCGTATTGCAAATATGATACTTTTCGGAAACGCTTATGCGGATGAAAGCAGCTATGCTGCTCTTTCTGATGATGATATGGCTTTCCTTGAAAACTATGACGGCGACCGTTCTGAGGAGACTGTTTCCCGCCTTGCGGATATCATTTCCGTTGATCCCGTCAAGCCGTGGAATATCCTTGCCATTACATTTACAAACAAGGCGGCTAACGAGCTGAAACAGAGACTTTCTGATATGCTCGGAGAAGAAACGGGAAGCAGGATAAACGCTTCCACATTCCACTCCGCCTGCGTCCGTATTCTCCGCAGGGAGATCGAAAAGCTGGGATATTCACGAAGCTTCACCATATACGACAGTGATGACAGCCAGCGCCTTATCAAGACAAGTATGGACGCACTTGATATTTCAGACAAGGCTATTCACCCCAAGGCAGTTGCCGCCGTTATTTCCGCCTGCAAGGATAAGCTTATTACTCCCCAGCAATTCGAGGAGGAAGCGGCAGGAGATTACAAGAAACTTACTGTATCAAAGATATATAAGGAATACCAGTCACGTCTCCGCAGCGCCGATGCTCTGGATTTTGACGATATTATTATGCTGACCGTTCAGCTTTTTGAGCAGGAACCCGATGTTCTTGACCATTACAGAAATCTTTACAAATATATAATGGTGGATGAATATCAGGATACCAATATGGCTCAGTACCGACTTGTTGCACTTCTTGCAGATAAGTATAAAAATCTGTGTGTTGTAGGCGATGACGATCAGTCAATTTACCGCTTCAGAGGAGCCACTATCGAAAATATCCTTTCATTTGAAGAGCAGTTCGAGGGCTGCAAGGTCATAAAGCTTGAGCAGAATTACCGTTCCACACAAGTGATACTTGATGCCGCAAACTCGGTCATTGCAAACAATACGGGCAGAAAGCCCAAGGCGCTCTGGACAGACGTTAAGGACGGAGACAAGATCACCGTCTACAAGGCTTCCGACGAAGCAGCAGAGTCCAAATATGTGGCAAATATTATCCTTGACGGGGTTAAGGACGGCAGGTCGTACAAGGATTACGCTATCCTTTACAGAATGAACGCCCAGTCAAACTCTCTTGAAAAGGCCTTTACCGCAAGCGGCATACCCTACAGAGTTATCGGCGGTATGAGATTTTATGACCGCAAGGAAATAAAGGATATTATTGCATATCTTTCTGTTATCAACAATCCCAACGATATGCTCAGATTTAAGAGGATAGTAAACGAGCCTAAGAGAGGTATCGGAGACAGCACTCTTTCAATGATCGAGCAGATATCCATAGACCTGAAGCGTCCTCCTGTTGAGGTCATGAAGGACTCCGAGACCTATGCGCCTCTCAGCAAAAAATCCGCTTCACTTGTCAAAACTGCGGATATGTTCATTTCTCTGTCGGAAGCAGCTAATGAAATGACTTTGGAAGAGCTTTTCGATACTGTAGTTGATAAGACAGGCTACGGCGCAATGCTCAGAGCCCAGGGCGACGAGGGACTTGCACGCCTTGAGAATATTGAGGAGCTTAAATCCAACATTGTTGCCTTTATGGAGGCAAAGGAGGAAGCGGGAGAGCCTGCGGAGCTTTCCGATTTTCTTGAAGAAATTTCCCTCTTTACCGATGTGGATAAGCTGGACGCAGATGCAGACGCCGTTTGTATGATGACGATGCATTCCGCAAAGGGACTGGAGTTTCCTGTTGTTTTCATAGTAGGTATGGAGGACGGTATCTTCCCCGGACTTCGCAGCCTTGACAATCCCGAGGATCTTGAAGAAGAACGCCGCCTTGCATATGTGGGCATAACACGTGCAAAGGAAAAGCTGTACATCACCCACGCTCAGCAGAGAATGCTGTTCGGCTCCACTCAGCGCAATTTCCAGTCCAAATTCATAAAGGAGATAGACAAGGACTGCATTGAGCGCATTGACGGAACGGTCAAGACCACCAAGAAGGTCGATGACGGAATTACCGCTCCCGTTCACGCATACACTCTCCAAAGCCAGCTTGCAAACAAAAAGATAGAAGAGGCAAAGAAAAACGCCGCAGTTTCGTATGGAGTGGGCGACAGAGTAAAGCACAACACCTTTGGTGAGGGAACCATTGTCTCAATGAAGCCTATGGGCAACGACCACCTGCTTGAGATAGCCTTTGATACGGTGGGCACCAAGAAAATTATGGCAAATTTTGCAAAGATAATAAAAATATCCTGATAAAAATTCAAGCTGCTTCCGGAAATTTTCGGGAGCAGCTTGTTTTAAAAAGAGATGTAAGGAAGTGGGGAAATGCCAAAAGCAGTAATATTCATAGGCGTGCAGGCAAGCGGCAAGACAAGCTATTACAACAGCTTTTTCAGCGATTATGAACATATAAGCCTTGACGAGATGAAAACACGCAATAAGGAATACAAGCTTCTGCAGAAGTGCATAGCTTCCGGCAGTGATTTTGTGTCCGACAATACAAATCCAACGCCCGAGGACAGAAAAAGATACATAGATATGGCTTCATCGGCAGGATATAAGATAACGGGCTATTATTTCTGTTCGGAGATAGAAAAATGCATTGCACGAAACAGGGCAAGAGCGGGTAAAAGCCGTGTTCCCGATGTGGCAGTTGCAGCTACTCACAGAAAGCTTGTGATACCGTCAATGTCAGAGGGCTTTGACAGGCTTTATTATGTGAGGCTGACAGAAAATGGCTTTATTACAGAGGAATGGAGGGATAACGATGGAGTTTGAAGCCTTTGACAGAAAAATGAGAGCTTTGGAAAAAGCTTTTGACAGCTATATTGACCCCCATATGCTTCTCTGCGCCAGACTTGACGGACGGGGCTTTTCAAATCTCACCGAAAAAAATTTCATCAAGCCGTATGATGAGCGATTTTACAGATATATGACAGAAACTGTCAGGCACCTTATGTCCTGCGGATTCAATATTATTGCAGGCTATACCCAGAGCGATGAAATATCCCTGCTTTTTCACCCTGCCGACAACACCTACAACCGCAAGACAAGAAAGCTGATATCCGTTCTTGCAGGCGAAGCAAGCGGCTTTTTCTCCATAAAGCTGGGCGCTCCCGTGTCCTTTGACTGCCGTCTGATACCTATGGAAGATAAGAAAGCAGTCAAGGATTATTTCTCCTGGAGACAGACCGATCTTCTGAGAAATTCACTTGATTCCTGCTGTTATTATGTCCTGCTCGGTGACGGTATGGATTATCTTTCCGCCACCAAGACTCTTGAAGGGCAGGACGTTCCCTTTAAGACAGAGCTTTTGGCTTCTTACGGCATTGATTATAATTCGCTCCCATCGTGGCAGAGATACGGTGCAGTCCTCCATTATGAACAAATCGAAAAAACAGGAACAAACCGAAAAACAGGTGAGCCTGTGAAGTTTTGCCGAAGGGAGCTTGTACTGAACGAAAACCTGCCTGCGGGAGAAAAATTCGGAGAATATATTCTGTCTCTTATGAACAGCGCTCTTTCCCAAGCATAAACATCATCTCAGCCACAGCAGCCTCGGCAGTCATTTCGCCGCCTGACATAACGCCAAGCCTTGCGGCACTTACACCAACCTCGTAAATGCTCATATCAACGCCTTCGTGAAGACATTGGGATATGAGCATTATTTTTATGCCCTTTCCTGCGGCATATGCGATACCGTCAAGCAGTCGGTGAGGGATTCCGCCTGTTCCGTAGCCCTCGATAACGATACCCCGGACACCTCTGTCAACAGCATATGAAAAAATGCTTATGTCTGTCCCCGGGGTGAGCTTTATGAGCATAACATTTTCGTCGAAATCGTCATTGAAGCTGTATTCGCCCGAATTATGGGGAATGTCATTTAACAGAAGCGCCCCGTCCTTTATTATACCCGCATATTCTCGTGAACTGATAAAGGCATTGTCGCTGTGGGTATATTCTTTGTGAGCCAAATCTCCTCGTATAAGCTTGTCTCCGAACAGAAGATATACATCGTTCAAAGAACTGTTCAGAGCGGCATTCAGAGAATTGAAAAGATTTGCTTTTCCGTCGGAATTGTCCGAATAAAATGGTCTCTGCGCCCCTGTGATGATAACGGGTACGGGAGGAGAAACGAGCATTTTCCGAAGCATCGCCGAGGTGTATGCCATTGTGTCCGTGCCGTGTGTAATGATAATACCGTCAAAGCCGTCTTGTATAGCTTTATATGCCGAAAGTCCGATTTTTCTTATATCCTCGCAGGATATGTCCGAACTGTCAATGTTAATTATACATTCGGGAAAAATTTTCGCTCCCGTTTCGGGAATGTTCGTGAGCATATCCCTCATCTGTTCCTCGGCGGCGGCAGGGGAGAGACCGTTTTCGGTGGGGACGCAGGATATTGTCCCGCCTGTGGCAAACCATTTTATCTTTTTCAAAATATCACTTCCTGATTTACTGATAAATATATTATACCGCAAAATCGTCCGAATGTAAATGTTATATTTTTCGCAGACGTGTAAACAATAGCCTTGAGGTGATATTTTTATGAAGGACAAAACAAAAATGGGGCTTCTCGGAGCTCTGACAGGAATTGCAAACGGATTTTTCGGCTCGGGCGGCGGTATAATTGCCGTACCTATGCTCAAAAAGGCTGGATATGAGCCTAAAAAAGCACACGCAGGTTCACTTGCCCTGACATTGCCCCTGTCCGCTGTCTCGACGCTTTTTTATCTTGGAAACGGCAGCTTTGATTATTTGGGCGCACTAAAACTGATACCATTCGGACTTGCAGGTGCGGTCATTGGGACCTTTCTGATGAAAAGGATATCCGTAAGAATTCTCTCGGGTATATTCGGTCTGCTCCTTGTTATCGCAGGCGTGAGGAATTTGTTTCTATGACAGCGCTCACGTGGATAGCCGCATTTTTTACGGGGCTGCTTGCTTCTCTGGGAGTGGGCGGAGGAATGGTGCTTATCATATGGCTAACGGCGATAATGGGAATGTCACAGCTTGAGTCGCAGGGGATAAATCTGCTATTCTTTCTTCCCATAGCTCTTCTGTCAGTTATCATACACCGTAAAAACGGACTGATAAGCTTTAAAGAGCTTGTCCCCTCTGTTCTCACGGGAATATTGGGAGCGGCGGCAGGCTCATTTGCGGCAAAGCTTATGGGTTCGGAGCTTTTAGGAAAAATATTTGCAGTCTTTATTCTTATCATCGGAGTCAAAGAGCTCCTTTCGGCAGTTTTTGGCAATAATCGGGAATAGGGCTTGCTTTTGGCTAAGTATTGTGCTATAATAATTAAGTATGATGACAAAAGCTGCGGCTCTGAAAGGAATGTTCTTCTTTAATGAATGTTAAAAAGCGTGACAAATACAAGCGTTTTATTATGGGGCTGATCTCGGGAGTGCTTATCGCCTTCCTTTTAGGCTCCTATGCTTATGTATGGCTCACCCATTATAATATCAAGCTGGAAAACTCACGAATTCAGGCAGATTATTTCGGCTGGAAGGGAAATCTTCTGATATTCGGGGTCTATCTGATCCTGATATTTCTGTTCTCACGTATCTATAACGGTTTCAGAATAGGACTTCTCCGAGTGTCGGATATAATTTATTCTCAGTCTTTGTCGGTGATCTTTATCAACGGCATTACCTATGTTCAGATATGTCTGCTTGAGCGTGCTGTGGCAGATGTCCCTCCCATTGCATTAAAGACGATCGTTGATATTGCATTTATATTCATATGGGCACTTGCGGGCAACAGGATATATTCAAAGCTGTATGCCCCGAGAAAAATGGTGATAATTTACGGCAGCAGACAGGCTGTTCCTCTTATTGAGAAGATGAGCAGGCGTGAGGACAGATTTATGATCTGCCGTGCAGTAAGCTGCGAAGAGGATATGGATACTATCACCCAGCTTATTAACGAATTTGACGCTGCTATTATCTGTGATGTACCCAGCGAGAAAAAGAACGACATTCTTAAAATATGCTTTGCGCAGTCGAAGCGCACATATATCACTCCCAAACTTTCGGATATCATTATCAGGGGAGCGGAGCAGATACATCTTTTTGACACGCCTCTGCTTGTGTGCAGAAATTCGGGACTGTCTGCAGAGGAGCTTATAATGAAACGGGCGCTTGATCTTGCAGTCTCCGTTATCGGGCTTATCGTTACGCTGCCCATAATGCTTATAACTGCTCTTTGTATCAAGCTTTATGACGGCGGTCCGGTTTTTTATACACAGGAAAGGCTCACCAAGGACGGCAGAATATTCAAGGTCTACAAGTTCCGCAGTATGCGAACTGACGCAGAGAGCGACGGCGTTGCCCGTCTTGCAGGTGAAAATGATGACCGTATCACGCCTGTCGGAAAAATCATCCGAAAGGTGAGGATAGACGAGCTGCCGCAGATACTTAATATTCTCAAGGGCGATATGTCTATTGTAGGACCCCGCCCCGAGCGCCCTGAGCTTGCCTCAGAAAACGAAAAGGTAATGCCTGAATTCCGCTACAGGCTCAAGGTGAAGGCAGGTCTTACAGGATATGCACAGGTCCTCGGCAAGTACAACACCACTCCATATGACAAGCTGAGACTTGATCTGATGTACATTGAGCAGTATTCCTTCCTGCTGGATCTTAAGCTGATACTTATGACTATAAAGATTCTGTTTATTCCCGAAAGCACAGAGGGCGTTAAGGAGGAAAAGTCAGCCTAAGCTTTTTATATCCGAGATAAGCTTGTAGGCAAGCCTGTTGAGGCCGTCAAAATCGGCGGCTGCGATGTAATGCTCCTCGATCTTGTCGTGTATGGTCTTGGCGTCAATAAGCGCTGCGGCGGATTCCTTTAAAAATTCGGCGCAGGCTTTTTTGCCGAATTTTATGCGCTGTTTCAAAGCGGTGTTTTTTGTAAGGACATCAGCACAGTAAAAGCGTCTGAAATTTATATGCTTTTCAAAGCTTTCAAGGCTCAGGCTGTTTATGCAGTTAGAAGTGATGAATGAGACATCAAGCTCGGGAACGCTTAAATGCTCAATGAATCGGTCGGAGCTGAGATAACATTCGCTGATGAAAACATCATAACCTTTTTGCGATATCTTTGCCGCCGCTTCTCTTAAAAATATTGCTGCGGCAGCGATGTTATCGTCGTTTAACAGATATATCTTTCCGCTTTCCGGAATATGGAAAGCATAGCCATTCATTGTAATGGCGGCTCTTTGCTTTCTGTAAATATGTCCCTCGCATTTTATATCTTTTTTGGGTATCACCCGTTTGATGAATTTATCTGTAAATACGGAGAGCTTTGCGGTGTTGAGCGCAGCGTTTGCGGAGACTTCGATATCTTCTATCACCGACGATACTGCTCCGAGGCAAAGACGGCAGCGTTTGTGACAGCCGCTGTATTCATCGGTCAGGCTTACTATCTCTTTTCTGGCTGAACGCAGCTTTGAGGTCTCGATATATGCGCCAAGGTCCACAATGCTTTCTACTGCTTTGGGATAAACGGGGTCTATGCAGTGTGGAGCAGTCCCGTCTATTATCAGCGCTTTGCTTTCGGGAAGGTATACGGCGTCAAGGGAATATGGGTCGGCGGAGCAATGATATATTTCCTGGGGCTTGTCGGTGAAGGCTTCACTTATTTTCTTCATAAGTGTGGATTTGCCGCTTCCTGCCGTGCCTTTAAGGATATAGACCGTGTTGTCCGTATCCCGAAGCAGTTCTCCGATGGATGTGACAAAACCCGAAGATGTGGACGAGCCTAAAAAGTAGTGTTCGTGTGACATAATATCCCTCCATAATTGAAAATGACTTGCAAAAAAGCCGTCGGTGATATTATTTTATGCACTCAAAGCCATTTGTTGAGAGATGAAAGGAGTTTTTTTATGAATATATGCGATATTATTGACAGCGCCGTAAGCTATGACAGGGGAGACCCTAAACGGATAAACCATTTTATGAAAGTGTATGCATATGCACGTCTTATAGGCTTGCGTGAAGGGCTTGAGCAGCGTGAGCAGGACATACTTGAAGCAGCGGCGGTGCTTCACGATATCGGAATACATAATGCGGAAATGCTCCACGGCTCTTCTGACGGAAAGTATCAGGAGCTGGAGGGTCCTGCAATAGCTGCTGATATCCTTTCTGCGCTGGGGGCGGACGAGGAGTTTATTCAAAGGGTCTGCAATATGGTTGGACGTCATCACACATATCACGGGATAGATTCTATCGGGCTCCAGATACTTATTGAAGCGGATTTCCTGGTGAATATCTATGAGGACGATATGCCTGACAGCGCTGTTGCTTCGGTCAAAAACAGGATATTTAAAACCTCCGAGGGGATAAGGCTCATTGAGCAGATATATGAGGAAAAATATAAGAGTTTGGGATAATTTTATTTGCAATATTGTAAATGTGCACAAAATGCGATGTCGATAATTTGTGTTTATGTAAGTTGTGCTTAAAAATTTCCATAATATTTGTGTAAAAAATGAATTGATTATTTAGAAAGTATAGTGTATAATATAATCAAGCTCAAAGAAACATTACAGTTCTTTGATTAACAAAACACACTATCCTCTCTTAAAATCTTTCCATAAAAAGCAGTCATCTTTATGATGGCTGCTTTTTATTTGTTCTATCTTTCTTTTTATTTTACGGTTGAAAAATTTATAGTCATAGGATTAAAATTAAGATATAAAAGATTTTAGGAGATTTATGTTATATGAAGTATAAAATTATTTTTCTTGACATTGACGGGACTCTTACCGACAGCAGAAAGCTCATTACCGAAAAGACCCGAAAGGCGCTTATGAATGCTGCGGAAAAGGGACTTATCATTGCCATTGCTTCAGGCCGCCCCGAGCCGGGACTTGCCTATGCGGCAGGGGAGCTGGAGCTGTCAAGTATCGGCGGATATCTTCTGCCCTTTAACGGCGGGCTTATCAAAGACGCTTTCACGGGGGAGACTATTGCTTCAAACACGATCTCACGGGAGGCTCTTGAGACGGCGTATAAGACAGCTAAAGAGTTTGGCATAGGCGTTATTACCTACAAGGACGGTGATATCATTGCCGCCGATAAAAAGGACGAGTACATTGAGCTTGAGTCGAGAATTAACGGAATGCCTGTCAGGGTCACGGACAGATTTCTTGATGAGATAGACTTTGCTCCGGTAAAATGCCTGCTTACGGGAGAGCCTTCTTTGGCGGAAAAAGCCGAAAAACGCCTTGCGGAGCTTCTGAATGGCAAAGCCAATGTTTTCCGCTCTGAGCCGTTCTTTGTAGAGATCGTTCCCAATGGCATTGACAAGGCGGAGTCTATTAAAACGCTTATCGGCAGGCTTGGAATTTCGGGAGAAGAGGTCATTGCCTGCGGTGACGGGTTCAATGATGTTTCTATGATAAGCTATGCAGGGCTGGGCGTTTGTATGTCAAACGGCTGTGAGGCTGCAAAGGCTGCTGCGGATTACATAGCTCCTTCAAATGACGAAGACGGCATTGCCGATGTTATCGAAAAATTCGTGCATTAATATGCTTAAATGAAAAGGCTGATGCATTTATCTGCATCAGCCTTTTAGGTTATATGTGCTATTTTTATAAGCGTAGCATCATACTTTTGTTTATCTATACAAAATTTGATACTTGCACTCATTTGTTCTCTTTTTGTATTGACAAATTGATACAAATGTGCTATAATATAAAAAGCAGATAAGAAATTATTTTGATGTGCTTCCAAAGCCGCCTGTGCGGACGTTTTCGGCGCAGTCGTCTTCGGTAATTCCAAAAGGAATGAAAATGCCCTGTGAGAATGCGCTGCCCTGTTCCATTGTTACGGTTTTGCCCTCGTTGGTCTCGTTTGTGAGCTTTATCTGGATATGACCGTCGTTATCGGCGTAATAATAATCGCTGTCGATAATTCCTACGGTATTGTTGAGTCTGAGACGATATTTGAAGCCCAGACCGCTTCTCGGACAGCACATAAGGAACCAGCCGTTTTCGATAAATGCTTTTATTCCTGTGGGGATAGTTACGGTCTCTCCGGGCTCAAGGGTGACGGTGAGGGGAATGAAAAAATCGTAACCTGCGGCGCCTGCGGTGGCTCTGACGGGCAGCTTTATTTTTTCGTAAAGCTCCTTGCAGTCATTGTCGGTGAGGTTTGGGAAGCTTTTTTTTGCATCGGCGGTGAACTGATTTAAGGAAACCTTTTCAAAGCGTGCTATCCTGTTCATTGCGATATCTCCTTTAATAATCGGTCAAATGTGGGTCTGTCGGCAAGACCTTTGGAAAATGCTGTGGCGCTGCCTGCCGCTGTACCCCAGCGCAATGCTTCTTCGTAACTGTTTGTTCTGAGATAGCCTGCTAAAAAGCCTGCCAGCATTGAGTCGCCTGCGCCTACGGAATTGACAGCTGTTCCTTTGGGAGAGCCTATCCTGTAGACGTTTGAGTCCTCGGCGGCAAGTACGGCACCGTTTTCTGCCATTGAAACGATAACATTTGCAGCGCCCATAACTCTTAGGCGGAGTGCACAGGCTTCCGCCTGGTCGGCGTTAAATATCTGACAGCCGAATATCTCGCCCACCTCGTGATGATTGGGCTTGACGAGGAACGGCTTATATTTCAGAAGCTTTGTGAGAAGCTCTCCCGAAGCATCGGCGGCAATGAGAACGCCGCTGTTTTCAAGCCTTTTACATATCGTTTCGTAAATGTCGTTGGGGACGGATTTGGGAACGCTGCCTGCAAGGACGAGAATATCGCCGCTTGCAAGATTATCAAGCTGATGAAGAAGCTTATCTATTGCCTGTCCGTCGATCTCGGGACCGCCGGGATTTATTTCCGTTTCTTCGGAGCTTTCTGTTTCAAAAAGCTTTACGCATATTCTTGTAACGCCTTGTTCAAGACGAATAAAATCGCAGTCAATGCCCATACTTTTAACAGCTTTCTCAAGAGCTTCGCCTGTAAAGCCTGCGGTAAATCCGAGAGCCACGCTTTCGGTATCGAGCATTTTTAAAACGGTGGAAACATTGATGCCTTTTCCTCCCCAGCATATCTCCTCGGAAGCGGTGCGGTTTATTCCGCCTTGTGACAGGGCGTTCAGACGAAGAACGTAATCTACGGCGGGATTGAATGTGACGGTGTAAATCATTTTTGGAAAGCGTCCTTTCGGAAAATTTTTATTTTGCGGAGCCTCGGATAACAAGCTTATGATCAAGCACGATCATATCGTTGTTTTTTACTGTGCTGTGCATATTGTCAAGAAGCTTGTTTATTACCATTCTGCCCATATCATAGCCGGGCTGGGCAACGGTGGTGATACCGGGGGTGTACATTTCGCTGAGACTTATATTGTCAAAGCCGCACACCTCAAGCTGAGTCCCAACGGCTATGCCCTCTTTAAAAGCCTGCTTTATAACGCCTGCGGCAAGAAGGTCTGATATGCAGAATATTGCCTGAGGCATTTCATCTAATGAAAGGAAATATTTCATTGCCTCACAGCCGTCAGAGTATTCGTATGAGCATCTGTAAATGTATTTTTCCTCGGCTTTGATCCCATATTCGGAGAGGGCACGGACATATCCCGCTTCACGGTCAACAGAGGAAAGGGCGTCGGTATGACCGCCTGTTGTTACAAGACCTATCTTTGTTTTTCCTTTTTCAAGAAACATTTTTACAGCGTCGTATGCTGCTGCTTCGTCGTTTATCGTTACGGTAAGTATTTTTGCTCCGGATACACGTTCGCAGCATAAAGCTATATTGTAGCGCTTGTTCAGATCGTTCAAGGTCTGCGCTTCAAGCTGTGTTCCCAAAAGGACGGCAGCGTCTACGGTGCGGTTGAAAAGCATTTCAAGCAGACGCATTTCTGTTCCCAGGTGGCTGTTGCTGGTACTGAGGAGAATGTCGTAATTCGGATATGCGGCGTCCTGCATACCTCTGATTATGTCGCTGTAGACTGTATGCGATGTTGAAGGGAGAATGGCAAGGATATTGTTAGTCTCGCATTTGCGGAGATTTCTTCCCAGAAAATTCGGACTGTAGCCCATTTCCTTTATTACTTCGTTTACTGCTGCGGCTGTTTCTTCGGATACTGCTGCGCTGTTATTCAGAACACGGGATACGGTTGCGACAGATACTCCTGCCGCTTTGGCAACGTCCTTGATTGTTACGCTCATTTGAAAACCGTCCTTTCAAGTTTTATATATTTTAAATGATCTTTTCGTCCTCTGTAAGGCTGCGTTTGCGCTCTTTGAGCTTTTCGCTCTTCTTCCTTGCACGTTCGGCAGAGCGGTCATAGGAAAAGAAGTCTGCGAAAATTACTGTGAGCAGGAGTATGGTCACCGATACTGCGGGGTATATTCTGGATGTGAGTATTTCTATGCTTGAGCGTGGAACTGCTGAATTTGGTATAGCGTTTAAAACGGCTATGGGATAGATATAAAGCAGAGTTCCTGCAATATTGAAAACAAGTGACAGGAGGTTGAATATCCCTTTTCTGAAAAAGGCAAAAACAAGTGCGGCAAGAAGTACGCCGACTGAAATTATCAGACTCATACCTGCATTCCGGTAATTATTGGAATAAAGTGCAATTCCGCCGAGGAGGTTCAGAAACAAACAGCACACGGCAAATGCGGCGCAGCCAAGCACAAGTGAGACCTTTCTGAGGATTTCCATAATGTTATACATTCCTTTGATAAAAAGATACATATCATCCTGCTTTGTCGGCAGTTTGGTTATAAAAAATATTATACCACAAAATGGTTTAAAGTGCAACAATTTTTTTCAATTTACAGAAAAATATGAAGCGTTTTTTGTGAAGATTATATTGGTCTGCTAATTCCGACTTCTTTTTTTAAAGAATGGGGCTAAAATTACAGAATATAAAACTCTTATATTTTTCGGTAAGGAGCAAATATTAATCCTGTGAGCGTTTCACGACAGGACGCTTTATGCTTTCGGCTTTGGCAAACGCAACAAAGCCGAAAGTATATCACCAAATGCGGCAGACGCTGCGGAGAGGAAGTCAATATGAATTTTGCACTGAAGATGTTCCGCAGTGCGGCGTGTACGGCGCTGGCGGCACTGACGGGAAGTATAATATATTATAACTGTGCTCTGCCTGACAATTACTGTGTTGCTAAGGGCGGCAGCCTTGTTATAAACGATCATATCGAAGTCCGCTCGGACAGGATTATTCCCGAAAGCTATGACATATGTACTTCGGGCAATGCTATATATAATGCCTCGTCTATGAAAGGTGCAGTGGCGGAAAGAACGGAACAGCTCAGACTTTTCGGCATATTTCCTATAAAAAACGTTAATGTGACTGAGGTGAATGAGCCTGTGGTCGTTCCCTGCGGCACTCCTTTCGGGATAAAGCTTCTGACGAAGGGCGTGCTTGTGGTGGAGCTTACAGGCTTTGACAACGGAGGCGGAGTTGCGTCTCCTGCACGTGAAGCAGGGATAAACGAAGGGGACATTATCATAAGCATTTCGGGAAAACCGGTTTCTTCAAACAAGGACGTCAGCCGCATAATCGGCGAGAGCGGCGGAAAGACCCTTGGGGTTGAGCTGGTAAGAGACGGAGAAAGCAGGGTAGTATTTTTAAAACCCGACAAATCTGCCGCAGATGACTGCTATCACGCAGGAATGTGGGTGCGTGACAGCTCAGCAGGCATTGGAACAGTCACATTTTACGACCCCACAACCAAAATGTTTGCAGGGCTTGGGCACCCCGTATGCGACTCGGATACAGGCGAAATGCTCACTATGTCAAGCGGTGAGGCGGCAGACGTTTATATAAGCGGTATTAAGAAAAGCTCGGCAGGATCTCCGGGAGAACTTATCGGTATGTTTACCTCGGACAAGTCCTGCGGAAGTCTTGTGCTTAATTCCGAAAGCGGTATTTACGGCTATATGGACAAGTGTCCCTCGATCGCCTGTGCTGTTCCTGTTGCTATGAGGCAGGAGATAAAAACGGGTCCTGCGGTGATATACGCAACGGTGGACGGTTCGTCCCCGAAAGAATACAGCGTGGAGATAGAAAAAATTGACCTTAAAGGAGCAGAGGCTGGGAAAAATATGGTCGTCCGCATTACCGATGATCGGCTCCTTGACAAGGCCGGAGGGATAGTTCAGGGAATGAGCGGAAGTCCCATTATCCAGGACGGCAGGCTGGTTGGAGCGGTGACCCACGTTTTTGTGAGAGACCCCACAAGAGGATATGCCATATTTGCCGATACGATGCTCGAATGTGCCGAAAATGCGGCAGGCTGAAAAATGCAGAGATATGTGCCTGTTTATGGGCTGACAGGCATATGTCTTTGCAGTACATACGAAGGCACTTGCTTGTTAATAAAATTTTAATTTATCAAAATGTTGATTTTTGTCCGAGTATGTAGTATAATAAATTTAGCTTTGCAGAATTTTCGGAAAGAGGGAAATGAAAGTGTCGTCTTACTACGATAGAAAGAAAAAAAAGGGAATGAAATTCCGGCTTTCTTTTGTTCTTCTTTTTGTTTTTGCAAGCTTTATAGCCTGTTTTACGCTCTATATGAGAAGCGATGAGCTTCCCGCAAAAAAAGAAGGAGAGATCGTAGCCATAACAGAAGAAAATACTTCCGAAGAACAGGAACGCACTTCTACGGCGGATATCAATCCTATTGCAGAAAGTGCTCCTATGGACGAAAGCTATTTTGACAGCTGTATGTTTGCGGGAGATTCGCTTATTGTCGGACTTGGTTCTTACGGATTTATTCCCGAGGACAGGATAGCTGCGAATGTGGGTATGAGCGTTATGAGCATCAACAGCACGCCCCTTACTAATCCCGACGGAAGCGAGATACTTGCTGCCGATAAGATAAATGCTGCGGCTCCGGAAAATCTCTATATTCTTCTGGGACTTAATCTCCTCGGCACATATACCGATGAACAGCTTCTTGCCGCTTACGGGGATTTTATTGACAGCATTGACCGGGAAAAGACAAACATTTATATCATTTCCGTTCCGCCCGTAACGGGGAAGAGGGAGACAAGTGAGGACAATCCAATTCTTAATTCGGATATTGACAGCTTTAATTCGGATCTTCTTAAATTTGCAAATAACCGCTGCGTTTATTATATAGATCTGAACACGGCGTTAAAGGGCAGCGACGGACGTTTTCCCGAGGAATACGCCGAGGCGGACGGTATCCATTTTATGAAGTCCACCTACAGGATAATGTTGGATTTCCTTCTTTCCCACGTTTACAGCGAATAATGAATTCAACAGGGCTCGGGTTTTATCCGGGGCGCTGAATAATACAGATAGATGAGGATAGTAATATGAAAAAAACTTTAGCTGCCGCTTGTGCGGCATTGTGTGCCCTTACTTTTTCCGCTTGCTCGGGTGAGACTGATCCAAGTCCCGAAACAAGCGGTACATACACCGAGATATCGGCTTCGGAAGATGTCTCGGTGACTTCTGATGAAACAGAGCAGACGGAGACTTCGTCTGAAACCGAGACTGAAGCGCAGGCCGAGACCGTTCTCTGTGAGGATATTGCAAATGCTGTTATGGCTGCGGTGGAGCTTCCATCTATGGCTGAGGTAGGAGCTGACAGGATCGGAATGTATCTTGATCTGACTATTCCCGACGGCTGTGATTTTTCGATGTACATATGCGGCTCCGGAGGTTTTGCAGACGAGGTCTTTATCATAAATACCGCAGGTATGAGCGTTGATGATATCAAGGCAGCTGCCGAAAAGAGAATAGAGACAAGAAAAAAGGATTTTGAGGGCTATAATCCCGATGAATACGACAAACTGGAAAATTATTTTTCGGCTGAAAAGGACGGTTATTATATGTATGCCGTTACCTGCGACAATTCAGCCTGCGAAAGCGTTTTTGATGAATATGTGAAATAATTTGTTGAGATGATAAATTTTTACAAAAAACGCTTTACATTTCGGGTAAAATAGTGTAAAATGAATAGTGAAAACTGTATCGTGAAAGGAAGTATATCGCAAATGTCCGATCAGATCAAATACAAGCGTGTCCTGCTGAAGCTCTCTGGTGAGGCTCTTGCAGGCGATAAGAAAACAGGACTTGATTACGGAGTTATCACTCCTATCTGCGAAAGCATCAAGAAATGCGTTCTTGCAGGAGTTCAGATGGGTATCGTCGTAGGCGGCGGCAATTTCTGGAGAGGCCGCTCAAGCGGTGCTATGGACAGGACCAGAGCTGACCACATCGGTATGCTTGCAACTACTATGAATGCTCTTGCTGTTGCCGATGTTCTTGAGTCTATGGGACTTGACGTACGTGTTCAGACCGCTATTTCTATGCCCCAGGTCGCTGAGCCTTACATAAGAAATAAGGCTGTCCGCCATTTTGAAAAGGGTCGTGTGGTAATATTCGGCTGTGGAACGGGTAATCCCTTCTTCTCCACAGACACCGCTTCCACGCTGAGAGCTGCCGAGATCGAGGCTGACATTGTTCTCAAGGCGACTATGGTGGACGGAGTTTACGATAAGGACCCCAACAAGTACGATGACGCAGTTAAATACGACAAGCTTACATTTAACGAGATACTTGTGAAAAATCTTGCGGTTATGGACAGTACTGCCGCTTCGATGTGCAAGGACAACAATCTTCCCATTCTTGTGTTCGACCTCAGCCGTCCCGAGAATATTTACGACGCCTGCATAGGAAAATCCGTGGGAACTCTCGTGGTACCCGAGGAATAAAAAATTACGTAATTAACGGCATAAAATTATACATTGAAAGGAATTATTAAAATGAACGAACAGATCAAAACAGCTCAGGATAAGATGAACAAGTGCCTCTCCGCTCTGGGAAGAGAATTTGACACCATCAGAGCAGGCAGAGCAAATCCCGCTATTCTTGATAAGGTTCAGGTGGATTATTACGGAACTCCCACAGCTGTAAACGCTATGGCTGCTATCAGCGTTTCCGAGGCAAGAGTTCTCGTTATCCAGCCCTGGGATGTTTCTTCTCTCAAGAACATTGAGAAGGCTATCCAGGCTTCTGATATCGGAATTACTCCCACAAATGACGGCAAATGCCTTCGTCTTGCTTTCCCCCAGCCTACTGAGGAACGCAGAAAGGAACTTGTAAAGCAGGTCAAGGCTATCGGTGAAGAGGCAAAGGTAACTATCAGGAACGCAAGACGTGACGCTCTTGACAAGCTCAAGGCTATGAAGAAAAATTCAGAGATCACCGAGGACGATATGAAGGGCTTTGAAAAGGATCTTCAGAAGGTCACAGACAAGGCTGTTGAGGAAGTTGACACAGCTGTAGCCGCAAAGGAAAAGGAGATAATGACAGTCTGATCTGTCCTTTGAAACAGTAATCGAGAGGACGTGTAGTTATAGGAGCTGCTGAGAATAACAGAGAGCTTTCCTCTCTTCCCCGTCACATCGGATTTATTATGGACGGAAACGGAAGATGGGCAGCAAAGCGTGGTCTGCCCAGAAGCCTTGGTCACAGGGCAGGGGGAGACGCTCTTAAAAAAGTTGTGGAAGCCTGCCGAAAGATCGGTATCCCGTATGTAACATTCTATGCTTTTTCTACCGAAAACTGGAAGCGGCCTGCCGATGAGGTGGACGCTCTTATGAAGCTTTTTAAGGAATATCTTGACGAGGCTGAAAGGTTTGCGGGACAGAAGGCACGGATACGCTTTCTCGGGGATAAATCGCCTTTTCCCGACGAGCTTCGGTCAAGAATGGTCGAACTTGAGAAGGAGTCGGCTCAGTACACCTCTATGACTATTATGCTTGCTATGAATTACGGCGGCAGAGACGATATCGTTTATGCTGCAAAACGGCTTGCAAAATTATCCGCAGATGGGGATATTCGCCCTGAGGATATTGACGAAAAGACATTTTCGGGAATGCTTTACACAGGCTCGGCTCCTGAGGCTGACCTGATAGTAAGATCCAGCGGAGAGCAGCGGCTGTCAAATTTCCTGTTGTGGCAGTCGGCTTACGCCGAATTCTATTTTACTGATACGCTGTGGCCTGACTTCGATGAAAAGGAGCTGAAAAAGGCTCTTGAGTCATATGCGTCACGCAGCAGACGATTCGGAGGTGTTTAAGGGTGAAACAGCGTTTGCTTACTGCGGTTGTGGGCATTTCTGTCGGTATTCTGGTGCTATGCCTTAACAATACGCTGGTTTTTCCAATATTTGTGGCTTTTATTGCTGTAATGGCTGTGCAGGAGATACTCACCGTCTGCGGCTGCAGAAAATTTCCCGTTCACTTCGGAATGTGCCTGCTTTTCGCCGCCGCCATACCGATGCTGACCTGGTTTCCGCAAGTGGGAATGGTTTGGAGAATGTTCGCAGCCACGATAATCGTATTCTTTATGTTTGCCGGATATGTGGCGGATCACAAGAAGCTTCCCTTTGACAAGCTTGCGGTCATGGTGACTGTTACAAGCCTTATTACGTTTTCCATAACCTGCCTTGTGTCTCTCAAGAATATGAGCGATGTTCACGGCATATGTTATGTAGTGATGGCGCTTATGGCTGCCTGGATACCCGACGCAGGAGCATACTTTGTGGGTACTGCCTGCGGAAAGCACAAGCTCTGTCCCGACATCTCCCCGAAAAAAACCATAGAAGGCGCTGTGGGCGGACTGGTAGTCACAGCAATTGTATTCATACTTTTCGGTATGGGTTACAAGTATTGTATGCACACGTTCAAGGGAATAGATTTTGAAGTTAACTACATTGCGCTGGCGGTCATTATGCTTATTGCTGCATTTATAAGTATGGTCGGAGACCTTTCCGCTTCTCTGCTCAAGCGTGAGTACAACATCAAGGATTACGGAAAACTTCTTCCCGGTCACGGCGGCGTTGTAGACAGATTTGACAGCGTATTCTTCGTTCTTCCCTATATTATGCTTGTGTTCAACGCTTTCGGTCAGAAAATATTTATTCATTCCGTAAGCTGATGAAAAAATATCGGTGCTGTTTCGGCTCGGATAAATTCGGGGCAGGACAGCACCTTGATTTTTTTGGAGAATGACAATGAAAAAGATCAATCTTTTAGGCTCCGGCGGTTCTATAGGCACCCAGACCGCAGAGGTGTGCCGCCGTCACGGATTTGAGATCCATTCCGCAGCCGTTAAAAGCAACTATAAAAAGCTTGCGGAGCAGGCGAGAGAGTTTAATATCAAAAGGGTATGCATTTTTGATGAAAAATTCTACAAGCCTTTGAAAGAGGAGCTTGCAGGCAGCAATACGGAAATACTTACAGGTATTGACGGGCTTTGTGAGCTTGCTGCCGACAGAGCTGCGGATATCACCGTTAATGCTGTTGTGGGAATGGTGGGGCTGAAGCCTACCGTTGCTGCGCTTGAAAGCGGTATACAGGTCGCTCTTGCCAACAAGGAAACTCTTGTTGCAGGCGGCGATATCGTAATGAAACTTGCCGCAGAGAAAGGGATAACCATTCTTCCCATTGACAGTGAGCATAGTGCTGTTTTTCAATGTCTTATGGGGATAGAGGGAGACGTTAACAAGCAGCTGAAGGGCATTATTCTTACTGCTTCGGGCGGTCCTTTTTTCGGCAAGACAGCAAGTGAGCTTGAAAATGTCACCGTTGAACAGGCGCTTTGTCACCCAAACTGGTCAATGGGACGAAAGATCACCGTTGACAGCGCAACGCTGATGAACAAGGGGCTGGAGCTTATGGAGGCGTGCCATCTGTTCGGCGTGTCGCCCTCTCAGGTGGAGATCGTTGTACATCGGCAGAGCGTCGTACATTCGGCAGTTGTTCTTTCGGATAATGCAGTTATCGCTCAGCTTGGCGTTCCAGATATGAAGATACCCATTCAGCTTGCTCTTACCTATCCCGAAAGGTGCGAGTCACTTTCGGGTGAGCTTTCTCTCACCGATTACGGCAGGCTTACCTTTGAAAAGCCAGATTACGATACCTTTGAGTGCCTTAAAGCTGCCGTAAAAGCTGCCGAGACGGGCGGTACGGCAGGAAGTATTGTAAACGGTGCAAATGAAAGAGCGGTTGAGCTTTTCCTTGAGGGAAAGATAGGTTTTTGCGATATTGGCAGAGGAGTGAGCGGCGCTCTCCATAATATTGCGGTGCGGCCTGCCGATTCTCTTGAGGCGGTCTTATCCGCAGACGCAGAGGCAAGGGCTTATATAGACAGCAGATTTTGCTGATATTACTGTTCGGAGGAATAAATGAGTACAGTTATTTCCATTGTCAGCGCAGTTCTTATTTTCTGCGTGATAGTTATTGTCCACGAATTCGGTCATTTTATCGTGGCAAGAAAATGCGGCATTGATGTGCAGGAATTTGCCATTGGTATGGGTCCTGTGATATTTAAGAAACAGGGAAAAAACACGCTGTTTACCATACGGCTCCTGCCTTTGGGCGGTTTCTGCTCTATGGGCGAGGACGAGGACTCGGACGACGAGAACAGCTTCCGAAAAAAGCCTGTGGGACGGCGTATCGCTGTTATTGCTGCAGGAGCGGTGATGAATCTTATTCTGGGATTTATTATAGCCTTAATTATTTTTCTTGTTTCGGGCAAGCTTACCACTACGATAATTGCCGAGGTCACTCCCGGTTCGGGCTGCGAGACAGCGGGAATGGTTCAGGGGGACAGGATAGTCAAGGTCAACGGACTGCACATTTTTACCGCAAACGACATTATCTATCAGCTCAGGAATGACGAGGACGGCGTTCTGGATTTCGTGGTTGAGCGAAACGGTGAGAAAATTTCCCTTGACGGAGTGAAATTCGGTCTGACTATTGACGAGGAAACAGGCGAGCGAGTACTTAATTACGATTTCAAGGTGTATCTCAAGGATATTACGGCTGCCGAGCTTCTTCCTGCCGCCGCAAACAAATTTATGTACTATTCTCGTCTTATCCTTATGTCCCTGAGAGACCTTATATCGGGAAAGTACGGGCTTAACAATTTACAGGGACCTGTGGGAATTGTTACGGTAATTTCCGAAAGTGCTCAGAAGTCGGGCTTTGATATTGGATATCTCCTGGATATTGCTATGCTCATAAGCGTTAATGTGGGAATATTCAATCTCCTGCCCCTTCCTGCTCTGGACGGAGGAAGACTGGTATTTCTCATTGTGGAAGCGATCCGCCGCAAGCCTATGAAAGCTGAGACAGAGGGTATGGTACATTTTGCGGGATTTGCGCTGCTAATGATACTGATGATAATAGTAACGTTCAACGATGTTAAAAATATTTTTGTGTGATAAATTTAAAGGAATGATAGATTTATGAGAAAGCTTCATCCCGTAAAGGTCGGAGGTCTTACTCTTGACGGAAGCAAAATTTATATACAGTCAATGCTGAATGTGCCGGCGGAGGACATCGAAGGCAGCGTCAGGCAGGCAGTTTCACTTGAGAAGGCAGGGTGCGAGATAATCAGAGCTTCTGTTCCCGATATGGAGGCGGTCAGGCTCATTCCTGCTATCAAAAACAAGGTATCCATACCCCTTGTGGCTGATATCCATTTTGATTATAAAATTGCTCTTGAATGTGCCGCTGCAGGAGTTGACAAGATACGCATAAACCCGGGAAATATTGGCGGTATCGACAGGGTAAAGACTGTGGCTGACTGCTGCAGGTCGAGGAATATCCCCATCAGGATAGGCGTAAATTCAGGCTCTCTCGAAAAGGAGCTTCTTGAAAAATACGGCAGACCCTGTGCCGAGGCACTTGTAGAAAGTGCATTAAATCACGCCGCTTTGCTTGAAAAATGTGATTTTGAGGATATAGTTATCTCCATAAAATCCTCGGACGTTAAAACTATGATAGAAGCTTACCGTCTTGCCGCAGAAAGGACTTCATATCCTCTTCATTTAGGTGTTACCGAAGCGGGTACCGAGAGAATGGGAATAATCAAATCTGCGGTAGGAATAGGTTCTCTGCTTTGTGACGGCATTGGCGAGACCATAAGAGTTTCCCTTACCGACGACCCCGTTAAGGAGATAGCTGCTGCAAAGGATATTCTTATGGCTGTGGGAAAGGGTCACGGAGTAAGATTTGTGTCCTGCCCCACATGCGGACGCACAAAAATTAACCTGGTGAAGCTGGCAGCTGAGGTGGAGAATGCAGTCAGGGACATACCGCTTGACATAACCGTTGCTGTAATGGGCTGTGCTGTTAACGGTCCCGGTGAAGCAAGAGAGGCGGATATCGGAATTGCAGGCGGTGACGGCTGTGCTGTAATATTCAGAAAGGGTGAGCTTCTGCGGAAGGTCAGGGAAGAGGACGTACTGCGTGAGCTTATGAGCGAGATAGACAAACTTCGGGAGGAAGATAAAAATTGCTGATAAAAGAGCTGTTTTCGGAATATACCGATAAAATTCCAAATCCTGTGGGCAGGGGAGAGCTGATACGCATCTCCAAAAGCAAGGACGGCAAAAAAATGTATCTTTATGCCACCTTCGGACAGCTTCAGCGTTTTGAAAATCTGGACGAATTTGAACGTGCTGCCGCAAAGGCTGTGGGACTTGACCTTCTTCGTGTGAACTGCCGATATACTCCCGATATGCTTGACGCTAAATATACTGCCGAAGCTGTGCTTCGTTTAAAGCAGGATATGGCTGTAATAAACGGTCATTTAAACGGCGCATTTTATTACATAGACGATAATATTCTCCATGTCGAGCTGAAAAGGGGAGGAGCGGAGCTTTTATCCCGTGCAGGCTTTGAGGAGGCTCTTTCAAAGCTTATAAATGACGAATTTTCTGTAAAGATATCTGTAAAACTCATAGAAAAGCAGGCTCCTCAGGACAGCTATGAGGAGCAGCTGAGGCAGGCATATGAAAACTCCATTCCGGTTCCCGACCCTGACACTACTCAGAAGCCTGCTTTTTCTGCTCCGCCTAAGGAAGAGATAGTTTCTGTAGATTTCAAGACCATACCCGTAATGAGCGAAGGAGCGCAGATAATCAAGGGCAAGCGCATTTTTGCCGACAGCGTGACGAATATCGGCGATATTTACGAGCCGCAGAACGTTGTTATCTGGGGAGATGTTTTTGATTATTCCGAAAAGGAGATAAAGAATAAAAAGGGTGAAGAAAAGCGGATAACCACCGTCAGCCTCACCGATTACACAGGCTCTATATCTATCAAAGATTTTGCCGACAAGGACAGCGAAAATGTGCTGTCTGCACTTAAAAACGGAACAACAGCTATAATACGTGGCAGGGTGGATTTTGACACATTCGACAATGAATTTGTTCTCAGAGCAAACGACATTATGCTTGTAAAGAAAAAGGAAAGGACCGATACCTGCGAGGAGAAACGTGTTGAGCTTCATATGCATACCAATATGTCTACAATGGACGCTATCACTCCTGCGGACAAGCTTATCAAACGTGCATATTCCTGGGGACACAAAGCTATCGCCATCACCGACCACGGCGGAGTGCAGGCTTTTCCCGAGGCTGTTGCCGCCTGCGATGATATACGGAAAAGCGGCGGAGATTTCAAGATAATCTACGGCTGCGAGGCATATTCCGTTGACGATATCGTTGAGGCTGTAAGAGTTTACAAGGACGTTCCCTTAAAGGGCGAGCTTATCGTTTTCGACCTTGAGACAACAGGATTTTCCGCCACAGGTGAAAGGATAATCGAGTACGGCGCTGTTCGTCTGCGTGATCTGGAGCTTTGCGACACATTTTCCAGCTTTGCAGACCCCGAAAAGCCTATCCCTGAAAGGATAACAAAGCTTACGGGAATTACGGACGAGATGGTAGAGGGTGCGTCCTCCCAGAAGGAGGCTCTTGAAAAATTTATTGAATACTGCGGCGAAGATCCTGTTCTTATCGCTCATAACGCAGGCTTTGATACGGCGTTTATCAAGGCGGAATGCGTCCGTCAGGGGATAAAGTTCAATTTTTCTATTATTGATACGGTGGTAATGTGCAGAAGTATGCTCCCCGAGCTGAAAAAGCACAAGCTGAACATCGTTGCAAAGCACCTTGGTCTTGGAGAATTTGACCACCACAGAGCCTTTGAGGATGCAAAAATGCTGGGCAGAATCTTCATCAAGCTTGCCGCAAGGCTCATTGAGGAAAAAAACTGCGTCAATATCAGCGACATTAACAAGGTCACAAAAAATGTTGACCCCAAAAGTCTCAAAGCTTATCATCAGATAATCCTTGCAAAAAATAATGCAGGACTTAAAAATCTTTACAAGCTCGTTTCATTCGGTCATATCAAATATTATAACCGCAGACCGAGAATACCTATGTCCGAGCTTATCACACACCGTGAGGGACTTATTGTGGGCAGCGCCTGCGAGTCCGGAGAGCTTTTTACCGCTGTACGTGACGGCAGACCCTGGGAAGTTCTCTGCGATATTGCTTCATTTTATGATTATCTTGAAATTCAGCCCTGTCTTAACAATGAGTTCCTTATCCGTGACGAGGATTATGACAATATCAAGACTGTGGAGGACCTGCAGGAGTTTAATAAGACCATTGTTAAGCTTGGAGATGCGCTGAACATTCC
The DNA here is from genome assembly GCF_050874005.1 of Huintestinicola sp. GTDB lineage: Bacteria > Bacillota > Clostridia > Oscillospirales > Ruminococcaceae > Huintestinicola. The sequence continues at coordinate 45,285 of NZ_JBNMJV010000016.1, forward strand.
CGTTGTTGCCACCTGCGACGTGCATTTTATGGACCCGTCGGACTCGGTTTTCCGAAAGATACTTATGTTTGACAAATTTGCAGACGCCGAACACCAGCCGCCTCTTTATCTGCGTACTACCGACGAAATGCTTGAGGAATTTTCCTATCTCGGCAAGGAAAAGGCATACGAGGTCGTGGTGACGAATACCAACAAAATTGCGGATATGATAGACCCCGATATCCGTCCAATTCCTCCCGGAACATTTACTCCAAGTATGGATAACGCAGAGGAAGAGCTGCCACGCATAACCTGGCAGAGAGCAAAGGAAATGTACGGAGACCCCCTTCCCGATATCGTTCAGAAGCGGCTTGACAAGGAGCTTAACTCCATTATCAAAAACGGCTTTGCGGTGCTTTATATGATCGCTCAGAAGCTTGTGGCAAATTCCAATGAACACGGCTATCAGGTAGGCTCGAGAGGTTCAGTAGGTTCTTCCTTTGTGGCGAATATGTCGGGTATCTCCGAGGTAAACGCATTGCCGCCCCATTATCTTTGTCCCAACTGTAAGAACAGCGAGTTTTTTACTGACGGTTCCTACGGCTCGGGATATGACCTGCCGCCGAAAAAATGCCCCAAATGCGGCACTGATTATATCCGTGAGGGTCACGATATCCCCTTTGAGACCTTCCTCGGCTTTAACGGCGACAAGGCGCCCGATATAGACCTTAACTTCTCGGGCGAATATCAGACCTCCGCTCATAAATACACCGAGACCCTTTTCGGACCCGAAAACGTGTTCAAGGCAGGAACTACAGGCTCCGTTGCGGAAAAGACCGCTTACGGTTATGTGAAGCATTACCTTGAAGCGGTGGGCAAAAAAGTATCAAAGGCTGAGGAAAACCGCCTTACTCTCGGCTGTACGGGCGTAAAGCGCACCACAGGTCAGCACCCGGGAGGAATGGTTGTCGTACCCTCCGATTACGAGGTCTACGACTTCACCGCCGTTCAGCACCCAGCCGAGGATCCGAAGTCCAATTTTATAACTACCCACTTTGATTTCCATTCTCTTCACGATACAATTCTGAAGCTTGACGAGCTTGGACACGATGTGCCCACACTTTACAAGCACTTGGAGGATATGACAGGAGTGTCCACAAAGGATATTTTCCCTGCAGATGAAAAGGTAATGAGCCTTTATGCCTCTCCGGAAGCGCTGGGTGTGACTGCCGAGGATATCGGCTGGCAGACGGGAACCCTTGCTATTCCCGAAATGGGCACAGGCTTTGCAATGCAGATGCTTCTTGACGCAAAGCCGACCAAATTCTCCGACCTTCTCCAGATATCGGGACTTTCTCACGGTACTGACGTATGGCTGGGAAATGCACAGGATCTTATCAAAAACGGTGTCTGCACCATTTCAGAAGTTATCGGCTGCCGTGACGGCATTATGACATACCTTATCTATCACGGCGTTGACCCCAACCTTTCCTTCAAGATAATGGAGATAACCCGAAAGGGAAAAGCCCCCAAGCTCCTTACCGAGGAAATGAAGCAGACTATGAGAGATCACGGCGTTCCCGAATGGTATATCGACAGCTGTCTCAAGATAAAATATATGTTTCCAAAGGCTCACGCTGCCGCATACGTAATTGCCGCAAACAAGCTCGCCTGGTATAAAGTGTACTATCCGCTGGAATTTTACGCAACCATATTCACCGTGCGCGGCGAGGATTTCGACGCTGAGACCGCAATGCAGGGACGTCAGGCTGTAAAGTTCAAGATGAACGAGATAAAGTCAAATGAAAAGAAGACCGCCAAGGAATCAGGCACATATGATATGCTCCTCATCATTAACGAAATGATGGCAAGAGGCTTTGATTTCCTGCCCATAAACATTTACAAGTCCCACGCAACAAAATATACCGTTGAGGACGGAAAGATTCGACTGCCCTTCTCATCGGCGGGCGGAATAGGCGAAAATGCCGCAAAAGCTCTTTATGACGCTGTGCAGGCAGGAGATTTTATCTCAATTGACGAGCTTCAGGAAAAAAGCGGAGTTTCAAATTCCGTTATCGACAAGCTTGTATCTCTGGGGGCAATGGGAGACCTGCCCAAATCCGACCAGATAAGTCTTTTCTGAGGGTGAGAATATGAACAGGATATTATGCTCCACAGGTGCACTTATTACACGCAGAAACGGCAGAAACCACAGGCTTCTGCCCGGATTTGCGGAAAAGCTTGATTTCGACGGCTTTGAGCTTATGATATATCAGAGCTGGTACGGGTCCGGTGACATTATTGACGATATTGCCGGAATGGGACTTGTTATCCCTACCGTTCACTGCGAAAAGGAGATAGGGGAGCTTGTTTCGGAAGGCAATGCCCAGGCTTATGACCGCTTTGAATTTGACTGCAAAGCGGCAGAAACGGTTGGAGCAAAGCTTCTTGTGCTTCATCTCTGGAACGGACTTGTTTCCGACAGCAATTTCGCTGAAAATCTTCGGGCATATGACCGTCTCAGAAATATTGCCGAAAAGCACGGGCTGCTCCTTACCGCCGAAAATGTGGTCTGCAATGTTTCATCGCCTATGGAAAGACTTCTTGAGCTTGAAACAGGGTACCCCGACATAAGCTTTACATTTGACACCAAAATGGCGCAGTTTCACGGGGAGCTTGAAAGGATATATAACGAGGAGTTCTGGCAGAAGCATATCAGACATCTTCATATAAATGACTACGGCGGCGGAGTGAAGGATTGGAGCGCTTTGCAGACGCTCCATATAGGCAGCGGGAATGTTGATTTTGACAGCTTTTTCGGCTTTGTGCGAAAAATGGGCTATAACGGTGATTTTACCGTTGAAGCTGCTTCCGTCAGTCCCGAAGGCTTAGTTGATATAGACAAGCTTAACGAGGATTTTTTGAAAATCAAAGGCTATATTGCCTAAATTATCCTTTACCTCTTGACAACGTCACATTATTATGGTATTATGATACTACGATAACGCTTTACTACGATAAATTAACAGGGAGATATAGACTGTATGAAACGATATGATTTAATTACCCCCGAGGGAACAAGAGACCTTCTTTTCGAGGAATGTGCCGCAGTAAGGGCGGTGGAAGAACGTCTCCAGAAGGTATTCAGAGCCAAAGGTTATTCCGAGGTAATTACACCGGGACTTGAGTTCTACGATGTATTCAATATGAAATCAAGATATTTCCCCCAGGAAACAATGTACAAGCTTGTTGACAACAAGGCCCGCCTTATGGTAGTCCGCCCCGACTCCACAATGCCCATCGCACGAATGACTGCGACTCGTCTCAGAGAGCAGACATTGCCTCTCAGACTTTGCTACAGCCAGAGCGTTTACCGCAACAAGCCCAGTATGAGAGGCAGAAGCGACGAGATACGTCAGACGGGAATTGAGCTTATCGGCTCCGCTTCGGGACGTGCCGAGCTTGAAGTGCTTTCAAACGCTCTTGAGGTGCTTTCCTCATTTGAGACAGAGGGTTTCCGCCTTGAGATAGGTCATATAGGCTTCTTTAAAGCACTTCTGAATAAGCTTGGCTGCGACAGCGATACCGCCGAGAATATCAGAGGACTTATTGAGGTCAAGAATTATCCTGCTTTGAACGATCTTCTTGAGAGCATAGGCGATAATGAGGTCACACGTGCATTAAAGCAGCTTCCACGTCTTTTCGGCGGCGAGGAGGTCTTTTCCGAAGCTGCAGCCATTTACAGCGACCCCGAGACCGATGCAGTTCTGGCAGATCTAAGAAGCACATATGAAAAAGCCGTTTCTCTCGGCTATAACGGTATGATAACCATTGACCTGGGACTTGTAAACCGTATGGATTACTACACGGGCACGGTCATCAAGGGCTATATCGAAGGCTGCGGCGATGCTGTTCTTTCGGGCGGAAGATATGACAAGCTGCTTTCCGAATTTGGCTATGATGTTCCTGCAACAGGCTTTGCGGTAAATGTTGACGCTGTTGCAAGAGCGGAGTTGAAAAGAGTTAACTTCAAGCCCGTGCCTGCTGATGTTCTTGTATTCGGTACAGATGGATATGAAGCTGCTGCCGTTGCCCATAGCAGAAAGCTTATTTCCGATGGTTTAACTGCCGAAACAGCGGTGTTTGATACCATAGACGAAGTAAGAAGCTACGCCGCAAAGAAGGGCATCAAGCGTATTGATATAGTTTCGGACAAGATCACTTCCGAAAATCTTTGATAGGAGAAATACATATGAATAACAATGCAGCAAGACCTCTGAGAATAGCTCTTACCAAGGGCAGACTTGAAAAGGACACCGTAGCTCTCCTTGAAAAAATCGGCTACGACTGCACCGCCGTTCACGAAAAGGGAAGAAAACTTATCCTTCCCGTAGGAGACAGCATTGAAGTAGTGCTTGCAAAGGCGGCAGACGTAATTACCTACGTTGAAAACGGCGTATGCGACCTGGGCGTTGTGGGCAAGGATACCATTATTGAAATGCAGGGCAAGTTTTTTGAACTTTCCGACCTGGGCTTCGGCAAATGCCGCTTCGCCCTTGCAGGCAAAAAGGGCGAGGATTTTTACGAGGGAACTCACGTAAGGACTATTGCCACCAAATATCCCAATGTTGCCCGCACATTTTTCGAGAAAAAGAATATGGACGTGGATATCGTCAAAATTGAGGGCAGCGTAGAGCTTGCTCCTCTGCTCGGTCTGTCTCACGCCATCGTTGATATTGTTGAAACAGGAACCACCCTCAGGGAAAATGGTCTTGAGGTCTACGAATACATATGCCCCATTTCTGCAAGGCTTATTGCAAATATGGTAAGCCTCAAGCTCCGCAAAGAGGAGATAGAGCAGCTTATTTCCGCTATTGAAGCTAATATCTGATAGAAAGGAAGTCCCCAGCAATGATAAGAAAAATAATTGCCGACGGCACAGCCGAGGTGCAGTTTTTAAAGGAAGTCGAGAAGCGAAACGGCGAGACTGACAAAAAGGTCTCCGAGATAGTTTCCGAAATAATCGAGAATGTTAAGGAAAACGGCGACAAAGCCGTAAAGGAATATACCGAAAAATTCGACGGCAAGCTCCCCGAATATTACGAAGTTCCCCTTGATGTTATCCACGAGGCAATGAGCAATGCTGACGAAGCCTTTGTAAATGCACTCCTTAACGCAATGGAGAACATCACCGAGTTCCACAACAGGCAGAAGGAGCAGAGCTTTATTGATGCCAAAGAAAACGGTTGTATCTTAGGACAGCGTGTAAGAGGTCTTGACAGAGTGGGACTTTACGTTCCCGGCGGAACAGCCGCATACCCTTCATCTGTGCTTATGAACGCTGTTCCCGCAAGAATTGCAGGCGTAAAAGAAATAATTATGGTAACACCTCCCGGCAAAGACGGCAAGCCCAATCCCGATATCCTCACCGCCGCAGCCATTGTTGGAGTTGACAGGGTATTTATGTGCGGAGGAGCTCAGGCTATCGCAGCACTTGCATACGGCACAGAGGAGATACCCAAGGTAGATAAGATAGTCGGCCCCGGCAATATCTTTGTAGCCACCGCCAAGAAGCTTCTTTACGGCAAGGTAGATATTGATATGATAGCCGGTCCCAGCGAGATACTTATAGTAGCCGATGATACCGCTGACCCCGCATATCTTGCCGCCGACCTTATGAGTCAGGCAGAGCACGACAAGCTTGCTTCCGCAATTCTTATCACCACGAGCGAAAGAGTTGCTGATGAGACCTCTGCTGAGCTTGAAAAGCAGATGGCAGAGCTTTCAAGAAATGAGATAATCCGTTCATCTATCGACAATTACGGAGCAATAATCGTGACCAGATCTATGGACAGAGCCATTGAACTTGCAAACTCTCTTGCTCCCGAACACCTTGAGATACAGGTAAACGACCCGATGAGCTATCTCGGACAGCTCAACAATGTAGGCTCCGTATTTATGGGACAGTACAGCCCCGAGCCTTTGGGAGACTATTTTGCGGGACCTAACCACGTCCTTCCCACCAGCGGAACAGCAAGATTTTTCTCACCCCTTTCCGTAAACAGCTTTGTAAAGCGTTCTCAGTTCATTTACTACACCGAGCAGGCTCTCCTTGACGCAAAGAACGATATCGTATGCATCGCAGAAAAAGAAGGACTTACCGCCCACGCTCACGCCGTTAAGATCAGATTTGAAAAGTAATTTACTCTGAAAGGCGGAAAGTTTGAAAATCGAAGATTTTCAAACCGAGTTTTGTTTCTATGGCTATGGCTGTAAAACAGCCTGCCAAAGATTTCCTTACGGAAACCACAAAACTCTCACGAAAGGAATGGTATTATAAATGTCCTACGAGCTTAACAAAAAGCTTAAAAGCATAGAACCCTATGAACCCGAAACAGGCACATATCCCGTAAGGCTTGATGCAAACGAATCCTGCTTTGATATATCCGAAAAGCTTGGAGACGTGATAAGCGAAGCGGTCAAAAAGGTTGAATTTAACCGTTACCCCGACCCAACTGCAAAGGAAGTCTCGGAAGCCTTTGCGGAATATTACGGACTGAACCCCGAGCATTGCACCGCAGGAAACGGTTCAGACGAGCTTATTTCACTTATCCTCAGTTCCTTTCTTGATAAGGGCGATACTGTTGTAACACTCTCTCCCGATTTTTCGATGTATGCTTTCTACGGCTTCATAAACGAGCTGAAAATAAAGAATATAGCCAAGGAAGACGATCTGAAAATTGATGTGGGCAAGGTTGCGGAGTTCTGCAACAATAACGATGTCAAAGCAATTATCTTCTCAAATCCCTGCAATCCCACTTCCCTGGGAGTTCGCAGGCAGGATATTATCCGTCTTGTAAAGAATGTGTACTGCCTTGTTATCATTGACGAAGCGTATATGGACTTCTGGGGCGAAAGCGTACTTGATATGGTGGAGGAATATGACAATCTTGTGGTGCTTAAGACCTGCTCAAAAAATATGGGAATGGCAGCGCTGAGACTTGGCTTTGCTGTTGCGGGAGACACCATTTCAAATGCCATTAAAGCCGCAAAATCTCCATATAATGTCAATGCCATAACTCAGGCTGCGGCAGCTGCTGTGCTTCGCCATAAGCCGATGATAATGGAATACACCGCAGAAATAGTCCGCAGCAGGAAAATGCTCCAAAATGCTGTCACCGAGCTTGCAGAGCGGTATTTTACCATAGAAAAGGTGTATGACTCAGTCACCAATTTCATCTTCATAAAAACGCCCAAGGCAAAGGAGATATACGATAAGCTTCTTCAAAGGGGAGTATCCGTCAGATATATGGGCTCGTATCTTCGGGTGACCGCAGGAACAGAGCGTGAAAACCACATTTTCCTGAAGGAGTTCAAGGAAGTTCTCTCTCTGCTGTAAATATGAAAGGAGAAAGCAAATGCGCAAAGCCGAAATATCACGAAACACCAAGGAGACAAAGATAAGCGTAACACTTGACCTTGACGGACAGGGCAGACACGATATCAGAACAGGAATAGGCTTTTTTGACCATATGCTCACCGCACTCTGCGTACACGGCGGCTTCGACCTTGAGCTGAGAACCGACGGCGATCTTTTTGTTGACGGACATCATTCCGTTGAAGATACGGGAATCGTTCTGGGACAGGCTTTCAAGGCAGCGCTTGGTGATATGAAGGGCATTGCACGCTACGGCACAAGCTTTATTCCGATGGACGAAAGTCTGGGATTTTGCTGTCTGGATATCAGCAACAGACCCTTCCTTGTATATGAATGCAGCTTCTCAGACCCAAGAACAGGGGACTATGACAACTGCCTTACCGAGGAATTTATGAGAGCCTTTGCCTTTAACGCAGGGATAACTCTGCATCTTAAATGTCCCTATGGCTCCAACGACCACCACAAGAACGAGGCGATGTTCAAGGCTCTTGCACACGCATTAAAGGACGCAGTTAAAATAAACGGGGGAGAGATACTTTCCACCAAAGGGGTGTTATAATGATAGCTATCGTTGATTACGGCGCAGGAAATATTTTTTCCGTTAAAAACGCAATGGATTACCTGGGATTGTCCGCCGAGCTTACCTCAAAACCGGAGGATATCAGAAACGCCGACGGAATTATCCTTCCGGGAGTAGGCGCATTTCCCTGGGCAATGAATATGCTCTCGCAGTCGGGACTTGTGGACGTTATCAAGGAGGAGGCTGTTAAGAAGCCCTTCCTCGGAATATGTCTCGGAATGCAGCTTATCTTCTCAAAGGGATATGAGTTTGAGGAAACAAGCGGTCTTGGACTTATTGACGGAGAAGTAAAGCTTATGACCCCCGAAAACCTCTCCATTCCCCATATTGGCTGGAACAAGCTTATCATCAACAGAGAATGTCCGCTTTTAAGCGGTCTTGGCGATGATGAATATGTATATTTCGTACATTCCTACGCCGCCGAATGTTCCGATGAAGATGTAGCCGCATACTGCGAGTACGGAAATAAGGTCACCGCACTTGTAAACAAGGGAACAGTCTATGGCGCACAGTTCCACCCTGAAAAGAGCGGAAAAACAGGACTTAAAATTCTCCGCAATTTCGCAGAGCTTATAGGGTAAGGAGGGATACGAAAATGCTTGCAAAAAGAATTATCCCTTGTCTTGACGTCCGTGAAGGCAAGGTCGTAAAGGGAATAAACTTTGTGGGAATAAAGGAAGTGGGCGACCCCGTAGAGTGCGCCGCCGAATATGACGCACAGGGAGCCGATGAAATAGTATTTCTTGACATCACCGCATCCCACGAAGGCAGAGGCACAATGCTTGACGTAGTCCGCCGCACAGCCAAAAAGGTTTTCGTTCCTCTCACCGTAGGCGGAGGAATACGCACCATCGACGATTTCCGTGACACCCTCAGAGCAGGAGCGGACAAGGTCTCGGTAAATTCCGCAGCCGTAAAAAATCCCCAGCTTATCAGAGAAGCGGCTGACATATTCGGCTGTCAGTGCGTCGTGGTAGCTATTGACGCAAAGAAATGCCCCGACGGACATTACACCGTTGTGATAAACGGCGGTAGGATAGATATGGGCATTGACGCCGTAGAATGGGCAAAAAAGGCAGAGGAGCTGGGAGCAGGGGAGATACTCCTCACCTCTATGGACACCGACGGTGTAAAGGGCGGCTTTGACCTTGATATGTTAAACGCCGTATGCAGCGCAGTAAAGATACCCGTTATCGCCAGCGGCGGCTGCGGTGCTTTGGAGCATTTTACCGATGTGTTTGAAAAGACAGGCGCAGCTGCGGCTCTTGCGGCGTCTCTTTTCCATTACAAGGAGCTTACCGTCGGACAGGTAAAGTCGGAACTTAAAAAGCACAATATCCCAGTCAGAATGGTATGAATATAGTTATTCGTAAAGCGGCTGTTGAAGACGCTCAGGCTTTAGCAGAAATCAGCAGCAAGGACTTGGGCTATGACTGCACGTCCGAATTTGCAGGGAAAAAGCTTGCAGGACTTGATATGAGCCGAGAAGCGGTATTTGTTGCCGAAAATGAAAACAGCGTTATCGGGTATATTCACATTGAAAAATACGATACGCTGTACTGCGAAACACTTGCCAATGTGTTAGGTCTTGCGGTGAGGTCTGACAGCCGAAGAAACGGAGCAGGGAAACTGCTTATCGAAGCGGCTGAAAGCTGGGCAAAGGAGATCGGCGCAGTAGGTGTTCGTCTTAATTCGGGAGCCTCAAGAACAGGCGCCCACAGCTTTTACAGAGCCGCAGGCTATAATAATGAAAAAACGCAGATACGTTTTTTGAAAAAATTCTGAAAATGGAGAAAATTATGGGACTTATCGAAGAAACAACCGAGCTTATGCTCGACTGGGAAAAGATAAACAACATTTCCAACGAGAACCACGTTATACCCGTAGCGGTGCAGAATATGAACACTAAGGAAGTTATACTCATCGCCTATGTAAATAAACTGGCGCTTGAGGAGTCCATAAGGCTCAGAAAAGTTGTACTCTGGAGCACCTCAAGAAATAAGCTCTGGTTCAAGGGACAGGAGTCGGGGAACACCTTTACCCTCCACCGCATATTTGTAAACTGCGAACAGAACTCACTCGTTTTCATCGCCACCCCAGACAAGGGCGGTATCTGCCACACGAGCCATAACGGAGTGCCCAACAACTGTTATTATCGTGAGCTTGATATGGAAACGATGAAGCTTATTAACTTGAACGATTAGTTATATTTTAGCACATTTGTGTTAATTTGTCAATATCTAAAAGAAACGAAAGTGCTCATATATTTATACTTCGTTATTTTGCACAATACACAATATACGATATAATTTTATATAAACTTTTCTCTGCCAACGGTAGGGAAAAGTTTTTTTTATAAAAGAAACAGGCTCCGCAGAAGAAGTGCGAAGCCTGTTCTTATTGTCTTATGAAGCCAAAGCTTAATACTGTTCGCTCATATAAATGCTTGCTCTCGACTGAATGATGGAAGCTGTCTCGTCAACGGACTTTGTGCCGTCAAAGAAGAGAGCTGTCTCCTCGTTAACGATATCCACAATGCTCTGGTCATATCTTGTCATCTTTGTAACACTCTCGAAGTATTCAATGAGCATATCGACTTCGGCCTGTGTAATAGCAGAGATCTTGACCTCCTGATCGCCAATGAAATATGAATTTTCCTGCTCGACCTCCTGACCGTCTGCGTTGATATACGTGTTGGGAACGGTTGCCTGAGTACCAAGCTTCTGAAGCTGATCCTTGAGAACGGGGAAGGAATAGCTTGAAGATACATATCTTGTCTTGCCGGTATCGACCTCTTCACCCTTTGACTCGTCCCAGATATAAACAGGTTCTTCGCTTACAGTATTGGTGATCACATACTTGATAAATTCCCAGGCACCCTCTTTGTGCTTGGATTTGGAGGAAATTGCGATTTCAGAGGAAGCGTCAATTATGGAACCGGAGCTGCTTTCCTGAGTTACGGGGAAGCCTGTAAATGTGATATCCTCTCCGAAATATCCGTCTCTTGTCTGCTTGTAAGAACTGAAATCGGAGAAATAAACATTAGTGAAAAGAGCTCTGTTTTCACGGCAGGCCTTTTCGTTTTCCTGCGAGTAGTTAGGATTATCATTATAAAGCTTGTCATAGTCAATTTCCTTTGGCAGAGTCTTTGCATACTCGAGGAAAGCCTTGAACTCGGGAGTATCGAAATTGCAGGTGCCGTTTTCATAATCCACAAAATCGGAATATGTAAGAGCATAGTTCATAAAGTCGGATGATGACATTTCGTAATTGAACATCTGCACGTTGTCGCCCATTCCTGCCATAACTTCTTTTGCCCTGTCCAGAGTAATGGAGCGGTCGCTGCCTACAAGAGAGGTCTTTGCGGCATATGTCTGTACTGAGAAATTGGGTGTGATCTCATAAAGCTTGCCGTTGGTCTCAAGAGCGGTGAGGACGTTTGGCATAAAGTCCTCCTTTTTGAGGTCGGGGTCATTATCCAGCAGCTCGTAAAGATCGGTGAAAAGTCCCTTTGCCGCATAGCTGCTTACGGGCATCTGCTGATTGAGAAGGATAATGTCGGGAACATTTCCTGCAAGGAGCTCATTATTGAACTTTGTGAGAGCGGCTTCCCAGTCGGAGGTATCATTCGACTCGCTGAAGCTTGTGGCATAAATGGTATACTTATCGCTCTGCTTGTTAAATTTTGCGATCTGGGAGCGAATATTCCAGTCAATGTAGAAGCAGCCGAGAGAGATTATTTCCTTTTCTGCGACCTCAGAGCTGTCAACGGAAACTATCTTGCTTACGGTAGTTGTTGAATTGTAGCCCGAGTAATCATTGTTAACGGTAATGAACGAGCCGTCCTCACAGATAGAAAAGCTTGAAATGTTGGAGTTATCCACACCAAGATTAAGGAGATTGAGCACAGGCTCTGCTGCCAGCGTATCAGATCTTATACCTGCAATACCGGTATCCGAGGTCATATAGCAGAGGTAATCGCCGCTGCCCGAATAAAGGTCTCCGCCGTTAAAATTGGAGGGGGTATATTCCTTTCCGAAGCCCTGAGCGTTAACATCAATTTCCTTGATAACACGTGATCTCTGGTCATTGCTGTAGTCGTATACCATAACTGCGGGCACGCCTGTGTTTGTAAGGAAGCAGTTGGATAACCAAGCATTTTCGGAATCTAAAGCAGGTGTATCAAAAAGCTTCTTTCCCGTGCTGTCGCATACTCTGATGACCTTATTCATATTAAGGATCAGATTGCCCTGCTTGTCAATGATATAGCCCTGAAAATATCTTTGATTATCATTATCCTCTTGTGTGAAAAGCTGACCTAAGTCGATCTCGCTTGCCTTTGCGCCCGTACTGTCAAATGTGCAGAGTTTGTAGCTTTCCTTTGATTCTCCGGTGGTCTCATCATAGCTGCCCTCATATAAAAGGCAGGTAACAGAACCGTCGTCGTTTACAAAAAGTCCGCCGTTGATGCCGCCGTAAGAATTGGGGTCAGTCTGCTCATAAACGGGGATAGAAAGTGTCTCGGCGCCAGTTTCATCGTATATCTTGATAAAATATTTTCCGAAATAATTGTCGTCCTTTATCTCATAATCGTTATACACGAGATAGAAGAGACCGTTCTTGGCGGTAATGGTACCGTAGAAATTCTCAAGACCCGAAATGGGGATATCTGTAACCTTATAAGCGAGAGTCTTTGCAGCCTCCTGCTGATCTACGATTGCAGTGTTGTTTGAATCGCTTTTTGTACCGCCGCAGCCTGTCATTGCTCCTGCGGAAAAAAGCATCATACCTGCGGTGAGAACGCAGGCGGTTTTCTTAGCTGTCGTTCTGCCGAGTTTTATTTTCTTCATTGTAAAAACTCCATCCTTTCATTGATGTTAATATGCATACTTTCCTAATGCAGATACATTATAGCATACTATTTCTTAAATTTCCATAGAAAAAGCGAAACTGTAATAATTTGTTATAATTTTGCAACCTTTTAAACGCTTTGTAACCGAAATTTTCCAATTTTTTATGAAACAAAGCCATTTTACAGCATTCATAAAAAGTTAACACAACTTTTTTGCCAAAAAGTCTTGACATTTGCGTATTTTCGAGTTATAATATAAAAGCACTCTGACGAGAGAGTAAAACAAAATGCTGATATAGCTCAGTTGGTAGAGCACATCCTTGGTAAGGATGAGGTCACCGGTTCAAATCCGGTTATCAGCTCCAAAGCAAGGTCTGTAAGCGCTGTCAAGCTGCTTGCAGACCTTTTGGTATATATACAAGAAAGGACGATACGCCAATGAACGATGGAAAGCTTATTTCATTCACCGCCGACAGCGGCAATGTCAGAGTCTGCGGAAGAAGCATCTATGAAAACGATATCCGCTATCTCAGCTACACCAATTCATTTATCGAGTTTGAATTTACAGGCAGCTATGCCTGCGCCGAGATCATAAGCGACCTTACACCCCCTGAGGAAATTTACAGAGCCTGGGCAGGTGTGTGCGTAAACGGTGAGGCAGTCCCTTCAAAAATTTTCAAACTTGACGAGAAAAAGGCGGTTTATGAGCTGTACCGTTCGGACAAGCCGGGGAAGGTAAAGATTCGCCTTATGAAGCTCTCAGAAGCGGCATTTGCCAAAATGGGCGTGTCGGAGATACGCATAGACGGAACTCTTCTTCCTGCACCAAAGCCTCTGTCTGAGAGGAGAATTGAGTTCGTAGGGGACTCCATTACCTGCGGCTACGGCATTGACGGTATCTGGAACAAGGACGTTTTTTCCACCGAAACTGAAAACCCTATCAAGGGCTACGCTTATAAGACCGCTCTTAAATGTGATGCTGAATTTCATTATGTATCCTGGAGCGGTATGGGCGTCTACTCAAGCTGGGTGGACGAAAATGCCGAAAAGCCCCTTGATGACTGGCTCGTTCACGATATCTATCCTTATACAGACAGCCCTCTTGAAAAATCTATGGGTAAAGAAGTCCACGAAGATCATACAAAGTGGGATTTTACAGCATATGTTCCCCAGATCATAGTTTTCAATATGGGCACCAATGACCAGTCCTGGACCAAGCATATAAAGGAAAGATGCGATACGTTCTGCGAAAAATATTACGCATTTCTCGAAATGCTTCGTGAGAAAAATCCCGGCGCATTTATAATCTGTACATACGGAATTATGGGAACAGACCTTCTTGAGGAGGAAATTTCCTGCACCAAACGCTTTAAAAAAGAGCACGATGACAGGATAAAATTCGTACCTCTGCCTGTTCAAGATGAAGCTGACGGTATAGGCGCCGACTGGCACCCCTCGGAAAAATCTCACGAAAAGATGGCGGAAATACTTGCCCCGGAGGTAAATGCTGTTTTTGAAAGTCTTGGACTTTGATAAGCTTTTTATTCAAAACGCAGTTCTGCTGAAACCTTTGCCTTTTCCCTTGCTCTGATATAGGCGCCTTTTTTATCGGGACAGCGGGTAACAGGGGATAATCCGCCCCAGTCTTTACGCTGTTTCTTAAAATATTCCATACGCTTCTTTTTGCTCATTTTTTCTAAAGATACAAATTTTTCCATATTATTCCTCTTTTCATATCAGCCTCGGCCGTCAGCGTACAGCCGAGGCTTTTTTTATTCTTCTTCGGCACCTGCTTTGAAGTTGTAGATAGGCTTGATTATTTCAAAAATATCTGCGGTGCCGTCTATGTTGTCAAGGATATCGTTCATACCCTTGTATGCCATAGGACACTCGTCGAGCGTGCCTTTTCCTACAGATGTTGTGTAGATGCCGGACATCTGCTTTTTAAATTCGCTGACCGTAAAGTTCTGCTTTGCTTCGCCACGGCTCATTAGCCTGCCTGCGCCGTGAGGAGCAGAGAAATTCCAGTCGGGATTTCCCTTTCCGATACAGATAAGGCTTCCATCTCTCATATTGATCGGTATGATGAGCTTTTCTCCCGACTGCGCCGATACAGAGCCTTTGCGGAGTATCATATTATCCGTGTCGATGTAATTGTGAATGGTGGTGAACTGCTCCACGACGGTAAGCTTCATACCCTTGATTATTTCGTCCATCATAGCCTTTCGGTTAAGAGCGGCATATTTCTGGACTATCTTCATATCGTGAATGTAGTCCTTGAAAAGCTGTCCGCTGACGTAGGCAAGGTGCTTGGGTATTTTGGTGCGCTTGGTATTCTCAAGCTTTTTAAGCTCCCGTCTTATCTCCGTCTGCCTGCCCTGCGCTTTAAGACTTTCAATAAGCGCCTTTACCGCCTCGTCTCCTGCGTGATTAAGCTGTTTGTAGCCTTCTTCCTGATAGTATTTAGCTACCTCAACGCCCAAATGCCGTGAGCCGCTGTGGATAACGATATAAATGCCGCTTTTACCCTTGTCTGCTTCGATAAAATGATTTCCGCCTCCGAGAGTTCCGAGAGAACGCTCGGCTCTGCGAAGGTCTATCTTATCGGCGCATTTCAGAGCACAGAGGTCGATCTCTTCATTAAGCTTATGGGGCGTGCTTCTGATGGCAAAGCCTGAGGGTATTTTTGAGTAAATCAGTTTGTCAAGCTGACAAAGCTCAAGGTGATTTTCCTTAATGCGGATCGTTTCCATTCCGCAGCCGATGTCCACTCCCACCAAATTGGGAACGATCCTGTCGCTTACGGTCATAGTTGTGCCAATAACGCATCCCATTCCTGCGTGAACATCGGGCATCATTCTTATTTTTTCACCAACGGTGAATTCCTGGCTGCAAAGTTCGATTATCTGAGCTGTTGAAGCGCTGTCGATCACGTCCGTGAACACCTTGGCAGAGTTATATTTTCCTTGCAATTCGATCATAATGTTATCCTTTCGTTGTCGGGTCTGCATAAAAAAACGCCCCCGTATAAACGGGAGCGCTTATAAAAAATATATCCGTACACTTAAAAAGAGGGCGGACAAATATCCCTGCACAGCCGTTTACAATTATATATATGCGATTTTGTAAGACTTATAAGTATAAGAAAATATGCTTTTGTCATAATGTCCGCCTCCTTTCGTAAGATTTTTGAATATTCATACCGCTTTAAAGCTTAGACAACAGTTTATCACATATTTTTAGTTTTGTCAAGAGGTATATTTTTTTTAAGTTTCCCCAAAATTCAGCCTTGACGCATCCGAATCAGAAAACAGAGACAATTGAGTGCTACAATCGGGCAAAGAAAAGAATGTGCCAATACCCGATTTAAC
>NZ_JBNMJV010000017.1:0-58780 GCF_050874005.1 Huintestinicola sp.
TAATTGATAACTTGATTCTCATTGCCGGTCATCTCACTGTTCACGCTCGTAAGCTCCGTCTTGCTCTTGGAAGATGCAATGCTTGGATTCAGACCTTCTTAAGACTTTCGGCAGCGTTTTGAGTTTTGCGGAATCAGGATTATATATACGCAGAACCATACCTGCTGATACCAGCCACTCAATAGCCTCTTCAAACTCCCTTGCTCTTGCCCCCTCACGAACACAGCCGTAAACGAATTTTTCATTATCCTTGGCAAGCTGGGTCACAAGGCTGCGGAAAACCATCAGAATACGTCCGCTGTTGACTTTTCCATTGTGCTTGGAGAAGTCATTTTCATATAATTCAATCAATTCCTGCTGAATACGGGAGATCTCGGCAGGGTCTTTGTGTGTGATCCAGGACTGCACACATTCAGGCATACCGCCTATTATCAGATAAAAATTATATGAATCAAGCAGCTTTTGGTGAAAAATTTCCTCGATCTGCTGTCCTTTCTCAATACTGTTATAGTAAGAATACAGTCCCTTGTCCGTTGCGGCAAGAAACTCATCAAAAGTCATTGGGTCAATGTTCAGAAGATTTACTTTGCCCACAGGGTATGATTTAGGTTTTGCAAGCAGAGTACCAAGCAGACTTCCCGCTGAAATTATGTGATATTCATTTGCCTTTTCGCAGAAATATTTAAGAGAGTTCAGAGCCTCGGAGCATTCCTGCACTTCATCAAATATGATCAAATGCTTTCCGGGAATAATCTTTTTGCCCTTGATAAGTCCCAGCAACTCAATAATTCGATGAGGATTTTTGTTCGTTTCAAAGATAGACTTTAATTCGTCTTCTTCATCGAAGTTGAAATAAAATGTATCCTCATAATACAGCCTGCCGAATTCCTCCATAAGCCATGTTTTCCCTACCTGTCTCGCACCTTTAAGCACGAGCGGCTTGCGGTCAGCACTGTTTTTCCAGACTAAAAGCTGTTCTATTGCATTACGCTTCACATAATCACACTCCTTACAAATAGTATTATACCACTTTTTAAGATATATATCAATAGTATTTTACACGTTTTAAAAAGATTTTTCGAGTGAGATTTACACATTTTCTTAAAAACATTGTTGTTTTGCAGATATTATTTTAAATGATAGAACGGAGATTCTCAGATATATGTACTTAAAAATGAAAGCCTGAATTTTGAGTGCAGGCTTTTGGGCGTTTGTTTAGATTAGCAAGACATATAAATCTCTGTCGGTATTTCTTTCAAATACTTCTATACTTTGTATGTTATATTGTTGGGTCATTGACTGCGCCCGAAAGAATTATACCAACTTATTCCATTTGATCTGCAGTTTTTTCTATCAATAAATTACCCTCAAAATCAAGTTCATAATAATTATCATAAAAATCGTACAGCTTGATTCGATCTGAGCATATTTCAAATGGGTTTTTATCGGTGCAGGAACACCATATATCTCTTCCGCTGAATGACCATAATTTATTAAATTTATCATCTAAACAGATAATGTCTATTTCGCCGTGTATTACATATTTTGCTGACACTTTGTAAATTGCAAAGTTTGTGCCTAAAGTAGGTATATGTACTCGTTGTATTATCGAGCCATCTTTTACCCTTAATTGAGTGATATCTTCATTGTGAAGCACGGTTAATATATCTCCTTCAAGGATAGCGCTGTTCGTATCGTCATAATAGTAATCACCTATCAAAAGTATGGTTTGCTCTTTTGCAAATGTATCAATATGAATTTTTAGTGCTTTAAAATAATCCCCGTTTTCATAATTATCGGGGTTATATACAATGTCATAATTTTTTTTGTCAGCCGAATTGAAAGTATATGTTTCGTCCACAGAGATTGTTATAGAACAGACATCATTTTTTATTTTCATTCGTAATCCCCCCGTCTTTATCACATAATTTATATTCAAACATAGCCACTTCTTCAGCTGTCATTTGCTCTGTGGATATGTTTTTATTTTTACAGTATTCTATTGCTCCTCTGAAATCAAACCAAGTTCTTATTTCTTCAATACTATCTTCTGAAATAATATCAAATGCTGCACTCATAAACATAGTTTCTATATTTTCATCATTCTTGATTTTATACCAAGAATTTTTAAATAGGAGAACCTCATATTCCTTCCCATTTGACAATCCATCAGCACTTGCGGATTCCCTTAATTTGACCTTCATATGATCTTACCTCTATTCAAATTTGTTCTGCTTATCAAAAGACTTTCTGCTCCAATAAAACAGGAAAAGATCATTTCTGCTGTTAGTCTTTTTTGTTTTATTTTCCCTTAATTACAATTATACTCACAATCTGTGTAAAAATCAACACAGCAACCGTGATCCAACCGGTATATTATATTTTTTATGCTTGATACACTGCCGTATATCAGTAATCCTTTTATGAAAGAAAGAAAAATATCATATTTAGCAAACGAAATACCACTCTCAAGCGGCAAATAAATATCTGAAACTCAGATTTATAGCGGCTTCACAGCTGTTTTTCAATGTGCTTTTTTTGAAGAAATAAATCCCTTCAAAAAAGCACATCTTTTTTTGAATCGGCTTCGCATACGGAGATGTTCTTCTTTAAGCAATGAAATATAGCGTAGTTAACCTGACAGATCCTTAAAGAATGCGCATTTTGAGAAAACAATTATTTGCGGTATAAAAAGAATTTGAAACTTTTGTTAACACTTTGTTAATCAGTATGCACATTTTAAATTATGAGAAAAACATTCTCTTTTAAATGATGTATGATAGCGAAATTTGAAAAATCGCTAACATACATCATTTTTTATGTCATTTTCTGATGTTTTGAACGATAGCTAAGTCATAAAAATTCACCCCGAAAGAATGCGCATTTTGAGAAACAATTAGTTACTGCGTCAAGCGATTTTATGGTTATTGTTAACAGTTTGTTAATCATTATGCGCATTTTTATAAAATTTCAAAATGTGGTTTTAAAAATTTTTTCTCAATAGCATAATCAGAGAAATAAGCTATTTGGTTGAGTTCATAAAATAAAGTACATTTATTTAAATTAAGTTTACAGAAAAAGGGCGTTTTTATTTGGTAACGGAAAAATTATTTGGTATCATTACGTCACACAAGAAATTAAAAGTACTTTTATTAAAAATCCTGAGCAAAACTCGGGAAATCAATTTTGTGAAAAAACTAAGAAAGGAGAAGCGATCATCTGAATATCAAAACAAAATACAGTCTAAACTAAAATCAGGAGGCGTGATAAAATGACACTTACCATCGTAAAAAGATTCAACGGCATGGGTAAGGAGATAGATGAAACCTATCAGCCTGTTATTCCCGAGCTGGTTGAGCTGCTCTCTGAGGTCTATCACAAGCTGAATGCTGCGAGCAATGCAGAAAAGAGCAGCGATATTTCCGCATAATATCAGTTCAAAGCTTATTATTAAACATTGCGCTATTAAAAATTTCAGAGATATCCTTTTGTTATCTCTGAAACATTTACATATTTTTTAGTCAACAAAAAAATTACCACACCAATGATGTTCCCACATAGTATTGGTACAAATTATATCTTGAAATAATAAGCAAAAAAGATTATAATAGAGATAGCCTTCACGGTTATCTCTATATTATTATAGTGGAGGCGGGATAAATGGAAAATACTTTACTCAAATCATTAAAAGGAAGAAAAGCAGCGTTATATATCCGAGTATCCACCGATGCCCAGTATGAGGAAGGATATTCGGTAGATGCCCAGAAGCTGAAGCTGGAGCAGTACTGTGCATTAAATGACGTCACCGACTATGAATTTTACATAGACGGCGGCTGGTCGGGAAGCAATATTGACCGTCCCGAAATAAAGCGTATGATAGCCGAGATAAAGGACGGCAAGGTGGGAGCGGTGATCGTATATAAGCTTGACAGACTTTCCCGTTCTCAGAAGGACACGATTTTACTGCTGGAAGAGGTGTTCAATCCTAATGACTGCAGCTTTATCAGTCTGAATGAGAATTTTGACACTACCACTCCTTACGGCAAGGCTATGATCGGAATACTTTCTGTTTTTGCACAGCTTGAGCGTGAGAATATAAGGGAGCGTACCCGAATGGGAATGCACGAAAGAGTGAGATCAGGCTGCTGGATGGGCGGCGGCAGAGTTCCTTTTGGTTATGATTATGACGCAAACAAGGACATTCTCGTTCCCAATGAACACGCCGAGGACGTAAGGCAGATATTTGACCTGTATCTCCAAGGTTATTCCACAACTCAGCTTGCCAAAATGTTTGACGTTGCGGGTGACAGGCATATAACTAATATCCTCGACCGAGTGACATATCTTGGAAAAATAAACTTCAACGGCGAAATTATCGACGGACTCCACCAGCCAATCATTGACGAGCAGACGTGGAATGCGGTCCGGGAAGAACGCCGAAAACGTTCCACAAAGGGTATGGTCACATCATCGTATCTGCTGACAGGTTTTGTCTACTGCGGAAAATGCGGTGCAAGAATGAGATATCAGAAGTGGGGAAAAAACGGGCTGAAAATTTACTGCTGTTCACAGCAGCACAGCCGTCCCGAATTTGTGGTCGACCCCGACTGTGATAACTTAAAGCTTGACGCCTGCGATGTGGAAGATGCAGTGATAAAGGACCTTTTCAACTACACAAGGCAGAACAAGCGCATTGATAGGTCGCTAGGTGTCAAGGCTTCGGCTTTGCAGACCCTGAAACAGAAATACGATGTGGTATCGGGACGAATAAAGCGGTTATATAATCTCTATGCCGCAGGCGGGGACGATATCCTGCTTGATACAATAAACGAGAACAAAAACGAGCTTGCCGAGATATCCCGACAGATAGAAAATGAAAAGAAGCTGAGCGCTGTGGTCAATGACCTCAACGAGAAAAACAAAACCATTGCCACCATTGAGGACAGCTGGAACAGTATGAGCATAAAGGACAAACGGAAGGCTATCGGAATTTGTATTGAAAGGATAGAAATTACCGACACAAAGATATCCATTAAGTACGCATTTTAATTTTTTCAACCGCTGTATGTCATTCCAATGATATCCGGTGAGCTAAAGCGTTACCTCCGTGACAACACTCCCATACGCATATCACGAAGCCTGCGTGACCTTGCATATCGGGCGATGCAGGCAAAGGAGGAGCTTACCGCAAGGCTATGCCGAGAACCGGATATAACCGAGATAGCCAAGGAACTGGGCGTTCCCAAAGCTGATGTGGTAACGGCACTCGAGAGCATTTCCGACCCCGTATCTCTTTACGAGCCTGTTTATTCCGACGCAGGGGACACACTTTATGTCCTTGACCAGATAGGTGACGGAAACGACTCGGACGGCTGGATCGACGAGCTTTCATTCAGAGAAGCACTTGTTTCTCTTAACGAGCGTGAGAAAAAGATACTTTATCTGCGCTTTCTCAGAGGACACACACAAATGGAAGTAGCACGTGAGATAGGCATTTCGCAGGCGCAGGTCTCAAGGCTTGAGAAGAACACTCTGGACAAGATAAAGGGAAATTAAATGTAAAAGGCTCTGCCAAAACAAGCGGCAGAGCCTTAAAATATTATTCGTAAAACTTTCCCTTGAAGAAATTTTCATTTCCAAGCTTTTTTGCCTTTAGCCTGAACATCACACAGCCGTCGGGACATACGATATCCTTGCAGTCGGAAGAACTGCCACCGATGTTTTCCAGGTCTCCCCCGCTTCTTACCGCTTCCATTATGGGGTAAAGCATCATCATTGTTTTTGAGCATATGCCCTGCCCCTGTGCATTTACGGGACAGCCGTAGGTGCAGGTGTATTTGTCCCCTATCTCCTCGCCGTTGCGGCAGTAATGCTCGGGCTTGTCTCCTCTCAGATATCCCGTGACTTCTATCTCAAATTCGTATTCCTCGTCAAACCATTTTTTCATTTTTATGACATTCCTTTCGTTTCAGATATAGCGTCATTATTATTGTAGCATATCAAAGAGCCGCCGTACAGACCAAAATGATCTGTACGGCGGAAAATTTATCATCCAAAATTACTTAACAATAAGAGATTTGCCCGTCATCTCGGCAGGCTGGGGGAGACCCATTATCTCAAGAAGGGTAGGAGCGATATCTGCAAGGCAGCCGCCCTCTCTGAGCTTTACGCCGTCCTCATAGTTAACGAGAATAAAGGGAACGGGATTTGTGGTGTGAGCGGTGTGGGGATTGCCTGTCTCGTAGTCTATCATCTTCTCGGCATTGCCGTGGTCGGCACATATAAACATTACGCCGCCTGTTTCCTTAACAGCGTCAACAGCCTTGCCAACAAGCTCGTCTATCCTCTCAACAGCGGCAACAGCGGCGGAGATAACGCCTGTGTGACCTACCATATCGGGGTTTGCAAAGTTGATGATGATAACATCGTACTTGTCGGACTTGATAGCCTCAACAAGATCCATTCCTACCTCGGGAGCGCTCATTTCGGGCTGGAGATCGTAGGTTGCGACCTTGGGGGAATTTACAAGGATACGTGCCTCGTCAACGTTGGGAGTTTCAATACCGCCGTTGAAGAAGAAGGTTACGTGAGCATACTTCTCTGTCTCGGCAAGACGGAGCTGCTTCTTGCCGTTCTTTGCAAGATACTCGCCGAAGGTGTTGGTGATCTCCTCTTTCTTGAAGGCAACAAGCTTGTTGGGGATAGACTCGTCATAATCCTTGAAGCATACATATGTGAGAGGGAGGAAGCCGCCCTTTCTTTCAAAGCCTGTGAACTTGTCGTCGCAGAATGCACGGGTGATCTCTCTTGCTCTGTCGGGACGGAAGTTGAAGAAGATAACGGAGTCGCCGGGCTTTACAAGGGAAAGGGGCTTGCCGTTTTCGGTGATAACGGTGGGAAGAACGAACTCGTCCGTAACGCCGTTTGCATAGGAATCCTCCATTGCCTTGACAGCGCTTTCGGCTGTAACGCCCTCGCCTGTAACGAGAGAATCATATGCTTTCTGAACTCTGTCCCAGTTGTTGTCACGGTCCATTGCGTAGTAGCGTCCGCTGAGAGATGCGATCTTTCCTACGCCGATCTCAGCCATTTTCTCCTCGAGAGCGGCAACGTAATCCTTGCCCGAAGCGGGGGGAGTGTCTCTGCCGTCAAGGAATGCGTGAACATAAACATTGGAAACGCCCTCACGCTTTGCCATTTCAAGGAGACCGTAAAGGTGAGTGTTGTGACTGTGAACACCGCCGTCGGAGAGAAGTCCCCAGAGGTGGAGATCGGAATTATTCTTCTTGCAGTTAGCCATTGCCTCAAGAAGAACCTCATTCTTAAAGAATGTGCCGTCCTCAATGTCCTTTGTAATTCTTGTAAGATCCTGATAAATAATTCTGCCTGCGCCGATGTTCATATGACCGACCTCGGAGTTGCCCATCTGACCGTCGGGAAGACCTACAGCAAGACCCGAAGCGTTGCCCTTAACAAAGGGGCATTCCTTCATCAGCCTGTCCATAACGGGGGTGTTTGCCATTGCAATGGCATTGCCGTCGGTCCTTTCGTTAAGACCGTAGCCGTCGAGTACCATTAAAACAACAGGTTTTCTGCTCATAATTTTTAACTATCCTTTCTATATCCTTTCGGGGTATCACGAAAAGCTGCGGCAGAACTCACATCCTGTCGCAGCAGATAAGCTTTATCAGCCGTTTACAGCAGCCTGAACGATGGTGTTGAAGTCCTCAGCCTTGAGGGAAGCGCCGCCGATAAGTCCGCCGTCAACGTTGGGCTTTGCAAGAAGCTCAGCGCAGTTCTTAGCGTTCATAGAGCCGCCGTACTGAATTGTAACAGCGTCAGCGGTAGCAGCGTCATAAAGCTTTGCAAGAACGCCTCTGATGAAGCCGCAAACTTCCTCAGCCTGATCTGCTGTAGCGGTCTTGCCTGTGCCGATAGCCCATACAGGCTCGTAAGCGATAACGGTCTTCTTAACGTCCTCTGCGGAAACATCGTAAAGATCAAGCTTGATCTGACGTGCGATAACTTCCTCTGTAATGCCGCACTCTCTCTCCCAGAGAAGCTCGCCTACGCATACGATAGGCTTAAGACCTGCAGCAAGAGCAGCCTTTGTTCTCTTGTTAACGGTCTCGTCTGTCTCGCCGAAGTACTGACGTCTCTCGGAGTGACCGATAACAACGTACTCAACGCCAAGCTCTGTGAGCATATCAGCGGAGATCTCTCCTGTGAATGCGCCGCTCTTTTCAAAGTGAACGTTCTCTGCGCCAACCTTTACATTGGAGCCTGCGGTGGTGTTTACGGCAGTCTCAAGGTTTGTGAAAGGAACGCAGGCAATGACCTCGACCTTGCCCTCAGCATTTGCAACGAGGGGCTTGATTGCTTCGAGAAGCTCCTTAGCCTCGGGGCGGGTCTTGTTCATCTTCCAGTTTCCTGCGATGATAGCTTTTCTGAGATTCTTGTTCATAGTGATTAACTCCTTATATTTTATATTAGTATATTAAACAATACCAGACCATTTATTATTGTATCACGATTTGCGGATTTTGTCAATATCGGCGGAAAATATTTGTGGCGGATAAAGTTATTTTCTGAGATTGTCAAGCTCTGCATTCACGCTTGCCGCAACCGCAGGGTCGGGGAGGAACAGGGAATCATATCTGAAAAAGGCATAGCCTGCATTGTAGATGTCCGTCAGATCACGCTGTCTTGCAAGGATATCGGTCGAATTTATCCATTCCGAGCTGCCTGAGCCCGCATATTTGTCCTCGGTGCCCGATTTGTATGCGGCGAGGCCGATAACAAGCTTTACATCGGGGCTTGTGACCAGCTTGTCCCATTTGTCCACCGTTTCCGCATAGGGCAGGGCAGAGTTGTCAAAGCCGAAATATATCTGAGGACAGATGTAGTCGCAGCAGCCCGAGGTGCTGCCCCAGGTGTAAATGTCCGCATAAAGCTCATTGTAATTGTTGTCCGTATTGCCCTGGGGGGATATGCCGAAAAGAGCCTTGGGATTTGCTGAATGAACTGCCTCGTACATCTTTCTGACCATTTTGGTAACGTTGTCCCTGCGCCAGTCCGCAAGGCTCAGAGAGTTGCCGCTGGCTGCATAGGCGGCGCTGTCAAATGAAGCGTCGGTGGTGGGGTAGAAATAATCGTCTATCTGTATTCCGTCCACGTTGTAGGCGGTGACTATCTCGCTTATGCCGTCGCAGATAAGGGAAACGGTTTCGGCATATGCAGGGTTCAAGTACCATCTTCCCGAGGAGTTGACGATGTATTTGCCGTTCTTTGAGGGGTCGTTGTACCACTCACCGATCTTATAGCTTTCGGGATAGCTTTTCATCTGAGTATCGGTCATAAGGCGCATTGGATTTATCCAGGCGTGAATGGAAAGTCCTCTGTCGTGGGCGGATTTTACAGCTATCTCAAGTGGGTCATAATCTCCCGTGAGCCTGTCTCCTTTTGGGAAAAGGGAGGAGTTATAATATGCGTCTCCATAGACACGGACCTGAAAATATACGGTGTTGCAGCCTAAAGCGGCAATGTTGTCAAAGCAGGCGTTAAGAGCCTTTGTAAACTCAGCCTCGTCTGCCCCACGCATAATGCGGTCGTATTCGAGGTAGGACACCCACACAGCCTTCTGACGGTCAAAGTTCAGAGGGTAATATCCGCTTTGAGGATAGTAGCTTTCTGTTACGGGCGAAACGCTTTCTGCCGATGTGCTTTCCGTGCTTTCGGGGAGGGGGGGTATGGTAACTACTGTAATTGAGGGAGCGGTGGCGGCGGGTGCTGCCGATGTGGTCTCGGGGGGGAGCGTGCCGGGAATAAACACCGTTTCCGAAACCGTTTCGGAAGATTTTTTGGTTTCCGTTTCGGTCTCGGTGGGTATTGCTGTGACTGCTTCGGAAACGGGAGCGGCTGTCTCGCTTTCGGCTGATGTTACGGAAAGATCTGAGGTCTCAGCCTTGGATATGACTGTTTCGGAGGTGATAACAGATGGGGTCTCCGAAGCTGTGGTAATGCTTTGCTCCGTAAAAGCAGTTATGGGTAAGCTTTCCGTTTCGGCAATAACGTCCGTTTCATAGTAGCTGTCGGGCAGCTCGTCCGTTACCTGCGAACAGCCGCATATCAGAGCGGCAGTTATCATTACTATTGATATTGGTCTCAGAATTTTTTTCATAACACAAGAGTCCTTTCGGGAATTGCCATTAGATCTGTATAAATTATAACTCATTTTCCATATTCTTGTCAATGGTATTACGGATCGGAAAATAATGTAAATGAGTAATTTATGTCGATATTGGTTTACAAAAAATTTACATTTAGATTTGCATACACCTTTAAATTAGCCTTGACAAAAGGCTTGACGGGTGGTATAATATTATACGTTATCCTCGTCCACACAATGAAAGTGCGGGCGTAATCCAAGAGGAGGTGCTTATAAATGGCAAAAGTAAACGAAACCTATGAAGCAATGGTAGTTTTCAGCCTGAAACAGGGTGAGGACGGCATCAAGGCTCTCACAGAGAAGTTCAAGGGTATGATGGCAGAGGCAGGTACTGTTGAGTCCGTTGACGAGTGGGGCAAGAAGAAGCTTGCTTACGAGATCGACGACCAGACAGAGGGCTACTATGTTCTCTATTCCTTCACATCTGCTCCTGATTTCCCCGCTGAGCTTGACCGTGTGCTCAAGATCACAGAGGGCGTTATGCGTTCACTGATCACTGTTAAGTGATCCAACTAAGGAGGCTGATTTGTTATGTTAGGCGCTTGTTCAATCAATAAAGTAATCCTTATGGGCAGACTTACGTCAGACCCCGAACTCCGTCAGACCCCGAACGGCGTTTCTACCTGTCAGTTTACTGTGGCGATCACAAGAAATTATCAGGGTCAGAACGGCGAACGTCAGTCTGATTTTATTACCGTTGTCGCTTGGCGACAGACGGCTGAATTTGTCTGCCGCTATTTTACCAAGGGCAGGCTTATCCTCGTTGAGGGCGAGTTAAGGACCAGAACCTACGACGACAAGCGTTATCCTGAGGTGCGTCACTATGTTACCGAGGTTTATGCGGATAATGTTTCCTTCGGTGAAACAAAAGCATCAGCCGGCGGACAGGGCGGCGGATATCAGCAGGGCGGCTATAACAATAATTATCAGCAGAACAACTACGGCAGTCAGGGAGGCTATTCACAGCCTGCTCAGGGACAGCCCGCATATCAGCAGTCTGCTCCCGCTCCTTCGGTCTCTGTTGGAGATCTGAGCGATTTTGAGGAGGTAATCAGCGACAGCGATCTGCCGTTCTGATAACCCTGACAGATTACCATTATTCTATAATAAGGAGGTTTCATTATGGAAAAGGATAGAGAAAGAGCTCCCCGCGGCGCAAAGAGAACCCGTAAGAAGGTTTGTATGTTCTGCGCTGACAGAGTGGAGAAGATAGATTACAAGGATACCGCAAAGCTCAAGAAATGTATGACCGAGCGTTCCAAGATTCTTCCCAGAAGAGTTACAGGCACTTGTGCTTACCACCAGAGAGAGCTTACTGTAGCTATCAAGAGAGCAAGACATATCGCTCTTCTTCCTTACGTTTCCGACTGATCAGAAACGTTTTTCAAAGCCCGGCTCATATGACAGGCTGAGATATTTATGTGTTATCAAACCGCTTTTGAAGTATTCAAAAGCGGTTTTTGCTTTTAAAATTCTTAACTTTCCCCAAAATCAACCGCCCAATGTTGAAAAAACCACGCAGGCAAGGGAAAAACAGGCTTAAATATTTTGAAAAAAGGTCAAAAAAATAGTGCAATATCATCTCCGATATGTTATAATGTTAATAACCACAAAAACATCAGCAAAAGGAGTGTATTGCACTATGATTAATTATACCACACTTAACAGCAATTTGAAAAGGGGGATTTTGAATTTTTCAGAAAAAATTTCAAAAAAGTTCAGCCGTCCTGTTATGAAATTTATCTGTAATATGATTTTCGGTATACTTGCTTCAAAAAGCTGTCTGTTATCGAAAATAGGCAGAAATCTCAACGAGAAAATTCCTCTCCAAAAAACAGTTACTCGTCTGTCAAGAAATCTGAATGAATTTGACGGCGGTGAAGAACTATTTCAAGCATATCTGAAATCAATAAAAAATTGTTTCGATGAAAAAAGTGTGCTGATAATTGACGGCTCTGATATTACCAAGCCCGCCAGCAAAGAGCTTGAAGGCTTATGCGAGATAAGGGACGGCAGCACAGGCGAGATAGGCATTGGATATCACACATTAGGAGCAGCAGTATTATCGGACAGGAAGCTGCCTTACGGAGTATACAGCAGAATATATTCATCAACAGAAAAAGGTTTTGTCAGCGAGGATAATGAGGTTTTAAAGTGCTTTGAATATCTTAGCAATCATTTTTCCAAATCCAATATCCGCACTATGGACAGAGGATATGACTGCAACAGGTATTACGAATATTTCATAAATCATAATGAAAAGTTTATCATCAGAGCAAAGAAAAACCGCAATGTTATCTACAAGGGTAAAACAGTAAATATTCTTGAACTCACAAATCGGTTTAAGGGCAAATACAAGCTTGAATAAAAAGATAAAAGCGGAAGGAAAAGCAGTGTAAAGGTCAGCATTATTCCCATAAGACTGTGCGAGTTTAGAAATACCGAGCTTAATCTTGTAATGGTTTATGGTTTCGATAAAATACCGATGATGCTGATTACAAATCTGAAAAGCGATGACAAGCGTATCTGTACAACGATCTGCAAGGTATATCTGATGAGATGGAGGATAGAAGAATATTTCAAATTCAAGAAGCAGAACTTTGATTTTGAAAATATCAGGGTTCAATCCTTGAAATCAATCAGAAATCTTGATCTACTGCTTACGATCGCTATCGGATATATCGCAGAAATATCGGGAAAGCCTGAAAACATCAAACTGCGTGCGGAAATTATTGAGGTTTCCAAGCGCTTATTTGGTGTGCCCAATTTTTTATATTACGCCGTTGCAGACGGCATCTTTGAGATTTTAAAGACTGTTAAATCGGGTATTCATAGGTTCTTTTCCTTGCCGGAAAGCAGCGGACAATTATCATTATTTTCCAGTTATGAGGTGTCAAGACTGAATTTTGGGGAAACTTAAGTTTTAAAATTATGTTGACTTTTTTGACGGTTTATGATATAATTTATTTAGCTGAAGTGACAATAAATTACCATATGGAGATTTGCCAATTATGGTGACCATATATTATTCCGCAGCTCTTGCGCTGTCGGTGATCTTCTTTATGATACTTTGGTCTATCGGGCATAATCAGAACATCTCGTCTCTGCTTATGTCCTTTGTCTGCGTTATCCTGCATAACGGCGGCTGTCTTGCGCTGTCATTCTCCCAAAATGTTGAGGAGGCAATGCTTGCAAACAGGATAATTTATCTTGCCGCCACCTTTCTTCCCTTTTTTCTGCTGCTGAATATCTGTCATCTTCTGAGGGCCCATATAGGCGGACGAACGATGCTGATAATGGCTCTGATAAATTTTGTGGTACTGTGCTTAACGTTTACAGCAGGCTATAACGACTGGTATTATAAAAGCGTTTCTATAGACAGGTCGGGAGGATATACTGTACTTGTTAAGGAATACGGTCCGCTGCACAGTGTTTTTATCATTATGCTGGCAGGATATGTTCTGGCAATGATGGCAATTATGATAGTCGCATTGTTCAGACAGCAGAGATGTTCCTATAAGTATGCTTCTGTGCTGTTGGTTTCGGTGCTTATCACCTTTGCTTCATATTTTGGTCAGAGGCGTATAGGTATAAAAGTGGAGGCTACTGCGTATGTTTACCTCATTGAGGAAGTGGTCATTCTGCTGATCTTCAGGCGTATGGTTATGTACGATGTTTCAAAGGTTGTGTCGGATAATCTGGAGCAGTCGGAAAACAGCGGTTATATCATCTTCAACAGGAAAAAGCAGTTTATGGGCTGCAACAATGCTGCAAAGCGGTTCCTTCCCGAGCTGAGAAGCCTGCTCATTGACCACACCATTCCCGAGGAGAATGCTTATCTTTATGAAAATATCGGCTCAAATCTCAAAGACGAGAGCAGATATGTTTATTATCTGAAGCGTGGGGACAGAGAATTCAAGATACAGATCAGCCCTGCTTACCGTGACAACAAAACCGAATGGACAGGCTATGTTGTGGAGATCACCGATGATACGGGTCAGAGGGATTATATCCATCTGCTTAATAATTATAACGACGAGCTTTCTAAGTCAGTTAAGGAGCAGACTGCTCATATCCGCAAGATGCAGGACAAGCTTATTCTCGGAATGGCGGATATGGTCGAAGGCAGAGACAGCAGCACAGGCGGTCATATCAAGCGTACAAGCGAGGTCATAGGCATTTTTACCGAGGAGCTGCGCAGGGGAGAGAGCGGAATGGAGCTTTCAGACGAGTTCCTTGACAACGTTGTAAAAGCGGCACCTATGCACGATCTGGGTAAAATTGCCATTGATGATGATATTCTCAGAAAACCCGGCAAATTTACTCCGGAGGAATTTGAGATAATGAAAACTCATTCCGCAAAGGGCGCAGAGATCATCAGAAAGATACTCGACGGTGCAGAGTCGGAGTAGTTTGCCGACATTGCGGTTAATATCGCTCATTACCACCACGAAAAATGGAATGGTCAGGGCTATCCCGACCATCTTTCGGGTGAGGATATCCCTGTGGAAGCGAGAATTATGGCGCTGGCAGACGTTTTTGACGCTCTTGTGAGCAAGCGGTGCTACAAGGACGCTATGAGCTACAGCAGGGCTTTCGGGATAATCGAGGAGTCCCTTGGGGAGCATTTCGACCCTGTTCTCGGAAAAGAGTTCCTGAAATGCCGTCCTATGCTGGAGAGCTATTACAACGAGTCCCTTAATATTAGTGAGGAAGTTAAAGCTGGGTAAATAATTTACAATTTATCCATTGACATTCAGGAACGGATGTGCTATAATATAAGAAATAATTAAGGCTGCCGGAAAGTGCTTTCGGCAGCCTTAGTTATCATAACTTCTCTATCTCAAGAACACGTATCAGATTGTTTACATCGTCAAGGGGGAGGTTGTTGATGTAGATACGGTCAGTTTTTAGCTTTACACGCATTACTGCTTCTTTTTCAAAGGTCTCTTCGGGGGGATAGCCAAGCATTCCGAGGGTTTCCTCAAGATTATCGGCTGCAAACCAGAGGGTGCGTCCATCGGTGGAGGCTTTGGGGAATGATGCGGCGTCATCGGGGACGAATGCGGCTTCAAGCTCATCGGTCAGCTCGCTTATGTGAATGGTGAGGGTGCCCTCAAATTCCCTTGGTTCCGAGGAAAAACGGGACTGAAAGGAGCCGCTGTCATTTGAGAACATAAGAAAGCTGTCCATTGTCCAGCCCAGAAATTCGTTTCCCACTTCAAGGCTCACCGCTTCTCCGCTGCCGTCTGCTGCACGGAAGGTAAGCTCCTCGCCGTCTTTAAGGGGCAGCACCTTATTGGCAGTTCCGCCCTCAGAGTTATTCTGCGGCTCATTATGCTCAATGTAATAAGTGGATTTTGCTGAATATTTTATCTCGGGTTCCTCCTCGGGAACGGTGGTCACCGAAGAAGCAGAGGTATCGGGGGAAAGCTGTGCTTCGGTCTCAGTTTCGTCACCGCCTTCATTTTTGGAGCAGCCGCACATCAGAAGCAGGGCAAGGAGCGCCGCTGTGTATTTTATTTTCATATCAAAACCGTCCTTTTATCAGTTATGAAATCTGTAGGTGTAGGCATTGCCTTTTTTGCCCGTTCTCGTTACGACTCCGCCACGGAAAAGGGCTGAGAGGGCAAGCCCGGCGGTCTCACGGGAAATGTTTGCCGAATGTGCCAGATCCTCGGTGGTGTAATCTTCCTCAAAAAGGCAGGGGATAAGCTGTTCCCAGTCACGGGGGGAGTTTATGTATATTTCATCTGTGAGGGCGGTGGGAACTCTGTCTATGACCGAAAGTCTGCCACGCCGCCGCTTTTTTCGTCCCACGCTTTCGGGCGGAGTACGCAGCTCGTCCGCTTCGAGAAGGGTTATTATGAAGCTGAGATTTTCATAAGTAAGATATTCGGCGATGGGGAAAAGGTTCGGGAATATTTCATAAGCCGTTTCTTTCAGGGGAGAGGTCCGGCGGCTTTTTACCTCGCCTGTTTCGCCGTCAAGGGTGATTATCCGCTTCTTGGTGAAAACGGGATAGACCACCGTTACCCTTGAAACGGGGAGAAAGGCTTTCAGCTTTTCCTTGAGAGAGGAAAAATGCCCCGTCTGTATCTCGATTATGCCGTTTTCGCCCACGATATCCGCAATGTAGCCGCCTATTTTCTGCTCCTGTGAGTCGTGGAAAGGTTCATAGTAATTTTTCAGAACTGCGTGGACACTCTTTTCGCCCTTTGTGCCTATTCCCTTAATAAGTCTGCCGCCCGAATAAACGGTGCGGCAGGCTTCGTCAAACTTTATTTTATCGGGCATATCATTCCTCGGTGAAAGGCTCCATAAGAGCGGCGTTGATGTCGGGGTATCTCCATTCAAATGTCCTTCTGTCAAATATGCCGAAGTTTTCTCCGCTGCCAACAAAGGCGTTGTTGTCCCACCAGCAGATGGGTATGCCTGCGTTATATGCGGCGTTTGAATAGTATCTTGCACATTCTGCACGGGCTTCGGTGTTCATTCTGTTTCGTGTGCCCATTTCGCCGATTATCACGGCAATGCCGTTATCGAGATAGCGCTCCTTGAGATTTGCCATAAGCACATCTATATCACGGGTATCTGCGGCTTTGTCGGCGCTCCATTCCTTGGTTGCCTGTGCGTTGTCGGCAAGGGCAAAAGAGAAGGGGAGATATGCGTGTATGGAAACTATTACCTTATCATCGTCGGGAACGACAAAATCGTTCAGAACATTGTCTCCCGAGGAAGCGGCATAGGGAGTCACCATAAGGTGGCGGAGCTTGTTGTTGCCGCCCGAATTTCTGACGGTTTCAACAAAAGCGGCGTTCCAATGGTTGATGACATCTCTCGCCTCGGCGTTTCCGCCGTTCCACTCGGAGGGGTCGCCTTTGAGACGGGGTTCGTTCAGACCCTCGAATATAAGCTTTTCATTGTAATTCTTGAAGTGGTCTGCTATTTGTGTCCAGAGAGCCACAAGAATTTCCTGTGCGGCTGCTTCGTTTTCGTATGTGGGCATATGCCAGTCCTCGTGGTGGAGATTCAGGATAACGAACATATCGTTGTCGATGCCGTAGTCAACTATTTCGTTTACCCTTGCAAGCCAGTCGGGGTCGATAGTATAATCGGGAGCTTCACCGAATTTGCCCTCCCAGGTGACGGGCACTCTCAGGATATTAAACCCCTGTGCGGCAACGTTGTCTATCATTGCCTTGGTGGTGACGGGCTGCCCCCAGGCGGTCTCCCAGTCGGAGGGAAGCTCTGTTCCCTTGGGATTTTCGATAATGGAGTCAAGGGTGTTGCCCAAATTCCAGCCCACTTTCATTTCCTTAACAAGTTCGGTGGAGGGGATATCTCTCATTTCAGCCGCTTCTTCAGAAGCACTCTGCAGCGCAGCGGCGTCGGGATTTTCGGGAGATGTGTTTCCGCAGGCTGACAGAGACATTAGCATTACGGCTGCTGCCATTACGGAGGCTATTCTTTTTGATATCTTCAATTTTTGTTCCGTCCTTTCGGTGTGACATAAGTTTGCCTGATCGGTTTGGTCAGTTCCATATATTGTAAAAGTAAACGTATTCAAAAATGCAGATGATACTGCCCGAAAATATTCGGGCGGCTGAATATCACGCCTGTCCCAGTCTCAGCATTTCGTCAATACATACCTTTGCCTTTACTCTTGTTTCCTCGGGGAGGATTATTTCCTCGCCGTCTGTTCCCTCAAGGCAATGGAGGACGTCGGTGATAGAGGTTATCTTCATATTATGGCAGAAGCAGTCCTTGGAAAGAGCGTAGAACATCTTGTCGGGGCATTCGATGCTCAGGTGCTGTACTATGCTGTTTTCGGTGCCGATGATAAATTCCTTTGCGCTGCTGTTCTTGGCAAAATCCATAATTCCCGTGGTGCTGCCTGCGTAATCAGCCATTGCGGTTACTGCGGGCTGACATTCGGGGTGGAGAAGCACAAGGGCGTTCGGGTGAGCTTCCTTTGCCTTCTGCACCTCTTTAACGGTGATGCGGGCGTGGGTGGGACAGCCGCCGCTTACGAATTTGAACTGCTTTTCGGGTATCTGCTTTGAAACATAGTCGCCTAAGTTGCAGTCGGGAATGAAAAGTATCTTGTCGGCGTCCATTTTTCTGATGATATCCACCGCCGAGGAGGATGTAACGCAGACGTCGCAGAGAGTTTTAAGCTCTGCGGTGGTATTTATGTAGGCAACGGTCTTATATCCCTTGTACATTTCCTGAAGCTGACGGAGCATATCTACGTCAAGCTGTTCCGCCATAGGGCAGCCTGCTTCGGAACGGGGGAGATATACGTGCTTTTCGGGGGAGAGTATCTTGCAGGTCTCCGCCATAAAGCGCACGCCGCACATTATTACCCCGTCGCAGTCGGTTGCTGCCGCTTTGCGGGCAAGACCGAAGGAGTCTCCCGTAAAATCAGCCACCTCGAGAATGTCGTGGGTCTGGTAGCAATGGGCGAGAATGCAGATGTTCTTTTCTTTTTTGAGCTTTATAATTTTTTCCTGGATATCCTTTATCATAATTTCACAACTCCATATCGGGAAACATACTGTAATACATTTTATTATACCATTTATACGGATTTTTTTCAAGCGGATTTGCAGTATTTTATTTTACAGAGAATTTACCTGTTATACCTCAAAAAACGGTAAAAATGTACAAAATTTATCTGTAACGATTTACATATTTTCCTGCGCCGTTTTTATGACAGAAATATGGGTCGGAAAACTATGCAAAATGAATATAGTTTTTTTGAAGTTAATATGTTATAATATTAGGATAAAGTATTACACAGAAAAAAGGGAGAACGAATGGATTACAAAATCAACTGGGACTGCTCCGAGGGAGTTTTTGCCGTTCCCGACGCTGCTGCCGAGGGACTGAAGCTTGCTTCGGGTAAGGCGGTCAAGGTGCTTATATATTTTATGAAATACCGCAGAGCACCCGAAACACCCGAGGATATCGGCGTCAGCACCGAGGACGTGGAGGACGCTCTTTCATACTGGGAGCAGCTTGGAGTGCTGAAAAAGGCTGAGGGCGGTGCTTCGGAACAGAAAAAAGTTTCTGACGTACCGGCAAAGGCTCCGGAGCCTGTCAGAATTATTGCCGAGCCGCCTGCGACGTCTCCTGCTCCGATTTCAGAAAAGCCTGTTATAAAGCCGAGAAAGGCACTTCTTCCTACGGAAATTGCGGAGAGGATAGCGGCTTCGGAGGAGATAGATTTCCTGTTCAAAAGCGCTGAGCAGAGCCTTGGCAGGGTGCTTACATTTGACGACCAGCGGACAATTCTGTGGTTTTACGACCATCTTGGAATGTCTGCGGATATCATTATTATGCTAATTGCCTACTGCTGTTCGGTGGGCAGGGGAAATATGGGCAAGATCGAGAAAATTGCCCTTGACTGGCACGAGAAGAACATCACCACCCACGAACAGGCAGAAAATGAGATACTTGCTTTACAGAAGGCATTTTCCTTTGAGGGAAAGGTGCAGTCGAGACTCAAGCTCCAGAGCAAGCTTACGGCTTCGCAAAAGAAGTACATAGGGGACTGGGCGAATATGGACGTTACCGTTGATATGGTTGAGCTGGCTTATGACAAGACGGTGGACAGCATTGGCAAGGTGTCCTTTAATTATATGGATAAGATACTCCGCAAGTGGCACGAAAACGGCATTTCCAATGCCGAGGACGCTGCGGCGTTTGACGAGCGCACAAAGCCTGTAAGAAAGACGGACAGCAAAAAGTCTGCCGATGTCCCGGCAAAGCCCTCCGCCGCTCCCTCATATGACCTTGACCTGCTTTTCGAGCACGCTCTGAAAAGCACTCCCACGGTGAAAAAAATTAACGAGGAGGCGAACTCATGACCCGTTCGGAAATTCGTCAGAAAGCCAACAGCGAGATGGAAAGGCGGAAGCTGAGAGCCGAGAATGAAGCTGCCGACCGTCAGAGGGAAATTTATGCGAAGATCCCCGAGATCGAAGAAATACGGCGTATGCTTGCTCAGACCGCAACAGAGCTTTCACGGCTCATAATCGGGCGTAAAGGAAACTACAAGGAGAATTTTGAAAGGCTCCGCAAGAATAATCTTGACGGGGCGCATATGATAGCAGAGCTTTTAAAGGCGGGCGGTTATCCCGAGGATTATCTTGAGGTGCATTACCGCTGCAAGAAATGTAATGACACGGGATTTACCGACAGGGGAATGTGCGACTGTATGAGGAGGCTCATAAGCAGGATAGCTTCCGAGGAACTTAACCGCTCCGCAAATCTTCCCGATGCGGATTTTGCCCATTTCAGCCTTGATTATTATCGGGGTATCGTTATTGACGGTATCGACTGCTACAGCCTTATGTCAAAAAATTTAAGCTTCTGCACCGAATATGCAAGTCTTTTTTCCGAAGGCTCGGACAGCCTTTTGATGCTTGGCAAGACGGGAGTGGGAAAGACACATCTGTCGATGGCTATTGCAAAGGAGGTCATAGGCAAGGGGTATAATGTGATATACGGCTCGGTCATAAACATTCTCCGAAGCATTGAAAAGGAGCATTTCGGCAGAGCTGAAGAGGGCAGCGACACTCTTGAAAGCGTTTGTGCCTGTGACCTGCTGATTTTTGACGATCTTGGCTCGGAGCATCACACACCCTTTTACGAGTCCACTCTTTACAACATAATAAACACCCGCATAAACACGGGCAAGCCTATGATTATAAGCACCAATTTATCAAAAGAGGAGCTTGCTTCTACATACAATGAGAGGATAATCTCAAGAATTTTCTGCTGCTGTACTCTGCTTCCTTTTGCGGGACGGGACGTAAGGCAGCTCAAAAGAATAAACGGATAAGGAGATATTGCTATGCTTACAGTTATCAGAGTAAAATTCGAGCGCTTTCTGAAATCACTTGATGCGAATGTCACCGTTAAAAAGCGTGAGCTTGTGCTGGCAATTGCCGCCTGCACATTGCTGGGCATTGTTATCGGTGCCCTTTTCAGCCCCAGAAAGAATACTGTCATTGGCAGCTACAACAGCGCAGACCACTACAATAATGCTGACGATGACTGTGATGACGAGGAAGAATAATTTTTAAACGGCAAGCGGCTTCGGATAAGGTTCCGAAGCCGCCCGTCAATTGTAATAGAGTTCATATAGAAAATCGTATATCAGTTCGAGATTTTCAAGGCTGTATTCCGTTTCCTTTGACCAGAGACAGGCGCTGTCTCCGAGACTTTCTCCCGTTATGCTCATAATAAGCGAGACGGCTTCGGCGGAAAATATGCCAAGAGCGGTTTTTAAGAATATTTCTCCGTCCGAGGCGGATTTCATAAGGTATCTGAAAATATAATAGGACAGGAGATTTTTATAGCCCGTAAGCTGCGTATTTTCGGGTATGATATTTATAGGGGAAAGCTTTTTGCAGAGGTGTTCCCAGCCTTTGTTTATGGGTTCGAGAGAGGTTATGAGGGAGACTGCTTTTTCGGCGTAATCTTTGTCGTGTGGGAATGATATGCGTGTCGGGGAATTGCCCGTAAGCTCTTTTTCCGCTTGTGCGGAGAGACGGAGGAGGCTTTCTGTCATTTCGGTATAGCTTTGGGCTTCGTTTATTATCCGAAACAGCTCCGCTCTTATTTCAAGCAGGCGGCTTTCGGCGGGGGAGAGGGCTTCGCCGCCTTCTTCGGAGCGGAGAATGTGAAGTCCGAATGGCTTATCATTCCCGATAATGATCCTTGCCGCTTCTTCGCAGCATAGACCTATGCCCATTTCGCATCTGTCTCCGAACCACTCTCTGAAACGGGGG
Organism: Huintestinicola sp.; assembly: GCF_050874005.1. Classification (GTDB taxonomy): domain Bacteria; phylum Bacillota; class Clostridia; order Oscillospirales; family Ruminococcaceae; genus Huintestinicola. The sequence continues at coordinate 22,033 of NZ_JBNMJV010000017.1, forward strand.
TGGAGGGTGCATATCTCGCAGAGCATTTTCTCGCCCCCTGCGATGATGAGCCTGCAAAGGTTGTTTTCATTAAGGAAGGGACAGCGTTCGTTTTCACCGAGAGCAAAGCAGTCGGAGCCGTCCTCTGAGCGGGTGATATTCGCTCTCAGCTCGTCTCCCAAAGCACCCGGGAGGGTCATATATTTGTCGAGAGCTGCCTTGTCAATGTCTATCTCCCAGCCGATACAGCAGTTGTCACGGCAGGCTGAGCCTATACATTGGAAGCTTTCGTAATAGTCGGGAACGTATATATCCATATTGCAATATCCTTTCTTAGTTTTACAAATGTAATTGTATCATTGATGATAATTACTGTCAATAAAAAAATATTGAGTATTTTGGTACAAAAAATCATCAAAAAGCTCTTGATTTTTTGTCCAAATAGTGGTAATATAGGAAATGTATTTGAATAAGTGTTTATTTCTTAACAGAAATGTGTTATAATTTAAGATAAATGATTTTTTGTTTGGAGGATTTTTACTATGAAAGCTGTAATCACCGTTATCGGAAAGGACGCCGTTGGCATTCTCGCAAAGGTAAGCACTATCTGCGCCGAGAACAACGCTAATGTTATCGAGGTAACTCAGAGCGTTCTTCAGGATATGTTCGCTATGATAATGCTGGTGGATATCACCAACATAAGCAACGATTTTGTTGCTCTGCAGGATAAGCTTACTGCCCTCGGAGACAGCCTCGGTCTCAAAATTCACACTATGCACGAGGATATTTTCAACACTATGCACAGAATATGACCCGAGGAGAATTTACTTATGCTTAACGTTTACGATATTCTTGAAACTATCAGAATGATACAGGACGAATGTCTTGATATCAGAACCATTACTATGGGCATTTCCCTTATGGACTGCATTGACAGCGATATTGACAGAGCCTGCGAAAAGGTTTACGAGAAGATAACCCGCTGTGCGGGAAAGCTGGTTAAAACAGGCGAGGAAATCGAAAAGGAATACGGTATCCCCATTATCAACAAGAGAATTTCCGTTACTCCCATTGCTATTGTTTCCGCTGCCTGCAATGCAAGCCCTGTGAAGTTTGCTCTTACTATGGAAAAAGCTGCTAAGGCGTGCGGAGTTAACCTTATCGGCGGATATTCCGCTCTTGTTCAGAAAGGCTTCTCCGCAGGCGATGAGAGACTTATACGCACAATTCCCGAGGCGCTTGCTTCTACCACCTGTGTTTGCTCCTCCGTTAACATCGGCTCTACAAAGACGGGTATCAATATGGACGCTGTGAAGCTTATGGGTCAGATCGTCAGAGAGTCGGCAGAGGCTACTGTTGACAATCAGTGCTTTGGTGCGGCTAAGCTTGTGGTGTTCTGCAATGCGGTGGACGACAATCCCTTTATGGCAGGCGCATTCCACGGTGTGGGCGAGCCTGACTGCATTATAAATGTGGGCGTTTCGGGTCCCGGAGTTGTTCGTTCGGCTCTGGCAAAATATCCCGACGCCGATATTAACGAGCTTGCGGATATCATCAAAAAGACTGCTTATAAGATTACAAGAGTAGGTCAGCTTGTGGGCGTCAGAGCCTCCGAAAAGCTGGGCGTACCCTTTGGTATCGTTGACCTTTCACTTGCTCCCACTCCTGCGGTGGGCGACAGCGTTGCCTATATCCTTGAGGAGATGGGTCTGGAGAAGTGTGGCTGTGCCGGAACTACTGCCTGCCTTGCTATGCTCAACGACGCAGTTAAGAAGGGCGGCGTTATGGCCTGCTCACGTATCGGCGGACTTTCGGGTGCGTTTATCCCCGTTTCCGAGGACGCAGGTATGATAGCTGCGGCTGAAAGCGGCTCTCTGCTTATCGAAAAGCTTGAGGCTATGACGGCTGTATGCTCCGTTGGTCTTGATATGATAGTTATCCCCGGAGATACTACTGCTGAGGTCATTTCGGGTATTATTGCGGACGAGGCTGCTATCGGTATGGTAAACTGCAAGACCACCGCTGTTAGAGTTATCCCTGCTATCGGCTGCAAGGAGGGCGATGTTCTCGACTGGGGCGGACTTTTCGGAAAGGGTCCTGTTATGAAGGTGAACACCTATTCGCCTTCCAAGTTCATAAACAGAGGCGGTCAGATACCTGCACCGCTTCACAGCCTTAAAAACTGATTTTTCATCCGAACAGGAGGACGGCATATGGACGATATTATCAAGTCGATAATCGAGATCGACAGAGGCGCTTCAAAGCGTATCGAGGACGCCGAAAAAGAAAAACTCCGCATTATTGAGGAGGCAAAGGCTGAGGAAGAGCGTATGGTGGAAAAAGCCATCGAAGAAAAGAAGGCTGAACTTGCCAAGATGGAAAAAGCAGAGCTTGACAAGGCTAACGCACGTATTTCAGAGCTTACCCGTGAGAAAAATGAAAAGCTTGAGGCTATGAAGCAGAGCTTTGAGAAAAATTCCGACAAATGGTGCGAGGAGATATTCAAAGCGGTGATCTCCATATGACCTGTGATAAAATGCGCTGCGGAGGGGAGGGGCGGCAGTCGTGAAGGAGAAGAAAACCTCGGGCAGAAGAAATCTTAACGCCACTATGGCGAAAATGCACGCTGTTTACGGCAAAAGGCTGAGACAGGAGGATTATTCCGCACTCCTGAGCTGTACCTCCGTTTCCGACGCTGCAGAATATTTGAAGAGAAGCACCTATTTCAGCCGTGCGCTGGAAGGTGTGGACACCGAGAATATCCACAGAGGAAATCTGGAAAATATCCTGCGCAGAAGCCTTATGGAGAATTATTTCCGTATGATAGGCTTTGAGAAAATCGGCGGCGACGAGTTTTACAACTACATCATCGTCAAGACGGAGATAGACGAGATACTTATCTGCATACTCCATCTTAATGCGGGTACAAGCGATCATATCACCACGCTCCCCATTTATATGAACAAGTACACCTCCTTTAATCTTATGGATCTTGCCAAGGTCGAAAGCTACGGGGAGCTGCTGAGCCTTACGGAAAAAACGCCCTATTACCCTATTCTTAAGGAGCACAGGCCCGAGGAGGAGGGCGGTCATATTGACTATCCTGCTATTGAGCTGCAGCTCAGGACTTATTACTCAAAGCGCATTACCGAGTCCTTAAAACAGTTCGGCGGCGAGACGGAAAAGCGGCTGAGAAGCTACATCGGCACGCAGATAGATATGATAAATATCATCAACAGCTACCGTATGAAGCGGTATTTCAACGCTGACGCCGATGAGATAAAGTCCCGTATGATACCCATTTATATGCGTATCCCCGAGAAGAAAATGGACGAGCTTTACAGCGCAAGAGATGACAAGGAGTTCCTTGACAGGTTTTCAAGGACCTATTACGGCAGAGAGATAGCCGAAAAGGGATTTGATATGAAAAATCCCGAGATGTCACTTGTGCAGTTTCGGTTTTTGCAGACAAAGCGTGCCTTTTCACGTTCTACATCTGCTCCCGAGTGCTTTTACACCTTTAATCAGCTTGCTGAGATAGAGGTAAAGAATATTATCAGGATCATCGAGGGGATAAGGTATTCTCTCCCAACAAAGGAAATATCCGAGCTTATCATTACGTAAGTTTCGGTTTTAAAAGACAGAAAGGACGGTGCGTCTGTAAATGTCATCAATAGAAAAAATGATGTTCGCTGATATTGCGGGTATCGACACAGACCTTGACGCTGTTCTTGATATCATCAGTTCCTGCGGCTGCTTCCATATGGAAAATGCGGCGGCGGTACACGTAAGCGGCGCAAAGACAAATGCCAAAAGGGAAAATCCTTATACGGCTCCTTTGAAAATGCTTGCGGAGATAGGTACGCTGACGGGTATCAAGCTATGTAAGGCGGATTGTTCGGATATCCACGACAGCGACGCAGAAAAGGTCAGGGAGGATATCAGGTCAATAAGAAACCGTGTGCAGAAGCTTAAAGCCGATGTCAAAAGAGCTTCGGATAATCTGAATGCACACACTATGGCTCTCGAGCAGGTGCTGCATCTGAGCGGCGGCGAGGGAGTGGGGTCGCTGAGCGTTGATATTGAGCAGATATTCGCCTGCAAGCACATCAAGGTGCGGTTCGGACGGCTGCCCACAGACAGCTACGAGAAGCTTTCATACTACGAGGACAAGAATTTCTACTTCCTGGCTTACGGCAGGGACAAGGAATATGTTTACGGTTTCTGCTTTGCGCCTTTGTCCGAGGCGGAGGAGATAGACGGCATTTTAGAGTCTCTGTATTTTGACCGCATACGGCTTCCCGATTTCGTTCACGGAAGTGCGGAGGACGCTGCTAAGTCCCTCGAGAAAAACATTGAGGACGATAAGGCGGAGGTAGAAAAGAAGAAAAAGGCGCTTTCGGACTTTATTGAGCAGAAGCGTGAGGCGCTTAACAAGTATTTCACAAAGCTGAAAACTATGCACGATACCTTTGAGCTTCGTGAAAAGGTTATGATGATAAGGGACAAGTTCTACATCGTTGGATTTGTTCCCGAGCGTGACGCTGAGCGGTTCAAAAAGTATTTCGAGGAGCTGAAGTCCGTTTCTCTTGTGATGAAGCCCTGTACGGAAAACGGCGAGATAGAAACTCCCGTCAAGCTCAGAAATAACAAGTTTGCAGAGCCTTTCTCGATGTTCGTTGACCTGTACGGTCTGCCTGCTTACAATGACATTAACCCCACAAATTTCGTTGCCATAACCTACACCCTGCTTTTCGGAATAATGTTCGGAGATCTGGGACAGGGACTTGTTATAAGCCTGCTGGGACTTCTTCTCTGGAAATGGAAAAAAATGACCCTGGGCAGGATAATGGAGAGGCTTGGAGTTTCAAGTATGATATTCGGAACGCTTTACGGCAGCGTTTTCGGGTATGAAGAATTGCTTGACCCGATGTATGAGAGCCTTGGCATAAGCTTTCTGCCCTTCAAGGCGATACACAGCATAAACAATGTTTTGTATTCGGCTATCGGCATAGGAATTTTCATTATCATAATTTCCGTTATCGTTAATATGGTAATGGGTCTGAAAGAGAAAAACTACACAAGGGCGCTGTTTTCAAACAACGGTCTTGCGGGACTGGTTTTCTACTGCTCGCTCCTTATGCTGCTTCTCGGAGGTATGCTTGGACTGAATGTGGGCGGCACGGCTTATGTTTTATGCCTTATCGTTCTGCCCCTTATCATAATGTTCCTGAGAGAGCCGCTGGGTGATCTGGTAAAGGGTAAGGGCTTTCATATTCACGAAAGTCTCGGAGACTTTATTGCGGCTAACTTTTTCGAGTGCTTTGAGTTTCTCCTTGGCTATGCCACTAACACACTTTCCTTCGTGAGAGTGGGCGGATTTGTTCTTTCTCACGCAGGTATGATGTCTGTGGTTCTGGCTCTGGCGGAGATGTCGGGTAATTTCTCACCCATTGTTATGATACTCGGAAATCTCTTTGTTATCGCTCTTGAGGGACTTCTTGTGGGTATTCAGGTACTGAGACTTGAATTTTACGAGATGTTCTCACGCTACTACACAGGCGGCGGAAAGGCGTTCAAGCCTGTCAGCGTAAACTATGATGAAATCATTGAATAATTAAATTTGGAGGATACCGATATGTATATTTTCTTACTTCCCCTGGCTGTTGTTGTTCTTCTCTCGCTTCCCGTTATTTCCAGAATAAAGCACTTTACCGACGGCACAAAGTGCAAGAACGCTATCATCGGAAATCTCTGCACTTTCTTCGGAATTATGCTCCTGGCTGTTATCCTTCCTGTGGGAAATCTGGTTTCCGCTGAGGTGATCGAGGAAACCGCAGGCGTTATCAGCAGCGCAGGTATGGGCTATCTTTCGGCGGCTCTTGCCGTTGGACTCGGCTCCATCGGCTGCGGCATCGCTGTTGCAAATGCTGCTCCTGCTGCTATCGGTGCTGTTGCCGAAGAGCCTTCCTGCTTCGGTAAGGCGATGATCTTCGTTGCTCTCGGCGAGGGCGTTGCGCTCTACGGCTTCCTTATCGCATTCCTTATAATTCAGGCTGTCTGATACCAGAGGATAATAAAATGAAATTCTTTCTTCTCAGCGACAATGTGGATACCGTTACGGGAATGAGACTCGCAGGTATCGAGGGAGTTGTTGTCCACAAGGCGGAGGAGACCGAAAAGGCACTTCTTGAAGCTATGGACAACAAGGATATTGCCGTTATACTTATGACAGAAAAGCTCATTGACCTCATTGAGGACAAGGTGAACGAGCTGAAGCTCACCCGTCCCTCGCCGCTTATTTCGGAAATTCCCGACAGACACGCAACGGTGGACGTTACTGCCTCTATTTCACGATATGTTCAGGAGGCAATTGGTATTAAATTATAATACCGGAATTAAATTATAATTCCGGAATTAAACTTTAATTCCAAAATCAAGCTTTAATACCCGAAAGGAATGATACTTTGGAAAAGGATAAGCTTGACCGATTTATCACAGCGGTAAGCTCCGCTGCGGATAAGCAGGTAAATGAAATTCTCTCCGAAGCGGAGCAGGAAAAGAACAGTATTCTTTCTGCGGCTAAGGAGTCCGCCGAGGAAGCAGGAAACCGCTGCCTCAGCGATAATATAAAAATGACCTCGGGCAAGTGCGTCCGTATGGTCTCTAAGGCTGAGCTTGAGATGAAAAAGGAAATTCTGCTCTGCCGTGAAAAGCTTACTGCAGAGCTTTTTGACAAGGTCCACAGCAAGCTTGCGGAATACAGAAAAACTCCCGAATATGAGGAAAAGCTCTGCGACGCTATTGCGGGGGAAAGCGACCTTGATGGCGCAAGAGTATATCTTTCTCCGGAGGATATGGGTCTGTCCGATGCTATTGCTGCTGCCGCAAGGGACAAGGTGACAGTTGCTGCCGATGATTCCATAAAATACGGCGGACTGCTTATTCTCAGAAGCGCTAAGGGTACTGTTACCGACCGGACTTTCGACTGTGCTCTGAAAGAGCAGCAGAGCCTTTTTGCCTCGGGTAATCTTATGTCGGCACAGGAGGGTGATTGACCGTGAATACCGTATTTTCTGTAAACGGCCCTGTTGTCAAGGTTCGTGACACCTCCGATTTTGCTATGATGGAAATGGTCTATGTGGGTGCAGACCACCTTATGGGCGAGGTCATTGGCGTAAATGCCGAGGAGACCACCATTCAGGTCTACGAGGTCACTACGGGAATGAAGCCCGGTGAGCCTGTTATCGGTACGGGTGCGCCTGTTTCTGCTGTTCTTGGCCCCGGGATCATCTCAAATATATTTGACGGTATCGAGCGCCCTCTCAAGAAGATAGAGGAGCTTTCCGGTGCATATATTTCACCCGGTTCCAATATCGAGAGCCTTGATACAGAGAAAAAATGGGACGTTACCTTAAAGGTATCGGTGGGCGATGAAGTACAGGGGGGAGCAATTTTTGCTGTATGTCCCGAAACTCCCCTTATCGAGCACCGCTGTATGATACCCCCGAATATGAGCGGCGAGGTGGTATTTGCCGCAGAAAACGGGGAATACACCATAAATGATGTTATCTGCCGCATAAAATCGCCCGACGGAACCGAGCACGAGCTTACTATGTGCCAGAAATGGCCTATAAAGCAGTCCCGTCCCTTTGACATGAGACTGCCTGTTGACCGTCCGCTTATTACGGGTCAGCGTGTTATTGATACCATTCTTCCCATTGCAAAGGGCGGTACGGCTGCGGTCCCTGGAGGATTTGGAACGGGCAAGACTATGACTCAGCACCAGCTTGCAAAGTGGTGCGATGCTGATATCATCGTATACATCGGCTGCGGCGAGCGTGGAAACGAAATGACCCAAGTCCTTGAGGAGTTTTCGGGACTTATCGACCCCAAGACAAACCGTCCTCTTACCGACAGAACTGTGCTTATCGCAAACACCTCAAATATGCCCGTTGCGGCTCGTGAGGCGTCCATTTACACGGGTATCACCATTGCGGAGTATTACCGTGATATGGGCTACCACATCGCTATTATGGCGGACTCTACCTCAAGATGGGCGGAGGCTCTTCGTGAGATAAGCGGACGACTGGAAGAAATGCCTGCGGAGGAGGGCTTCCCCGCATATCTGCCCTCAAGGCTTTCCGAGTTCTACGAGCGTGCGGGTTATGTGGAGAATTTAAACGGCACCGAGGGCAGCGTTTCCATTATCGGTGCGGTATCTCCTCAGGGTTCGGACTTCTCCGAGCCTGTTACTCAGAATACAAAGCGTTTTGTGCGCTGCTTCTGGGCGCTTGACAAGGCGCTTGCTTATGCACGTCATTATCCTGCCATTAACTGGAACAACAGCTATTCCGAATATACCGATGATCTGAGTGAGTATTATTACAAGAACGTTGACAAGGATTTTCTGCCCTATCGTCAGAGAATTTCCTCTTTGCTCATTGAGGAAAACAAGCTGATGGAGATAGTTAAGCTTATCGGTGCGGACGTTCTTCCCGACGATCAGAAGCTTGTTATCGAGACGGCGAGAGTTATCCGTGTAGGATTTTTGCAGCAGAATGCGTATCACAAGGACGATACCTATGTGCCTCTTGACAAGCAGTTCAAGATGATGAAGGCTATTCTGAAGCTTTATGACGAGTGCAGAAGTGCTGTTGAGAAAAGCGTTCCTATTAACCGCATTATTTCAACGGGAATTTTTGAAAAGGTCATCAAAATGAAATACGATATTCCCAACGACAAGCCCGAGCTTTTCCGCAGGCTTGAGGTTGAGATAGAGCAGACTGTGAAAAAGGTCGTTAAAGCCTGCACCGAGGAGGGAAGATAATGGCTGTTCAGTATATCGGACTAAAGGAGATAAACGGTCCTCTTATCGCTCTTGACAACGTGACGGGCGTTTCCTATGACGAGGTTGCGGAAATTCGTCTGGACGACGGTTCTGTCAGAACGGGCAGAGTTGTGCAGATAGACGGAAGCCGTGCTATTTTACAGGTTTTTGAGGGCACAAAGGGACTTTCTCTCAAGAACACACGTACAAGATTTACGGGCAAGCCTATGGAAATGCCCCTTTCGGAAGAGCTTCTCGGCAGAGTTTTCAATGGTGCGGGACGTCCCATTGACGGGCTTGGGGAGATATACGCCGAAAAATATGCGGACATCAACGGCAAGCCCCTTAATCCTGTTGCACGTTCCTATCCGAGAAACTACATCAATACGGGCATTTCCTCCATTGACGCTCTTACTACCCTTATCAGAGGTCAGAAGCTGCCTATTTTCTCTGGCTCGGGTCTTTCCCACAACAAGCTTGCTGTTCAGATAGTCCGTCAGGCAAAGATCGCCGAGGAGAGCGGACAGGATTTCGCTGTGGTATTTGCCGCAATGGGTGTTAAGAACGATATTGCCGACTATTTCCGCAAGAGCTTTGAGGAAAGCGGCGTTTTACAGAAGGTCGTAATGTTTCTTAATCTTTCCAATGACCCCATTATCGAGAGAATCCTTACTCCTAAGTGCGCTCTCACTGCCGCAGAGTATCTTGCTTTTGAGAAGAATATGCACATTCTCGTTATCCTTACGGATATGACAAGCTATGCCGAGGCACTTCGTGAGTTCTCCTCCTCAAAGGGAGAAATTCCTGCAAGAAAGGGTTTCCCGGGATATCTTTATTCCGACCTGGCTTCTCTTTACGAGAGAGCGGGCATTGTTGAAGGCTCCGAGGGTTCTGTAACGCAGATACCTATCCTTACGATGCCAAATGACGATATCACCCACCCAATTCCCGACCTTACGGGATACATCACCGAGGGACAGATAGTTCTCGACAGAAGCCTTGACCAGAACGGCATTTATCCCCCTGTGGCTGTACTTCCCAGCCTGTCCCGTCTGATGAAGGACGGTATCGGCGAGGGCTTTACAAGAGCGGATCACTCGGACTGTGCAAATCAGCTTTTTGCGGCGTATGCCAAGGTGCAGGACGCAAGATCCCTTGCTTCGGTTATCGGTGAGGACGAGCTTTCTCCACTTGACAAGTCGTATCTTCGTTTCGGACGGCTTTTCGAGAAGCATTTTATAAATCAGGGCTTTGACGAGAACCGCTCCATTGATGAGACACTTGATCTTGGCTGGGCGCTGCTTTCAACGCTGCCCAGGTCTGCGCTTGACAGAGTGGACGAAAAGCTGCTTGATCAGAAGTATGACCCCGACAAGGCGGCTCAGTTTACGGATTAAAGGAGTGAGGTCAGTTGGCAGATCAGGTTTTTCCCACCAAAGGAAATCTTCTAAATGTAAAAAAATCCCTTACGCTTGCAAAGGTGGGCTACGAGCTGCTTGACCGCAAGAGAAATGTTCTTATCAGAGAGCTTATGATGATGGTCGACGCTGCAAAGGCTCTCCGAGGCTCCATCACCGACACTTACAAGGATGCTTATGCGGCTCTCCAGCGTGCAAATATCACTATGGGACTTATAAGCAGAGTTGCCGAGGGTATGCCTATCGAGCAGAGCGTAAGCGTTACCTACCGCAGCGTAATGGGCTGCGAGCTGCCAAAGGTGAGCCTTGATGTTTCCGCAAATCAGCTTACCTACGGCTTTGAAAATACCGACGGCAACGTGGATATGGCGTACATCTGCTTTAATCGTGTAAAGCAGATGACTGCAATGCTGGCGGAAGTGGACAACAGCGTTTTCCGCCTTGCAAATGCCATTAAGAAAACCCAGACCCGTGCAAATGCGCTGAAAAATATCGTTATTCCGAAATACGAGTCCACCGTTAAATTCATTGAGAACAGCCTTGAGGAAAAGGAAAGAGAAGAATTTTCACGTCAGAAGGTCATTAAGGCTCAGAAGGAGCGGCGTAAGCTTCGTGGAAAGAAGATCCCCACCGAGAAATTTACCGTTCCCGATGTGGAGCAGTTTAAGAAAGGCGGCTGATAAAAATGAGACTTGCAGAAGCGCTCAATCTTCGTGCAGACATTAACAAGCGCATATCACAGCTTGGAGAGCGTCTGAGGGCAAATGCAAAGGTGCAGGAGGGCGATACTCCTGCGGAAGCACCCGAGGAGCTTTTAGCCGAGCTTGACAGGCTGACAGCAGAGCTGGAGGAGCTTATGGGCAGGATAAATCTCACCAACAGCAAGACTGTTTCCGACGGAGTTACTCTTACGGAGATGATTGCCAAAAAGGACGCTCTTACGCTGAAATCGGGAATTATCAGAAAGTTTCTTGCGGAAGCTTCGTCAAAGATCGAACGCTATTCCAACAAGGAAATAAAAATTCTCAGCACCGTAAACGTAGCGGAGCTGAGAACTCAGTCGGACAAGCTTTCTGAGGAGCTGAGGCTATTAAACGTTAAAATTCAGGAGCTTAACTGGACTACAGAGCTTCTGTGAATTTTTTGAGTGCCGTCGGGTGCAGTACAAGTCGGCAGCAGACAAGAGCTGTATCATCTTGAAGACGCTGCGGAGTATGGCGTAATACAAAAGCTTTGCTCAGCATTGTTACAAATGCATTGTTTCACGATACATATTATTTTGCGGAATAACTAATTCGTTTATTTTTACTACCTCGTACTGAACGGCGGCAGGGCGGGATCGGGGATCAATATGAAAAAAAGCGGCTTAAAATGCCGCTTTTTTCGTATAGGTAATATCTTTCTTATTCTTCTTCTGCTGTTTTTTCGGCTTCTTCCGTTATTTCTTCGCTGATGTAAAGGGAAACGTTTGGCATATCCGTCTCGGTCCTGAGCCAGTTAGTGATGATTTCGGTCTCTTCTTCTGTGATATGCTCCTTTGCACGGGCAGCGAGAAGTATGTATTTTTCGTTCTTATCCCACATTATGCCACAGCTGCAGTCTTCAAGCTTTGTGAATATGGCTTCTGTCTTTTCGGCAAGCTTCGGACAGTTGATCTCTCTTTCCTGTCGGGCTTCGTATTCGGCGGCGGTCTGTTCAAGCTCGTTTATCCTTGTCTGCCTGTTATCAAGCTCGGTCTGCATTTCGGCAAGCTTGTTTTCCTGCACGGCAATGGTGATCTTGTCGGTGTTCTCCGAATCTGCGTTGTCGGGGATATAATTCTGTGTGATATGCAGCCTGTATCCGTTCAGACTGTAGTTCTCAAGCTCGTTTTCAAGAATGGATATTGCTTCGTCGGAAATGTGTGCGCCTACCAAGGAAACTGAAATTACCTTGTCCTGCATATCCGTACTGCTCTGCACCACCTGAGTTTCGGGAAAGCGGAATTCATTATTCAGATAGCTTGAAATATTATGCTCGATGAATGAATTGTATACTGTGAGACCGCCGATGAAAATACTGGGAATAATTGCAATGACCGTGATCGCAGTAATGACACGGTTTATTTTTTTCTGCTTTGCCTCGCTGATATTTTTGTGATAGGGAACTCTCAGAGCAAGGGTCACAAAGGCGGTGGACAGGGTGATAAAAAGGGTATTGATAAGGAAAAGGTAAAATGCTCCGAATATGAATTTCGGCTGTAATGAGGCAATGCCGTAGCCTGCGGTGCAAAGCGGAGGCATAAGGGCTGTGGCGATGGCAACGCCCGGGATAACGTTGCCCTTTTTCTGCCTTGTATTGCCTATCATTCCTGCAATTCCGCCGAACAGGGCTATTAGCACGTCCCAGAGTGTGGGGCTCGTTCTCGCTATCATTTCGGAAGTGGGTTCGCTAAGGGGAGTGATGATAAAATAAACCGTTGAGGTCATTAGGCTTATGACCACCTGCGTTCCGAAGCGTGTAAAGGCGTGCTTTAACAGAGTAAGGTCACGTACCGCAAGGGAATAGCCCATTGTCATAATGCCGCTCATAAGCGGTGAGATGAGCATTGCTCCGATTATGACCGCTGTGGAATTTACGTTTAGTCCGATGGAAGCGATTAGTATCGCAAGCATCAGTATCCACATATTCGAGCCGTGAATTACCGTATTCTCCTGCATCATCACGTCGATCTCTTCATAGCTCATCATATCTCCACGAATATCTAAAAGATTGAGCAAGTACCGCTTGAGTCTTTTTGATACAGGGTCTTCCTTTACTGCTTCACCGTTCAATTTAAACACACTCCTGTTTTGACTTTATTATGTTATACCACAAAATCCATATTATGTCAATGTAATATTTTAACAAAAATATTTTGCCGCAGCTTTTATACTAATAACCAATAAAACTGTAGACAAAAAATCTTCGCATAATCCATATACGCAAGATTATGCTCGATTTTTTGTACAGTTTTTAATTGGTTCTTAGTATCAGATCACATCTGTGTAGAAGGTATTGAAAAAATCTCCGCACCGCTCTGCTTTCCGTGCAGAACGGTGCGGAGATCTACTCAGAACATTCAAACTCCTGCCGCAGCATTGAAAAATAGAGCCTTCCCACATATTCTCCGTTCATATAAAAATAATCCCGAAGTGTTCCTTCATATGTAAAGCCGCATTTTTCAATAACACGCTTTGAGGCGCTGTTGATAGTCTTGGTGCATATCTGTACCTTGTGCAGATTTATTCTGTCAAAGCCGTAGGAGATAACAGCCTTTGCGGCTTCCGTTGCATATCCTTTTCGCTGAAATTCGGAACCTATGCAGTATTCTATCTCCGCAAAATGATTTTTGCTGTCCACAAGAAAATAGGCAATCTGACCGATACATTCTTCCGAGCTTTTCAAAGTAACTGCCCAGCGGTAATAGTCCTTGTTTTCATATGAGACGATATATTTTTTCAGCAGCTCATTTACTTCTTCTTTTGTTGTGTAAACAGGCTCGGAGTACATTGACTGTATCTTTTCGTCTGCTATCCAGTTTCTGAGCATTGCTTCGCTGTCGGAATATTCAAATCTGCGAAGTATAAGCCTGTCGGTCTCTATGGTCTGAGTGCCGATGTGTGTAAGCATTTATATCACTTCCGTAAAAAAGTTCAGCAAAGCTTCACAGACTCTTTGGGAGCAAAATTCGTTTCCATCGTCCAGGTAACGGCGGTGCAGTTTTTCATTACGAATATCTGCAAAAGGTCTGTAATGCCGTTTTCTGCCCACGCCTGCAGGAACTTTCTTGAGGGGTGAGCGAATATTTCAGCCTTTAACTTTTCATCGTGTACCTGATCAAGCACTCCTGTTACACGTATCTGAACGCCTTTGCAGGAGAAGCACATTTCCGCTTTGGGATTTTTCATTATCTGAGTATAAACGTCCTTTGTGGAGGCGGTGTGAAAAATAAATCCGTTTTCATCTGCTCTGTAAAGCAGCATTCCACGTACTCTGGGCTGGTCTCCATCGGCGGTGGCAAGATAGAAGGCAGGATTTTCGTTTATCAGCCTGAATATTTCCTGTGGGGTCATAATATCATATCCTTTCATTTTTTTATGATAATTATAACTCAAACTGACAAGCTTCGCTTTTATAATACTGCCCGATTTTTTCAAAATACCGTTAACCGATGTATTTGTCACGATATTCGGTGGGGGAAATTCCCACTCTGTTCTGAAAGCAGGAGGAGAAATGTGCGCTGCTGCCGAAGCCGCATTTCATTGCAATTTCTGTAACGGAGATGTTTTTTCGCTTGAGCATAGTTTTTGCACGTTCAAGACGAATCTCTATAAGATATTCTATGGGCGTGATGCCTGTTTCCTTTTTGAATTTCCTGTTTAAGCAGGAGCTTGAAACATACCCTAAAGCCGCAAGCTTTGAAACGGTTATATTTTCGGAGTAATGCTGCTCCATATAGTGCTGTGCCCTTGCAACGGAATAATCGGAAGAGACGGCTCGCATATCAAAGGTCTCGCCCATAATGCTGCGTATTATCCAATGTGTGATTATCTCAGCCTGTGCATCGAGAGTAATGTCCGAGTTGGGCATAGATTTGCTGTACTCGAATACAAAGGTGTTCAGCGCTTTTAAAATATCGCTGCAGATCTCAAAGGACTGCTCGTTAAATGTGGGGACACTTTCGGCGTACATCAGATACCGCTTTTCAAAATAGCTTTTTTCTATCAGCAGGCAGTAGTAGTTCAGTCCGGCTTTGTCATCGTGAGGAATATGGGGAGAGGCAATTTCCGCAGGGTAATGCCTGTTCGCTGCAGGTTCAAAGGAGATAACTATCATATAGGACGGGTGGGAATGACCCGGCTTTGCTGCATATCCGCATTCGCCTGCGGTGGGAATGAAAATCCCAAGCTGTGGACGGACATAACAGTCAACAAAAGCAAGGTCGGCTTCCGTTAAGCTATTGCCTATCAGATCTTTTATTATTTCAAAGTCTTTCATATTTTCACCCGCCTTTTTTCTTTAATCATAACATATACGGCGGAAAATGTAAAGCGCACGGCAGAAATTTTTGCCGTGCTATAGATACTCCTTAATGCCGCTGCCAATCTGAATATCTGAAATTACACCTTTCTATGCAAAATATAAGAGCCTGTATAATAAAAAATATCCGCCCTGCCTGACAGGACGGATATGCTTTTATATTTTGCTTTAAATCACAGAACAATGCTGCCCTCGGGATTTCCGTTAACAACATAATATGCTCTGAGCTCGCCGTTTTCAGCCTTAACATAAATGTCAATGCTCTTTATCTGCTTGCGACCGTATTTATTTTTAAAATCAGCCTTGCAAAGCTCTGTTACCTTGGCAACGGTATATTCGCCTGAACCCTGAATAAGGAAAATATCCTGCTTAACAGGTTCAGCCTTTTTGGAAGCAGGCTTTTCAGCCTTCTTCTCAGCAACGGGCTTCTCAGCCTTCTTCTCAGCAGCAGGCTTTTCTACCTTCTTCTCGACAACAGGTTTTTCAGCCTTCTTTTCAGCAGCAGGCTTTTCTACCTTCTTTTCAACAGCAGGCTTTTCAACGACAGGCGCAGCCTTTACTTCTTCAACGGGTTTAACATTTTCAACAGCTTTATTGGTCTCGGCAGGCTTTGCAGTTTCTGCGGAAACTGCGGGCTTGGACTGAGTCTTTTTATCTTTTGCCATAACAGTAAACCTCCATATTTAATGTTATTATCAGTATAACATTAAATTTTGGATTTGTCAAATATTGTTTGATATAATTTACTAATTATACTAAAAAAATGGTTTCCGCAGCTGTATTTTTGATTATTTTTACATTGA
This sequence comes from Huintestinicola sp., assembly GCF_050874005.1. Lineage (GTDB taxonomy): Bacteria > Bacillota > Clostridia > Oscillospirales > Ruminococcaceae > Huintestinicola. The sequence continues at coordinate 38,124 of NZ_JBNMJV010000017.1, forward strand.
TAGAGCCGGAATTATCAGCTATTGACAGCTTTCTGCGCTCTGCCGTGCTTGAGGATAGGGGAGATGTATTTGTAAATTGCAACGGTTATAACTGTGCTGCACATACCCTTTATGAATGTGAAAGGAAGATTGAACCAGATCAGTGCGTCAAGGAGAGTTTCTACATTGGGATTTAACTTCTGATATGCGTTGATGATCGCTTCCATCGGCATAAATTTCGTGTAGATTGGGTAGATGAAAAAGTAGTTTGAGAAAATACTGAAAACAGCCATAGCTGCGGCACCAACAGTTGCTCCGATAATTGCACGGGTCTTGGTTTTCTTTGACTTGTAAATAAGTCCTGCAGGGACTACAAATGCACAGCCGAGAATGAAATTGGAAAGCTCGCCTACGCCGCCTGTTCCCGAGCCTTGACATAAAATATTCAGCAGATTTTTGAGAAGGCATACGCCTGCTCCCGATAGTGGTCCGATTGCAAAGGATGCGATAAGAGCAGGCAGCTCTGACAGATCAAACTGGATAAATGACGGCATAAACATAGGTACGGGAAAGTTAAAGAACATCAGCACGGCTGCCAATGCTCCCATCATTGCCGTTACGGTGAGCTGTCTTACCTTTGATGTTTCGGTGTTGGGTTTGAAGAGTTCGTTTTTCATACAGATTCCTCCATTAAAATAAAAATATAATAAAAAGCAATCTGTTTGTGAAAATAAAACTGCCCGCAAAGCATAATGCTTCACGGGCAGCAGGTCATACGCAGTTAAACGCTGTGTTTCTTTCATCCGGACTATACCGTCGGTTTCGGAATTTCACCGAATCATGCTAAGCTTTTAAATAAGCTCGGCTCGTGGACTTTACCACCGGTGAGGAATTTCACCTCGCCCTGAAACAAATTGCAGTTTATTCGGTTGTAGGTTTGCCTTATTCCTCGGAGCTTTCGTCCTCGTCGTCTTCCTCAATATCATCAAGGTCAAATTCGAGAAGCTCGTTGCAGTTGGGACAGTTGATGGAGCCGTCCTCGATCATAGCGGCATTGAGGCAGATAGTATCTCCGCAGGTGGGACAGGTTACTTCGTAAAGCTCTTCATCATCGAAAAGCTCCTCGTCATCGTCCTCATCATCGTAGATCTCATCGTAATCCTCGTCATCATCGTCATCGCAGCACTCGTCATCGTCTTCGTCGATCTCATAGAGATCCTTCTCGACCTCTCCCAGATCCTCGTCGATAACGTCAACGACTTCGGAAAGTTCATCAACGTCATTCTTCAGATCTGCGATCTCGGCAGCCATGTCGCTGAGGATATCAGCAATAGCGGCAATAACCTTGTCGTCTGTGTTAAGACCTTCCATAAGTCCTTTGAGATAAGCAGTTTTTTCAGTAAGTGTCATAGGTTACAGCCTCCTTAAATAAACATTTTCTATGGCAGAAGCTTACGCTCTTTCCATATACTCGCCTGTACGTGTGTCGATCCTGATCATATCGCCCTCGTTGATGAAGAGGGGAACCTTGATCTCTGCACCTGTTTCAAGAGTTGCAGGCTTGGTAGCGTTGGTAGCAGTATTTCCTGCAAAGCCGGGGTCGGTCTGAGTTACCTGAAGCTCAACAAAGTTGGGGGGCTCTACAGCGAAAACCTTGCCCTTGTAAGAGCAAACCTTACATACCATATTTTCCTTAACGAACTTGAAGCTGTCGCCCAGTTCGTTTGCGCTTACGGGGAGATCCTCGTAGGTCTCGGGATCCATAAAGTGGTAAAGATCGCCGTCGCTGTAGGTATACTCCATATCCTTTCTTTCAACGTAAGCGGTGGGGAATTTTGCGGAAGGGTTGTAGCTCTTTTCAACTACAGAACCGGTGATAACGTTCTTGATCTTGGTTCTTACGAAAGCAGCGCCTTTACCGGGCTTAACGTGCTGGAATTCAACGATCTGAAGAACGTTGCCGTCCTCCTCGAATGTCATTCCGTTTCTGAAATCGCCTGCTGAAATCATATTTAACCTCCAAAAATTTTAGAAATTGAGAGCGAAAAGCTCCCTGATACGAAATAATCATTATTTAATTTATATCATACCACATTTTCTGAAATAATGCAATACCTTTTTATAATTTTATCAGATTTTTAGGAGCATTTGTCAAATTATAACAAGAATTTTGTTTTATTACTACAAAATCCTCTATGCGTATGCCGAATTTTTTCGGCAGATAAACGCCCGGTTCAATGGTTATGACCATATTTTCCCGAAGCACTGTTTCGTCACGGGTATTTGCACAGGGGGACTCGTGTATCTCCATTCCCACGCTGTGACCAAGTCCGTGACCGAAATAATCCCCGTAGCCGTTTGCTGCGATAAAGTCCCTTGCAACGCAGTCGAGACGCTTTCCCGTTATTCCGCAGACGGCGGCATTTATGGCTCTGTTCTGGGCTTCGAGGACTACCGAATACGCCTTTTCCATTTCCTCGGAAATATCGCCGAGGGCTACAGTTCTGGTCATATCGCTGTGATATCCGTCCACGACTGCGCCGAAGTCCATAAGGATAAATTCCCCCTTTTTTAGCGGTCTGTCCGTGGGGACGCCGTGGGGCATTGAGGTTGTGGTCCCGCAGAGGGCAATGGTCTCAAAGGAGAGAGTCTCTGCGCCGTTTCGGAGCATATATTCGTCCAGACAAAGTGCTATCTCACGTTCGGTAATGCCTTCTTTTATGAAGTTCAGGGCGTTTTCCAATGCCTTTTCCGCAATGCGCTGAGCCTTTTCCATAAGAGCTATCTCGCTGTCGGATTTTATCATTCGCATTTCACCGATGATGCGGCTGAGATCTGAGGAATTATTGAATGTGACCGTTCCCGTAATATTTTCACGGAGGCGCTCAAATTCGGATAAGGTCATTGTGTCGCTTTCCACCCAGACCTTTTCAGCGTGATTTTCTGTGATAAGGTCTGAAAGCTGAGCGTAGAGCCTTTCCTGCTTTATAACATCGCAGTCGGTGACAGTATCTTGTGCCTTTTCGATGTATCTTGAGTCAATTATAAGATATGCGGAATTTTTAAAAACGATAAGTGTTCCCGCCGAGGATTTCATTCCCGTGAAATACCGCCTGTTCACGTCGGAAGTGATAAGAGCGCAGGCATTTTCGGGGAGCTGCCTGCGGAGAGTTTCTATTCTGTTCATACGTTATTCTCCAGAATTGATTTAAGAGCGTAAAGTCCCAAAATATAGCTTTCCTTGCCAAAGCCTGCGATCTGTCCTGCGCAGACGGGGGAGATGACGGAGGTGTGGCGGAATTCCTCACGCTTGTGGATATTGGACATATGCACCTCAATAACGGGTATCTTTACTGCCGCAATGGCGTCTCTGATGGCGTAGCTGTAGTGTGTATATGCGCCTGCATTCAGCACAATTCCCGAGAAATCAAGTCTTGCGGCGTGGATACGGTCGATTATCTCTCCCTCGTGGTTTGACTGGAAGCACTCGCAGCTTTCAAAGCCCAGCTCTGCTGCCTTTTCGATAATTTCGGCGCAGATGCTCTTGTAGCTGTCGCTGCCGTAGGTCCCGGGCTCTCTTTCGCCTAAGAGATTGAGGTTAGGACCGTTTATTATAAGTACGTTCATTTTTATTATCCTTCCTTTCTTGAGAGTTTTGTGCTTTTCGTCAGAAAATTTCGGACAGCAGTCCGAAAAACAAAACTCTGAGGTTTGAAAATCTTTGATTTTCAAACCTATTCCTTTCGGTGATGATTTATATTTTTATTATAATTCCAAATGGTGGGAATGTCAAGGCATAAATATACCGCTGTAACTTTTTGCTACAGCGGTTGTTTTGATATGATTAAGCAAACTGCTTACTCTTGTTCCCATCTGGGAGCGTGGTTTCCTGTAGGACTTGCAGGACATTTTCCAAGTACGTGGGGAGTACTTGTTGGAGCTTTTCCACTTGGTGTTGAAATCTTACCGCCCATTTTTCCGCATAACTGGCATCTTGATACAAAAACAATTGTCATTTTATTCTTTCCTTTCAATTTATATTTGCACCTATATAGGTGCAAATATATTATAAAACAATTTTATAATAATGTCAATATCTTTTTTTAATTTTTTTGAAAGCGGTGAGTTCAATAAACAAAGCAATAGAATCAAAGGTGGGAAATAACATTAGACTGCTGAGAGAACAGCGTCAGATAACACAGGATCAGCTTGCTTCACGCTTACAGATACGGGGCTGTGATATTACCAGAAGCGCAGTAGCTAAAATCGAGGTGGGACAGAGGCATCTTTATCCCGATGAAATAATTCTTATAAAGGAAATTCTTTCCGTTGAATACGAGGATATTTTCAGAATTTAGATCCGAGTTTAGATCCGAGTAATGTTTACTAACAAAAAATTCCGAAACACACTCCGCCCCCTGTCCTAAACGGCAGGAGGCGGATTGTGAAGGTCGGTCATTCAATTCCGAGGACTGTATAATCCTTGTCCTCAACGGCTTTTCTGAGGACTGCATCGTCTGCGGGAGCGGAAAGGGTAACGACTGCCGTTCCCTTTTCGTGGCTCACTTCGGCGGAAACAACGCCGTTTACCGCTTCAAGAGCTTTCTTCACCGCCGCTTCGCAGTGACCGCACATCATACCTTCGATCTTGAGTGTCTTTGTCATAACTTTTTTCTCCTTTTTGTGTTTGGGTTTAATTTTTTTATCCTTATCGGCATTGTGAATGTCGATAAAATTCAGTCTGAGAGCGTTTGTTACAACGCAGAAGCTGGACAGGCTCATCGCCGCTGCGGCGAACATCGGGTTCAGCTGCAATTTAAACAGCGGTATCCACACTCCTGCCGCAAGGGGTATGCCTATGGCGTTATAGATAAATGCCCAGAAAAGGTTTTGCTTTATATTTCTGAGAGAGGCACGGCTGAGACGTATTGCTGCAGGGACATCTGTGAGCCTGCTTTTCATCAGTACCACGTCTGCCGCATCAATTGCCACGTCAGTCCCTGCGCCGATTGCAATTCCCACATCTGCCCGGGTGAGGGCAGGGGCGTCGTTTATGCCGTCGCCCACCATTGCCGTTCTGCCCTCTGCGGACAGCTTTCGGATAACGCTTTCCTTGCCCTCGGGCAGTACTTCTGCAATGACCTCGTCCACTCCCGCAAGCCTTCCTACGGCTTTGGCGGTACGCTTATTATCACCTGTGAGCATTACCGTTCTGATACCCATTCTGCGAAGCTCCGAGACCGCTCGGGGGCTGTCCTCCTTAATAACGTCCGCAACGGCTATCATTCCCATAAGTCTGCCGTTTTCCGAGAAGAAAAGGGGAGTTTTGCCCTCTTCCGAGAGAGACTGTGCCTTTGCCTGTATTTCCTCGGAAATGTCTGCGTGAGTGCTTATGAATTTCAGATTGCCCCCGTATATTTCCCTGCCTCCGCAATGTGCCGAAAGACCGCTGCCTGCATATGCCCTGAAATCTGTGACCTCAAAAGGCGTGATGTTCTGTTCCTCGGCGGCGAGGACGATGGCTTTGGCAAGGGGGTGCTCGCTTTTTTTCTCTGCGGAATATGCGGCTTGCAGAAGCGCTTCGGGGGAAATATCATTTGCAGGGATAATGTCTGTGACCTTTGGCGCACCCTCGGTGATTGTCCCTGTTTTGTCGAGAGCGACTATCTCCACCTCGCCTGCTGCTTCAAGTGAAGCAGCTGTTTTAAACAGTATGCCGTTTTTAGCTCCCACTCCGTTTCCCACCATTACCGCTACGGGAGTGGCAAGTCCCAATGCACAGGGACAGCTTATCACAAGCACCGAGATGCCTCTTGCAAGTGCAAACCCTGCGGTCTGTCCCGCAAGCAGCCATACGACCGTTGTAACGGCGGCTATAGCTATTACCGCAGGGACGAACACTCCCGAAACCTTGTCGGCGGTTTTGGCGATGGGTGCTTTGGTTGCCGCTGCGTCGCTTACCATTTGTATGATGTGAGAAAGGGCGGTATCCTCGCCAACATTGACCGCTTCGCACTTTAAAAATCCCGACTGATTTATGGTTGCGGCGGAAACTCTGTCACCCGCCGTTTTGTCCACGGGAATACTTTCGCCTGTTAGAGCTGATTCGTTTACGGCGCTTTCGCCCTCAATGACTTTTCCGTCCGCAGGAATGCTCTCTCCCGGGCGGACAACGAATATATCTCCCTTATTGACCTCGTCTGCGGGAATGGTCTCCTCCGCTCCGTTCCTTATTATCGTGGCGGTTTTGGGAGCAAGCTTTATGAGACTTTTCAGAGCGTCGGTAGTCTTGCCCTTGGAGCGGGCTTCAAGCATTTTTCCCACGGTTATGAGCGTAAGTATCATCGCTGCGGATTCAAAGTAGAACTCGTGCATCAGGCTCATAACTCCTTCGCTGTCGCCCTTTACCTGTGCATCGGTCATTGCGAAAAGGGCATAAACGCTGTATATGAATGCCGCAGATGAACCTATCGCCACAAGGGAGTCCATATTTGGAGCTTTATTTGCAAGAGCTTTAAAGCCGCTTATGAAAAATTTCTGGTTTATTACCATTATTATAACGGTGAGCAGGAGCTGGACAAGTCCCATTGCAACGTGATTTCCCTCAAGAAAAGCGGGAAGTTCCCAGCCCCACATCATATGACCCATTGAGACATACATCAGCAGGAGAAGAAATCCTACAGACCATATAAGCCTTTTTTTCAGCAGGGGATAGTCCCTGTTTTCAAGCTCCGCCGCCGCTTCGTCTGCGCTTTTGCGGCTCTTTTCGGCGCCCTTTGGGGAGGCTCCGTAGCCTGCCGCTTCCACTGCAGATATTATTTCCTCGGGTGAAGCCGTTCCCTCCACGCCCATTGAATTTGTGAGCAGGCTCACCGAGCAGGAAGTCACGCCCTTGACCGCCGAGACAGCCTTTTCCACACGTGCGCTGCAGGCGGCGCAGCTCATTCCCGTAATATTATACTGTTTCAATATACTTTTCCTTTCATTTCATCAGCCTTTGGAGGGTATCGAGCAGCTCGTCTATGACCTCGTCCTTTCCCTCTCTTATATCATCTGCAACACAGGTGCGGATATGTGTGCCCAGAAGCTCTTTATTAAATGAGTTGACGGCGGCGGTGACGGCGGCTGCCTGCACCATTATATCCGGGCAATAGGCGTCTCTTTCCACCATACCCTTAATGCCCCGAATCTGTCCCTCGATGCGGTTAAGTCTGTTGATAAGGCGCTTCTTTTCGTCGTCGGTTCGCTGCTTTGAGTCGTGGCAGCGGCAGCATTTTGCCATTTTATCAGTCCTTTACGTGCTTTTTATGCTTATATTATATACCCCCGTGGGGTATTTGTCAAGGGCAATATCATAATTTTTTATATACTATAATTAACTATGATTTTAGGATATAACGGAAAATCCGACATCATTATTATCAAAATATGCCCAAATATGCATTACTTGTTTAAATTATAAAAAAGATACTTGATTTTTGACAGAAAATAATGTATAATTGTTTTATGCGATGTCGGAGTCTTTTTTCTGCATCGGCGAAAATTTGAAAGGAGTTTGTAACTAATATGATCTATTCTCATGAGGTTGAAACAATGTGCCCCGTGGCACAGGGCGTTGCACACGGTGCTGCTCCGATCCCCGAAGAAGCAAAGTGGGTAAAGGCTAAGGAAATCAAGGACATTTCCGGCTTCACACACGGCATTGGCTGGTGTGCTCCTCAGCAGGGTACCTGTAAGCTTACCCTCAACGTTAAGGAGGGCGTTATCCAGGAGGCTCTCGTTGAGACTATCGGATGTTCCGGTATGACCCACTCCGCTGCTATGGCTGCTGAGATCCTTCCCGGCAGAACCATTCTCGAGGCTCTTAACACAGACCTGGTTTGCGATGCTATCAACACAGCTATGAGAGAACTTTTCCTCCAGATCGTTTACGGACGTTCACAGTCTGCATTCTCTGAGGATGGTCTTGTTGTAGGCGCAGGACTCGAGGACCTCGGTAAGGGCCTCCGTTCACAGGTTGGTACAATGTACGGTACTCTCGCAAAGGGTCCCCGTTACCTTGAAATGACCGACGGTTATGTTACAGGTATTGCTCTCAACGCTGATAAGGAGATCATCGGCTACCAGTTCGTTAACTTTGGTAAGATGATGGACTTCATCAAGGGCGGAGATGATGCAAACACAGCATTTGAGAAGGCTAAGGGTCAGTATGGCCGTGTAGCTGACGCTGTTGAGATCATCGACCCCAGAAAGCAGTAATCACTGAAATATAATTAAGGAGGTTATAATAATGGCTTTATTTGAATCATATGAAAGAAGAGAAAAGCAGATTCTCGAGGTTCTGGGTAAGTACGGAATCAACTCCATTGAAGAGTGTGCAGATATCTGCAAGGCTAAGGGCTTTGATCCTTACAAGATCACAGAAGGCATTCAGCCTATCTGCTTTGAGAATGCTAAGTGGGCTTACACTGTAGGCTGCGCTATTGCAATCAAGAAGGGCTGCACAAGAGCTGCTGACGCTGCTGCTGCTATCGGAGAGGGCCTCCAGGCTTTCTGTATCCCCGGTTCTGTTGCTGATCAGAGAAAGGTTGGTCTCGGTCACGGAAATCTCGGCAAGATGCTCCTTGAGGAGGAGACAAAGTGCTTCGCATTCCTGGCAGGTCACGAGTCCTTCGCTGCTGCTGAGGGTGCTATCGGTATTGCTGAGAAGGCAAACAAGGTTCGTAAGGAACCTCTTCGTGTTATCCTCAACGGTCTCGGCAAGGACGCTGCTCAGATCATTGCTCGTATCAACGGCTTTACATACGTTGAGACTGAGATGGATTACTACACCGGCGAGGTCAAGGAAGTATTCCGCAAGTCTTACTCCGAAGGCCTCAGAGCTAAGGTTAACTGCTACGGCGCTAACGACGTAACAGAGGGCGTTGCTATTATGTGGAAGGAAGGCGTTGACGTTTCCATCACAGGTAACTCCACCAACCCCACTCGTTTCCAGCACCCCGTTGCAGGCACATACAAGAAGGAATGTGTTGAAAAGGGCAAGAAGTACTTCTCCGTTGCTTCCGGCGGCGGCACAGGACGTACTCTCCACCCCGATAACATGGCTGCAGGTCCTGCTTCCTACGGCATGACCGATACTATGGGCAGAATGCACTCCGACGCTCAGTTTGCTGGTTCTTCTTCCGTTCCCGCTCACGTTGAGATGATGGGTCTTATCGGTATGGGCAACAATCCTATGGTTGGTGCTACTGTTGCTTGTGCTGTTGCTGTTGAAGAGGCTATGAAGGCATAATAGCAACGTATTTACGTGCTTTCACGCTATTTCCGAACTTACTGAAACAGCTGATTTTTACCTTGTAATACACAAGTAATACACAGGTAATACACACTCGTAATACACAAATGCAAGTCTGGGCAGAGAGCTTTTTCTCTGTCAGACTTGCATTTTTGTTACTTGATTTTTTCAATCTCTGTACGAAGATTTTCTATTGTTCTGTGAGTATAAACACGCTCGGTAACATCATTGACGTTGTGACCGATAATGAGCTTCAGGCAATACTCGTTCAGATCTGCTTCCTTTGCCCGTGTAATGAATGTGTGACGTACTTCATGGGGAATGTGATCCATATTCAGGCGTTCCATTATCTCCTTGAATCTGGTATAGTACATTCCATAGTCCATTTCCGAGCCATTCTTACCGTTATCATCGTAAAACAGCTGTATTCTGTCGGGATCGTACCATTTCTCTACCAATGGACGTATTCTGGAATGTATCGGAACGCATCTGTTTTTGCCTGCTTCGGTTTTCATACCGCCTGTCATAGTGCCGCTTTCAAGGTCAATATCAGCGGTTTTCAGCGTAGCAAGCTCCTGTGGACGCCACCCCGAATAGATGCCTATAAGTATCATATCCACAAAGGGAATGTCAATGTTGTCCCAAAGCAGCTGTATTTCTTTTTCAGAAAAAGGCTTTCGGCTGCGTTCAGGCTCTTCCTTTTTTACGCTGTTACAGAGGGCTGCATAATCCTTATCAACGATCTCGTGTTTGAGGGCATATCGGAACATCAGATTATAAAGCGATTTCATTCGGTTCTTCGTGTCTGCTCCTATCTGTGCGTCCTTTATCGTACCTTCCATATGAGAGGGACGAATGTCCTTCATTCGCATATTCCAAAGGGGCTTGCTGTGGTTATATGCAGATTTCCACGTTCTCCGGGCAGAGGGTACAATGGTTTCAAAATGCTCGGCAGACCATTTTTCATAAACCTCGCTGAAAGTAATGGAGTTGGTATTTATATCGTATGGATTTTCGTTGTAGTTGGCAAGAGCAACCAAGGCTTCCTGCTTTGTAGCGTAATATCCGATAGTGAGATATTGTTGTTTTACAGTACCGCTTTGCTCGTCCAAAAGCCACCCCGAAGTCTTGCGTGCTCTCCAAGGCTTTCTGCGCTTGCCCGGCAGCTTATGAACGGAGCCGTAGCTGTTTGGCTGTTTCATTTGTTTTCCTCCCCGAATTTATCTCTCATAGTAATTATTTGTGCGTTCAGGTTCTATGAAATGGCTCATATTTTCTCTGATCTCGCTGTCAATAGCACTTTTGTCGATGGAATCAAACTCGCCGAGCTTTCGGAAAATATTATCCGTAAACAGGCTGATACCTGTTGCAAGTGCCTTGCTTATCCCCGAAAGTCCTCGGTTATATTGATCCGAATATACAAGGGCATTCAGAGCGAGTACCGCCTTAATAAATGACTGCTTTATAAAGGAAAGCTGTTCGGTGAGCTTGTCAATGAGCGACCTGCTTTCGGAAATTTCCCTTTCAGCTTCGGCAATGCGGTTTTTAGTTCTGTCTATGAAAATTTGAACCATTTCAATCGGAGTCTTGTCCTTCATCTGTGACCAAGGCAAGCGAAGTTCGTCACTCACAAGTTGGTCAATAGCGTGATTTTCGTTCTGCAGCTCCCTGATTTTTTCTTCCGCATCGGTTTTATCATCTTTGAACGGAATGCCAAGTGCCTGACGTATATACAGTATCTCCGATGTTTTTGTATCTCGTTCCTCCTTGACTTTACGAACCTCACGCTCCAATTCCGAATACCTCTTATTAAGTTCAAGCTGTTCATTGTATTCATTTTCGGCAGCTTTTAGCTTTTTCTCAGCCTTTGCTTCAAGCTCCTGCAGCTTCATCTTTTCAATTTCAACAGCATTTGCAGCGTCGCTTACACGCCTTTCGGAAGATCTGACTTTTTCCTCACGTTTATCAAGCTCCGAGCTTCGGTCAGCTAAGCGGGACAGGCTTTCCGATTCCTTAACGGATATTTCCACTTCACGCTTATCAAGTTCCTGCTTACGATGCTCAATGCTGTCACTTTTCCGTTTGATTTCGATTGACTGAACAGCTACAGCCTTTTTCTGTGTTTCAAGCTGTTCAAATTCTTCTGGAGATACCGTTATGTTATGTGAAAGAAGCTGTTTCTTTCCGATAACTACTGTTTCTTCTGCAACAAGCTCCATTTCACGAAGCGGTGTTAATTCTTCGTTCAGCCTTTTCTTCTCTTCCTGTATTTCACGATATTCCTCACAAGTAAAGCTGTGACCTCTGCTTTCTTCGGGCGGTGCGATAATAAATCCGTGAGATTCGCATATTTCGGTAAACACCTGGCGTTCGTGTGCTCTCCATTTAATTGCGGCATCCTTTCCCGTGTACCCCATTTCTGCAAGAGCCTGTGCCATTGCATTCCGTGTGTCAATCCCGGTTTTGTAATGACCTATCGGAATGTAGTCAATATGCAAATGCGGTGTAGCCTCGTCCATATGTATTACAGCATTGAACACAAAGAAATTCGGATTGTTTTTCAGATAATGCTCCATATACTCCTGCAAACACTGTTTTGCGATTTCGGCATCGGGTGTTCCGCAGCCTGTGTCGTTCATTGTACCTACCTGAACCAGATCCTCATAGAAGCTTTTCTGCTTGTTATTTCCGATAATAGTATATTCGCAGATTTTGTGATTAAACAAATGCGTGTAATAGTCAGTCTGTATCCTACGGCACTTTCGTGTCTGCTTCTTGTTGTACCGCTCTATTGCTCCGTCAAAAAGTGTTCGGTATGCTTCTTCCAGTGGAATGCTAACCAACACAACATTTTGCGGTGTGCGTGTCGGGTCAATATTCTTTGCACTGAACACTCTGTTATTGTGAGTAAGGCTGCCTTTGCCTACTTCGTGGGATATTCTTTTTCCTTCCATAATTGCGTTCTCCTTTCAAGTAAATTTTGTGGTGTGCGGATAGAGTTCTGTTACTCTTTCCAAGAGTAACCCCGAGGTACTATTGGACATTCCGCACACTCCATATCCAATAGTTCGGGGCTCTCCGAGGGGGATTTCGCTTTCTGCGGAAAGCGATGGAAAGCTGACGCTTTCCCAATAGCGTGACGATGCGTGTCGATGGTGACGGTCTTTTTGACACCGCATCCACTCCTCAAAACATCGTCACGACCGTCACGCATCGACACGGCTGATTTCGCCTTCCAGCCAAAATCGCACAAGCCGTCCGTTATGAGTACGCTTGCTTTCGTAGCGGATACCATATTCATTATATAGCCTTCCCGAATTAACATTCAGTTTCAGCGTAAGCGTGTTTGGCTTAATTTCGATACCAAGCAAAGATACCAATTCGGTAGGAGAACCTTGCCATTCGGGATTATTGCTGTTGATGAATTCCGAGATTTTCTCCAATATCGGTTCGGGCGGATTTTTCCAAAGTTCCGTTTCTGCCTTTTCAAGCTCCCAAGCAAGAGTTTCACGATTTCGGGTAACGTGCAGCTTCTGGTCCTGCTGATCACGTCCCGATATTTCAAGTACAGCTTTATCGGAAGTTCGCTTTTCCTTATACAGAAGAAATGCTCCGTCCGCTGCTCCGAGAAGTCCGTTGGTTCCCGAGATCATATCAAAGTTATCGTCCGATTTCTGTTTACGGGTGTGATGAACAAGCAAAAGACATATCTTATTTGCATCTGAAAATTTTTTCAGCTGAGAGATAATATCATAATCGTTCCCATAGCTGAACGATTCACCCGAGGTTTCACGGACTTTCTGCAATGTATCAATTATAATAAGTGCGGTATCACGGTGCTCAGCAATAAATCCGCTTAACTGCTCGGTCAAGCCTTTTCCAAGCTGATTTGAGGTTACGGAAAAGAATAAATTGTCTGTACTTTCCGTTCCAAACATTCGGTATAAACGGCTTTGCAGGCGGCGGTAATCATCTTCGAGAGCAAGATAAAGAACAGTACCTTTGCGAACGGGATAGTTCCAAAGCGGTGTCCCTGTGCTGACGTGATATGCAAGCTGTGCCATAAAAAAGCTCTTGCCGAGTTTCGGCGCTCCGACAAAAAGATAAGTTCCCGGGTACAGCAATCCGTCAATTATCGGTGGACTGCTGTAAAAGACGCTTTCATACAGTTCTGACATTGAAACGGTTTTTATGTATGACGAATCCAACTCCCGAAGAAAATCCATCTGCATACGGCGAAAATTTTCCTCGCAGATATTGAAGTTCTCGCTCGTATCTGTTATAATAGTATTGGTGTTATTGCCTGACTGCTCCGCATCTGCGCCAACAGATGAGATCGGGGCGGTCATTTTTTCTTCCTGCATCATATAGTTCAGTCACCGTCCGTTCCTGTGGGAGCTGCTTCGGCAAAGTAGCCAAGCTCCTCCCATACCTTTTTATCGGGGCAATAGTAGCTATACTCGCTGGAGCCGTCGTTTTTATAGGCGAACCCGAACTTGAGTATTCCACGCTGCAGCCCGACTCTAAGAAACTGTGCGCTTTTTCCCGTTGCCTGTGCGATTTCCACAAGCGGAACATTCCTGCCCGTGAATTTGGGCGGGGTAATTGTGTAATTCATTAAAATCCTCCTTTATATATTGACATTTGAGATTATTTATGGTAGAATAAAGACACTATAAGTTGCAATTAAGAAACTCAATGTGTACTACCAACAACTACAGTATAGTACACTATAAGTGATTTGTCAATAACTCAAAAGTGATTTTGTAAGTCTATCCAAAATCAGAGGGGGATTTTTGTGTTTTATAACCAATTGATAAAGCTTTGTGAAGAAAATAACGAGAAGCCAACGCCATTACTTCGTTCTCTTGGATTGAGTGCTACTAACTTGAAACGCTGGCAGAACGGTTCTACAGTAAATTCAGAGATCCTTGCGAAGTTGGCAGATCATTTCAACGTTCCCGTTGATTATTTCTTTCAGGAAGATGATAATGAAAATGAAGCGGCAATAACCAATGATGCCAATGCTTTTCAGAAGGTGTACAATATTTTCAGAGCACACCCCGATAATATCGCCAGCTTTTTAAGCGGTGACAAAATACCCGTGTATAACTATGAGCAGATTGTCAAGTATCTGGCTTGCAGTGACGATTACCTGTTCAACAAAAGCAACAGCCCCGTCATCGACAAAAGCATTAAGCCGTGTAACAACCTTAGTGCCAAGGAGTACATTCTTAATATTATGAATAAGCTGCCTGCCAACAGCGATTATCAGGTTATGCAGGTGAAGCTGTCCTATATCGTTATCAATAATCTGAAAAAGGTCGGCAAGGGAAAAGCTGAACTGATCGAGCTAAAACTTGCTCAGAAGAAAATCGACAGGCTTTATGATGATACTATTGAGGACAGTAAGAAGAGAGGGCTTAATCTGTCCGATCTGAATCGTATTGTTGAGGCGTTTGATTTGAGTTATGATTTTTTGTTTACAGGAAAATAATATGAACTGCCACGGAGGGTTAATTATGAAATGTGTAAATTGCGGTAATACGAATAAAAGTACTTTACACGATGAAGGTGACACTTTTTATTGTTCAAATTGTTGTCACAGAACATCAAAAGAAACTGGAATGGACGATCTTGTAGAATGTCCGTATTGTCATCGAATGAGAGATCGCAAAGCAATGTATTGTCATTGGTGTAATGATTCCACATGGCAGCCAAGTTCACCGGGTGAATTCGATGAAATTGATAGGATTTTAAAAGATATGGGTTTTTAATGAATTTTTTATTAACATTTCTTCGTTTGAGTTAACCTAGGAGGTATATTATGTCGTTTATTAATGTATTACTTAATAGCGGATCGGACAACTTTTTAATTATTATTGTAGCTATCTTGGAACTAGCCCTCTTCATTTCTTCTATAATACTTAGTATTTGGATAAGTAAGTATTTTAAAGATGGAAAAGAACGAGATCTTAAGAAATCAATATATTATGCGTTAGATATTGTATACAACGTTTTTGTGACAATAATCTCTATGTTTCCGTTATTGGGTATGCTTGGAACGGTAATATCCTTAATAGGATTAGGAAATGTTTTTCAAATGGATGGTGCTGACATGAACGGAATAAAATCCGAATTTTTTCTTGCTTTAACTTCAACTGCTTGGGGCATTATATTTTCTTTGATATATAAATCTTTTAATGCGGTTGCGCAACCTACTATTGAAAACCAGATTGAAAAAGCAAAAAAAGTGCTCAAAATTTGAGGTGTATAAGATGAAGAAAAGAGAAGCTATTTTAGATTTTACATCATTACTTGATGTAATAATGTTGATACTGTTTTTCTTCGTTATTTTTGCCCAGCTTGATACAAGTGAAGCAATCTCAAATGCCAAAATGGAACAAGAAAAAGCTGAACAACAAATTGCTGATGCGCAAGCGGAATGGGAAGCAGCTAATGAAGCTAAAGATAAAGCTAATGCAGAATTGGAGCAGCTTCAACAAGCCAATGCTCTGGCAGAATCGATAATTATTAATGGAGCAGATGACTTTGATAGGGCGCTACGGCTTAAAATTATGCTTTTTTGTGAGAATGATAGTTGGGTAATTACAGTAAACTGTTCAAAGCAAGAAAACGGTGAGATCAGATACGAAGAAATTGATAGAATTCTTGATGTCAGAAATCGTGATGCATTGAGTTTAGCAAATGATTTTCACAAAATAATAAGTGATTACGGTTATTCTCAAGAAGATGCTTTTTTGTGTGATCTAATGTTTGATTCACTTGCTTCCGGTTCAAATAAAGCAAAAAGAAACACTGACAAAATGTTGAGTATTCTTCAAAATGATCTTGGATATACGCATTTATTCAATTCAACCACAGATTTGGCAGATTTAAAGGAGTAAGAAAATGAAAAAACTAAAGGGTTCTTCTTTATTAACTGTAGTAATTGTTTTAGCTATAGCAGCTGTTGTCGGAGCTGTAATTTATTTTCTGGGAAAAGGTGGATTTGGTCTCGGTGGCGGAAAGGGGGATGGTGAAGGTGATGGAAATGCCGAAGAAGTCCAACAGGTAATGGTAACTGTACAAGAATCGACTACGATAGAAGTCACTACAAAAGAAATAGAGTATGTTGAGGTCACAGTTCATGAAACAACATATCTCTATAATAATAAAGTATATGAGATTGATGAAATCAATTCGCTGATTGATAACATTAAAAATTCTGAAGGAAGAATTAACGTTAGGATTACAGATGATAATGCTGCTTCCAAAGCATATTCACAATTGATTTCTGAATTAGAGGATAATATGATAACATATATTGAGTTATCTGAATAAAGGAGAGAATAATCTTGCACTTTACAAAGCACGTTGTTATCGGAGTTATTAGCATTGCATTAGCCGTTTCTTTAACCGGTTGCGATAATCCAATAGAAAAAATCTTTACAAAAGAAAAGAACGAGGACACTATTGCAGAAACTGTTAATCAAGTTAAAACCGAAATTAATTCTTATTCTACCTCTGTTTCAGTTGTTGATATTCTTGATGAAACATCGGTAGAAAGCACTGTATCAGAGGAATATTGTGAAACTGGCGGTGGTAATGCAGATACATATAAAGAGATTGAAATCACTGTGTCAGATAATCAGTATTTTTACAATAACCACGAAATAACTTTGTCGGAAGTATGTGAAATACTTGATAGCCTTGACTCAAATACCACAATAATACTTTTTGATGAAATGGCGACAGAAAGTGCCTTTTCAAAGATTACAGATTATTTGGATGAACGAAAAATATCGTATGAGATGAAATGATGTCGTAGGTGATGTAATTCAAAATCGGCAGCTGAATGAAATACACAAGTAATACACAATACTCCCCGAACCTTCGTATTTTCGGGGAGTATTGTTGCTGTTGAAGAGGCTATGAAGGCTTGAGTTTAATGGCTTAAATACGTCGTTTGACGGATACTTAAAATCCCTCCCCGATTTTTTTCGGGGAGGGATTTTTTGCTTTTTTTGACACTTTTTCAGCAATTTGTCTCCCATTTGTCTCCCAAAATTTTTTGTGGAGACAATTCGGGTGACAAGTTGGGTGACAAATTTTATCATGTGAGCGTCATACGGATAATAAATTATCTGTTGCCTTTATTCCATTATTAACCAATCTATCAGATTTACCGATTTGATTCCCTCATAAGAATTTTCCATGCCTGTATTCATAGACAGTACGATTTTCTCATAATTGTCGGGGATCTTCTGCAATGGCTTCAGTTCCCGCTGACGCACATCTTCACTCGTCATTGACTCCGTGACCTGAATGTAGAGCTTGGTATCGGGTTTTACTGCTATAAAATCGACCTCCAGATTATCGACCTTACCGATAGAAACATCATACCCTCTGCGCAGCAGTTCAAAGAATACGACGTTCTCCAGGGCATGTCCGATGTCACGATCTCTGAAACCGAGCAGGAAATTCCTAAGCCCTATATCTACGATGTAATACTTTCCGAGTGTACGCAGATATTCCTTGCCTTTGATGTCAAACCTCTTGATTTCATAGAAAAAGTAGGATTCAAGCAGTGCATTTACATACGCCTGGACAGTATGTGCACTTGGTGTTCCTTTGTGTCTTCCGTCCTCCAGCAGTCCTTCATTTACAAGCGTATTTCCGATAGAGGAAACGGAAATATTACTGCCGATATTATCAGCGAGAAACATAACGATTTTTTTGAGCAGAATGGGGTCTGAGATCTGCTTTTGTCCACGCCTGTTTTCCCGCTCCAGAATATCTCTCATTATAACGGTAGAGTAGATACCTTCCAGCAGAACAAGCGATTTCTCCTGATCCAGACCCACATCAGCGATGCCCGGCATACCGCCGAACCGCATATAGGCAATGAACACATCGTTCATTTCGTATATATCGCCGTTTTTATCAAATATCTGTTTGCGTATGCCTCCCAAGGCACTTTTTGACTCCTTGATCTCAAATCCGAAAAAGTACAGGAACTCGGTGAATGACAGGGGAAGTACCTTTATTTCTACACATCTGCCCGACAGATATGTTGCGTATTCTGATGAAAGCATATAGGCGTTGGAGCCTGTAACATAAATGTCACAGTTAAAATCCACACGGAAAGAGTTGACGGCGTTTTCCCATCCGGGAATGCGCTGCACTTCGTCAAAGAAAAGGTACATTCTTTTATTTGGAATGGTGTGCTGCTTGACATAGGCGTAAAACTCGTCGCTGCTCATATTTCTGAAGTCATAGGACTCAAAATTCATTTCGAGGATCTGTTCGTCGGCTATGCCGTTTTCCTTCAAATGGTCAGCCATCAGCTTTAACAGGCTGGATTTGCCGCATCTGCGTATGCCTGTGATAACCTTTACCGGTTCGGTGTCCTTAAAGGCTATAAGTTTGTTAAGGTACAGGTCCCTTTTTTTGAGTTCGTGAGTATCGATCATCCTGTGTTCCTCCTTCAATTAGTCAGCGTTTTGTAGCATTATAGCATAAATTTTCAAAATTGTCAAGTTTATGCTTTCAAATGCAAAAAATGCGCTATTGTACTGCTTAATGTAAGAGCTTTCTTATGGTTAAATAAGGTATCAGAATGGTTGTTGTACAAATTAAACATTTTTCTCTATGCAAATAGCGCTTGGCTTTGTTTAAATATCCAAAAATTACAGCTTTTGAAAAATGATGAATTATTTATGATAGAATTCGCTTATCAGGTTAATCCTGAAATATATTTACTGGGAGAGAGTTCTATGAAAAAAGAAATGTCAATTATTAATGTTCCTGAAGAGAGCGCAAGCGAATTTGCTTGCAAGTTTAGTGCTTGTCAGCAAGAGACCATGTCAAACGTTGGAGAGTCTGATCCTTTTATGGCGGTTCATAAATGGGCAGAGCGCAATAATCTTATTTCGGATAGCAACGAGAAAGATTTTGAAATGTGTGGAGTTATTAACAGGAACGCAAAGTCAGGTGTTCCTAGCAATCACTTTTTTGACTTTAAAAACAAATTTTATGTGGGAAAAGGTGGCCCTATATCCATCGAAACCTGCGTCGTGATGCTTTTTCCTACCGGTTCAAATAAACCTTGCTTCATTTATTTGGACAAATTCGACGCATCTAAATCGTTATTGCTTGCCAATAGCGAACAAGCCTACAGCAATTTTAAACAATATGTTTTGACGAAATAAAAGCACGGGCATTCTCGTGCTTTTATTTTTTTAAACACATTAGCTGTAATATAAGGGGGCGGCATTACAGATAGAGTATACAGTATGCTCTATGAGAAAATGCTTAATCATTCTTTGCTTTAATCTTATTTGCCTTTTCCCATATTTCATCTGAATACTTGCGCAAGTTATAATTATTTAAAAGAAAATCTGCAATTTGAGAATATTTTTGTTTATCATGCTCTCCTTGGCTGTAACATTTTGTTTGGGGCTTCGGGTTAAATCTGGCGTGATAACGGAACATTTCAAGAGCTTTAAAGCGTACAAAGTGTATTGCTTGAATATAATCAATATAATGGCGAATAACTGCTTCAAGACTATCAGAATTATTTTCTGAAATGATGTCTTTCAGTGCTTTTTTGTATAGCTTTTGTTCTATGAAAATCATTGGCGAAAAAGCTGTTTTGTATGAGAAATATGAGTTGTTTTCATTGTCTATATCTATTGCAGACACAAGAATTGAATCTTGGTTTACCCATTTTGAAAATGCCTTCATAATAATTTCTTTCATATCATTTTCAAGGTGTGCTAAATCCATTGTTGCCATATAATAATCCAGAATGATTTCAATTCTTTTATGGAAAATAATTGAATATAATTCTATGGATTTACTAAAAATCTTTATAGGAGTATCAATGTCAGTTGAGGGTCTGAGCCTTTTTATGGCAGCTTCATATTTATTCAAGCTATCAACAAGGTTTCTAAATTCACTGACATTCTTAATTACAAACTCATTTTCGTAGACTTTTTGGGGTACAAAAGTGTTATCGAAAAAAAGACCTAACCAGCTGGCGAATGATCTTTCTTTATATGGATTAATAAGCTTTTCAACAGGTTTATGGGGTTTATTGGATTGATCAAGCATGTCAGTAACGTATTTAACAGTTAATTTATACTCTAAACGGATATATGAAAAGTATCCGTTTTAAGTCGATTTCGCACCAAAACGGACGTCCGCAGATTACGGATACCCTAAACGGAAAGGAAGGATAGGAATGCATAGAAATCTTAGTTTCGAAGAAGAAAAAGAATTTCTTTCAGCATACACCAAACAAGCCGAAGCAGGTCAAATCGTAGATCTTAATGAATTGAAAGCTGCATACATCGAAAAAGTTGGACATTCCATTGGA
>NZ_JBNMJV010000018.1:0-52631 GCF_050874005.1 Huintestinicola sp.
ACTGCGCCCTTTTGAGGAAAAAGGGCAATAATAGAGGGGATTTTGTGGTCAAATAGAGGCTGTTTCGGCTTTTGACACGGAAAATTTTCCTCATATAATTCCGCTTGTTTAAATACCAGGGTTTTTAGAGGTTACCATAATAAAATGATTTTTAATGGCAGTTTTCGGACTGCACGAAAGGGAGATTGAAATGGAACTGACTTTCGGGGCAAGTATTCGCTTACAGATAGCTGCGCTGTGCTTTATCATTATCGTTATCATCGACTTTATCAAGTCAAAGCGCATAAAGCTTCTTACCACAAATCTTTTCAGCGTTATGCTGGGTATGTCTGCGATCTATATGCTGGTAGACATTTCTACCATAATCACCATTACTAATTTTACAGATTCAATTGTCAATGTTATCGTCCATAAGCTGTTTTTTATTATGACGCTGACCATTGTGTTCCTGATGTCGGCTTATGTCGAATTTACGGGAAATGCAAGGAGCAAAAGCGTAAATACCGCTCTAACCGTTGTATGGGTGCTGCCCTATATCCTGTGCGTTATCGGCATTCTTATCGCTGACCTGTATTATCTGTGCGATGACAAGGGCGTTTATTCCTACGGTCCTTCGGTCAGAGTGCTGTTTGTCGGTCTGGCAATATATATTATAGTTACCTTTATCGAGACATTCAGATACAAGTCTGCTATGTCGGAAAAGAAACGGTTTGCTCTTAGAATGCAGCTGATCATATGGGCGATAGTGGGTATCATACAGTTTACAAATCCTTATATGCTGCTGTCGAGCCTTGCAATATCTCTCAGCATCACCGCTCTCTATTTCTCCTTTGAAAATCCCAATGAAAATCTGGACGAGAACACGGGAGCGTTCAATGCACGTGCCTTTTCTCAGGTGTTTTTCGAGAACACAAACTGCTTAGGCGCAAATCCGGTAAGAGTCGCTGCTCTTGTTATCGACGATGAGAATATCGTGGTGGGCAGTATCGGATATTACCGCTTTGAGAGCCTTATGGCTATGGTTGCGGACGATGTGAGATATATGTTTATGAAGCCCGTTTACCGCATTAAGAGCAATGTTTTTGCGGTCATCGTTCCCGAGAGCGAAGCCGATTTTTCCGACAGGCTCATAAAGCTTGAAAGAAAGCTTTCCTTCCCTTACAGGCTCGAGGACGCTTCCATTCAGCTGAAAACCCACGTTGTGACGATGAACTGCCCTGAGATAACAAGCGAGCCTGCGGACATTGCAGAGCTTGTTTCCTGCGGCTCCGAATACGGCGGCACGGGCTTTGTGAGAGAGGTGAACAGCGACATCGTTGACCGCAAAAAGCGCAGCGAGATACTCAGCCGTATGATGATCGACGCCATTGCTAACGACGGCTTCGAGGTGGTCTATCAGCCCATTTACTCAACGGTCAAAAAGGCGTTTGTCTCCTCCGAGGCGCTGGTAAGGCTCAGGGACAAGGAGACTCTCGGCTTTGTTTCTCCCGAGGAATTTATCCCTCTGGCGGAGAAAAACGGCTACATAATAAAGATAGGCGAGATAGTTTTTGAAAAGGTGTGCAAAACCATAAGGACTATGCGGGATATGGGGCTGACCCTCGACTACATCGAGGTGAACCTTTCCGCTCTTCAGAGCATTGATGAGGCTGTGCCGGGAGGCTTTTCCGAGATAATGAAAAAGTACGGCATTTCTCCCAAGTCCATAAATCTTGAGATAACAGAGACTACCGCTGTTGAGTCCGCTTCGATGCTTGAAAAGAATATGAAGCGTTTCAGGGCTATGGGCTGCAGCTTCTCTATGGACGATTTCGGAACGGGTTATTCCAATCTTTCAAAGATGTCAGAGGTGAATTACGACCTTGTGAAGTTCGACAAGAGCCTTATATGGCCCAGCTTCGGGGAAAACAAGAAGGAAAAGTCGGAGATAATCCTTACAAATACCGTGAATATGGTAAGCTCTCTCGGCGCTCACATCGTTGCGGAGGGCGTTGAGACCGAGGAAATGGCACAGGGTCTTGCGGATATGGGTGTGCATTATTTACAGGGTTATTACTACTCCCGTCCCATTTCCGAGGAAGAGTATATTGAATTTATCAGAGAAAAGCAGGCAGGTTAATGGATATCAGAGAACATCTTAAAGAACGTATACTTATTGCAGACGGCGCTTTCGGCACGTATTACGCTGAAAAATTCCGCACGGAGGAAAGCCCCGAGCTTGCAAATACCCTTCACCCCGAGCGTGTAAGGGCTGTGCACGGGGAATACATTGCCGCAGGAGCGGAGTTTATCCGCACAAACACCTTTGCTTCCAATACTATGGCGCTTGATATGCCGAGGGAAAGGGTTTTGGAAAATATTTCCGCTGCTGCCGATATTGCTCTTGAGTGTGCGGGAGACAGGATATTTGTGGCAGGAGACATCGGAGAGGTGAGGGGCGTTTCTGCCGATGCTGCCGCTGAGGAATATGTTATGGCGGCGGATATCTTCATCAAAAAGGGAATTTACATCATAAACTTTGAGTCCTTTTCGGACACGGCTTCTCTGCCGCCTGCAATGGAGAAAATAAGGAGCAGATACGGCTCGGAAGTGTTTATTATGGCTTCATTCTGCGTTGACAGATACGGCAGCAGTCCTTCGGGGCGCAGCGCAGGACGGCTGATGTGGGAAGCGGCGGGGCTTGCGGACTGTGTGGGGCTTAACTGCGGCGTTGGACCTGTGCATATGAGAGGGGTGCTTAAAAACCTGTCTCTCCCCGAAAATGTGTTTATCTCGGCGCTGCCGAATTCGGGATATCCCGTAATGTCACGAAATCAGATATCCTTCGGGAATGCAGCAGAGTATTTCGGGGACAAGATGGGCGAGCTTGCTGAGACGGGTGTGAATATAGTGGGCGGCTGCTGCGGAACAGAGCCTTCATACATCGGAAAGACCGCAGAAAAGCTGGGGGGAGCACGTCCTGCAAAGAGAGCTGCTCCCTTGGAAAAGGACGGCTTGAAAAAGGCAGTTCATTCGGGATTTATTTACGGTGCGGACGGAAATATCCGCAAGGATAAGCTTATTGCCGCAGAACTTGTTCCTCCTCTTGACGGAGACGATGAGAAGTTTATGGAGTCGGCTCATTTCCTTAAAAAAGCGGGAGCAGATGTGCTTACATTCCCCGACTCGCCCTCGGGACGTACAAGGGCGGACTCGGTCCTTATGGCGGCAAAGGTCAGACGGGAAACGGGTATGGAGGTAATGCCCCACATCTGCTGCCGTGACAAGAACGCTCTTGCTATCCGTTCGGCGCTTATGGGCGCTCACATTAACGATATCGGCAATGCGCTGATGATAACGGGTGACCCTGTGCCTGCTTCCGCAAGGCAGTCGGTGAAATCCGTATTCAATTTTGACTCGGTGGGACTGCTGAAGATCGCTGCGGAGCTTAATCTCGAAATGTTTGCCGATCGTCCCATATGCTGCGGCGGCGCTGTAAATCAGAACCGCAGGAACATTGACAACGAAATTCTCAGAGTGAAAAAGAAAATGGCAGCGGGAGCTGAGTTCTTTATGTCCCAGCCTGTTTTTACGTCTGAGGACGCAGAAAGGCTCAGACACATAAAAAACGAAACGGGTGCCTTTATCCTGTGCGGCATTATGCCCCTTGTGAGCCGCAGGAACGCTTTGTTTATGAAAAATGAGATATCGGGCGTGAACGTTACCGATGAGATAATCTCGAGATATCCCGAAAACGGCTCCAAAGAGGAGGGCGAGGCGGCAGGTATTGCTCTTGCAAAAGAGGTCATCCGTATGGTGGACGATTTTGTCGACGGATATTATTTCGCATTTCCGTTCAATCGTGTTCATATGCTGCCTGCGATCCTGGAAAAATAATTTATCGTGAATGGGCGGAAAAACGTTTTATGACGTATGATTGCTCAATATTTTCGGAATAATCTGCCGATTTTTGGTCATAAGGGAAAATTTTATTTTATTACGTGATTTTAAGTTGTGTTTAAGGAAAAATATGATATAATGTAAATTGAATTATATTGATTAAAGAGGCGAGCGTTATGCGGGATTTTTTATACGAACTGAAAAAGGACGCAGATGAGTCCGACAGCAGGACTCTCGGACTTATTACTGCTGCTATTGCTTTTATCGGAATGTTTATGTGTGTTGTGAACATATGCACACATTCCTGGGTGATGGTGGCTATCACAGGTGGACTGAGCCTGTGGTGCATTGTTGTTTTCCTTATTTTTAAAAGATCAGGCGAGCTGTTTGTGGTAAGTATAGGTACTCTTTCCGCTGTGGGCGTTATGATGATGTATTTCGTGGTGACGGGCGGAGTTGACGGCTTCAGTATTGTATGGCTCCTGCTTGTTCCCCCTATCGGGATATACTGCTTCAAAATTTTTTACGGCGGAGCATTCAGCATACTGCTGGGTATTCTTACTGCGATCTACCTGTGGACGCCCCTTCACGAGCTGGGCTATGATTATTCGGACACCTATCTTCTGAGATTTCCTATTGTATATTTCTTTGATACGGTCACAAGCATTTACATAAACTACAGGCTGTGGCTTTCCCGCAAAAAGCAGAGGGAGCTGCTGGAAATGTCCGAGCGTGCCAACAACACCAAAGGCGATTTCCTTGCAAATATGAGTCACGAGATAAGAACGCCGATGAATGCCATTGTGGGTATGTGCGAGCTTATCCTGAGAGAAAGCGACATCAGCCCTGCTGTGAGAGAATACTGCTTCAATATTCAGAATTCGGGCAGAAGTCTGCTTTCTATCATAAACGATATCCTTGACTTTTCAAAGATAGAATCGGGTAAAATGGAGCTTGTTCCCGATGAGTTCAACATTGCTTCTACCTTAAACGACGTTATCAATATGGCGGTCACAAGAAAAGAGGACAAGGACATTGAGCTTATCGTAAGAGCCGACCCCGATATCCCCATCGGGCTTGTGGGTGACGAGATACGGATAAGGCAGGTCATTATCAACCTTGTAACAAATGCGGTGAAATTTACCGAAAAGGGCTGCGTGGTGATCAAGGTAACACAGACAAAGCACGATTACGGCATAAATCTTTCCGTTTCCGTTTCGGACACGGGAATTGGAATTTCTCCGGAAAACCTTGAAAAGCTTTTCAACAGCTTCCAGCAGGTGGACACAAAGAAAAACCGTGCTGTGGAGGGAACGGGTCTGGGACTTGCGATCTCAAAGCGGCTCATCAAGAGTATGGGCGGATTTATAAACGTTTCCAGCGTTTACGGCTCGGGCTCGGAGTTCCGATTCGTTATTCCGCTCAAGGTCTCCGACAGCCGTCCCTTTATCTCCATTAAAGAGGCGGATAAGATACACGCTGCAGGCTATATTGATCTCAGCAAATTTGAGAATAAACGTGTGGCTCAGGAGTACAAGACGCTTATTGGTGAGCTTGGCGAGGGGCTTCGCACGGATATCGAGCTTCTTGACAGCGCAGATGACCTGAAAGCGGCTGTGGCTTCAAAGAAATATACTCACCTTTTTGCGGCAAAGGACGAATATCTGGCAAATGAGGACTTCTTCAAGGAGCAGTCAAGGGACAAAAAGGTGGTCGTTGTTCAGGACAGACAGGGTGCTATAGACATTCCTTCCCATATGCAGTGCATTTACAAGCCTTTTTATTCCCTTTCCGTGGCTTCGGTGCTCAATAACGAAAGCATTCTTACCAATCTGAACGAACGAAGGGATTCTTCTATCAGATTTGTGGCTCCCAAGGCAAGGATACTTGTGGTCGACGATAATATCATCAATCTCAAGGTGGCTGTGGGTCTTATGAGACCCTATCATATGCAGGTGCTTACCGCAGACAGCGGTCAGGCGGCTATCTCTATGCTCCGCTCAAAGGATTTCCACCTTGTGTTTATGGATCATATGATGCCCGAAATGGACGGCGTGGAGGCTACAAAGGCTATAAGGGCTATGGAGGGCGAGTATTACAAGAAGCTGCCGATCATTGCTCTTACAGCCAATGCGGTAAACGGCGCAAGGGATATGTTCATAAGCTCGGGCTTCAATGATTTTATGCCAAAGCCCATTGAGATGTCTTCTCTTGACAGAATGCTCAAGACCTGGCTGCCCAAGGAGCTTATCAAGGCTCCCTCGGGTGAAATGCGCTATCCGGGCGGTGACAGAAGAAAGCCACGCACACCGAACGCTCAGCCCGAAAAGAAGGAAGGTCTTATCAGCGAGGAGACCGGTATTTTCTACACGGGCGGCGACAGAGAGGCATATAATGATATCCTGGGCGTATATGTCCGCAAGAGTCCGGAAAAGCTTGAGCAGATAAGAAGCC
Source organism: Huintestinicola sp. (assembly GCF_050874005.1). Lineage (GTDB taxonomy): Bacteria > Bacillota > Clostridia > Oscillospirales > Ruminococcaceae > Huintestinicola. Next base: position 6,334 of record NZ_JBNMJV010000018.1, read on the forward strand.
TTTTTGAAAATAAGGACTGGAAAAATTATGTTATCGAGGTACACGCTCTGAAAAGCTCCTCTCTTACTATCGGCTCAAAGCAGCTCTCCGAGCTGGCAAAGGAGCTGGAGCTTGCAGGCAAGGGCGGAAATTACCGCCTTATCGAGGAGAAAAATGACGCACTGCTGGAGATGTATTCCAAGGTTGCGGCAGAGGGTGCGGAGCGGCTTGGAATTGAGCCGGATCCTAAGGATACGGCATCTTCTGAGAAAACAGCGTCACCTGCAGAAAGTGCTCTTGCTGAAAACGTTCCCGAGCTTCCCGCTATATCCTCGGAAAAGCTTTCGGAGATGATAAAGCGGATATATGCTGCCTGCGACTCCTTTGACGGCGACGAGATATCCGCCGCCTGCAAAGAGACTGCGGAATACAGCTTTAACGGCAAGTCTCTGAAGCCGCTGTTTGACCCCGTTTGCGCCGATGCTGAGGATTTTGAGTATGACAGCGCCCGTGAAAAAACTGAAAAGCTTGCCGCTGAGCTTGGCATAACGGAGGTGTGATCTATGGGCGATAAAAAAGTGGGTATCATAGCGGAGTGCGTCTGCGATCTCCCCAAAAGCATACTTTACGAATTTGACATTGACACGGTCTATTTTATAGTTGAGACCGACACCGGCGTTTTTACCGACACCGATGAGATAACGGCTGAAAATATTTTACAGTATATGACTGATGGCGGGGGAAAATCCCGTTCTTCCGCACCTCCTTCCGAGGTGTACGAGGCGGCTTTCAGAAAGAAGCTTTCAAAGTATGATGAGGTCATTCTCGTGTCCATAAGCTCGCAGATAAGCCGTTCCTTTGAGAATGCTCAGAAGGCTGTGACGGCTATGGGAGACGAGGGCAAAAGGGTACATATCTTCGACTCCCATCACCTTTCAACGGGACTGGGTCATATGGTAATAAAGGCGGCTCAGCTTGCCAAGGCAGGCTTTTCAGCCGACAAGATCATTGCCGAGCTTGAGGATATGAAGGAACAGGTCTCTACTACATTTATTACGGAAAATGCCGATTTTCTCTGCCGCAACGGGCTTATTTCAGATACTGTAAGGCGGATATGCTCTGCATTTTCCATACACCCCGTTCTTGAGATGAGAAACGGAAAAATTGTCCTTAAAGGTATTGAGATAGGCGACTACGCCGGTGCTGCTGCACGGTATGTCAGAAAAACTCTCAAAAACCCGAAAAAAATTGATACAAAAAGAGTGTTCATCACCTATGCAGGCTGCAGCGTAAAGACTGTTAATATGATAAAAAGGGAGATAGAGGGCTGCTGTGCCTTTGAAGAAATGTTCGTTACAAAGGCGTCTGCCACCATTTCAAGCAACTGCGGTCCCAACACCTTCGGCGTATTATTTGTAAAATCGAAAGGAGTCAGCTTATGAAGCATATTCTTATCGTTGACGATAATAAGACCAATCTTGCTTCCGCACGCTCGGTGCTCAGCGATACATACAAGATAACGGCGGTGACTATGGGAGCACAGGCTCTCAAATTCCTTGAAAACAACACCTGCGACCTTATCCTTCTTGATATAAATATGCCCGAGATGGACGGCTTCGAGGTAATGGCGAAAATTCGTGAAAACGAACGTTGTGCAGGTATCCCTATAATCTTCCTTACCGCTGACAGCGACGCTGCCACCGAGAGCCGCTGCCTTGAAGCGGGAGCACTTGACTTTATTGCCAAGCCTTTTGTGGCAATGGTAATGAAGTCCCGTATCAGCAGGATACTTGAGCTTGAGGATATGCGAAAAAAGCTTGCGGATAAGCTTGAGAAGAAGATCCGGGAAGTAAGCGACATCAAAAACCGCTCCCAGCAGGACGCTCTTACGGGACTGTGGAACAGGGCTTATACCGAGGACGCTGTAAACAAGCTCATAAATGAGGGCGCAAAGGGTGCGCTGTTTATGATAGATATGGATAATTTCAAGGCGATAAACGATAATTACGGTCACCTTGAGGGAGACAAGACCCTTAAAATGTTTGCGGACACTATGCGGAAATTTGCTTCCGACGGCGATGTTCTCTGCCGTATCGGCGGCGATGAGTTCGTTATGTTCGTTAACGGCAGGACTTCCAAGGCTGAGATAGGAAATCTTGCTTCGGACATTATTTCCGACCTTTGTTACAAGATAGAGCAGTGCAAATATGAGACGAATTCTTCCGTTTCCATCGGTATTTCCCAGACTCCCGAGGACGGTTCGGACTTCAACAAGCTTTACAATTCCGCTGACAAATCGCTGTATTATGTTAAGCAGAACGGCAAGAACTCTTTCCACTTTTTCAGCGAGCAGCGTGACGCTGAGAACAGCAGAGGCGGCAATCTGGTGGACCTTAAATATCTCCGTGAGGTTATGTCCCGTGCGGATTCGGGAAAGGGCGCTTATCAGCTTGACCTTGACAGCTTCCACCACGTTTACAACTTTATCCGCCGCTTTGTTGAGAGAAGCGGCAGAGATGTTCAGACTGTGCTTTTCACCGCAGTTTCCTCCGAGAATTCCGATGTGGGTGTTGAGGAGACGGAAATTGCTCTCGAGATGATGGAGCAGGCTATTTACACTTCTCTTCGCAGAGTGGACGTTTCCACAAGATACTCAAGCAAGCAGATAATCGTTATCCTTATGGACGCAAATCCCGAAAACGGCGCTCTTGTGGCTCAGAGGATAATCGACTGCTACAACAGGCTTTACACAGGCAAAAATGTAAGCTTTGAATACGGCATCGCTCAGATGGATAAGCTTGATCTGAAAGTAAGGAAATAATAATACGCTAAAAGCAGTCTGTATAGAATATATGGGCTGCTTTTATTATTCATATATAAAATAAATTGCAGCACTTGATTATTTCCGTCAGAAATGTTATAATATAGATTATTTAGATAAACAATAAAGAGGTATGAGCAGTTGATAAAAAAATGGTTGATAAAAACTCCCGATGAAAATGCGGTAAAGGAGCTGTCGGCAAAGGGCGGACTTACTTCCCTTGCCGCAAGAACGCTGGTATCGGCAGGCATTGACACGATGGATAAAGCGGTAAGCTTTTTCGGTCAGGGAGAGGAAAAGGATTTTGATATGGGATTTTCCGACCCTTTTCTTATCCGTGATATGGAAAAAGCCTGCGAGCTTATGAATGAAGCTGTTGACAGCGGCGAGCTTATCTGCGTTTACGGCGATTATGACTGCGACGGAGTGACTGCTACCGCCGTACTTGCAGGATATCTTACGGATATCGGCGGAAATGTCATCACATATATAAATGAGCGCTCAGAGGGCTACGGAATGAACCTTGAGGCTGTAAAAAAGCTTCACGAACAGGGCGTTTCATTTATCGTCACCGTTGATAACGGAATTTCAGCCTGTGACGAGGCTGCTTTGTGCAAAGAGCTGGGTATGACCCTTATCATAACAGACCACCACCAGCCCCGTGAAATACTTCCCGAAGCTGACGCTGTGGTTGACCCTCACCGTTCTGACTGCCCCTCATTCTACAAGGACTACTGCGGCTGCGGACTTGCACTCAAGCTTATTGCCGCTATGGAGGGCGGAGATATGGAGCGGGCAATTGAGCAGTATTCCGATCTTGCCGCCATTGCCACCGTTGCTGATGTGGTGCCTCTTACGGGGGAAAACAGGGAAATTGTCCGCTACGGTCTTCATTACCTTGAAAACACCGAAAACGAGGGACTGAGGGCACTTATTGAAAAATCGGGGCTTAAACCGCCTTACACCTCCACCTCGGCGGCTTTCACACTTGCACCGAGAATTAACGCTGCAGGACGTATTGGTTCTCCCTCGGACGCACTAAAGCTTCTTATGTCCGAAACTCCCGAGGAAGCGGAGGAATATGCGGAAAAGGTTTGTGCATTAAACACCGAAAGAAAAGAATTTGAAAATAAAATAATCGCAGATATTGCTGCTCAGATAAAGGCTGACAGCACTCTCCTTGACGGCAGGGTGCTTGTATTCAGAGGGAATGGCTGGCATCACGGCGTTATCGGCATTGCCGCCGCAAGGTGCGTTGAGAAATTCGGCAAGCCTGTTTTCCTTATGTCCGCTGACGAGGGGGAGACGGAGCTGAGAGGCTCTGCCCGTTCCATTGAGGGACTGAACGTTTTCAAGGCTTTAAGCTTTGCGGAGGATACGCTGACCAAATTCGGCGGACATTCGGGGGCAGGCGGATTTTCACTTGAAGCGGATAAATTCCCCTTATTTAAGCAGAAGCTGGAGGAATATGCAGGTGTGCAGGCGGCAGAGGGTATTCCCTGCGTGCCGAGTATACAGGTGAGCGGAGCAATATCCCCATCGGAGCTTACTGTGCAGGGTGTAAAGGGACTTACTGTTCTTGAGCCTTTCGGAGAGGAAAATCCCCGTCCCGTATTCCTTTTGCAGGGCTGCCGCATTGATGATATAATTTCCCTTTCAAACGGCGCACACACGAAGCTCAGCGTTTCGGCGGGAGGAACACAGCTTACGGGGCTTATGTTCGGTACAAAGACCGATGAATTTCCCCTGAAAAGGGGAGATGAGGCAAATCTTCTGGTATCTCCCGAAATAAACAGCTTTGGCGGCAAAGAGAGCGTTAGTCTCAGGATCACGGATATCCGCCGGAAGGGACTCAATCAGCAGAAGCTTATCGCCGCCGAGGAAACCTATTATATGTTCCGACGGGGAGAGAAGCTTGACAGCAGGCTTATCCCTCTGATGACACCCGAAAGAGCCGACCTTGCGGCGGTATACAAGGCGGCAGGCAGGCAGAGACTTTCACCTATGGGGCTGTACAGCCGCCTTGAAACGGAAATGAACTACTGCAAATTCCTTCTTTGTCTGGATATTTTTTCCGAGACGGGGCTTATGGAATTTGACCGCTGCGCCGAAAAGATACATATTATCCCCGGTGCGCCCAAGGCGAATACCGAGCTTGCGGCTACTATGCAGCGGCTGAAGGCTTTGCTGTGACGCTCAATATGCGAAAGAAAAGGGGTAATTTTCTGTGAGCAGAAAAAAGAAAATCGGCTTATGTATTATAATCGTGCTGTGCGCAGTTTTCTTCTTTCCCTTGTATGTTAAAAAACAATTCGTTCAGGGCATTGCCGTAAGCAGCAATGATAAGCTGGCTGTGGCTGTGGATAGCGTTATCAGCGGGGAAAGCGTTTATTTATATATCTATTCGGATGATAAATTACAGGGCATAAGAACCTTAACTTTCAGAGGCGGAATTGGAGAAATGACCACCGAAAACGATCTGATCTGCATTTATCATGAGAATTTAAAATTTATCTACGACTTTGACGGTGTACTTTTGCGGAAGGAAACAACTGAAATAGACCATCCTTTATGGCTGCATGAATTTAAAAGCGGCGCTCGGAAAAAAACGGCAGTACGAAATACATATATTTCCAAAACAAAGCAGGCTTTGAAAATGTTAAAAAGCATACCGCTGACGGAAAAATAAAAACCGTATTCGGCGGAAAGCTTTTATATCTGAATAAAATATTGATGAGCCTGGTTATATCTGCCATTGTGGTGCTGATGCTCTATTTACTCATATTTTACCCTATGGTCATGTTTGATCCTGTTCGAGCACAAGAATTTGACATAGATGTTGGAAGCTTTTTTCACAAGCTTTTTCAGAAAAAAGATAAATAGAAAAACTTATTTGAGTCAGGATATTGTTACAAGGCTGTTTTATGGTAACGGCAAAGTGCGATCTCCGATCTCAGAAGAATTTTTCATAAAAGGACGGTCATTGTTATGATAAATAAATCCGAAACGGTGTATACCATAGATTCTCTTATTCAGAAAATACTTGATGATGAAAAGCAGTATGATCTGAGCAAGATAATCTCAGCCTATGAGCTTGCCGCAAAGGCGCACGCAAATCAGGTGCGCTCCTCGGGTGAGCCGTACATCACCCACCCTGTGGCGGTGGCGTATATCCTGCTGGAGCTGGTAATGGATACCGATACCATATGTGCCGCTCTCCTTCACGATGTGGTGGAGGACACCGACACCACCCTTGAGGAGCTGAAAAAGCTTTTCGGTCAGGACGTGGCAATGCTGGTGGACGGCGTAACAAAGCTGGGCAAGATACCCCTTTTCACCAAGGAGGAGCAGCAGGCGGAGAATGTCCGCAAAATTCTCCTTGCAATGTCTCAGGATATCCGTGTAATAATCATAAAGCTCTGCGACCGTCTCCACAATATGAGAACTTTACAGTTCCGCCCCGCAAACAAGCAGAGAAATACCGCTCTCGAGACGATGAACATCTACGCTCCCATTGCCCACCGTCTCGGTATCCGAAAGATAAAGGACGAGATAGAGGACCTGTCTTTCAGATATCTTGACCCCTATGCCTATGCGGAGATCGAGCAGAGCCTTAAAATCAGAAGCGACGAGCGTCAGGCTTTCATCAAATCAATTGAGGAGCAGATAGCAAAGCGTTTTGCGGAAATGGGTCTCCCCGAGCCGCAGATGTCGGGACGTGTAAAATCCGTTTACGGAATTTACCGAAAGGCGTTTATAAAGGGCAAGGGTCTTGACGAGGTGTATGATATCTATGCCGTAAGAATAATCGTAAATACCGTAAACGAGTGCTACAACGCACTGGGTATTATCCACGATATGTTTAAGCCCATACCAAACCGCTTCAAGGATTATATCGCCACACCCAAGGCGAATATGTATCAGTCCCTCCACACCACCGTTATCGGCAGAGAGGGCATACCCTTCGAGGTGCAGATAAGAACGGTGGATATGAACTACACCGCCGAATACGGAATTGCCGCTCATTGGAAATACAAGGAGGGCATAAAGGGCAAGGACAAGCTTGAGAGCCGTCTTGCGTGGATAAGGCAGATAATCGAAGCCCAGCAGGAGACGGACGACGTTGAGGAAATTGTCCGCACCATCAAGAGCGACCTTGCTCCCGAGGATATTTTCGCATTCACCCCCAAGGGAGATATCATTACCCTGCCTGCGGGAGCCACCATTATTGACTTTGCCTACGCTATCCACACCGAGGTGGGCAACAAGATGAAGGGCGCAAAGGTGGACGGAAAGCTTGTGTCCCTTGATTATCAGCTCCAGACAGGCGAGATAGTTGAGATACTCACCTCTCAGGCGCCAGACCACGGTCCTAACCGTGCGTGGCTCGACATATGCAAGACAAACGAAGCCAAGTCAAAGATTCGCTCATGGTTTAAAAAGGAGCGCCGTGAGGAAAATATCGCAAACGGCAAGGAAGCTATCGAGCACGAATTCAAGCGCTTCGGCATAAATATCCCCCCCGAGGATATGGAAAAATTCCTTTCGGACGATATGAAGCGTCATAACTGCGCCGAACTTGATGATTTCTATGCAGCTGTGGGCTATGGCGGAATAATCCTTTCAAGGATAATGCCCCGTCTCAAGGACACATATACAAAGCTCAGCTCCTCTCCTGCCTCAAAGCCCGTTCCCTTCTCTCCCAGAAAGAGCAACACGGGCATTATCGTGGGCGGAGAGAGCAATATCGACGTAAAGCTTTCAAAGTGCTGCAATCCTCTGCCCGGAGAGGATATTATCGGCTTTATCACCAAGGGTCACGGCGTTTCCGTTCACCGCAAGGACTGCTCCAAGTATGTGGAGGCTATGGAAAAGGGTATCGAGACCGACCGCTGGGTAGAAGTTACCTGGGCTGAAAATGCTAAGGAGAACGACAATCCCATATTCAAGGCGGCTATTGATGTGGTATCCTATGACGGCATTACCCTTCTTGCAAATGTTGCCGCAGTTACCGCCGAAATGCGCATACCCGTTTCCGAAATGTCTACAAAGACCCTTAAAAACGGCAATGCAAACCTTATTATGACCTGCTCCATTGCAGGCGTGGGACAGCTTACTCAGCTTATCGGCAGGCTGAGAAAAATTCCCGATGTTATCAGCGCAGAGAGAATAATTAAGTGACAGTCCGAAAGGAGACTTCTATGAAGCTTCATCTGAAAAACGGAAGATATCTTGATGTGCGTTCAATGACCGTAAAACGGGGGAGCGTCTGCATCGACGGCGGTGTATTTTCCTATGTGGGCGAGAACCCTCCCGAGGAGAGGTTTGACCGTGTTATCGACCTTAAAGGAAACCTTGTAATTCCCGGGCTGTGCAATGCACATACTCATTCGCCTATGGTCTTTCTTCGCTCCTTTGCAGAGGACCTGCCCCTTGACAAATGGCTTACCGAAGCGGTTTTCCCTCACGAGGCAAAGCTTACCCCCGAGGATAATTACACTCTCACAAAGCTTGCGGTGGCAGAATATGTCTCAAACGGCATTACCTCCTGCTTTGATATGTACTATTTTCCCGAGGCAATGGCGAAGGCGTTTACCGAAACGGGTTTTCGCTGCACCTTCTGCGGTGCGCTCAATAATTTCAGCGAGTCTCCCGAGAAGCTTGAGGAATATTATCTGCACTTCAATAATTATGACCCGCTCATCTCTTACAAGCTGGGCTTTCACGCCGAATACACTACAAGCCTTGAGCTGATGAAGTCGGTTGCGGAGCTTGCTCACAAATATAAAGCTCCCGTATGGTGCCACAACAGCGAAACAAAGTCCGAGACCGAGGAATGTATGGGGCGCTACGGCAAGACCCCTACGGGAATAATGGACAGCATTGGAATGTTCGACTTTGGCGGCGGCGGATATCATTGTATATACCTCACACCCGGGGACTATGATATATTTGCCCGTCACAATATGACCGTTGTCACAAATCCCTGCAGCAATTTAAAGCTTGCCAGCGGTATTGCCGATGTTTCGGAGGTGTGCAGACGGGGGATAAACCTTGCAATTGGTACGGACGGAGCCGCCAGCAACAATGCTCTTGATATGTTCAGGGAGATGTATCTCTGCTCGGTTCTCCAGAAGCTGAGAAGCAATGATGCCGCCGCAATGCCTGCGGAGAATGTGCTCAGAGCCGCTACTCTCGGCGGTGCAAATGCAATGGGCATAAACAGCGGCGTTATCGAGGCAGGAAAGAACGCCGATCTTGCGGTGATAGATATGTCCGCACCCAATATGCAGCCCGAGAACGATATCGTTAAAAACCTTGTGTACAGCGGCTCGGGAGCGAATGTGATACTCACCGCCGTAAACGGAAATATCCTCTATGAAAAGGGCGAATTTTTCATAGGCGAGGATATGGACCTGCTTTACGGCAGGGTAAGAAAAATCTGTGAAAGGATATTTTCGTGACAGATGAAAATGACCGATAAGATAACCGCCCTCAGCGGAGTTGCCGCAAAGAGGGCGGCGCTTTATAATAAGCTTGGGATAGAGACTGTGGGCGATCTCATAAACCATTTCCCCAAAAGCTACACCGACTATTCGGAAACGGTGAAGATAGCCGACGCTCCCGTTAACGAGCAGGCTGTCATAAAGGGCTTTGTTACAAAGAAAATTCCTGCTGCCCGTATCAGGCAGGGACTTGTGCTGTACAAGGTCATCATTGACGACGGCAGCGACACCCTTACCGTTGTGCTTTACAACAACCGCTTTGCCTATGAAGCCCTGGAAATTGACAAGGAATACCGCCTTTTCGGACGGGTGACCGGCGGCTTTACACGCAAGGAAATGAACACTCCTCAGATAATATCTGCGGACGAAACAAATCTTATCCGCCCGAAATACGCCCTTACCGAGGGACTCAGCGCACAGATGGTCATTACCAATATGACCGAGGCTCTGCGCTCTGTTTCCGAGCAGATAGAGGAGTTTATCCCCGACGATATCAGGCAGAAATATGAGCTTTGCACCGAGGAATACGCCTGCCGCAATATCCATTTTCCCGAATCTGCCCACGCCGCAGAGCTTTCAAGGCGCAGGCTTGGCTTTGACGAGCTGCTTGTAATGCAATGTGCAATCGGACTTATGCGTGACAGGAGCAGGGAGGTCACAGGCTGCCCTATGAAGCCTGCGGATATTTCTGTATTTGAACGCTCACTTCCCTTTGAACTTACGGGAGCGCAGAAAAAAGCCTGCTCGGAGATATTTTCGGATATGTGCAAAGATGTTCCTATGAACAGGCTTGTGCAGGGAGATGTTGGCTCGGGAAAGACCGCCGTTGCCGCCGCTGCCTGCTGGCTTGCGGCACAGAATGGCTGTCAGTCGGCGCTTATGGCACCCACGGAAATTCTTGCCCGTCAACACTTCGTAACACTAAAAGGCTTTCTTGAGCCTTTGGGAATAAAGGTGGGCTGTCTCACAGGCTCAATGACTGCAAAGCAGAAAAACGAGATAAAGGCACAGCTTCAAAGCGGCGAGCTTAATGTTGTAACGGGAACTCATGCACTTATCTCCGAAAGCACCGAATTTAAACGTCTCGGACTTGTCATTACCGATGAACAGCACCGCTTCGGCGTAAATCAGCGAAAGCTTTTTGCGATGAAAGGGGAGAAGCCCCACAAGCTTGTTATGTCCGCCACACCCATACCCAGAACTCTTTCGCTTATAATCTACGGTGACCTTGACATATCCATAATCAACGAGCTTCCCAAGGGCAGACAGCCCGTTGAGACCTATGCGGTAACGGGAAAGCTTCGCAGCAGGGCGCTGGGCTTTGTGAAAAAGGAGCTTGACGCAGGCAGACAGGGCTACATTGTCTGCCCGATGATAGACGAGACCGAGGACGGCAGCGGAGAAGTTCAGGCGGCAAAGGCATATGCGGAAAAAATTGCCTCGGGGGAGCTTAAAGGCTATACCGTAGGGCTTCTTCACGGCAAAATGCTCCCTGCCGAAAAGGACGCTGTGATGGCGGAGTTCAAGGAGGGTAAAATTCAGCTCCTTGTGTCCACCACCGTTATCGAGGTGGGCGTGGACGTTCCCAACGCCACCGTTATAATGATAGAAAGCTCCGACCGCTTCGGACTTTCCCAGCTTCATCAGCTGAGAGGACGTGTGGGCAGAGGAAAATACAAGTCCACCTGCATACTTCTCACCGACAACGCCACCGAGGAAACAAGAGCAAGGCTTAAAATAATGTCTACTCTCCACGACGGTTTCGCCATTGCCGAGGAGGACCTGAAAATGCGTGGAGGCGGAGACTTTTTCGGCAGCAGGCAGAGCGGACTTCCGCCTCTTAAAATTGCCGACCTCTACAGCGACAGACAGCTTCTCGGAGACAGCTCCCAGGCGGCAAAACAGCTTCTGAGTGCTTCTCCCGACCTTTCGGAATATCCGGGTCTAAAAGAAAAGGCAGTTGCACTTTTGAATGAGAATGGCTCGGAGGGAATGAACTGATAATATGGAAATAACTGTATATAAACGTGAATATCACCATAAGCTTATATGTTTCCTTGAAAAATGCCTTCCCGAATCGGGACGTGAGCTTGATATAAACGGGCGGCACAAAGCTTATTCCGATGTGGAAAAATACTACTCGAAATTCTGGTGCCTGTTTGATAATGAAAATATCGTAGGTGCCGTTGCGGTGAAGGAGATCGATAAGGATAGCTGTGAATTAAAATCCTTGTATCTTCTGAAAAATTATCAGGGCAGAAAGCTGGGATATGAGCTTTTGCAGACTGCCGTTTCATATGCAACTTCCGCAGGGTACAAAAAGATGTATCTTGATACCTTTTCCACAAGCACTCGTGCTGTGTCGCTTTACGAAAAAGCAGGATTTGTTTATACGGACAGATACAATGAAAATTATAATGCAGATGTTTTTATGGTTATGGAATTGAAACAGTATATTGATTCCAATGACCGGGAGGAACTAAAATGAACCTTATAATGCTTCACGGAATGATAGGGCGTTTCCTGCGTTTCGATACAAGAAATTCTCCCGAAAAGCTTGGAATGGTCTCCATAATTTTTGATGCTAAAAAATAGCGTAAAATTAAGGTGTGATTTTATGAATTTCGATTATAGGAAACTTGATATTTATTCGGGATTAACTGATGATGAGATCAAACAGGAAATGCGAAAGCGAAAAGCAGATTTGCCAAAGCTGTTTAAGAAGATTAGAAATGACGAGCCCGTTAAATGCGTAATTTGTGAACAGGGTACTTATGTGAATAAAGGTACTTGCTTTTATTGCGATTACTGCGGTCATTACGTAATTTTCAACTGACCATTTTGAGGAGGACAATCAAAAATGAAATACTACATAGCCGACGCATTCACCGATAAAGTTTTCAGCGGAAACCCCGCGGGAGTGTGTATCCTTGACAGCGAGCTTCCCGATGAAATAATGCAGAAAATTGCCTTTGAGAATAACCTTTCCGAGACTGCATTTGTGCGTAAAACGGGAGAGGTGTATTCTCTTCGTTGGTTCACCCCGGGCTTTGAGATAGACCTCTGCGGTCACGCCACCCTTGCATCTGCCTATATCGTGATGAACTTTATTGAACCTTGCCTGCAGACTGTCCGCTTTGAGACGATAAGCGGTGAAATTACCGTCAGCCGCAGGGGAGAGCTGTATGAGATGATATTACCCCTCCGCACCCCGAAAAGGATAGATGTCACAGAGGATATCACCGCCGCTCTGGGATTTGCGCCGAAGGAGGTCTATTCCGAGCGTGACCTTTATGTCGTTATGGACAGCGAATCGGAGGTAAGAAGCTTTTTACCCGACTACAATAAGCTTAGAAAGCTTGATAAATGGCTTGGGGTAGCCATTACCGCCAAAGGAGAGGACTGCGATTTTGTATCAAGATTTTTCTGCCCCGAGCTGGACCTTGAAGACCCTGTCACAGGCTCGTCTCACAGCAGCCTTGTGCCGCTGTGGAGCGGTAAGCTTGGGAAAAAAGAGTTTACCGCCCGACAGCTTTCACGCAGGGGAGGAACACTTTACTGTGTGCTTTGCGGAAACAGCATAAAAATTTCGGGAACGGCGGCGCTGTATTTGCAGGGGGAGATAATGCTTTAAAACAAGAACTAATGAGTCGGGTGTAATTATATTATAGCACATATGTTTAGATTTGTCAAGACCTTTTTCAAAAAAATACGGACTTTCCGAAATCTCTCGGAAAGCCCGTAATTATTTTTATCAAGCCTTGAGCATATCCACCTGCTGTTTAAGAATTCTCGACTGACTGCTGAGCTGCTCGCAGGAAGCGGCAGTCTGCTCGGCAGTTGCGCTGTTCTGCTGAACAACGTCGGAAATCTTTTCAAGTCCCACAGTTACCTGCATAATGGCAGATGCCTGTTCGCCCGAAGCGTCGGATATCTCGTCGATAAGGCGGCTTGTTTCCTTAGCTTTTTCGGTGATCTCACGCATAGACTCGGCTGCGCTGCTTACCTTTTGTGCGCCGTCGTTTACAGCGTCCACCGTTGCGGAGATAAGCTCGGTGGTGAGCTGAGCCGCTTCTGCACTCTTGGAAGCAAGGTTCCTTACCTCGTCCGCAACGACTGCAAAGCCCTTGCCTGCGTCGCCTGCTCTTGCCGCCTCAACTGCGGCGTTCAGCGCAAGTATATTTGTCTGGAAAGCAATGTCGTCAATGGTCTTTATGATCTTGCCGATCTCCGAGGACTTCTTTTCGATCTCGTTCATAGCCTCCATAACGCTGCTCATATCCTTGTTCTGAGCCACAGCGCTGGTCTCAACCTCAGCTGAAAGCTCCTTGGCACGTACAGCATTGTCCGCATTCACGTTTATCTTTTCGGAAATGCCCATAACTGCGCTGTTCAGATTTTCGATAGCGCTCGCCTGAGTTGTGGTGCCGTTTGCCAGTATCTGAGAGCCGCCTGCCATCTGAGAGGAGCCCGACAGCACCTGCTCCGAGGACTGACTGATGTTGTGAAGTATCTCGGACAGCTCCTGTCTGATATCTCCGAAGGCACGCTCAATACGCTCGAAATCGCCTGTGTATTCAACCGACGGACGTTTTGTGAAATTGCCGTCCGCCATAGCCTCAAGAATATCTGTAATGTCCTTGATGTAGCCGTTGAGACTGTTTTTGGTGTTCTGAAGAGCAGCGGCAAAATCACCAAGCTCGTTGTTTCCAAATTTGTAACCGTTTTCGGGAGCGCTGAGACGCCCCTTGCTCATATCCTCGGCAAGCCTGTTCAGCTCAACGATGGGACGGGCAATAACTCTCCTGATGAACACGCCGATAAGCAATATTGCCGCAATGAGAATGACTATCGCCGCTCCTGCCGCCGTAATGATGACCTGCCCAAAGGACTTGTCGCTCTCTGCGGTGGACATACCTGCAAACAATGCGCCGCAGACATTGCCGTTAACGTCTGTGATAGGCTCGTACTGAATAAAATACTCGCCGCCCTGCATCTTTGCTCTGCCGGTTACGCTCTCGCCATCTGTCATTATTTTCTCATAGACCTTCCCGTCTATCTGTGTACCCACCGCTCTCTCGCCATTTTCATCGGTAAAGGTGGTGGCGATAACGGAGTCGCCCGCAATAAGGCTTACCTCGCTGTTTATCTGCTCCTTGATGGGGTCGAGAACTTCGGAGTTTGAAAGATTGTAGCCTAAGACCGCAACGCCCACAAGATTGGAATAACCGTTGGCGTCGTAGTAAACAGGAGTAACGTAAACATAGCTCAAAGGCAGATTTTCATCGCAGCAGAAGCCGGAGTATTCCTCATCAGCCAAGGCTCTTGAAACATCGAAGCCTGAAAGCTTGCAGGTGTCGCTTGCCCAGAGCTTGTTGCCCTCGGCGTCGGTGAAGTAAGCAAATGTAAACTCATCTGCGCTTGAATTGGAATACATTTCGGAAAGCTTGCCCGAATAGCCGCTTTTGACAGCGCTGGCAACGGCATTGTTGCGTGAGTTGGTACCCTTCCAGACTTCAAAAAGGGATTTGAGATACTCATTCTTGTTCTCAACGGTCTTTTGAAGCACATTGATGCCGATGTCGGTTATTGTTCCGTGAGTGTTGTCATTGTGGCTTGAAAAAAGTGAGATCGATATTATAAGCGTTACAGCGGTAATGACAGCGATAATCATTCCCACGATAAACGCAACAGCTTTTTCGATCCTTGTCATAACCGTGATATCCTTTCCTCAAAATGATATAGTTATAATGCTATATTATGATTATAACATACAAATTTTGTCACGTCAACGGTAAAAGTGTTGGATAAAATTGTAATATATACAGCACTATGCACAATTGTGACTTGAATGTTAATGTACTATCTGTAATATATGTCAAAAGAACACGGGCGAAGTAGAATTTTTCTCCTGCTTCCCGTGTTCCGTTTTATTACAGCTCCACAGGCTCAAATTCAAGTCTTACCTTGGGAAGCTTTTCCATTGTATAATAATAGTTTTCAGCCCAGTCGCCGCCCTGAGAGGGATCGTTCTCGCCGCTGGCGGGAGGAGCGAATATCTTGAGGGTCATATCGCATTCGCCCTCAAGAGGCTTCTCATAAAATGCGCTCATAAGGTCAATGGTCTTAGCCTTGGGAGACTTGTAGAACCACTTTCCGTTTATCTCCATCATATAGTTGCCCTCGTCCTCGAAAACGACCTCGCAGAAATGAGGATTTTTCTCAAAATGAAGCTTTATGGCAATGCCGTCAGCGTCCTCTGCGCCGCCCCATCTGAGTGTCACGGGGACTTTGTTATCCGTTTCTTTCTCGGTGATCTCGGGCATAAACCAGTCGGAATGGATTATCTCCTTGTAGGTCTGCATAACCGGCTGCTCGATGCCCACATCGGGATTGTTGGGGTCCTCTATCTCAAGACCCAGACGTCCTCTGTCTCTGAACTGATACATAGTAAAGCCGGAGAACCAGTCAGCCTTTTCGTCAACCAGAATGTCGCAGAATTCCTTTACCATAGCAGCCTGATCGTAAGCACCGGTAACGTCTCCGTCGGCGTTGAACTCGCTCATTACCATAGGCTTTGCCTCGCCGCCGTTAAGGAATTTGTATCTTTCAAAGCTTGCCTTGGTCTTATCAAAGGTCTCTCTTACCTTGCTTCTCGAGTGAGATGTGCCGCCTCTGAGAGCAACATCATAGGGCCAGCCCCAATGGAGAGCCATATACTTGTCCACCGACCATATATCTGCCGCAGGTATAGTAGCCTTGAACTCCTCTTCCTTTTCCATTTCGGTCTTGTTCAGGTCTTCAATGCCGCCTATGCAGATGATAGTCTTCACATTGGGAGCATATTCGTGGATAATGTCTGTGAAATGAACGAAAAAGTCGCCTATTTCCTTGTAGGAAGCCCTCTTTGTGAAGCTGAACCAGTCGCCTGTAGCCTCGTGGTTTATTCTCAGCATCATTCTGCCGAATGTTCTGAGATCCTTTGCAATGGCGATAAGCTGCTCGTCGGTGCAGTGGGGGTCAACGGTGAGGGTAAGGGTAACGTCCTGACCGTGACGGCGCACGTCTCTCATACAGGTGAAAGGCTCATCGTTCAGGTTTCCGCCGATACCGCCCTTGTAGGTGAAATAATCATCGTAGGGGTAGTCCCATTGAAATGAAACATTAGCGTCCTTCATAACTTCGGAAATTCTGCCGGGGAACTGCTCGTCAAAGGGGTAGTAGCAGTACATAAGGCTTATGCTGCGGTGGGGTCTGCCCATTTTATGCAGTATGTAGTCCTGGTTTACGTATTCGCCTCTTTCGGAGCCGTCTCCCAGGTCAACGGCGCACTTTGCCTTGCCCATATGGACTGTGTAAAGGTTTTCATTCATAGGTATACTCCTCCTGAAAAAAATATTTTTAAGTTATATTCATATACGGACCGACAGCCGTCCCCGTATAGGGGACGATCATTCCCGACAGAACAGGGTACAGATCATCTCTGAGGGGGCTGCTGGGGGATATTGTTCATAGGAACAGCAGGCTTGGGAGCCTTTATGGTGCTCTTGGTGCGCTTTACAGCAGTAAGGGTCGCTGCAAGTGTTTCCTCTGCCTTGCTGAGGGTGTCGATGATGTATTCGTCCGCAGCGTTCTTTACGGTCTTAGCCTTTATAAGAGCCTGCTTCTCAATTTCTGTTGCCTTTGCCTGAGCGGCTCTGGTTATCTCGTGCTCGGCGATAAGGGTATTCTTGCGGCTTTCCGCTCTGTTAATGATATCGTCCGCCTGCCTTGTTGCCTCGTCGATAATGGATTTGCGCTCGGAAACGATCTTCTTCGCCTGCTTCACCTCGGTGGGGATATTCATTCTTATATGGTCGATACATTCTCTCAGCTGATCCACGTCCACAAGGGATTTCTTTGCAGAGAGGGGGAACGACTGCGCCTTATCGAGAATTTCGTCCATTGCGTCAAGATAATCTTCAATCATAAGCTCTGCCATTTTATATTCTCCGATCTGCCCGACGGGCGGTTTATTAGAAGCAAGAGGTTTCAGAGGCAAGAGGCAAGAGATGGGAACAATATCTGCCTTCGGCTTCCGAACCCTTTTGGTATTTACAAATTATTTATCGGTCTGCTTGCCCGGAGCATTTTGCTTGTTCGGGCATAATCTTATCCTCGATATCCTATTAAAGGCAAGAGGTTTAAGAAGCAAGAGGCAAGAGTGTGCCTCTGTTCTGACCTCGGATATTTTTTATTCGGTCTTATCATAGGGGGCTGTCTGCTTGTTGGGACACAGCCTTTCCTCGATATCCTTTAAAATACAGCGGGGAACGAATTTGCTGATGTCTCCGCCGTAAAATGCCACCTGCTTTACCACGCTGGAGCTGAGATACATATTTTCCGAGCTGGTGGTGAGGAATACTGTCTCTGCGCCGTCATAGATGTTCCTGTTCACAAGAGCCATCTGAAACTCGTATTCAAAGTCGGTAACGGCTCTCAGACCCTTTACTATAGCTACAGCACCCACCTTACGCACATAATCGGCGATAAGTCCGTAGCATACATCTACCTCCACATTGGGAAGTTCAGCGGTGACTTTTTTGATAAGAGCCACCCTTTCCTCAGGGGTAAAGGACGGATTTTTCTGGGAATTGACCGCAACCAGCACGATCACCTTGTCAAAAAGCATAGAAGCCCTGTGGATAATGTCACGATGACCGAAGGTCACGGGGTCAAAGCTGCCCGGGCATACTGCTATTCTCAAGCGGATCATTTCCTTTCAAAAATGAGGATCATTCCTCTTCTTCGTTTGGGAGAGGAACTCTGTAAACTGTTACCTCGATCTTGCCGTAGCGGTAGGTCTTGGATTTTTTCAGCCTGCCGAACTCATCGGGGAGCACAAGTCCCTTTTCGTGTTCGCAGACAACAATGCCTCTGTCGGACATTTTGCCCTCAAGCAGGGGCATTGCTTTTTCGATAAGTCCGTTTCTGTAAGGGGGGTCGAGAAGGGCGATATCAAAGGTCATTCTCACGCCCCTGAGAAAATCAAGGCTGTCGCTGACGGTAATTCCGCACTCGTCCTTGAAGCCGCAGGCAGCGATATTTTCTCTGGCGCACTCTGCCGACGCCTGGCTTTTGTCCACGAAGCGGCAGTATTTGGCACCTCTTGAAAGGGCTTCGATACCAAGCTGACCCGAGCCGCAGAAAAGGTCGAGGATAACGCTTCCCTCTATATCAAACTGGATTATGGAAAAAATGGCTTCCTTGACCATATCGGTGGTGGGACGGACTTCCTCGCCCTCCAGAGTTTTGAGCTTTCGTCCTCTGGCAATGCCTGTGATAACTCGCACAGAATACGCCTCCTTTTAAACCAAAATTTACAAAGATTACAAATTGATTACAATATACAATATCTATTATACCCCATAAAAAAATAATTTTCTATAACAAACAATGAATTTTCAAAGAGAATTTTGCACAAATTCATAGACCTCTTTTGCAGCATTCTGACTAATGCCTGCCGCCTGAGCAATTTCCTCGGGTGAAGCTTTTTTCAGCGCCTCGGTGGTTTTGAAGGCTGTAAGGAGCTTCAATGCACGCTTTTCGCCTATGCCCTTTATGCTTGTTATGCCAAGCTCAAAGGAGGATTTTCTATGCTTTTTCCGCTGATAGGTTATTGCAAAACGGTGTACCTCGTCCTGTATGCGGGTCACAAGCATAAATGCGGCTTTGGTCTCGGAAATGCTTATCTCTCCGCCGTCTGCGGTTATGGCTCTTGTGCGGTGATTATTGTCCTTTACCATTCCGAAAACGGGAACATCTATATCCATTTCCCACAGTACCTCGTTCACCGCCGCAAGCTGATTTCTGCCGCCGTCAAGCAGAATAAGGTCGGGGAGCCGCTTGAAGCCCTCGTCCGTCTCTTCGGGGTCAAGGTAATGGTTAAACCGCCTGCGAAGCACCTCCTGCATACAGGCAAGGTCGTTCTGAACAAGATTTTCCTTGATGGAAAAACGCTTGTACATTTTCTTGCAGGGTCTGCCGTTCTCGAATACTATCATACCTGCCACCATATCCGCCGAGCCCAGATTTGAGATATCGTAGGACTCAATATAAAGGGGCGTTTTTTTCAGCCCAAGCATTTTGGCAAGAGTCTCAAGGGCGGATATCTCTGCGGCGGTGCGTCCCACTCTGATGGAAAGATATTCCTCGGCATTTGCCTTAGCTATCTCCGCAAGGCGCATAAACCGTCCCCTCTGTGGCTGCATAACGTCCACCGCCCGTCCCGAGCGTTCACGAAGGAGCCGCTCAACGTCCTCAATGTCCTGTATCTCCGTTCCGAGAACGATATTTCGGGGGATTTCCCGTCCCCCCGAATAATACTGGGTAACAAAATCCTCAAGCATTGCGCTTTCCGTATCGTCCTCGCCGAGAAAATATTCGGCTCTGTCAAAAAGCCGTCCCCCACGGTACATTATGACCGCCGCACAGGCTTCTCCGTTGTTTCTGGCAATTGCCACAGCGTCGGTGTCGGGGAGCTTTTCGGCAATGATGTTCTGACAGTCCGCCGCACGGGATATGGCACTTATGCGGTCCCTGAGCTTTGCCGCCTGCTCAAATTCAAGCCGCTCCGCCGCCTCGTTCATCTGAGCGGTGAGCCGTTCAACGGAAGCCTCGGAGCCGTTTTTGATAAAGTCTGCCGCTTCTTTGATGATATCCGCATATTCCTCCTCGGAAATTTTTCCCGTGCATACCCCCATACACCGCTTTATCTGGTAATTCAGACAAGGTCTGCCCTTGCCGATGTCTCTGGGGAAAACCTTTTTGCAGGTGGGGAGCATAAATACCCTGCTCGCTTCCGCTGCCGCCTGCTTTGCCACAAAGCTGCTGGTGTATGGACCTAAAAGCTCGCCGCTTGAGGGCTTCTGCAGCTCGGCGGTTATACGTGAATAGGGGGGCGGAGAAATGCGGATATAGCTGTAGCCCTTGTCGTCCTTGAGCAGGATATTGTACTTGGGCGAGTGCTGCTTTATCATCGAACATTCAAGCACCAGCGCTTCATACTCCGATTTTGTGACGATAAAATCATAGTCATAGACATTCTCCACCATTTTTGCCACCTTGGGAGTGTGGTTGGGTGTCTTGGCAAAGTAGGAGGAAACTCTGTTGCGGAGATTTTTCGCCTTGCCGATATATATGATATGCCCCGTCTTGTCCTTCATCTGATACACTCCGGGGGCGGTGGTGAGCAGATATGTTTTTTCTCTGAGCCAGTCAAGCCGTTCGTTCATATATCTCCTGTCCTTTTCGGGAATTTTCTGTAACTATTATTTTATCATATCACTTTGATTATGTCAAATGCTCCCACGTTAGAAAACTTTATTCTTTATTCTTTATTCTTTAAACGGTTCTGCATTTTAAATTATCCGTAAAATGTGCTATAATAATATCCGAGGAAGGTGATAAGCTTGACGGAGAATATGAAAAAAGCCGTATCAATGCTTGAGGAGCAGGCATTGACCCTTGCGGCGGTAAAGGGCAATGAAACGATAACAAGCCGTGAAAGGGGAGTAAAGCCCCTGATGGAGCTTATTGACGAAGGAAAGACCCTTGAGGGCTATTCGGCGGCGGATAAGGTGGTGGGAGCGGCTGCGGCGTATTTGTACGTTCTTCTCGGCGCAAAGGAGCTTTATGCGGGGGTCATAAGCCGCAGGGCAGCTGATATTACGGAAAAATATGGTATTACAATAGAATATGATATCCTTGCCGAAGCTATAATAAATCGCTCGGGAACGGGATATTGCCCGATGGAGACTGCCGTTTCCGAAGCAGTCAGCCCCGAAAACGCCTTAGAGCTTATAAGAGCAAAGCTTAAAGAGCTTTCGGGCAGATAAAAAAGCGCTGTGCGAATGAGTGCCGCACAGCGCTTGCTTTATACTAATCTTTAATCGTTCTATAGACAAAGGCGGCAGATAGAACGCTGCCAATCTAGGAAAGCGACCGCAGCAAGGCTTGCCGCCTTGCAAGGAAGCTTGACGACGAGTGGCTGCGTTATAGCTGTCGGATTTGTCAATAGGTTGATTAAAGATTAGTATTATTCAGCCATACCCATAAATTCAAATCTGGGCTTTATATTCCCGTTGTCGTTTACGTCCTCGAGGAACATAGAAAGAGGTCTTACCCATACTCTGGGCTTGTCATAAACCTGCATATAAACTACCTGCTTTTCCATTGTCTCGTGGTCGTATGCCACATTGAGAACAACGTAATCGCCGCCCTTGAAATGCTTGTAATGACCGCCGATAACTATCTTTCTGCCCTCGGGTATTCCTGCGGAGGGAGTGCCCTTCTGAACGGGCTTAGCCTCTTCCTTAGGCTGCTCGGGAACGGGAGCAGGCTTTTCGGGAACGGGCTGAGGAGCGGGTGCGGGAGCAGACTGTTCTGCCTTAACGGGTTCGGGAATAGTCTCCGCAGCGGGAGCAGTCTTCTCGGAAACGGGAATGTTTGCGTCCACAAGCACCATAGAGTGATTTTTGGGAACGGTAACGCTCACGCTGCCGTTTGAAGCTGTAAAATGCTTGCCCGAAAGACGGTCTGCAAGGGCATTTGCACCTGTCTGAATGTTGAAGGTATAGTCCCCGTCGCTGATGTTAAGGGCAATGTAAACCACCTGACCGTCCTTTTCACGCTGATAGAGGAAGGTCTGATTTTTCAGGTCAAGCTTTTTGTAGGAGCCTGACTGAACAGCAGGGAACTCGTTTCTGATAGCGCCCAGAGCGGAGATATGTGCAAGGAGCTTGTCGTCTCTTCCGGGGATATCGTCAAGCTCCAGACAGGGACGGATAGCCATATCAGCATCTGCGCCTCTGCCCTTTTCACCCTTTATGCCGAATTCGCTGCCGTAATAAATGGAGGGAACGCCGTACATTGTGTAAAGAAGGGTGTAGCAGCAGTATATCCTGTCATAGTCGGTAAGCTGGCTTGCAAGCCTTGCAACATCGTGGTTATCCACAAAGTTGTACATATATGTGTCGCCGTACTGACCCATCTGGTACTCGATGGAATGTGCGATCTCGAAATAGTTTCTGTCGTTGTGGGAGGAGTAAATTCCCTTGTAGCACTGGTAATTGGTAACGCAGTCGAACATCTCGGGGTTTGCCCATCTTCTGTAATCGCCGTGGATTATCTCGCCCATAAGCCAGAAATCGGGCTTTAAGGAGCGTGTGAAGGAATGTATGCGCTTGATGAATTCGGGGTCGAGACAGTCTGCCGCATCAAAGCGTATGCCGTCAATGTCCCACTTCTCTATCCACATTTTAACAGCGCTCAGAAGGTAGTCGACAACCTCGCCGTTTTTTAAGTTAAGCTTTACAAGGTCATAGCAGTTGTTCCAGCCCTCGTACCAGAAGCCGTCGTTATAGGGGGAATTTCCGCCGAAATTCAGTCCGCAGAACCAGCCGCAGTAACGGGAGCGTTCCCTGTTCTCCTTGACATCGAGAAAGGCGTGATGTTCTCTGCCCACGTGGTTGAAAACTCCGTCCAGGATAATTCTGATACCGTTCTTGTGGAGAGCCTCGCAGACCTCGGTAAAGTCCTCGTTTGTGCCGAGACGGGCGTCGATCTTTGTGTAATCCGAGGTGTCATAGCCGTGAGCCGCAGACTCGAAAATGGGTCCCAGGTAAACGGCGTTTATGTTCATAGATTTAAGATGAGGTATCCACTCGATTATCTTTTTGATACGGTGAACAGGTTCACCGCCCAGCTCTGCTCTTGTTCTTTCACAGCCGCAGAAGCCCATAGGATAGATGTGGTATACAGCGGACTTTTTTATCCACTCGGGAGAATTTGACATATTACTGCATTCCTTTCTGAAACGGGGGATCGGAAAATAATTTTCCGTAGCTATTGCCATTATACCATAAAACGGCAGATTTGGCAAGTATTTTTTCGACCGTTATTCAAAAAAATACGGTCACATACATAGGCTGAGCCGCTGTTTTTCCCAGCG
Organism: Huintestinicola sp.; assembly: GCF_050874005.1. Classification (GTDB taxonomy): domain Bacteria; phylum Bacillota; class Clostridia; order Oscillospirales; family Ruminococcaceae; genus Huintestinicola. The sequence goes on from NZ_JBNMJV010000018.1 coordinate 29,630, forward strand.
GCTCGCCACTCAGATAATTGATTATTTAGTAAAGAGGTCCGAAATGACCGCAGGCTCTGTAATCTGCGCTCTCAAGTTCTGCTGTGCCGAAGCCGCCCCAGCAGTGAGGACGGAATATCCTGTCGTCGGGAACATTATGCATTGCTACGGGTATGCGGAGCATTGAAGCAAGGGCGATAAGCTCTCGTCCGATATGACCATAGGTGAGGGAGCCGTGATTTGCGCCCCAGTTTGCCATTACTGAGTAAACGTCCTTGAACGCTGCCTTACCCTCCACAAGATTTGGCACGAACCAGGTGGTTGGCCATGTCTTGTCGGTGCGCTGGTCAAGAGGCTTGTGTATCTCATCGGGGAGAACAACGGTATAGCCTTCCGCAAGCTGGAGAACGGGTCCTACGCCGTCAATGATATTAACTCTTATCATTGTAACGGGCATTTCTGCACCTGTCCTGAAGTGAGAAGAAAATCCGCCGCCTCTGAAATACCCGAGGTTTGCCTGACACCAGTCTGCATTTGAGAGTATATTCTTCTTATCCTCCTCGGTAACGTCCCACCAGGGCTTCATAACGCCGTTTCCGTTCTCGTCCTTAGCGGCGCCTGTTCCGTCAAGAGCGGCAGCGCCCGAGTTTATCAGGTGGATAAAGCCGTTTGCAGCTCTGCCTGTGGGCTTGATACCCGTAACTCTCTCCACAGCCTCGGGGCTCCAGTATGTACGCACATCTGCAAATATTGAAGCTGTTCCTGTGAGAAGATTTCCGAAAAGCATTGCCGTTCCGTTGAGACCGTCATTCTCGGTGGCAAGTATGGAGGGGCGCTTGTTGCCGTTCCAGTCGAATGTGGTGTTAAGTATAGACTCGGCAAAATCGGCGTTGGGAAGCCAGTCTGTCCATTGTCTCTGACCCTGGAAGCCGCCGAATATGGCATTTCTGCCGTTTGCTTCCTCGTGCCAGCCCATCTCGTCAAGCTTTTCATTTCCGAGCATTATGTCACGGATAATGAGGGTCATCTTAACGCAGAATTCCCATTGCTCCTCCTTGCTCATAACATCGGGATTTCCGGGGTTGGGAGCGGTGTTTATATCCATACCCTCGGGGCAGTTAGCCTTAGTCCATGCGAGAGCCTTTTCATATTCCGACTTGTCATAGATGCCAAGCTTCACTCTTCTGAGTATTTCCGTCATATCCACCCACTCGGGACGGATACCGAGATAATGCTGCATAAAATCCGCATTGCAGTAGGAGCCGCCTATGCCCATAGCCACTCCGCCGATGTTAACATACGCCTTGTTTCTCATACAGCCCACAGCAACTGCGCACTTTGCAAAGGTGAGTATCTTTTCCTTTACGTCTTCGGGGATAGAGGTGTCATCGGCATCTTTGACATCTCTGCCGTAGATCGCAAATGCAGGCAGACCCTTCTGTGCGTGAGCCGCCATAATAGCCGCAAGATAAACGGCTCCGGGGCGCTCTGTGCCGTTAAAGCCCCATACAGCCTTTACAGTCATAGGGTTTGTGTCCATAGTTTCCATTCCGTAGCACCAGCAGGGGGTAACGGAAAGAGTGGCGCACACATTCCGTGTGCTGAAAAATTCCTCTGTCTTAAAGGCTTCCGCTCCGCCGCCTATGGTGCAGGGACCGATAACGCACTCGACGGGAGTTCCGTCGGGATAGCGCAGGCTGCTTTCGATAAGCTCCTTTGCTGACTTCGCCATATTCATTGTCTGCACTTCGAGAGATTCTCTTATCCCGAACTGCCTTCCGTCAATGACGGGTCTTATTCCTATTCTTGGATTCATCTTTCTTTCTCCTCTTTTATTGCCATAAGCAATGGTTTTATAATATTCTATCATATTACGGGGCAAAAATCAAGGCGTTTTTGTGGAATTTGACATAAAAATTTGAGCGGAAATTTTGGTAAATTGGTTGAAAACGATATCCATTATGTGATATAATTGTAATAATGATCAAACTTGGAGGAATAAAAAATGACCGCCGAAGAAGCTTACACCGAAACATCTGTTACAGAGCAGAGCGAAGCCGTTCAGGGCAATGCTCAGAACTCCGCTCCGGGCTGGGCTATGCTGCTTTCGGGGATTGCCGCAATGGTACTTATCTGCATAGTGACCGTTTATCTCCCGAAAATTGCCGCCGCAGTTGACAGGCTGCTTGGCAGGGAAAACAAGGAAACTACGTCCCCGAAAGAGGAGGAGTACAAGGTTTATGATATTTACGAGGGTGAGAAAAATCTCCCCGATGATGACAAAAAGGAATGACTTCCTAAATAGTGAAAGGAGCAGGGTGATATGTCCGAAAAATACGCCGCAGCTTATGAATTTGCCGCAAAAAAGCACGAGGGACAGCTTCGCAGAGGCGGAGAGCCGTACATCACTCATCCTGCCGCTGTTGCTGAAATTTTAAGGGAGCAGGGAATGGACGAGGAGTATCTTATTACCGCACTTTTTCACGATCTTCTTGAGGACACCGACGCCACAGAGCAGGAAATAGAAGCCTTCGGCGGCGAAAGGGTGCTTCGGGCAGTAAAGCTTCTTACAAAGAGAGAGGGCTATGTTATGTCCGAATATATCTCCGGGATAAAGTCCGACCCCATTGCCTATGCGGTGAAGGGAGCGGACAGGCTCCATAATCTTAGGAGCGCATTTGTGGCGGATATAGATTTCAGACGGAAATACATCAAGGAAAGCATTGAATGGTATCTTGATTTTTCTCCCGAAATACCCGAGGCAGTCAAGGCGCTTTGTGAAAGCATAGGGGAGCCCTTTGATGTGAAATGATATGAAAAAAGCTGTCCGACAGCCTGTGAACGCTTTCGGACAGCTTATATTTTTATCGGTTTTTCAGAGCCTGTCTGACAAGCTCTGTGTCGGCTTCGTAGGTAATGCCGAACCATTTGCTCTGTGTGGGAATGTTTCTGATATCGTAGCCTTTTTTACGTATCTCCCTGTCCGCAGCGTCGGCGATGGTCAGCTCGGAGGAGCAGTCTTCGGGGGCAAGAGAGTTTATAAAGTCTGTAAAGCTTTCCGTGAGACGTTCCATAAAATCGGGAGTAAAGCCCCACATACTCATAGATACGATGTCATTTTCGTCAAGCTCCACGGGAGAGCCGTTTCTCATTCCACGGATAATGCCGTCGGGGTCTCTTTGTATCTTTTTAGTCTCTTCCACCGCTGCAAGAAGCCCGTTATCGTCTGTGCGGCAAATGCCCCTGTTGACTGTGCCGTGATCGGAAAGGGTGTTTTTCAGCACAAATCCCACCGAGCAGGCGGAAGCGTCGGGAGACTTCAGAAAATCCGCAAGGAGCTTAAAAGACTCCTTGCCATAGTAATCATCGGAATTTATAACGGCAAAATTTCCGTCTATAACGCTCTGACAGCAGTATATAGCCTGAGCGGTGCCCCAGGGCTTTGTTCTTTGGGAAAAATCCTCTTTGCGGCAGGGCAGCTCATTTATGTCCTGATAAACGTATTCTGTTTTGATAAGCTTTGAGATACGGTCGCCGATAGTTTCCTTAAACAGCTTCTCAATATCCCGTCTGATGATAAATACCACCCTGTCAAAGCCTGCGTCGATTGCGTCCCTGACGGAATAGTCAATGAGAAGCTCACCCTCTGGGCCCACAGGTTCAAGCTGCTTTATTCGTCCGCCGAAACGTGAACCCATTCCCGCTGCAAGGACAACTAATGTAATGCCGTTCATCTGATCCTCCAAAATTTAAACAAATCTTTTTATCAATTATATCTTCTTTTATTCAATTTGTCAACAAGTGAAAACGTTTGCTGTCTGCGTAATTCAAATTATTTTTTCAGCCTGTCAAAAAATTCCGTGAGATATTCAAAATACCGCACCGCTTCCTCGTGGTCTGCACAGTCGCTGTGAAGGCGGATTATTATATCTCTCCTGCACACAGGGTCGGAGATGGGGATCAGCGCCATAGAGTTTTCGTCGGGCTGTTCCCATGTGTAATGGGGCCAGAAGCCGACGCCGATATTTGCGCCGATAAGGTTTTTTACGGCAGATGTGCTGTCGCTTTCAAAGATAACATCGGGGCGGAAGCCTGCGTGCAGACAAAATCTGTCGCAGATGGAGCGAAGCCCCTTTGAGCCTGCAAGAGCGATAAATTTCCTGTCGGACATTTCTCTGAGTGAAACGCTCTCACGTGAGGCGTAAGGCGAGCTTTTGGGCACGGCAAGGAAAATTTCTTCGGAAAATATGTAATACCTGTCCTTTGTGTTCTGCGGCTGCTGGAAAAATTCACGGGTGAAAACGGTAATGTCCGAATTTTCCTCCTCGTTGTGCTGATGTATCTGGAACCTGATATCGCCCCGCAGCTTCTGATACTCGATAATTGCATCGGTGATGAGATTTGAAGCGGCGAGCACGTTTACCCTTATGAGATTTTTCCTCTCCCCTGCAAGAGTGTGAAGCTCCTCGGGTATCTCGTTTATGCTCTTTAAAACAGGCTCAAGCTTATCCCGAAGGTATACGCCGTACTCGGTGAGGACGATGTTTCTGCCGCTTGTTTTAAAAAGCTTTACTCCCAGCTCGCTTTCAAGGCGGTGAATAGTCTGGGTGAGGGAGGGCTGGGCAATGTGTAGCTGCTCGGCGGTCTTGGTCACGTGCTGAGTGGCAGCAAGGGCGTAAAAATATTTCAGCTGCAAAAGTTCCATAGATAAATCCTTTCAAAAAAATTTCGGCGTTTTTTTATAAGCTTTTCCGATGATCTGTTGTTGAATATGCATAACTTTTTCTTGTCTGTTGAGAAAATACTATTGATAATTAAAAATCGATAGCTTTAAAACTATGAATATCACTCTTAAAGCTATAATTGTTATTGTGCCGACTGTAAATCATAGCTTTAAAACTATTGCTTTTAATATAATTATATATTAGACATTCTTGATTGTCAAGAGTATAATATAATTAAAGTCAAAAAAACAAATGGGGAAAGGAAAGATGATCTATGAGAGGAAAAACACAGTACAGCTTTTTAAACAAGCTTGCAAGAAGCGGCGGCATCGTTATATGGGGTTCAACCACACTTGCGGAGCTTCCCGTAAACGAACTGCTTAAAAACTACGATGTATCACGCTACATCTACAACCGCAGCATACCCGGGCTTACCCTTTCAAACGCCGAGGAATATCTTGATGTATGTGTTCTGGCTCTTTCGCCCGAAAAGCTCATCCTCAATCTGGGCGAGGAGGATATCAGAAAGGGCGGGGATGTTTCCGAACTTATCGAGCAGTACAGATGGCTGCTCTACAGGATACACCTTGCTCTTCCCGGCTGCGCTCTCATAATCACGGGAGTCCGTGGCAGCGGCGAGCTTCAGCATAAATTCAACAGCGCTCTTGAAGCTCTTGCCCGTGAATTCGGCTGTTTATTCTGTGCAGTTGACGGGGGAGACACCGATGAAGAATACGGTCTTTCGTTCATCGGCTCTGTAAGGCTGTCCCTTTACGATGACAATATGAATTATACCGATATCGCATCAAGAGCGGTGGTTTCCGCTCTTATGCACTAAGCTTGGGAGGGCGTTGATAATGAGTTCAATTTTAGAAACAATAATGCTTGTCTGCTTCGGATTTTCCTGGCCTTTGAATGTCATAAAGGCAATAAAGGCACGTTCTGCAAAAAATATGAGCCTGCCCTTTATAATGCTCATCATTACGGGATATATCGCAGGCATAACCGCAAAGCTTATGTCTCATCAGATAAACTATGTGCTTGCCGCTTACTTTTTAAATCTTGCCATTGTGCTGGTAAACCTGGGAGTTTATTTCAGAAACAGGCGGATAGATATGGAGAGCGAGAGCGGACATATCGGTATAAGCGGCGCAGTCATTGCGGAAAAGTGATATATATTCGAAAGGGTTTTCGGGACTTTTTCCGAAAGCCCTTTTTACATTTTCATAGCCGCCGCTCTGCGGTACTCGGTGGGACTTGAGCCTGTCAGATCACGGAAACGCCTGCTGAAATAAAGGGGATCGGAGTACCCGACTGCCATTGCCGCCTCTCCCACCGTCATCAGGGTGGAGCTTAGCAGGCGGCGTGCTTCCGTCATTTTCAGCCTGTCGTGGTACTGCTGCATAGACATTCCCTTTTCTGCCTTGAACACCGCCGCAAGCCGCTTGTAGCTGAGAAAAAATTCACCCTCAATAGCCTTTGCGGAAAAGGGAGCGGCGATGTTTTCGGAAAGATACCTGCAAATTCTGTCCGAGAGCTTTGGGGGCGGTGCGCTTTCGCTTTGGTCAAAGGCTAAAAAGCTCAGAAGCTCCGCAAATCTCAGGTTTATGTACCTGTCCCTATTGCTGCTTTCGGAACAGCAGAAATCGCTGAGATCCATTATTCTTTCTTCGGTGCCGCTGCCCGAGAGACCCTCAAGGCTTTTGGGCAGCGGTGCAAAAACGCTTTCGTAAGCAGGCTTTTCGTCAAAATAAAAATGGGCGTAAAACCACCTTGTTCCTCTTGGTATCTCCCTTTTGCCGAAATGGTGTACGCCGTTTTTGAGAAAAATAAGTCCGCCGGGCTCTGTTTCATAGTCCTCTGTTCCCTCGGTCACGTATATCGCCCCCTCAAGGACGTATATCATCACGTTGAAATCTGCCGTTCTGTCAATATGATAAAAAGGCTCGGAAGCCGCCAGCAGACCGAAGCCGCTGACAACGGGCATTGATGTGTTGTTGTAAATTATCTCGTTCAAGATTATCCTCCATAAAATCGGGAATATATTCTATTTAAATAAGCTTATGATAAGATTATAATGCATATAAAAGCATATGTCAAGGATATTTCTATATGGAGGGAAAACAAATTTTCTATATGGAGGGAAAACAAATGAAAACTCAGAACAGGATACCCGTTAATGCATACCGCCCTTCGGGGTTTATGGGCAGGTACTGCGAGCTTGTCCGCAAAGAGATGATACCCTATCAGTACAAGGTGCTGTGTGACGAGGCTGAGGACGCCGAGAAAAGCCACGTTGTCGCAAATTTCGTAAACGCAGGAAAGGCACTTCGGGGAGAGGACACGGGAGACGGCTTTTACGGTATGGTCTTTCAGGACAGCGACGCCGCAAAATGGATAGAAGCGGCGGCATATTCCCTTGCCCTGCACCCCGACAAGGAACTTGAAAGCAAGGCTGACGGGCTTATCGAACTTATAGCCGCAGCCCAGGACGAGGACGGCTATCTTAACACACGCTTTACCGTTACCGACAAGGAAAAGCGGTGGACAAACCTTCTTGAGGGACACGAACTTTACTGCTCGGGTCATATGATGGAGGCTGCCTGCGCCTATTTTGAAGCAACGGGAAAGAGAAAGCTTCTTGATGTTATGGAAAAAAATGCGGAGCATATCTACCACCGTTTTATTACCGAAAAAACTCCGGGCTATCCGGGACACCCCGAAGTTGAGCTTGCCCTTATGAAAATGTACCGCACTACAGGCAATGCCCATTGCCTTGAGCTGGCGGAACATTTTATAAACTGCCGTGGCGCTGACCCCGAATACTACGAAAAAGAAAAGGCGGCAAGAGACTGGACCGTCTGGGGCAACAACCCCTGCGACCACGATTATCAGCAAAACGGAAAGCCTGTGAGAGAGCAGTCGGACGCCACGGGACACGCCGTAAGAGCGGTATATCTTTACACGGGAATGGCAGACCTTGCCTCGGAAACGGAGGACAAAGAGCTTTTTGCCGCCTGCCGCCGTTTATGGGAGAGCATTGTGAACAGGCGTATGTATGTTACGGGAGGAATTGGCTCCACCGTTCAGGGAGAGGCTTTTTCCGCCGATTATGACCTTCCCTCCGACACCGCATATTCCGAGACCTGCGCCGCTATAGGTCTTATGTTCTTTGCTTCCCGTATGCTTGAAAACGATGTTGACGGGGAATACGGGGATATTATGGAGAGAGCTTTTTACAACACCGTTCTTGCAGGCATTCAGCTTTACGGCAAGAGGTTTTTCTATGTTAATCCCCTGGAAGCTGTTCCCGGTATTTCGGGTGTGGTGCAGACTCAGAGACACGTGCTCATTACCCGTCCGAAATGGTATGCCTGCGCCTGCTGTCCCCCAAATGCGGCAAGGCTCATTTCCTCGGTGGGGCAGTATGCTTACGGCGAAAAGGACGATATGGTATATTGTCATATGTTCGCCCCGGGAGATGTCACATTCGCAAATGGCATAAAGCTTTCCTGCGAGACAGATTATCCCTACGGCTTTGAAATATCCTACACCGTTTCGGGAAAGGGCAGGCTTGCTGTCAGAATACCCCGTTGGAGCAAAAAATATTCGGTAAGCATAAACGGTTCGGAAACCGCTTGTGAATGTGTAAAGGGCTATGTATATATAAATGTTTCGGACGGGGACAGGATAAATATTTCTCTTGACGGTGCTCCACGCTTTGTATATGCCTCGGAAAAGGTGCCTGCTCTTTCGGGCAAGGCAGCACTCTGCAGAGGACCTCTCGTTTACTGCTTCGAGGGAGCGGATAATGGGGGAGACGTGCTTTCTCTGTCGGCAGATACAACGGGGGAGATATGTCCTATGGGCTTTGATGAGGGACTGCTGGGCGGCACGGAAATGTTAGCCGTAAAAGGCTTCAAGCGTGAGCCGCAGAAGGAGCTTTACTCCTCGGAAACTCCGAAAAAAACTCCCGTCACCCTTTACGCCGTGCCCTACAGCCTGTGGGGAAATCGTGGAGAAAATCAGATGAGAGTATGGGTGAATATCCATTAAAACTATAGTTCAAAAAAATTGCGTAAGCCGTATTTTTAAAGAATAAAGAATAAATAATAAAGAATAAATTATAAACATAATTGCCGCAGGGAACGAATCATTTTTTCGTTCCCTGCGGCACAGCATTATCTTCCGATAATTTCTTCGATACGCAGAAGCCTGTTGTATTTGGCGGTGCGTTCACCTCGTGAGGGTGCGCCCGTTTTTATAAGACCCGTGTTCAGAGCCACAGACAGGTCAGCGATAAATGCGTCCTCCGTTTCACCGCTGCGGTGGGAGATGATTGAGTCAAAGCCGTTTTCCCTTGCCATTCTCACAGCCGCAAGGGTCTCGGAAAGTGTGCCTATCTGATTGAGCTTTATGAGTATGGCATTGCCGCAGCTTTGCTCAATTCCCTTTGCAAGGCGCTCGGTGTTTGTTACAAATAGGTCGTCCCCCACAAGCTTTACTTTATTTCCCAGCTTTTGGGTAAGCCGTTCCCAGCCGCTCCAGTCCTCCTCGTCAAGGGGGTCTTCGATGGAGAGAATGGGGTATTTGGAGCAGATGTCCTCCCACTCGGAAATAAGCTGGTCGGTGGTTCGGGGCAGCTTCTTTTTGGGCATATAATATCCGCCGTTATCTCCCTTCCATTCGCTGGCGGCGGCGTCAAGGGAGATAAGAAAGTCTTTGCCGGGCTTATATCCCGCTCTTTCCACCGCTTCAAGGATAAGTTCAAGCGCCTGTCCCTCGGACTCAAGCTCGGGAGCAAAGCCGCCCTCGTCGCCTACAGCGGTGTTAAGCCCTTTTTCCTTGAGCAGCTGTGCTAAGTGATGAAATACTTCGGAGCACATTCTGAGTCCCTCAGCAAAGCAGCAGGCGCCTTTGGGGAATATCATAAATTCCTGGATATCAAGGTTATTTCCTGCGTGAGCGCCGCCGTTTAAGATGTTCATCATCGGTACGGGGAGCTTTGCGGCATTTGCTCCGCCAAGAAATCTGAACAGGGGCATATCATAGCTTTTTGCCGCTGCGTCGGCGCAGGCAAGGCTGGCGGCAAGAATGGCATTTGCGCCTAAATTTGACTTTTCCTTTGTTCCGTCCAGCTCGATGAGCCTGCGGTCGATGTGCCTTGTATCTGCGGCGTCAAGCCCAGAGATACCTTCCCTGATAATTGTGTTCACGCTCTGGACTGCTTTCAGAACGCCTTTTCCCATATAACGGGAGCCGCCGTCACGAAGCTCAAGCGCCTCGAACTGTCCTGTGCTGGCTCCGCTGGGTGCTCTTCCGAAGCCTACAGAGCCGTCGCAGAGAATGACCTCCGCTTCAACGGTGGGATTTCCACGGGAGTCAAGTATCTCCCTGCCTCTGATATCCGCAATTAGTCTTGATGAATACATATCTATACCCATTCCTTTCGGTTTTATTTGGGGTTAGTATATGCAGTCTGAGTTTATTTACTCACAGGAGATAACAGTTGTGCAGCCGAGGGTGGGGTCAAAGCCTTCCTCGCCGCTTACGGGGCGCAGAAAAATGCTGTCACGGGGCATTGCCTTGGGGCTGTGTCCCGTAAGCTCTCTGAACACACGATTAAAGCTTCGTATGGTGCCGAAGCCGCAGCGGTCTGCTATCTCGGTCATAGTCATACCGCCTTGGGATATCATTTCCGCCGCCGCCGAGACACGAACAATGTTCAGATATTCCGTAAAGGTCATTCCCGACATTCTGTGAAAATATTTGGAAAAATATGGGCGGCTCAGACACATAAATCCCGCAGCTCTGTCAAAGCTGTAATCTCTGTAATTTGCGGCGATATCCTTTATCAGAGCCTTGTACTTGTCACCCGAACGTTCCTCGGTGACAGGCTCGGTGTCACAGGAGCGGTAAAGCTCGGCTATAATTATGAGCGCAAGGCTGTCGGCTATCAGATGTCCATATTCCCTTCCCCGAAGCTCACGCCATATCCTGTCCAGTCTGTCTTTCAGAAGAGGGGCGCCTTCGGAACAGGGACAGCAAAGCTTCCTTCGTCCGTTTATCTGCTCGGTGAAAAGGGGGTCGGCTTTCATTATCCATATTTCGCTGTGGGGCGGGGAGCTTATGTAGTGTATCTCCTCGCTTCGGACAAATACAAATGAACCTTCATTAAGGCTGTAGAGCGTCCTTTCCGACATTACCTCCGCACAGCCCTTTGAGGCAAATATCAGCTCGTGCTCCATATGCCAGTGGGGGAGATTTTTTAGTCCTCTGTATTTATGCACCGAGACCCTTGCCGCTCCCGTAAATGCTCTGCTTTCAAAATTGGCTATCATTTTTTATCCTCCCCTTACTGTTTGTAGAAATTATACCATAAAGGATAACAAATGTCCAGTATAGCTTAACAAAATGCTTGATTTTTTTCTCTTTATCAAATATAATTTATTGTAAGTAAGTTCGGTATCATTATTCGGGAGGAATTTTAAAATGAAAAAGCTTTATTTTATTATCGGCAGTCAGGACCTTTACGGAGCGGAGACACTTATTCAGGCTGAAAAGGACGGCAGGGAGATGGCGGAGTATCTTTGCGGTGAGCTGGGTGATATCGCCGCTGTGGAGGCAATGCCTGTCGTAAAAACTGCCGCAGAGGCTGAGGATATCTGCATCAGGGCAAGCGCAGACAAGGAATGCATAGGCGTTATTATGTGGATGCACACCTTTTCCCCCGCAAAGATGTGGATAAGGGCGCTGCAGGCTCTCTCAAAGCCTATGCTCCATCTTCACACTCAGTATAACGAAAGGTTGCCCTATGACAGCATTGATATGGATTTTATGAATCTCAATCAGTCCGCTCACGGCGACAGGGAATTCGGCTTCATCTGCACAAGGCTGGGCATTAAGCGTGAGGTGGCTGCAGGATATTACAAAAATCCTGACCTTATCGAAAAGCTTCGCAGGTTCGCATATGCTGCAGAGGGAGTGAGCTTCGGCAGGACTATGAGAGTTGCAATGTTTGGCAATAATATGAGAGATGTTGCCGTTACCGACGGTGACAGAGTCGAAAGCGAGATAAAGTACGGCTGGAACGTGAATTACTACGGAATTGGTGACCTCTGTGACATTGCAGACGGGGTGAGCGAGACTGATATTGACGGAAAGATGGCAGAGTATTCCGAGAAGTACGATATGGGCACCGATGACCTTGCTGCTGTAAGAGAGCAGGCAAAGTATGAAATTGCTCTCGAACGCTTTCTTGATAAAGAAAATATCTCCGCATTTACCGATACGTTTCAGGATCTTCACGGCTTGAAGCAGCTTCCCGGACTTGCGGTCCAGAATATTATGGCTAAGGGTACGGGTTTCGGCCCCGAGGGTGACTACAAGACTGCCGCTCTCTGTGCGGTGCTTTGCCGTATGGCGCAGGGCAGGCAGGGCGCAACGGGCTTTATGGAGGATTACACCTATGACCTTGCTGCGGGGGAGGAGAAGGAGCTTGCCGCTCATATGCTGGAGGTGTCTCCCGTATTTGCTGCAAATAAGCCAGAGATACAAGTCCACCCTTTGGGAATAGGCGGAAAGGCTGACCCTGCCCGTCTGGTGTTTGACGGAATCGAGGGAGAGGGCATTGCCGTTTCTATGATCGATATGGGCGACCGCTTCCGTCTTGTTTGTGCGGATATCACCCTTATCAAGCAGCCCGAGCCTATGCCGAAGCTCCCGGTTGCAAGGCTTATGTGGACGCTGAAGCCCGATTTTGCCACATGTGCGGCGGCGTGGATATATGCGGGCGGTGCCCATCACGCTGTTGTTTCCACCGCTCTGGATGCTGAGGATATAAGGCTCTTTGCAAAAATGACCGATACGGAGCTTGTGATTATCAACGACAAGACCGATCTTAATTCCTTCGAGCAGCAGCTTGAGCTTCTTGAAATTAAGGCAAGGCTTAAAAAATAATAACGGAAAGGAATGAGCATTTTGACTATTGCGGAAAAAATTGAAGCGGGACAGACCTATCTCGGCATTGAGCTTGGCTCCACACGTATCAAGGCGGTGCTTATTGACGGCTCCCTTTCACCCATAGCCTCGGGGAGCCACACCTGGGAAAACCGCTTTGAAAACGGTATATGGACATATTCTCTTGATGATATCCACAGCGGCATACAAAGCTGCTACAGATCTCTCTGCGCCGAAATTAAGGAAAGGTACGGAGTTTTGCCACGCAAATTCGGTGCAATGGGCGTTTCGGCTATGATGCACGGGCTTATGGCGTTTGACAAGTGCGATAAGCTGCTGGTTCCCTTTCGCACCTGGAGAAATACCTGCACCGCACAGGCTGCAGAGGAGCTTACAGCGCTTTTTGATTTTAATATCCCCCAGCGTTGGAGTGCGGCACATTTTTATCAGGCGGTACTTAACGGTGAGAGTTTTATTCCCGAGACTTCTTACATAACCACACTTGCAGGCTATATCCATTACCGTCTCACAGGGGTAAAGGCGGTGGGAATCGGCGAGGCTTCGGGAATGTTCCCCGTAAGCGGCGGCGGATATGATAAGGAAATGCTCGACAAAATGAACGGTCTTCTTGAAAAGAAGGGCGTTTCCCTTAAAATGGAGGATATCCTGCCCTCTGTAATGAACGCAGGAGAAAGGGGAGCGGTGCTGACGGACGAGGGAGCAGCATTTCTTGACCCGACGGGAATGCTTCAGAGCGGCGTTCCTCTCTGCCCTCCCGAGGGAGACGCAGGTACGGGTATGACTGCCACAAATTCCGTTCGTCCCAGAACGGGAAATATCTCCGCAGGCACTTCTGTTTTTTCAATGCTGGTAATGGACAAGCCTCTTGAAGGCTGTTATCCCGAGATAGATATGGTCACCACGCCCGACGGTGCGCCTGTGGCTATGGTGCACTGCAACAACTGCTGCTCCGAGCTTGATTTCTGGGTCAAGATGTTCGGGGAGTTCGGGTCGCTTTCGGGAAATGCTGTTGACACGTCAGAGCTGTATGAGCTTCTTTATACTAATGCAATGAAGGCAGACCCCGCCTGCGGCGGCATTACAGCCTATAATTTCCTTTCGGGAGAGCCTGCTGTGGGTGTGGAAACGGGCAGACCTATGTACTTACGCACCCCGGACAGTACGCCGAGCCTTGGTAATTTTTTTCGTGCAGAGCTTTATTCGTCCATAGCTTCTCTTAAAATTGGAATGGATATACTTTTTGAAAAGGAAAACGTTTTGGCAGATGGCTTTACGGGTCACGGGGGACTTTTCAAGGTGAAGGGTGCGGCTCAGCAGATACTTTCGGATGCTTTGAATGTTCCCGTTTCGGTAATGACTACCGCAGGAGAGGGCGGCGCCTGGGGAATGGCGCTTCTTGCGGCGTATATGGTTCTCGGAAAGGGAAAATCCCTTCCCGAATGGCTTGACAGCGGGGTTTTCGCCTCTGTCGAAAAGACGACCCTTTATCCCGATGAAAAGGGCAGAGAGGGATTTAATGAATTTATGAAACGTTATGTAAGCGGCCTTTCCGCCGAGAGAGCCGCTTGTGCAGAATGATGAAAGGCAGGTTTATAAAATGCTTGAAGAGCTTAAACGTGAGGTCTGCGAGGCAAATCTTCTTCTTCCCGAATATGGGCTTGTTACATTTACCTGGGGGAATGTTTCCGCTGTTGACAGGGAACGGGGACTTGTGGTGATAAAGCCGTCGGGAGTTTCCTACAAGGGTATGAAGCCGGAGGATATGACGGTAGTTGACCTTGAGACGGGAAAGGTAGCTGAGGGGCAGTACAAGCCTTCTAGCGACACTCCCACACATCTTGAACTGTACAGAGCCTTTGAGGGCATTGGCGGCATTGTTCACACCCACAGCCGCTGGGCGACCTCTTTTGCACAGGCAGGCAGGGGCATCATTCCTATGGGCACCACTCAGGGGGATTATTTTTACGGCGAGATCCCCTGCACAAGGGCAATGACCCCCGAGGAGATAGGCGGAGAATATGAAAAGGAGACGGGAAAGGTCATTATCGAAGCCTTTGAAGGCATTGACCCCGTAACAATTCCCGCAGTCCTCGTAAAAAGTCACGGCCCTTTTACCTGGGGAGCAGATGCTATGGAGGCGGTGCATAATGCTGTTGTGCTTGAGGAAATTGCCTTTATGAATTATCACGCTATGTCAATAAATCCGGACGCAGAGCGTATGCAGCAGGAGCTTCTTGACAGGCATTACCTTCGTAAGCACGGTGCAAACGCATATTACGGTCAGAACTAAAATTTTAGGAGAATGGATATGAAATATACAAATCCCGTAGTAAAAGGCTTTTACCCCGACCCCTCGGTATGCGAGTACAAGGGTAAATATTATATGGTGTGCAGCTCCTTTCAGTATTTCCCGGGAGTGCCCCTTTTTGAGAGCGATGACCTTGTGAACTGGGAGCAGATAGGACACGTGCTTACCCGCAGGTCACAGGTTATGCTTGAGAAGATAAACAGCTCGGGTTGAGTGTTTGCTCCCACCATACGATGCAATAACGGCAGATTTTATATGGTAACCACCAATGACACCACTCACGAGAATTTCTATGTGTATACAGATGATATTTACGGAGAATGGTCGGAGCCTGTGACTGTCGATCAGGGTGGCATTGACCCGTCTTTGCTTTTTGACGATGACGGTAAGGTCTATTTTATCAGCAACGGCACGGACGAATACGGCAGGAGCGGAGTTTGTGAGTGTGAGATAAACATTGAAACGGGTGAAAAGCTCACCCCGACAAAATGCATATGGCAGGGCTCCGGTGGAAGATACCTTGAAAGCCCCCATATGTACAAAATAAACGGGGAATACTATCTCATGGCGGCAGAGGGCGGCACAGAGTACGGTCATATGATAACCTACGCAAGAGGAAATTCGCCCTGGGGAGAGTTTGAGAATTACCCTCACAATCCCGTTCTCACAAACCGAAACAAGGCTCCCTTTATCATTCAGGGTATCGGTCACGGCGACCTTATTCGGGATAAAAACGGGGAGTGGCACATTCTTTGTCTCGGGTTCAGGCAGATACATATGTGGATGCCTTATCATCATCTGGGCAGGGAGGTTTTCCTTATTCCTGCAAGGTTTGATGACGAGGGCTGGTTTACTGCGGGAAATGACGGCACCTGTGATGCTGAGTACGAGATATCGGGTGACTTTGAGCAATGCGAGCAGAAGCATTACGATATTTCGGATATGAAGGGCGTTTACCGCTGTTTCCTTCGTCACCCTCATAGGTCGGATTACGATTTTTCGGGGGACGGAATTGTTCTGCACGGTACGGACATCACCCTTGATGATGTGGATTCGCCCACTTTTGTGGGTATCCGTCAGCGTGATTTTGATATGGAGCTTACTGCGGATATCTGCGTTTCGGCGGGCGAGGGCGGCGTGACCGTTTATTCCTGCGAGAACGAGCATTACGATATCGCTGTGAGAAAGTCGGACGGTGGTTTTGAGGCGGTGCTGAGGCTTAACATCGGCGGCATAAAGCATATTCAGAATACCGTTCCTCTTAATTCGGGAAAGGCAAGGCTTATTATCCGCTCGGACAGTATGTTTTATAATTTCTATGTTTCGGGAAATGGCGATGAAATCCATCTCGGCTGCGGACAATCAAAATATCTCTCAAGCGAGGTATCGGGAGGCTTTACGGGAGTTGTTCTCGGGCTGTATGCTGTGGGGGGACAGGCGGAATTTTCGGACTTTGATATTAAGTATGAGGACTGATATCGGTATTTTACATTGACATAATGTGCAGCTTTATGTATAATAAAATAAAATCACACCGAAAGGAAAATCAATATGAACAATACATCACCTATGGGCTGGAACAGCTGGGACTGCTACGGTGCGGCTGTTACCGAGGATATTGTAAGGCAGAACGCCGATTTTATGGCAAAGTATCTCAAGCAGTACGGCTGGGAATACATAGTCGTTGACATTCAGTGGAGTGCGCCCAATGCTAAAAATCACGAGTATGACCCATTTACGGAGCTTTGTATGGACGAGTATTCCCGTCTTATACCTGCGGAGAACCGCTTTCCCTCGGCGGCAGGGGGAAAGGGCTTTGCTCCTCTGGCAGAATATGTTCACTCTCTGGGGCTGAAATTCGGCATACATATAATGAGAGGTATTCCCCGTCAGGCTGTTCACAGGAACACCAAGATAAAGGGTACGGACAAGACTGCCCGTGAAATTGCCAAGACTGCAAGCATATGCGCATGGAACACGGATATGTACGGCGTTGACCCCGAAAAAGACGGTGCAAGGGCTTACTATGACAGTATTTTCGAGCTGTATGCAAGCTGGGGCGTGGATTTTATCAAGTGCGACGATATTGCCAGGGAGCTTCCTCACGAGGAGGGGGAGCTTATTATGCTGAGCGAAGCACTCAGGGGCTGCGGACGGGAGATGATACTCAGTCTTTCTCCGGGTCCTGCCCTGCTTGAGAAGGCGGAGCTTTACAAGCAGGTCTCCAATATGTGGCGAATTACCGACGATTTCTGGGATAAGTGGGAGCTTTTATATGCAATGTTTGAGCGTGCGGAAAAGTGGTGCACACATTCGGGCGGGGGACATTGGCCCGATGCGGATATGCTGCCAATAGGTGCGATTTTGCAGGATTATGACAAGGCAAACCGCACAAAGTTCACCGAGGACGAGCAGATAACTATGCTTACCTTATGGAGTATTTTCCGTTCTCCTCTTATGATAGGCGGAGAAATGACGAGCTTTGACGAGTTTACTATGAGCCTGCTGACAAATGAGGGCATTCTTAAAATGCACAAAAATGCCCGTCACTCACATCAGGTATGGAGACGGGTGATAGGCGGCAGCGAGTTTATTCTGTGGGCGGCGGCCGACAGCGAGGGCGGCGGTTATTTTGCTGTGTTCAATGCGGGTGAGAATGACGGCTGCGTGAAGATCGACCTTGCCGATCTTGAAGCGGGGGAGCGGCTTTCCTGCACCGAGCTTTGGAGCGGGGAGAGGTCTGAGTTGGACGGGGCGGCGGAGATAGATCTGCCGGCTCACGGGGCTAAGGCGTTCAGATTTGAGTAACAGAAAATGAAAAGAGGAGAAGTGGGTGCTTCTCCTCTAATTTTTACAAATCAAAATAATTTCTGCAGGCTTCTGATATTTTTTCTCTTGCCTTCTCATCGTTCAAAGTGCTGACTTTATTTTTTAATCTGCTGTGCGAAACAGTCCGTATCTGCTGAACCATAGCAACGGACAATTTAGGAAGTCCGCTTACCTCGGGGGTCAATATCACCTCTGTGGGGTATATTTTGCTCCCTTCTTTTACGCTTGAAAGCGGCAGAACTGTGGAGACGGTCAGATTATGATTTACGCTGTCGGTAGAGACAACAAGCACAGGACGGGTGCCTCTCTGTTCGCTTCCCTCAGTTGGGTCAAGACTGCAGAAGTATATTTCCCATTTGCTTACCATTCGCCCTGCACCTCGCTGTCTGCATAGCTGAAATCATCGGCACAGCTCATAGTTCTTTTTATAAATTCTTCGTCCTTTGCGGCTTCTTTCATAAGTTCGTCGTACTGCTTCTTTTTTGCCTGCTTTAAATACTCGTCCACAGCCTGACGGATTGCAAAATTTACGGACGGTATCTGTCCCGAGCTTGCAAGGGCTTTCAGTTCGTCAAGAGCATAGATCGGCAGGGTGGCGGTGTATCTTGCGGTCTGGGTATTGTTCATCATTGTTCATCACCTCATAATTTATTATACTGCGGATATGAGGAATTGTCAATGATTTTATGATGATTATTTTGATGACATTTTATACATCAATTATAGAGCTGAATTTTGAATAAAATGCCCTTTGAAAAAATCCAAAAAAATTTTCCAAAAAAGCTAAAGTTTTTGGAAAGCCTGCCGATATATATAACAGAAGCGAGGGGAAAAGGAAATCCCCCGAGGGCAAGATGCCCGGGACGGTCGCTCAGAGCCTAAGTTCGGCGGACGGTCTGAATCGCGATAGGAACGGAACCCGACAGACAGGCAAAATCAATAATTTAATCAGGAGGATTTTATTATGGTAGTACAGCACAACATTTCCGCTATGAATGCGAACAGATACTTCGGTATCAACAACTCCGGTCTTTCCAAGTCTCTCGAAAAGCTTTCTTCCGGCTACGCAATCAACCGTGCAGGCGATAACGCTGCAGGTCTCGCAGTTTCCGAGAAGATGAGAGCTCAGATCTCCGGTCTTACACAGGCTTCCAAGAACGCTGAGGACGGTATCTCAATGATCCAGACCTTTGAAGGCGCTCTCCAGGAAACAGACTCCATTCTCCAGAGAATGAGAACACTGGCTGTTCAGTCCGCTAACGGCACATATCAGGACGATGTTGACCGTGAGGCTATCCAGCTCGAGTTTGATCAGCTCAACGACGAACTCAACCAGATCGCTGACACAGACTTCAACGGCGTTATCGTTCTTAACGGCGGTCAGATGTCTGACGGCGTTACAGCTGACGGCAACGGCAAGATCGATTATTCTACAGCTAAGCGCAGCGCTCAGCAGGTTGGTACTGCAGGCGGCTTCGTAAAGGCTATCGGTGTTGACGGATATACAGGCACTACTGAAGAAACAGTTACATTTACTGCTGATGTTGATGCAGACGGCAAGGTTACTTGGACCAAGCCCGATTCCGCTGCAGGCGCTCTTGATATGAACGACGATAACGGTGGTTTCTCCTATGCAGGTGCAACTGTTCATATCGACTCTACAAAGATCGTTGCAGGCGACACTGTAACAATAAACTTCAAGCCTGAGGTTGCTGCTAAGGCTCATACTTCTGAGGTTGTAGGTTCTACAACAGATGAAGGTACAACAGGCGACGGCGGTATCACAGCTGTACCCGCACTTACAATTGAAGATGATATTGTAACATCCAAAGCTATTGCTGATGCAGTTAATGCTCTTAACGGTATGACTGTTGAGACTACAACTACTAAGGGTTCCGATGTTGTTTCAACAAAGGTCAACGGTGCTGCAATTCCCAATGCTGCTGATACTTGGGCAGAGATCGCAACAACCGAAGATGGTTCTGTAAGGATCGACCAGAACGGCAATATCAACTTCTTCGCTGTTGGCGATACTACCGGTGTTAAGATCGCTGAACTTGCTGAAGCTGAAGTTGCTGGCGGTAAAGTACAGGCCGGTACTGCTAAAACTGTGATCAATGTATCTCAGGCAAGCTACACACCTAAGCAGAAGGCTCAGATCAAGGTGATCGAGCCCGAGGCTAAGGTTTCCCAGTCCAACTCCAACTACGCTTCCACAGCAGTTCTTACATACACCGACAACATCACTCTTCAGGCAGGCGCAAGAACTAAGGACAGTGTAAACTTCACATTTGCTTACAACTCCAACGGTCTTGGCGAGCTCGACGCTAACCTTGACTGCTCCGCAAGAGGTCTTGGAACAGACAAGCTCTCCCTCGCTACACAGGAAGACGCTAACGCTGCTATCGACAAGATCGACAACGCTATCAACAAGGTATCTATGGTTCGTGCAAGCTTCGGTGCTATGCAGAACAGACTCGAGCACAAGATCGCTAACCTCGATACCAACAACGAGAACCTCACAGCTGCTGAGTCTCGTATCCGTGATACCGATATGGCTAAGGAAATGACCAACTTCACAAAGAACCAGATCCTCAGCCAGGCTTCTCAGGCAATGCTTGCTCAGGCAAACCAGCTGCCTCAGGGCGTTCTCCAGCTCCTCGGCTAATTTTAGCTAAGGTTTCTTGAGAATAATTAAGTAAGCGATAGAGGGCGCCGCTCCATAAGGGGCGGCGCTTTTTTAAAAAAACAATTGTAGAAGAGAGATGTTTGTATGAGTTTACAAATTAAGATGAAGAAATGCGTATCTTTTCTTGTTGCGGCAGTTATGTCTCTTTCCTTGCTTGTTATGCCGGGGGGAAATGTATCGGCGTTCATTACACAGGTTGAAACCAATATCTCGGTTTCAAGCAATACAATAAAAACATCCTCGGATGTTATTGACGTTAATGTTGCATTAACGGGTATACCTATCAAAAGCATTGTTAAGCCTAATGATGTTGTACTGCTCATCGACCGTTCTACCAGTATGGAGGACGATTATGATAATATGATCGAAGCTGCAAGAAGCTTTGTGAATAATATTGATTATACTTATCACAGAGTCGGAATTGTTGCTTATAGTACAAAGGAAACCAGCAAAATACAAAATTTGACAAATAGCGCTTCGGAATTAAAAGCTTTTCTGGACGAGCTGCAGAATGAAGGCGTTAGGGGAAATACCGCAATGGCTGAGGCTATTAAGGAAGCAGACGATATGCTTACTGCAGGCAAACGCACAGATGCACAGGGAATAATCGTCCTTATGACTGATGGCTTGCCAACTACCGGAGATCCTGTGCCAAATTCTGAAACCGCCAAAAATCACGGTAATTTCTTTTTTACCGTTGCACTTTCAGCACCAAACAGTGCTGCTGACGAGAGACTGAAAAAAATGGCTACTTCTGAGTCAGACCATTATTCTGTGTTCTATTCAAGCAAGCTTTCTCAGGTTTATAATGCAATTTCCGAAAAGATCGGCGACTATAATGCTACCGATCTGGTAATTACTCAGAAAATCGATCCTGCGTTTGACCTTGTGGCAGGCTCTGCCGATGATACAATTCCAAAGCCAACATCTGTAAGCAGCGATAAAATAGTCTGGAATATGGATCAGCTTACGACAGGTACTTCTTCTCTGCATTACAGCATAAATATAAAATCAACTGCACCTAACGGAACATATGAATGCGGAGCAGGTACAGTAAGCTACAAAGATCATAATGGTTGTATCCAGACTTTGGATTTTACCCCTGTATATATTAAGAATGAATACATTTCTTTTTCCGTTACCGGTATAACCCCGGATAATGCTTCTGCCGGAGCTTCTCCTGCAGTAACTATAAGCGGCACAGGCTTTACTGCCGATGCTGTTGTAAAAATAGGTACAAAGCAGGCTGATAATATCGTTGTAAATAGTGATGGAACATCAATAACCTGTATTCTTCCTTCCAAGTCGGCAGGTACTTATCAGGTGGCTGTAATCGACGGAACGGAAAAAGGCTACATTGATTTTACTTATACGTCAGTTCCTCCAAAGCCGGCTATGACAGTTACGTCAATTTCTCCCGAAACAGCCGAAGAAAATACAACTCCTGCGGTAACGATTACAGGTACGGGATTTACCGAAAGCACATCAGTCAAGATAGGTACAAAGAGCGCATCAAATATAGTTGTGAGCGCAGACGGAACATCAATAACTTGTAATCTTCCTTCAAAATCGGCAGGCACTTATCAGGTAGCCGTAATTGAAGGAACAGAGACAGAATATATTGATTTTACCTATACAGCAAAAGCACCCGAGCCCGGACTGACTGTTACGGCGATCTCGCCCGAAACTGCGGAAGAAAAAACCACTCCTGCAGTAACTATAACAGGCACAGGATTTAAGGACACCACGTCGGTCAAGATAGGTACAAAGAAAGCGTCGAATATAGTTGTTAGCGCAGATGGAACATCAATAACTTGTAATCTTCCTTCAAAATCGGCAGGCACATATTCCGTAGCCGTAATTGAAGGCACAGAGACAAAAAATATTGATTTTACCTATACGGTAAAGGCACCCGAGCCCAGACTAACTGTTACCGCTATCAATCCCGGCACCGCAGAAGAAGATACTACTCCTGCAGTAACGATCACAGGTACGGGATTTACCGACAGCACATCAGTCAAGATAGGTACAAAGAGCGCATCGAATATAGTTGTAAGCGCAGACGGAACATCAATAACTTGTAATCTTCCTTCAAAATCGGCAGGCACATATTCCGTAGTCGTAATTGAAGGAACAGAAAAGGGATATATTGATTTTACCTATACGGCAAAGGCACCCGAGCCCGGATTTACTGTTACCGCTATCAATCCCGGCACCGCAGAAGAGAAAACAACACCTGCAGTAACGATCACAGGTACGGGATTTACCGACAGCACATCAGTCAAGATAGGCACAAAGAGCGCATCGAATATAGTTGTGAGCGCAGACGGAACATCAATAACTTGTAATCTCCCTTCAAAATCGGCAGGCACATATTCCGTAGCCGTAATTGTAGGCACAGAGACAAAATATATTGATTTTACCTATACGGCAAAGGCACCCGAGCCCGGATTTACTGTTACCGCTATCAATCCCGGCACCGCAGAAGAAGAT
>NZ_JBNMJV010000019.1:0-50235 GCF_050874005.1 Huintestinicola sp.
CCTTTATCCTTCAAAAACGGAGCAAGGGGTGAGAAATGCGACAGCATTTCGAGGGGAGGCGTACACGACCGCCTCCCCTTGTAGAGCGCTCAAACACCCTTACCCTCAAAAACGTTCCGGTGGAACGTTTTTGACAAAGCAATTTCTGTATGGGTTTGTGCATATTATATAATTGTCGTTTCTTTTTCGACAGACTGAAGCCCCGGGAAGAAAGTTTCCCGGGGCTTGTTAATGTTTGTTTCTCCCTGTCTGCGGCAGGGAGAAAATTTTTTATGGGCATATCGAACAAAATTTTCAAAAGCTCTTGACATTTAGGAACGTGTGTGCTATAATATATTTATCGCACATTCATTTCTTTTTTATCCACCTGACCAGCAGGTATATTCCGCCGCCGATAAGCAGCACTATTATGCACATCACGGCGGGGATAAATTTGAGCATTTCTTCGGTTAGAAAATCCATAACTTATGCCTCAAATCTGAATGATCTGAAATCAAAGTCGCTGCCCGGGAGGAAGGCAAAGGACACCTTGCATTTTCCGCTTATTCCCGAAAGTTCAAAGCTCTCGGGGGTGTATTCGTCAGCGCCCTTGAATTCCGCAAGAACTCTCTTTTCGGTAGCTCCTGTAACGATAACGTGGATACTGTTGACGGGAAGTGCGGACTTTCCTGTTATTACCACTCTTGCAGGTGTTCTTTCCGTAAAGTCAAACTCGCCGAAATTCAGCATTACGTTGTTGCCGATACCGGTTACTGCATCAGGCTCAACGGTGAATTTATCGCCGTATATCTCATCGTGGTCTACTGCGTTTATCTCCGCAAATTCCTTTACGGGCTTTTCAAATACAAATCCGCCTACATCGTATTTATCATCGGACTCCATAACGAGAGTGTGTACGCCTGTGAGCTTCTTTGTGAGCTTGAAGGTCTCGTTCTGATATGTGAGCCAGATGGGAGGCTTCCAGTAGGAGAAATCGCCGATAAGCTCGCCGCCTTCATCGGGTCTGCCGTCATAGAAACGGATATTTACGGGTGTGGTGCAGTTTGCAAAGAAAGAAATGGTTATCGTGTCGCTGCCCAGCTTTCCAAAGTCCACATTCTCAAAACCGAACCAGCTATTTTCGGAGGCAAACGCCGCTCCCCTCTCAATTCCGTTGGCAACGCTGCCGCCCGATACGGAGTAAAGTCCTGCGGTGACATACTCATAGGGGTCGAAAAAGGCTGCTCCCAATCCCTCGCCTGTAAGTCTGAACTGGTTGAGGATATGGTATTTTTCAGTGCCGTTTTTGCAGAGTGCTCTGATGTAAAATTCTCCGTCGCCTATGCATTTTACGGTGACGCTGCCCTTTTCGGAAGAAACTATCTCAGCAATGTTGGAGGGTATTCCGAGAGCGGTGGTCACTTTGTACTCGATATCCCCTGCATAGGTCGAATTTGCGGGATATACCACAGTTCTGAAGGTTATCTCCTGCCTGTCGGGTGTGAAGGTGCGGCTGTCGCTCTCAAGCTCTATCTTTCTGACGGGAATGTCATTCTCCCCTGCAGTGCAGTCAAATTCACGAGGGGTATTTTCGGAAATAGAAGATGTGCCGTCTCTTACATCTGCCGAAACGGTTGTGAGCGTTATGCGGCTGTCGGGAAGTGAGGGAGATCTTACGGTGACGGTTATTTCTCCCGACTCCTCCTTCGGGGCAATGATCGCAAGAAGTCTGCCAGAAAAAAGGCGGCGTGATGTGCCTTTATACTGCTCATAATCGGTGGAGTCGCCGTTGTCAAGTCCCACAAGACGTCCTGCGCCCTCTACGGTCACGAATGCTCTGTTATTGGCATTGGCAACAAAATTGCCGTCGGCGTCAAAGGCTGCGATATCAAGGAAGATAAGCTCCTCGCCGCCTGCTTTTACGTTATCATTTTCGGCAGTAAGACGAAGCTCTGCGGTATCTCCGAAGGAACGCTGAATGTCCCTTGCTATCTCGTTGCCAAGCTCGTCATAAGCAATGGCAAGAAGCTCGCCCTTTACGTATTCAAGGGTGGTATCAAGGGTAAGCTCGGTGCCGTGAAGATGGTCGATATCCTTTTCGCCCACCTTTTCACCGTTAAGGAAGAGAGCGACCTTGGGAGCGTTTGAGGTGACACGGACATCTATAAGCTGTCCCTCGCTGAAATCCCAGTAGGGGAAGATATGAACGAAAGGAGATTTTTTATAGTCTGTCCACTCGGCTCTGAAAATATATGCGCTGTCTTTTGCATAGCCTGCGGTATCGTACTGTCCGAAATAGCTGTTTTTGGTGCTGTAGGGAGTGGGTTCGCCTATGTAGTCAAAGCCTGTCCAGATAAACTGTCCTGCGCAGAACTCGGCGTCTCGGTCGGGGATAATGCAGGCTTCGGTTTTCTTTGCCGCCCAGCCGGGTGTGGAATTTCCCAGAGAGGAGCATTGCTCGTCGTCCTCGCAGAGTATCTGCTCGGAGAGAGGAAAATGATAAATTCCACGGCTCTGTACTACGGAAGAGGTCTCGGAGCCGTATATCATCCAGTCGGGGTGAGCCTTGTGATGCTCGTCATAAAGACGCTCCGCATAATTATAGCCTGCAAGCTTTACTATATCCGCACAGCGCTGTGCGCCGTCCCACTGCATATAGTTGGAGCCGATGGTCACATAGCCGTTTGCCCTTGGGTCGTGGAGGCGGACAAGATACATAAGCTTTGAAGCTATCTCCTGTCCGTGATCGTCGGCGTGGGTGTCGTATATCTCATTTCCCAGGCTCCAGCCGATAAGGCAGGGGTGGTTTCTGTCACGTCTTACCCATGAAGCCACGTCCTTTTCGATCCATTCGGGGAAGAAACGGGCATAGTCATAATCCGTCTTGCTTCTCTCCCACATATCGAAGCCCTCGGCAAGCACAAGGAAGCCCATTTCGTCGCAAAGCTCCATAAGCTCCACAGCAGGCATATTGTGGCTTGTGCGGATAGCATTTATGCCCATTTCACGAAGCTTTACAAGCTTTCTTCTTATAGCGGAACGATTTACGGCGGCTCCAAGTGCTCCTAAGTCGTGATGCTCGCAGCAGCCGTGAAGCTTTACGTGTCTGCCGTTGAGGAAAAAGCCATTATCGCAGGTGAACTCTGCCTTGCGGAGTCCGAACTTGTTATAAACGGTATGAACGACCTCGCCGTCCTTTATAAGCTCTGTTGTGAGAGAATAAAGATGAGGTGCGTCTATGTCCCAGAGGACGGGGTCGGGTATATGCATTGTTACGGTATTTGAGCCGAGGCTTGCACCCTTTATGCGGACAGGCTCGGGAAATGCCATATCGTCAGCGGCATTGCAGGGATATGTGCTTGTGCAGACAACCTGATCGCCGTCAAATATCGTTTCTCTTATCTGAAGTCCTGCGACTGCCGTTCCCTTTGGACGTGCGGTCTCGGCGGTAACTGTGACATTTCCCTCTGTGTCGGCGCTTATGTAAACTCCGTCGCTGAGAATGTGGCAGTCGGGATAGGTTTTCAGCCACACCTTGCGGTAAATTCCTGCGCCGGAATACCATCTTGAATTGGGGCTTTGGTGATCGACACGGACTGTTATGAGGTTTTCGCCCTCTTTGAGAAG
Organism: Huintestinicola sp.; assembly: GCF_050874005.1. Lineage (GTDB taxonomy): Bacteria > Bacillota > Clostridia > Oscillospirales > Ruminococcaceae > Huintestinicola. Next base: position 3,607 of record NZ_JBNMJV010000019.1, read on the forward strand.
GTCGGTTATGTCAAATTCAAAGGTGGAATAACCGTATTTCCACTCCCCTGCAAGCTCGCCGTTTACGTAGACACGGCTGTCCATATAAACGCCCTCGAAACGGAGAGCCGTATGTATGCCCTCTTTAACATTATAAGTGAAGGTCTTTCTGTACCAGCCGGTAGATGTCTCATAGAGATTCTTGGTATCGTATATCAGCCAGTCGTGGGGAATATCCACTTTCTGCCAGTTAAGAATATCTGAATATTCTGTTCCCAGAGGATTTTTGGAAAATTCCCAGCCATTGCAGAAAAGAATTTCGGAAATTTCGGGAGAGGATTTGATATGATCCATTTTCATACCGCCTTTCATTATTATGCGTCAGCCGAATTTATTAAACATCGGCATTATTCTGCATAACGTTTACATTACTTTGATTATAACGTTTTATCCCAGTTTTGTCAATATGATATTTTTTATATTTCGGGAGAAAAGTATAAACATATTTAACTCATAACATTTTTTGATAATAATAAAAATTGTTGTTTACAAATCAAAGTAAATATGGTATAATAAAACAAAAGTACCCTGAAAAGGAAGCATTGTAAAATGAACAAGAAATCTGCAAAACAAAAAATATCACGTATCGGCGTAACAGTTTTTTTCGCTGCTGTTATCGCTGTGAGCATATTTCTGCTTGTGCATAAAGAAAGTGACATTGAAGTCATAGACGCCGACAACACCCTGCCTGTCAGTCAGGCGGAGACAGACGTCATTCCCGAGGAAACCGTTTCCCGAAGCTACGGTCACGATATTGAGCAGGAACTGCCTCCTGAGGAATTTTTTGAGACGGAAACTGCCGCCACATCTCCATCTCCCGACGATCCCGAATATTCGGATATTCCCGAAGCCGAGACCGATGCGGAGGAAACCGAAGTCACTACCTCCAGGACGGTCATCACCAGCAGACAGCGGAAGGATTACGACAGCAACAGCGTTTATATTGATATGACAAATATCCTGCAAAACCCGGAACTGCCTGTAGGCTGCGAGATAACCGCTCTTACCATACTTCTGAATTACTACGGCTTTGACGCAGAGAAAACGGATATGGCAAGAAATTATCTTCCCACCACCTGGGGCAATCCCCGCACCGTTGACGGCAAGCTTTACAAGGACAGCTTTTACGATTATTTCATCGGCGACCCGTTTTCAAGAGGATACGGCTGCTTCTCCCCTGCCATTGAAAAGGCGGCAAACTCTTACATATCTTCTCACGGCGGCGGCTATACGGTCAAAAACATCTCGGGCTGTCACCCCGATACTCTGTATGAATATCTTATTGCAGGAACTCCCGTGCTTTGCTGGGCGACTGACGGTATGATAGAGCCTGAATATTACGAGACCTGGTATGACAATGCTACGGGCGAACAGCTTGACTGGTATTTGAACGAGCACTGCTTCGTTCTGGCAGGCTTTAATATCGCTAATTCTACTGTGACGCTCAACGACCCGATGAAGGGTATCATTGACTACAATATTGACAGATTTGAGGTTCGTTTCAAGCAGATGCATTCTCAGGCTATTGTGCTTATCCCCGAGGGCGGTGAGGAGATAACGACTCAGGCGGTGACAGAGCCGCCCGTTTCAGAAAGTGAGAGCGTTACCGAACAGACGGCTGAAACACTGTCCTCCGAAACAGTTTCCGAGACCGTTTCGGAAGCCGTTTCGGAAACGGAAACTTCTCAGGAGACTTCCTCCGAAACAACTTCCGAAACTTCAGAATATGTTGATACGGACTTTTTCGCAGGTACTTTTGTTCCTTAAAAAAAGGAGAAATTCAAGTGGACAGACTTATTATAAGAAATGAAACGGAAAGCGACCGCAGAGAAGTTGAAACGCTTATCAGATAGGCTTTCTGGAATTTAAACGTTCCCGGCTGCGATGAGCATTATCTGGCTCATATCCTTAGAAGTCACAAGGATTTTATCCCCGAGCTTGACCTTGTGGCAGAGCAGGACGGGAGAATTATCGGGAATGTTATGTACACAAGATCTCATCTTACGTACGAAACGGGAAAGGAAAAGGAGATACTTACTTTTGGTCCTTTAGCTGTTCTTCCCGGATATCAGAGAATGGGCGTGGGCAGGGCTTTGCTTGAGCGCTCCTTTGAAATTGCCCGTAATATGGGATATGATGTTATTATTTTCGGGTCTCCTGCGAATTATATTACCAGAGGATTTAAAAGCTGCAGAAAATTTAACATCTGCCCGGAGGGGGATATTTTCCCCACAGCTATGCTTGTTAAGGAGCTGAAAGAAGGCGTTCTTGACGGACGGAAGATGATTTTTTTCCGAAAGCAGCGCTTTTCATTTTGACAGCTCGGAGGCGGAAAAATTCGACAGCCTTTTCCCCGAAAAAACAAAGGAATACCGCACAAGCCAGGAAGAATTTTATATTTACAGTCATTCGACGGTAAACTGAAAAGGAGTTTTTCAATATGTACATTGCAAGCGATAAAAGATATGACAAGATGATATACAACCGCTGCGGAAAAAGCGGTCTCAAGCTTTCAGCAGTCTCTCTCGGCTTCTGGAAGAATTTCGGCAGCACGGGATGCTTTGAAAATATGGAGAAAATGGTGCACACCGCTTTCGACCTGGGCATTACCCATTTCGACCTTGCAAATAACTACGGAAATCCATATAACGGCAGCGCCGAGGAGAATTTCGGCAGGATTCTTGAGGGTATGAAGGGCTACCGTGACGAGATGTGCATTTCCACAAAAGCAGGCTATGAAATGTGGGATGGTCCCTACGGCGACAGAAACGGTTCCCGCAAATACCTCACCGCTTCCTTGGATCAGAGCCTTAAACGTATGAAGCTCGATTATGTGGATATTTTCTATCATCACGTATTTGACCCGAACACTCCCCTTGAAGAGACCGCTCTCGCTCTTGACAATGCGGTAAGGCAGGGCAAGGCTCTTTATGTGGGCATTTCTAATTACAACAAGGCTCAGACCGAGGAAATAATGAAAATTTTCAAGGAGCTTCACACTCCATTTATTGTAAATCAGCCTTCCTATTCTATGCTGAACAGATGGGTGGAAAGTGACGGACTTGATAAATTTGCAGAGGAAAAGGGCATAGGCCTTGCGGTGTTCTCCCCTCTTTATCAGGGCTTTCTCACCGACAGATATTTAAAGGGCGTTCCTTCCGATTCGAGAGTGGGCAAGGGAGACACCTGGATAGGAGAACAGCTTGACGAAAAGATGATATCCCGTCTGAACGGTCTTAACGATATTGCCGCAAAGAGAGGTCAGAAGCTTTCTCAGATGGCTCTTTCCTGGGTGCTGTCAAACAAGGCTGTGGCAACGGTGCTTATCGGAGCAAGCCGCCCTGAGCAGATAGAGGAGAATGTGAAGTGCATCGAGAAGATAGATTTTTCCAATGAGGAGAGGACGGCAATCGAAAAGCTCCTCGGTGAATAAGTTTCACGATACAAAAAAGCTGCTTCTGACACCACGTCAAAAGCAGCTTTTGCTGTTTTATTTTGAAACCACCCGATTTTTTCCCTTGACCTTTGCCCTTGCCAGCTTTTCCTCGGCGTTTCGGAATATACGGGATATTTCCACACCGTGAGAATATTCCTCAATTCCTGCGCTGAAAGTAAATTCCTCCTGCTTTTCGCTGACGGAAAATGCGGCGTATTCCTTGCTGACATTTTCAAGCATATCCTCGGTTCTCATAACATCTCCAAGACACACTATCATAAATTTCTGACCGCCATAGCGTGCCGCAATGCCCGAGCTGCCTGCAGCGTTGTTTATTATCCCTGCAAACTCTGTTATGACCATATCGCCGAAGGGCAGACCGTATTTTTCGTTTATGCTGCTGAAATTATCAAGGTCAATAAGGGCGGCGCAGAATTTTTTCTCGCCCCTGACAAGCTCATTTAAGTATTCGGTCAGATAGGAACGGTTATATATTCCCGTCTGAGCGTCAAGCTTGTTTATCTCTCCAAGCTCGTCTGCAAGCTTTTTCAGCTCCTTGTTTTTCTCCTCATACTGCCTTATGATAATGCTCAGACAGTAAAACATTGCCGCCGCTGATATGAGAAATGCACTCAGTCCCGTGCCGAAATATGCCGAAGAGTCATATCGGGGGATATTATCGCATAAAGCATATCGCAAACCAATAATTACCCCGTCATAAACCATAGCTGCCGAAAACAGCACACCTCTCCTTTTTTCATCGCAGAAAGCGATAATGGTAAAAAGCCCCAGCAGCATATAGGGAAAGGTCGACGCACCGTAAGCCAGAAACAGCATAGGGAACTCAAAAGCAATGATAAGGCCGAGAATTATACCCAGCGGCAGCCTTACCTTCCCGGTTTTCAGCCCGAAAAAGCCTGCCGCACCGATAATTAAAGTGCAAAGTCCGCAGGCAGCGGTAATTGCATTTACTCCGTAAACCGCAATATTCACCGCAAAACCAAGGTTATTTGAAACAAGACCTGCTGCGGCAAGGACCGCAAACATTCTCTTTTTTATATCTATGGACTGATCAAAAAGCTTATTAAACATTATAACCTCGCCGAAAAAGATTTTTCTGTCAGTACATTTTAGTCTCAAACGAAGTCATATCTTTTGCCATATTCATTATACCACATTTACCCTCTGTCAAAGTTGTAATATTGCTGAAATACCCGTTAATTTTTGATTAAGTAACAGCATATCCTATCAGCCTATAGGGAATAAAAAAGCGTTTTCCGCAGCTTCACGGAAAACGCTCTGAATGTTATTTCCACATTTCTTCATTGCTGTGGGACTTGATGGAAAAAGGCGGCTTATGAGGATATTTTGAAGCACTCATAAGGTGCTTTGCAGACCACGCCTCCGCCGCAGCGGTTACAAGACCGTCGGTAGAACCGTACCATTTTCCGTCGTCAAAATGTATATTGTCCATATTTATCTTCTCACGGTGGCCCAGTACTTTGGTATATGTTTCCATACCCGAAGCTACGGCAAGGCATCTTGCACTCAGGAATTTATCCTCGGAAAATTCCTCGTCTCCGAAGATATCCTGCGCCCATTTTTTTCCGTCAAGAGAATAAATAAGCTCGCAGAGCTTGTCGTCAAAGGAGAAAATATAGCTGTCCTCGCAATGCTTGAGATGACGGACGATAGATGATACCACAGCCTCGCTGTCGCCGCCGTATTCGTGATCTATGCTGTCAATGATCTCCCAGAAATCCTTGTCGGTGACAGTTTTGCTGGTAGTCTGACTTTTCATAAACAGATCCATAATAATACTCACAATAGTACCCCCTTAAAAAGCTCTCCGAAAGAGAGCTGTACAAATTATCATTTTCATCATATAAAATTATAACACAAATCACAAAAAAATCAAGGGGAAAAGGCAAATTTTAATGTAATTTACATCAAAACATCATCTTGCACAAAGAAAAAACGCCGTAATGTACATTTCGCACATTACGGCGTCAGCGTGTCGCTGAACCCACCACGCTTAGAAAGATAGAAAAAGATTTCTTGTTTTGTAGCTCGGTAACGTATGTATGGCTCAGGATTTAAGCTGATAAATATCAGTCCAGATCGTTTCTTACGATATCTTCAAGGGTCTCTCTTTTAACAACTACCCTGCTCTTTCCGTCTCTGAGCATAACCACAGCAGGCTTAGGGATACGGTTGTAATTGGAGGACATTGAGTAATTGTATGCGCCTGTAGCAAGCACCGCAAGAATATCTCCCGGCTCCACAGGCTGAATGGGCATACCCTCGCCGATAAGATCGCCCGTTTCGCAGCACTTTCCTGCAACGGTAACAGTCTCGCTCTTGGGAAGGTTTGCCTTGTTAGCCACCTCAACATCATACTTTGACTGATACAGCGCATATCTGGGATTATCGCACATACCGCCGTCAATTGACACATAAGTACGGATATTTGGGATCTCCTTTCTTCCGCCAACGGTGTAAAGGGTAATTCCCGCAGGAGCAGCAATGGAGCGTCCCGGCTCGATAAGGATAAAGGGAAGCTTAATATTCTTCTCGGCGCAGACCTCCTTTACCTTTTCGGAAACCTTCTCCATATACTTATCATAAGCCACGGGAGCGTCCTCCTCGGTGTACTTGATGCCGAAGCCGCCGCCAAGATTAAGCTCCTTTACCTCAAAGCCAAGCTCGTCCTTTATCTTTGCGATGAATGTGAGCATAACTTCCGCCGCTCTTACAAAGGGATCAATGTCAAATATCTGACTTCCGATATGGCAATGAAGTCCCACAAGGTTGATATGACTGCACTCGATAGCCTTCTTAACAGCTTCATATGCCTCGCCCGTTTCAAGAGCAAATCCGAATTTGCTGTCTATCTGACCGGTCATAATGAAATTATGGGTGTGAGCGTCAATTCCGGGCTTGATCCTGTACATAATATTTGCGCTCCTGCCTGTCTGCTCCGCAAGGCGGTTAAGACGCTCAAGCTCGTAAATATTATCCACAATTATCCTGCCCACGCCCTTTTCAAGAGCAAAGGAAAGCTCGCTGTCGGTCTTGTTGTTTCCGTGGAAGCAAAGCTTTTCGGGAGGAAAACCAACGCTCAGAGCCGTATAAAGCTCACCCTCGGAAACCACGTCAAGACCCAGTCCCTCTTCAAGCATTATCCTGCACATAGCCTTGCAGCAGAATGCCTTGCTTGCATAGCACACAAGTCCCTCTCCGCCGTAATACCTGTCCATAGACTCCTTGAAGCTGCGGCAATGCTCTCTGATAAGTCCCTCGTCCATAACGTAAAGAGGAGTGCCGTACTGCTTTGCAAGCTCTACGATGTCAACTCCCCCCGCAGTAAGATGCCCCTGCTCATTTACCGCTAAATTCTTTGATACTAACATATTCTCATATCCTTTCACTTTTCTGCGTCAATATCTATATCGTCGGCAAGTTCCTCGATTATCTGTCTTATCTTCTCAGCGCCCTCGCCCGTCTGAGCAGAAAATTCCACCTTTTCGATATCCTCAAAATATGGGATCTCCGCGGCAAATCCTGCCATACGCTCCTCACGCTCACGCTTTGAAAGCTTGTCCGCCTTTGTAAATACTATAGCAAAGGGAATTTCGCTCTCAATAAGAAAATCTATCATCTGCAGATCGTCCTTTGTGGGCGGGTGGCGCATATCAATGAGCTGAAAAATGAGGCTGAGCTGTCTGTCGTCGTGCAAATACCCCTCGATAAGCCCCGACCAGCGCACCTTGTCTGATTTTGCCACCTTTGCATAGCCGTAGCCGGGGAGGTCAACGAGGAAGATATTTTCTAAGCTGTAAAAATTTATAGTCGCTGTTTTTCCGGGAACGGCGGACACTCTCGCTAAATTCTTCCTGTTGAAAACCTTGTTTATAAGAGAAGATTTTCCCACATTGGAACGCCCTGCAAAGGCTATCTCCACCCTGTCCGAGGGCGGGAGCTGGGAATATTCGCCGTAAGACCTGAAAAATTCTGCTTTGTTAAAGTTCATAATGCACTCCTTTTAAGAGGGATATCAGCTCCGCTTCCTTGAATGAACGGGAACTCTCCTGTCCTCCTCACGTGCAGTCAGCACCGCAGCGGAGCGTGCCTCCTCGTTTCGGGAAGTATCGGGCTTTTTCGTAAGAGCGGCGTCAAGAACATCGGTTATCCTCTCAGCGAAGATAAATTCCATATTGTCCTTTACCGCCTTGTCCACCTCGTCAAGGTCGCCCTTGTTGCCTGCGGGGATAATAACTGCTTTAAGTCCTTCCTTGTAAGCCGCCATAGTTTTTTCCCTGAGACCGCCGATGGGAAGCACCCTGCCACGAAGTGTTATCTCGCCCGTCATAGCCACATCTCCCCTTACGGGGATTCCGGAAAGAGCGGAAACAAGCGCCGTTGTCATAGTAACGCCTGCGGAAGGACCGTCCTTGGGAGTTGCGCCCTCGGGAGCGTGAATGTGAATGTCCTTTTCCTTGTAGAAATTGCGGTCAATACCATATCTGTCAGCTACAGAGCGGACATAGCTCACAGCTATCTTTGAGCTTTCCTTCATAACATCGCCCAGAGAACCTGTAGCCTCCACATTACCCTTTCCGTCCATAACAAGCACTTCAAGGGGCATAATAACGCCGCCTACGGAAGTCCAGGCAAGACCGTTCACAATTCCCACTTCGTCTGTATGGGAGACAACGTCCTCGATGTACTTGCGGTGACCGAGATAATCCTCAAGATTTGAAGTGGTAACGGATACCTTTGTCTTTTCACCGTCACAAAGTTCCTTTGCAGCCTTCCGGCACAGCGATGCGATCTGTCTCTCAAGCTCTCTCACGCCTGCCTCACGGGTGTAGAAGTCGATGAGCATATATACAGCCTTGTCGGCAATTTTAAGCTGAGAAGCCTTCAAGCCGTGCTTTTTGAGCTGCTTTGAAATAAGATGCTCCTTTACAATGTGGAACTTTTCCTCACGGGTGTAGCTTGTAAGCTCGATAATTTCCATTCTGTCCTTGAGAGGCGGGTCAATAGTGCTCAGATCGTTTGCCGTAGTGATGAACATCGCTTTGCTGAGGTCAAAGGGCAGCTCAATGTAATGGTCTCTGAATGTGCTGTTCTGTTCGCTGTCAAGGACCTCAAGAAGGGCGGAAGATGGGTCGCCCTTGTAGTCGCCGGAGATCTTGTCGATCTCGTCAAGGAGAATGAGAGGATTGCTGCTTCCAGCCTTGATAAGACCGTCTATTATCCTTCCGGGCATAGCTCCAACATAGGTTTTCCTGTGACCTCTTATGTCCGACTCGTCCCTTACGCCGCCAAGGGAAATGCGCACATATTTCCTGCCAAGAGACTTTGCAATGGACTTTGCCACCGAGGTCTTGCCCACGCCCGGAGGACCGTAAAGGCAGATTATCTGACCGCTGCCGTCGGGAGCCAGCTTTTTAACGGCAATGGTCTCGAGAATTCTCTCCTTTACCTTGTCCATACCGTAGTGATCCTTGTCAAGCTGAGCCTTCACCTTTTTAAGGTCTATCTTATCCTTTGTGAATTTGTTCCAGGGCAGCTCAAGGCAGGTGTCAAGGTAATTTCTGATAACATATGCCTCCTGAGACGAGGACGAAGTTCGTGCAAGCCTGTCAGCTTCTTTAGAAAGCTTTTCGGAAATTTCTTCGGGAAGCGAAAGCTCATTTATCCTGTCAAGATAATCGAAAGCCTCGTCCTGAACGGAATCATCCTCCCCAAGTTCACGGGCAATAACTTTCATCTGCTCCCTGAGATAATATTCTCTCTGACTTTCGTCTACCTGCTGTCTCAGCTTGTCCTGGATATCCTTTTCAATGCCCATTACCTCTGCCTCACGGGAAAGCATAGCAAGGAGCATACCCAGCTTTATGTGAAGCCCATTAGCCTCAAGGAGCTGCTGCTTTTCGTTCACAGGCAGGGGCATACTAACGGCAATGTTGTCAAAAATGCTTTTGGGGTCGTCGCTTCCGATAATGGAATCTATGTAGTCCTTTGGCATACGGGGCATATTTTCGCAGTATGCCTTAAATTCGTCCTTTACCGCCCGAACCAGAGCCTCCATTTCCATAGGGTCTATCTTAGCGTTTCTCTCGGGATATTTTTTCACCGAAGCGGTATAGAAAGGCTCATCGGAAATAATATTCACAAGCTTTGCCCTGTAAAGCCCCTCCGCCATAACACGTGTAACTCCCCCGGGAGTTTTGAGAAGCTGCTTTACCTCAGCGACCACGCCCACCTTGTATATCTTGTCAGGCTCGGTCTCATCGGAATAATCGCTCTGAGCCGTAAGGAAAATGAGCTTGTTTCCCTTTGCGGCAGCAGTAAGTGCCTTGGTGGACTTGTCCCTCGCCACATCAAAATGTATCATCACCTTGGGGAATACCACAAGTCCCCTCAGCAAAAGCATAGGCAGCTCGAGCGGAGCCAACCTTGAAGTTTCATTACTCATAATCAAACGCCATCCTTAATAGGTATTTTGCAGACCAAATTCACAGAAGCTTCATTCCGAAAATGAGTCTGCTGCACACCCGTGCGATAATACCCCATTTGCATTGGACGGGCAATGCGTAAAAAAAAGCACGGTTACACATAATATTATAATACATTTCCTCCAAAAAAGCAAGTAACAATTTATATATTTTTACTTTCATATTCTATGTATAAATACGTGCATAATATTGCAAAAAATCCTTCATTTCCGAGTGTTCCTTAAGTAACTCATCAGAAGATAATGTTAGCCGCCTGATTTTTACGTTCCTTTGATTTTCTCACAGCCTCCTCAACAGTATCACAGGTCAGGAGCAGGTCGAACATTACCCACGCCCGTATTGCCCGCATATTTTTACCGCTTCTGACCTCCTTAAAGGGTTTCACCGCCTCGCCCAGTTCAAATACAAAACAAGGATATTCTTCCGTAATATCGGGATATTCGGAAATATAGCCTTTAATATTTTGGGTAAGAGCATAGCCTTCGATGTGATGAACAGACAGAAGTTTTCCTTTATATCTGAAAGCGATATAGTTAGGCGGTTCAACAGGCCAGCCCCGTCCCTGAGGACAGGTATATCTGTTATATTTCAGAACAATATCGCTCCATCTCAGAGAGCAGCCCTCGCTGACAAAATCATCGCTCAGCGCAACGCAATAAACCTCATTTGATAAATAATTCTGCATTCCTACAACTCCCTCCAGATATCTGCACAGCTCATCAAGGATTTTCCTGCCTGCATTGTTTGAATTTTCTCTTGCTTTACGGGCACAGTTAAAAACGTCTTTCCAAGACAAATGCATAATTTCTATACCGTCTATCGCCTTGGGCAGATAATTTTCCGCATACTCAATGCTGCATTCGGACATTGAAACTATTTTTTTATATCTTGTACATACACTCCTGAATTCTTTTCTACCCGTATAATTTTCAAGCTGACTGTATGAGGGCAGTTTCCAGCCCTTCTTGGCTTCAAAAATAATATGATAATTCGCATTATCGGTGATCTCGATATCCGTAATGCCATTATCATTTGAATACTTCTGATAAAAAACAACATACTCGTCAGACATATCAATACTTCCGAAAACCGCCTCCACAATACGTCTGCAAAAATCCGGACAACGTGACAGCGCCCAGGCAATACTCTTAGTTATCGCATTTTCATCAGTACCGAACAGCTGAAAAAGTGTTTCGGTTTTCTCACCGTATGATACCAAAGTTCCCGACATAGTTTTTAGCACGACAGCCTTCTGTGGCTCTGTTGCGTTCTGTGTGCATATCGGACGGATACCGTAACCGTCGTCATTAAATCTGCTGTACTTGTCCTCTGTCCCGCTCATTCCACAGTACCTCCCAATAATGATTTTCAGATAATTTATTATAGCACATTTATTCCAAAAAGTCAATAGTCAAATCAAACAAATTTTCTATTTTCCTGTATGACCGCTCCATCAAAGCCATTTTCGCACCGAGGAAATTTTTTTGAAAAAAAAGCTTGACAAATCCAAATCAAAGTGATATAATATAATAGTTGATTGAAGATGCGTTGCTAGCTCAGCTGGATAGAGTGACTGGCTACGAACCAGTAGGTCAGGGGTTCGAGTCCCTTGCAGCGCACCAATTTAACATTTAAAACCGTCCGAGTTTCGGGCGGTTTTTTGTATTTTCAAAGTGATAATAATGTCTATGATTTCAAAAATCGGGAAATACCGCTTTGGTATTTCCCGAAATTTTTTTATCTGAAATCCACAAATCCTACCTTGCGGTATGCCTTTGACATTGTTTTCTGAGAAATGCGGATAGCCTGCTCTGCGCCCTTTGTGTAGCACTCCTTGATGTACGCCTTGTCAGCCATAAGTTCAGCAAATTTTGTGCGGACAGGCTCAAGATGGTCTGCCACAGCCTCGCCTACAGCAGTCTTGAAATCGCCGTAGCCCTTGCCGTCAAATTCCTTCTCGATATCGTCATAGCTCTTGCCCGTAACAACAGAGTAGATAGCCATAAGATTGTTGATACCGTCCTTGCCCTCTGCGTATCTTACCTTTGCTTCGGAGTCGGTAACAGCCTTCTTGAATTTCCTTATAATGGTATCCTTGTCATCGAGAATGTAAATGCAGGAGTTCTGATTTTCATCGGACTTGGACATCTTCTTTGTGGGGTCCTGCAGGCTCATTACCCTTGCGCCCACCTCGGGAATGTAAGGCTCGGGTATCTTGAAAAGCTCGCCATACTTCTGATTGAAGCGCTGTGCCACATTTCTTGACAGCTCAAGGTGCTGCTTCTGGTCTGCACCGATGGGAACAAGGTCTGTCTGATAAAGCAGGATATCACCTGCCATAAGCACGGGATATGTGAACAGACCTGCGTTGATATCATCGGGGTGCTTTTCGGACTTTGCCTTGAACTGGGTCATTCTTGAAAGCTCGCCGAACTGAGTGGAGCAGGAAAGAATCCAGTTCATCTCTGCGTGGCATTTGTTGTGACTTTGAATAAATGCGATGGACTTTTCGGGGTCAACGCCGCACGCCATAATAAGAGCATACGCCTCAATGGTGTGCTGACGGAGCTTTGCAGGCTCCTGACGAACGGTTATTGCGTGCATATCAACAATGGAGTAGATGCAGTTATACTCGTCCTGCAGCTTGCTCCAGTTGCGGATAGCGCCGATATAGTTGCCTAAAGTAAATGTGCCTGTGGGCTGTATGCCGCTGAATATAATTTTCTTTTCCTGTGTATCTGCCATTTTTTAACATTCCTTTCTTGAGAGTTTTGTGTTTTTCGTCAGAAAATTTCTGACTTTAGTCAGAAAAACAAAACTCGGTCTGAAAATCTTTGATTTTCAGACATTCCTTTCGATTATAAAACATTATTCTCCGTAAAGCTCCTTGGTGAGCTGTCCCAGAATTTTGCAGCCCTCGGTGAGCTGTTCATCGGTGGGAGTGGAGAAATTCATTCTGAAGCTTGTGGTCTTTGCGTTTTCATCTGTGAGGAAGGCTGTGCCGGGAACGACCGCAACCTTGCGTGCGATAGCCTTCTGACAGAAATCTATCATATCGCTGCCCTCGGGAAGAGTTCCCCAGATGAACAGACCGCCCTGAGGCTCGGTAACTGTTACCTTTGAGGAGAAATACTTCTTTATTTCCTCCGCCATAATAGTGTATTTTCTCTTGTATATCTTCTTGAGATCTGCGATATGCGCCTCAAAATCATACTCGGTAAGTATTCTGTGGCATATCATCTGAGCAAGGATATTTGAATGTACATCGGAAACCTGCTTGCAGACAACGATTTTTGAGATTATCTCGGGAGCTGCGGCAATAAAGCCAACTCTCATACCGGGAGATACAACCTTGGAGAAGCTGCCCGCATAGATGACCCTGCCCTCTGTATCAAGAGACTTTACGGAAGGAATATCCTCTCCTGCAAATCTCAGCTCGCCGTAGGGATTATCCTCTATAATAATAAGGTCGTGACGGCAGGCAAATTCATAAACAGCCTTTCTGCGTGCTGCGGACATACATCTTCCCGAGGGGTTCTGGAAATTGGGGATTATGTAAAGAAGCTTGCAGTTCTTGTTATTCTTCACAGCCTCCTCAAGCCCCTCAAGGCTGATGCCCTCATCGTCCATCTCAACTCCCGCAAGATTTGCGTTATATGAGCGGAATGCATTCAGACAGCCGATAAAGCTGGGACTTTCGCAGATAAGAGTGTCGCCCTCATTAAGGAAAATCTTGCAGGAAAGCTCGGAAGCCTGCTGACCGCCAGAGGTGATGATAAGCTCGTCTCTGTCGGAAAAGCTGCCCTGAGAAGCAAGGCGCTTCTTGACGGCGTCTCTCAGAGGAGTGTAGCCCTCGGTTGCGCCGTACTGGAGTGCAGCAATGGGATTTTCCTCAAGGATATCCATTGTTATCTTCTTTATCTCCTCAACGGGGAATGCATCGGGAGCCGGATTTCCTGCAGCAAAAGCAATTATGCTCGGGTCGGAGGTGGCTTTAAGTATCTCTCTGATAGCCGAAGGCTTGAGACCCGATATCTTATCTGAAAAAACGTAATTCATAACCATTCAGACTCCTATTAAATATTTTTGCATTGAGCATTTAAAGTAATTATACCACATATTTTCCGAAAAGGCAACATATATTTTTATAAAAAAATCATTGGGATACAGGAGTTGGTCATGTGAAAAAGCAGGGCTTTCTTTACGGCTCGGCGGTGCTGATAATCTCTGCGCTTATCGTGAAGGTCATAGGCGCACTTTTCCGCATACCTCTGGCAAATATGCTGGGGGGAACGGGAATGGGCTATTTTTCGGCGGCTTACGGCATATTTATGCCCGTGTATGCCATATCGGTAACGGGACTGCCTGTCGCCGCAGCACGTGCAGTATCCGCAGCCGCCGCAAAAGGACGGGCAGACAAGGCAGAAGCCGTTAAGCGGACAGCCCTCTCACTTTTCGGCGTAGTTGGACTTATGGGCACACTTATTATAATTCTCGGAGCATATCCCCTGTGCAGATTTGTCTCGGGAAATATTTCTGCAGTTCCTGCGGTCATAGCCATTGCGCCCTCGGTGCTTGCAGGGTGCCTTGTATCGGTGTACAGAGGCTGTGCGGAGGGTATGAGGGATATGTACCCCACCGCCGTTTCGCAGGTCATAGAAGGCGCCGCAAAGCTTGTTTTCGGGCTGTCCCTTTGCTATGGCTGTCTGTACATCGCAAATAACGCTCCCCTGCTGTTTTTAAGGCTCACAGGCTGCGAACGGTTCGGGATATCCGCCAAAGACGCCGCACTCCCCTATGCAAGTGCGGCGGCGGTGTTCGGTATAACCCTTTCCTCCTTTGCGGGACTTTTATATATGATACTGAGAGACAGGCGTGAAAAAAGCCGCAGAACGGACAGGCTCTCACCGAAAGAAACTGCCGTAATAAGGAAAGAGCTTCTAAGGACGGCAATTCCTGCGGCGGTAGGAGCGCTTGTGATAAATCTCACTTCACTTATCGACCTTGTGACGGTAATGCGTTCCCTGAGAACACTTATTAAGTCTGCCCCCTGGATATTCTCGGAGCTTCTCGGCTCGGGCATACCCTATGATGAAATGCCTAACTTCATTTACGGCAGCTTTACGGGACTGGCGGTAACGGTATTTAACCTTGTTCCCTCGGTAACTAATATGTTCGGGAAAAGTATGCTCCCTGCGGCTGCGGCGGCAAAGGCTTCGGGAGATATGAAGCGTCTGGGTGAATGTTCGGGGGGAGCGGTACTTGCGGCGGCTCTTGCTTCGGTTCCCGCAGGGCTTGGGATAGCCGTACTTGCAGAGCCGGTGCTTATGACCCTTTTCGGCGGCAGGGAGCTTGAGATATCCGTTTGCGTAAATGCAATGAGAGTTCTCGGTGCGGCTGTGCCCTTTGTGTGCATATCATCGGCGGCATTTGCGGTTCTTCAGGCGGCAGACAGAGCAGATATCCCCGTTAAGCTGATGGCTGTGGGTGCAGCGATAAAGCTTGCCGGAAACATTATCCTCACACCCGTGCCGAAGCTCGGGGTGACGGGTGCGGCGATATCAACACTTCTGTGCTATATTTTCATATGCGTAATGTCCCTTTATATGCTGAAAAAATATGCCGCTTTCGGAGCAAAAGAATTTCTGCACACAAATTTAAAGATTTTATCCTGCGGTCTGCTGTGTGCGGCAGGGGCATTTTTCGTTAACTCTTTCCTGTCAGATTATGGAAATGCCGTAATTTCAACCGCTGTATCCTGCCTTTTGGGAGCAGTTATTTACATAATAAGTACATATTTTTCCGGTATAATCACGAAAAGTACGTTAAAAATGCTGATTTCTTAAAAAAATTTAAAAACCTACTTGAATTATTTGGATTTATCGGTTAATATATTAAATGACGGCTTTTGCAGAACGAATAAAGCCGAAAAATTCTCCCCTGCGGGCAAGAGGTAAATTTCTGATGGATTTTCAGTTTAAGGACAGGTATGATATAAACGACCTTCTGCGGATAATGGAGATACTCCGCTCGGAAAACGGCTGCCCCTGGGACAGGGAGCAGGATCACAAATCTATCCGCAAGGATTTTCTTGAGGAGGTATACGAGGTCTGCGAGGCAATTGACCTTGATGACAGCGAACTTCTCAGGGAAGAATTGGGAGACGTTCTCCTGCAGGTAGTTTTCCACGCACGTATCGAGGAGGAAAAAGGCAATTTCCGGTTTGACGACTCGGTAAACGATGTGTGCAAAAAGCTTATTGTCCGTCACCCTCACGTTTTCGGAGACGTTACCGTCAAGGACAGCGGCGAGGTGCTAAAAAACTGGAACGACATCAAGCAGCAGACCAAAGGTCAGGAGACATATACCGAGACTCTCAGGAGCGTATGCACCGCACTTCCCGCACTAATGAGAGCGCAGAAGATCGGCAAACGTGCACAGAGAGCAGGAATGGATTTTCCCGATGCGGAAGCGGCTTTAAGATCGCTTGAGAGCGAGATCGCCGAGGTAAGAGCTGCAGACAGCCCCGAAAGCGAAGCCGAGGAGCTGGGAGATATGCTCTTTGCAGCCGTAAATGCGGTCCGTCTTGAAGGATATGACGCCGAGGAGCTGCTCACAAGAGCCACAGAAAAATTCACCGACAGATTTGAAAGGACGGAAGATCTCATACGCTGTGAAGGGAAGGATATGCGTTCCCTTGACATAGATACGCTTGACGCTTACTGGCAGAGAGCGAAAAAACAATGATCTGCGGCAGCGCCGCTAAAAAATTACGGAGGTAATGAAAAAATGACAAAGGCAGATCTCATCACAAAAATCGCAGAGAAGAGCGAGCTTTCCAAGAAGGATTCCGAGAAGGCTCTTAACGCAGTGATCGCTGCTATCACAGACGCTCTCACCGAGGGCGACAAGGTTCAGCTCACAGGCTTCGGCACCTTTGAGGTAAGAGACAAGAAGGAAAAGGAAGCTATCAACCCCAGAACCAAGGAAAAGATCACCGTTCCCGCAAGAAAGTCTCCCGCATTCAAGGCAGGCAAGGCTCTCAAGGACGCTGTTGACGCTAAGTAATTTAGTCAGAACATAAGGGGTAACAGTAATGATATCCCATTGCGCCGCTTCGGGTATCCCGCAGCGGCGCATTTTTTTGAAAGGAGTTTTTTTATGAGACTTGACAAATATCTCAAGGTCACAAGGCTCATCAAGCGCAGGACCGTTGCCAACGAGGCCTGCGACGCAGATAAGGTCATTGTGAACGGCAAGGCTGCAAGAGCCTCCTATGACGTGAAGGTGGGCGATATCATCGAGATAAATATGGGCACCAAGACACTCAAGGTCGAAGTGCTTAACGTTTCGGAATATGCCACCAAAGAAAATGCATCTGAAAATTACAGGGTCGTGGAGTGATTTTCAGAAACCGTTTAAGTTTTTTATACTCTAATCTGCATAATAATTATAAGCATTGATGATAGTTTTTCAGCATAAATTGACACAATATTTGAAACCAACGTTTTATAAATGTGAAATTTGTATGTTAAAATGCTAAAAATCATATATAGTGAATTGTGCAAAAAGACTATTTTTTCCTGCGTTGCACTAAAACCATTGACTTTTTCATCAAACAGTTGTATATTAGTATCAATGAAACGAAAACGTTTTAAAAGGTTTTTGGTTCATCGGTCCGTCTGACAGTTTTTATAAATTCAGACGGTACATATCTTAACTGAAAGATTTGGAGTATCCTTATAATGGTTTCAATCAAAGATATTGCAGCTGCCTGCGGAGTTTCGATTGCAACAGTCAGCAAGGCGCTCAACGATCATAAGGATGTGAGTGAAACCACAAAGCTGACCGTTCAGGAAACGGCAAAGAAAATGGGATATTTCCCAAATTCCCAGGCCCGTGCTCTTAAAACCAACCGTACATATAACATCGGAGTTCTTTTTTCCGAGCAGACAAACAGCGGTCTTACACAAAATTATTTCGCCTCCGTCCTCGACAGCTTCAAAAAGCAGGTCGAGTCTGCGGGATACGATATCACCTTTATAAGCGGCAATATCGGCGAAAGAAAAATGACCCCTTATGAGCATTGTATGTACAGGAATGTTGACGGGGTGCTCATCGTGAGCGTGGACGATTTCGTTGACGAAGGCACGATAGAGCTGATGAAAAGCAATATTCCTATGGTGAGCATCGACCACATTTCCGAAAATCATCTTTCTGTGGTTTCGGACAACGAAACAGGTATGAGACAGCTTGTGGAATATATCGCAGGCAAAGGTCATACGAAAATTGCGTATATTTACGGCGATTCGTCAGATGTAACTTCTATAAGGCTTCGCACCTTTAAAGAGACTCTGGTTCGCCTGAATATAAAGATCAGAAGCGAGTTTCTTCTGCAGGGACGCTACCATGATACCAAGAGTACCGAGCTTCTCGTAAAACAAGTCTTGTCTTGCAGCGACAAGCCTACGTGCATTATCCTCCCGGACGATTTTGCAGCGATCGGAGCGATAAACGCATTGGAGGAGCTGGGGCTGTCCGTTCCGGAGGACATTTCCATTGCAGGTTACGACGGTATCGTGCTGTCACAGGTCCTGAAGCCGAGGCTGACCACGATCCGGCAGGATACCGAGAGACTGGGTGCTGAAGCAGCAAAGAGACTTATCGCACTGATAAACAAGGAGATAACCAATGATACGGCTCCCGTGTCGATCAAAGGAAGTCTTCTTGAAGGAGCATCGGTCAGAGATCTGAACCGATAAACCAAACGCTATTATATTTTCAGAAGGGAAAATATAATATTTCTTTAAGGAGGAAAATCAAATGAAGAATTTAAAGAAGACTATTGCTATGATCTCATCAGTAGTTATGGCAGGTTCCGTATTCGCAGCTTGCGGCGGTTCAACTGAGACCAATTCTACTACTGAGGCTCCCGCAGCTGACGGCGAGACAACCGCAGCAGCAGTTGAGGGCGAGACTGAGGCAGCTCCCGCAGAGGGCGAGACTGAGGCAGCTCCTGCAGCTGAAGGCGACGCAGCAGCTACCGACAAGCTTACTGTTCTTTGCTGGAACACAGATGATATCGATCCTATGCTCAAGCTCTTCTGTGAGAAAACCGGTCACTCCGCTGATGAGTTCAACGTAAAGAGCTTCGGATGCGGCGGCGGCGAGGCAGCTGAGAACTACGACGCTTACCTTGCAGATGCTAACAACGACGCTGATATCATTTTCGTTGAGGCTGACTGGGCTCTCAAGTATATCAACGACGACAACGCTACACAGGCACTCTCCAACATCGGTTTCACCGACGCTGACTACGCTGATCTTTATGACTACACTGTTGAGATCGGTAAGTCCTCCAGCGGCGTTCAGAAGGGTCTTTCCTGGCAGGCTGCAGCAGGCGGATTCTGCTACAGAGAAGACCTCGCTGAGAAGTACCTCGGCGTAACAACTCCCGATGATTTCCAGGCTCTCGTTTCCGATTGGGACAAGTTTATGGATACAGCTGCTAAGGTTAAGGAAGCTTCCGGCGGCGAGACTGCTCTTACTTCCACACTCGCTGGAGTATGGCAGGTCTTCTCCGCAGCAAGAACCAATCCTTGGGTTGCTGACAACAAGCTCCAGCTCGATGACGAGTGCAAGAAGTACATTGACCTCGCTAAGACAATGTATGACAACGGCTATGTAATCAAGGATCTTGCTCAGTGGAATACTGACTGGTATGCTGCTGGTCAGACCGACAACACAATGGGTTACTTCGTATCCACTTGGGGCTTCGGCGATGCTATCCTCACTCAGGCTGCAGGCGGCGAAGGCGGCGCTACATACGGCAAGTGGAAGGTCGTAGTTGGACCTCAGCCCTTCTACTGGGGCGGTACTTGGGCAACTGTTGCTACAAGATGCAACAACCCCGAGCTTGCTAAGGAATTCATCTCCTTCTTCACTACAAACGCTGAAACTGCTCAGGCTTACTCTGAGTCCAAGGGCGAGTACGTTTCCAACCAGAAGGCTATGGAAGGCGTTCTTTCTAACGGTTCTTACACAGGCGTAGGCGTTCTCGGCGGACAGAACCAGTTCGAGACACTTAATGTTGTTGCTGAGAACATCAACATGGCTGGCGGTATCACTCCTTATGACTCTGTAATCAAGCAGGCATTCAACGACGCTGTTACAGGTTACTGCCAGGGCAACTATGCTGACGTTGACGCTACTATTGAAGCATTCGTTAATAACGTTGCCGGCCAGCTCCCCGACCTCGATTACTCCAACTTTGACTAATATCGCAAGGTCTAAAATCTAATTAGTTTATGTCGTGGGGCAGACATTATTTGTCTGCCCCACAGATATAATAAAGCACTTATATTTGAGGGGAGAATTTTTATGGTTTCAGGCTCAGGCAGGAAAATTCGCTCAATCAGCTATGCTAAGTATGGTTATCTTTTTATTCTTCCATTCTTTATAGTATATGCGTTTTTTCAGGTTTACCCACTATTTAATACATTTTATCTCAGCACCCAGAAAAGTACCACAGATACAGGTTCTGTAGTCCTTGAATCTGTAGGTCTCGATAATTTCAGAGCCATTCTGTTCGGAGAGGGCAAGACTACTGACGACGCCGGAAATGTTATTTACAAGGAGACCCGTCAGGCAAAGGCTGTCCAGAGTGACTTCTACAGAGTAATGGGCAATACACTTATTCTTTGGTTCGGTAACTTCATTCCCCAGATCATTATTTCCCTGCTGCTTGCGGCTTGGTTCACAGACGCTTATCTGAAGGTCAAAGGCAAAGGCTTCTTCAAGATCGTAATGTATATGCCGAATATCATTACGGCGGCTTCAGTTGCAGCTCTGTTCGTTATGCTTTTCTCCGACTCACAGTTCGGAGCAATCAACTCAATGCTTGTAAAGGCAGGACACGAAACTGTTCCTTTTGTATCGGGAAAAACTCAGTCCAGAGTGCTTATTATGATCATTCAGACCTGGATGTGGTTCGGTAATACCACAATTATGCTTATGTCGGGTATTATGGGTATCAACCCCTCACTCTTTGAGGCTGCCAACATAGACGGCGCTACCCCCAGACAGCAGTTCTTCCAGATCACCATTCCCCTGTTAAAGCCTATTATGCTTTACACAATGGTAACATCTATGATCGGTGGTCTCCAGATGTTCGATATCCCCTACCTCTACAATGTTGGTACAACTCAGAACAAGTTTACTGAGACCATTGCTGTATTTATCTACAATCACTTCCATAATATCAAGCCTAACTACGGATACTCTGCGTCGGCGTCGGTTGTGCTCTTTATTATCACAGCTATCCTCGGCTCCATCTGTTTCGCTGTAAACAGAGACAAGGACACCACTCCAAAGTCAAAGCGTGGTTCCAAGGCACTCAAAAACAAGTTGGGAGGTCTGTAATAAATGAGCACACAAATGGCTGGCACACACAGCAACTCTCAGATGATAAAAATCAGAACTACTCTCGTAACGATAGTAATGGTTCTTCTTGCTATCATCAGCTTGCTGCCTATTTATATCCTGGTCGTAAACGCAACACGAACTTCTGTTGATATTACCGGTAAAGGTATCTCTTTTATCCCCGGTCTTAATCTCTTTAACAACATCGGAACTCTGATGGACTGGTCGGCAACAAACAAGATCCAGTATGACGCATTCATCGGTTACAGAAACAGTGCTATCATTGCATTCTCAACAACGATACTTACTGTTCTTTTCTCCGGTATGACTGCTTATGGTCTTGTAGTTTATGACTTCAAGTTAAAGAATATCGCTTACACGATCATTCTTGCCGTTATGATGATACCCGTGCAGGTTACATCCGTTGGTTTCTATCAGTTTATGAGCAAGCTGGGTCTTACAGACAGCTATCTTCCCCTGATAGTTCCTGCTGTTGCGGCTCCTGCGGTAGTATTCTTTATGCGACAGTATATGAAGTCCTCGTTCCCACTTGAAATTGTCGAAGCTGCACGAATTGACGGCTGCGGCGAGTATAGGACCTTCTTCACAATCGGCATTCCTATGATGAAGCCTGCTTTTGCTGTTCAGGCGATCTTCGCTTTCGTTGCAAACTGGAACAACTACTACACTCCTTCAATGATACTCATTTCCAGAAATAAGGAACAGCTCACGCTTCCTATGATGGTAAACACTATCATTTCCAATGATAAGCTTAACGATTACGGTGCAAACTATGCCGCAATTATGCTCTCTATCATTCCTGTAGTTATTGTTTACTTCATCTTCTCCAAGTTCATCGTTGAGGGCGTTGCTCTCGGCGGCGTTAAAGAATAAGAAATTTACAAATCTGCTTCGGTATGTTTCGGCATACCGAAGCCTTTTTATTTCTGTGAAATGGAAACGTTTACCAAATTGTCATTTCCGTTTGGTTAAAATGACTGTTTTTGCTATCATTTTTTTGCTATGTTGTTATAAATGCTGAATTTTAATTAGTGGTATTGACATATTCGTGCAAAAATATTATAATAATAATATGAAATAATTATGCTTCGGTTATTATGTATATATTTTTAGGAGGAAAAACCAATGGCAAAAAATATCAGGAAAGCTCCCGCTGTGCAGACTGCTGCTGTTGTTGAGAAGGATGAAGTTCTTACATATGAGGCCATCGTTGATAGCTTCAAGGCAAGAGTTTCTAAGGCTAAGGCACCTGTTGACGCTCGCATCGCCGCTCAGGTAAAGCTTAACGGTTTAGTTGACGGTACTCTTTATGTTCTCGTTGCTAACGGCATTGCCGTTGTAGAGCCTTTCGATTACAGAGGCGCTGATATCGAGATCGACGCTGATGCAGAAGCTTTTGCTGCAGTTCTCGCAGGCAAAAAGGCAATGTCTTCTGCTATTGTTGACGGCGACATTAAAATGCAGGGAAATGCCGGCAAGGCTATCGTTCTTGCTTCTGTTGTATTTTAATTGGTCGTATAAAGCTTACGGGCGCTTCGGCGCCCTTTTTTTATAGGTGAATTATGGTTTATTATCGCTTTATTGACGACAGCCGTGATAAACGGCAGATACAGCATTATTCGGGCTTTGAGCTTTTAAAGATTGGGCTGCGCAGGGAATTTGGCTTAGATATCTACGAGAGCGATATTATTACTGCCGAAAAAGGAAAGCCTTATTTACTTGGAAATAAAAACTGCTTTTTCAGTATTTCCCATTGTGACGGGCTGTGCTGCTGCATTGTCAGCCCCTGTGAATGCGGAATCGACTGCGAAAGCATAAGAGATTTCCGTCCCAATGTTATCAGCCGAATATTTACAAGTGATGAAATTATGTGGTTTGACAGCCTTGACACAAAAAGGAAAAACCGCTTTTTTTTCATTTTATGGACTTTAAAAGAAGCCTACGGAAAATTCACAGGCAATGGCATTGCCGATATGAAGAATGTTTCATTTACCTTTGGAAACGGCATTCTGAAAAGCGACAAAGCCTTACTTGACTTTTTTGTTTACGAGCAAAACGAATATATCCTATCCATATGCGTCAAAAAAGGGCAGTCCCCCGACTGCTTCTTTGGAAATAGAATATACTAAAAATTCCGCCCTCATACGAGGACGGAATTTTTTATAATTATATGTGTTTTACTTTTACTTGCCCAGAGTTACGATAACCTCGTTAACATCCTTCAGCTTGTCAGCAGGAATGTGGTTAGAGGGAAGCTTCTCACCGTTGAGGATGATCTCCTTAACTCCGCTCTCAACGTGATCGGGGTTGTTGAAGGACATATTCAGCTTCTTGCCTCTGAAGGTCTTGGTGATGGTGTAGCTGCCCCACTCGGAAGGAATGGAGGGATCAACCTTGAGTCCTGCAGCGTCAGGTCTCATACCGAGGATACCCTCAACTGTTCCTACCATAACGGTGGAAGCTGTACCTGTGAGCCAATGAACGTGTGCACGTCCTGCATAGGGGCTGTCCTTGCCCTCAACAAACTGTCCGTAAACGTAAGGCTCGAGGCAGCGGTGCTCTGCATTGTCGTTGTAGGTTGCGGGAGCTGCTTCCTTCCAGTACTTGTATGCACGGTTGCCGTGACCCATAAGGGACTCGGCAAGTATCAGCCAGCCCTGAGGCTGAGAGAATATACCTGCATTTTCCTTTGTGCACTTGTTAAAGCACTGCATAAGTGCGCCGTCAAAGCCGTGGTCAACATAGGGAGGATACATAACCATTGCGCCGTAGGGAGTGTTAAGCTCTCCCTCAACGCTGTCCATAGCCTTTTCAGCCTGCTCCTTGCTTGCAAAACCGGAGATAACAGACCAGGACTGAGGATTGAGCCACATATTTGCCTCGGGATCGGTCCTCTGACCGATAACTGTGCCGTCCTCTTTGTAGCCTCTGATCCATCTGTCCTCGTTCCAGCAAGCGCTGAGGATATCGTCAAGCTTAGCCTTTACTTCATCGAGATACTTCACATATTCGGTGTCGTTCTTGAGTTCAGCATAGCCTCTGAGAATCTTGATAGCATAAACAAGCTGGAATGCAACGAATGTGGACTCGCCCTTTTTGCCGAGGCGGAGACAGTCGTTCCAGTCAGCGTGGAGACCTGCAGGCATACCGTGGTTTCCGAGGTTATTCATAGAGAACATAATAGCTCTCTTGAGATGGTCATAAACAGTACCCTTTTCGCCGTCGTTAGCATAGAGAATTTCTTCATCGAGGAATGCAACATCGCCGCTCTCGGAGATGTACTTGTAAATTGTTGGGAAGAGCCAGAGAGCGTCATCTGCACGGTAGGAGGGATGTCCTGTCTCCTTTGCATATGCTGTGTTGGGATCGTTCTCGTCGGGGTGATTTTCCTGTCCTGCCTTGTGAGTGTACTTAACAAGAGGCAGACCTGCACCGTTTGTTACCTGTGCGGAAAGCATAAATTCGATCTGCTTCTTTGCCATTTCGGGAGCAAGGTGGATAATACCCTGGATATCCTGAACGGTATCTCTGTAGCCGTAGCCGTTTCTAAGACCGCAGTACTGGAAGGAAGCCGCTCTGGACCAGATAAAGGTGATGAAGCAGTTATATGCGTTCCAAACGTTTATCATATTGTTGAAGTCAGCATCGGGAGTATCTACCTGGAAGTTGCCCAGCTTGGAGTGCCAGAATTCCTTCAGCTCGGCGATTTCAGCCTCAACAACGCCGTCCTTCTGATACTTCTCAATTATCTCGGCAGCAACAGCCTCGGGTCTCTGACCGAGAATGTAGATGATCTCCTTAGTCTCGCCGGGCTGGAGAACGATATCGCTCTGGAGTGCGCCGCAGGAGTTGGTGTTGTAGTTGAGCTGACCGTTAAGGCCTTCTTCAATGCCCTTGGGATTAGCATAGCTTCTGTATGAGCCGACAAATGCGTCTCTGTCGCCGCAGTATGCGGTAACGTCAGCCTTTGCAACGCCGAGGAAGCGCTCGTTATCGGGGTTCTTGAACACCTCATTCTGCTTCTGGAGAATGAAATTGCCCTTGAAATAGGTGCGTGTGATGAACAGTGTATACTGGAGGTTTACCTGATCCTGCTCGTAATTGTTATCGTTAACAAATTCGCAGTAGCCTGTTACGGAAAGCTTTCTGGGCTTGGAGTCGGTGTTGGTGATCTTAGCAGCCCATACCTCATAAAGAGCGTTTCTGGGAACGTAATATGTAGTCTCTGTCTTGATCTTCTTGTACTCGGAAGTGATAACGGTGTAAGCTGTACCGTGGCGGCACTCGCTCTTATACTCGTCAAGGGGCTTGCAGACGGGAGACCAGGAAGCAGACCAGTAGTCCCCTGTTTCGCCGTCCTTCAGATAAATGTAACGGCCGGGCTGATCCATAGCAACAGAATTGAAGCGGTAACGGATAATTCTTCCGTTTGCGCCTGACTTAACGAAGCTGTAGCCGCCTGCGTTGTTGGAGATGATAGCGCCGTACTCGGGGTCGCCCAGATAGTTTGCCCAAGGCATAGGGGTATCGGGACGGGTGATCACGTATTCCTTGTTCTCAAGGTCAAAATGTCCGTAATTCATAGGATAAACACTCCTTTTATTTTTTTGACTTTATTTTATGTATAATGCATATACATTTCAAGTAACATTATAGCATTTTTATATAGTTTTGGCAAGGGGTTTAGAAAATTTAATAATTAGTTTATGATAAATCGGTAAAATGATGACACTTCAGGATTTTTCAAACGTTTAGTATGTAAACGTATACAAAACATTTGGCGAAATGTTATGAGATATTGCACCTTAAACGTTTGAGAATATTAAGGAATTATTAAACGTTATGACTGTCAAAACATCATTTTTTGGGCCGGAATTTTTTGAGCACAGTTTGATTTACTGCAAACCGACAACTCGCCCAATTAGAAGCAAGCAAAATTGTACAAAACATAAAATTTATATATACCTATTGACAGCACGGTCCGTGCAGCTTTAAGCTTAAATCACAGGAGGTGCAGAATTATGACCGGGAAACCACTCAGCGAGGTCGTGGAGATCGTTGGTATGTCAAGACGTATCATTCAGGAATACGAGAAAGACGAGATATCACCAAAACCCAACACGAAAAATAAATACGGTCATCTTCTTTATGATGACAAAACAATTGAACGGTTATGTAAGATACGTTTTTATCGTGACCTGGGATACAATAAAGAACAGATAAAAGCCATCCTTACCGACAATGACAGCCGTAATGCCGTTACATCACAGATAGATGTACTGGAAAGAAAAAAAGAAAAAATAGAAGCAGCTATTGCAGTTGCCAAAGTATCGGATAAGCTGGGACTGACACCATTAAATGTTAGGTCAAGTCTGCCGTTTACAAAAGCTATGTCCTATGATATGTTATTTTCAATGCTTGGCACAATATGCGCAGTTTCCGCTGACAATGGGTTCGACAGCTTTACAGAGATACTTGCCGAGGAGGACTATGACGCATTATTCGGATGCATAGAAAAAATTTCCGAAAGCTTCGGTCAGGGGATCCCTTACGTGGATAAAACGGTTCAGGATAACGTGGAAGGGTTACACCATATTGCTTCAAAAGCGTTATCCGAGTCCATAATATTTTTTTCAATATGTAATCTCTTTCTGTCTCCCGAAACCGAGCTTTCGGAGGAATTTGACGGGCTGTTCGGAAAGGGCTTTTCGGAATATTTATTTTCCGCTGTAAGAAATTATTGTATCGTATGTGCCGATAATCCTGCCGACAGGCTGATAAAAAACGCTTTGAAAAGCATTGAAGATCTCGAACGGAAAAACTATGCCCCCGGTTCCGAAGAGGTCCGAAATGAGGTGCGAAAGCTTTACCAATTTTATGAGAATATCGCTGCTATCACGCCCGATACCCGGCTTAAACTGCTTAATGATCTGGCTGACGCATTTGAACGCAGCGGGTTTGGCGAACAGCTTGATGATGCTGAAAGAGAGCTTGTTCGTTTTATTTCGGAAGCTATACGGATATTCTGCGAGAGCTTTAGTAATGAATAATGGGAGGAAATCAATATGAAAAAAACAGTTACAGCATTATGCTTATCCATAACAATGCTGTTCGGTCTGACAGGCTGCAGCGGCAATGAAGGCTCTGTGTTTGACAGTACATTTTCCGCCAAAGACGCTATAAAAATAGAGGATATTGACTGGAACGTTACCGAAAGCATTCTCGACGGAGATCGGATCGTTTCATTTAATTACACAAATAACAGCAAATATACCATTCTCGATGTTGAAATGAAATTCCGACAGAAAGCTGATATTACCCCCGAACAGCTGTCGGTTTTTGATGAACTGAAAGAAAAGCGTGATTGGACAGATGAAGAAATAGCGGATATTTACATTCTCGGATACAACAGAAAATGCGCCGACCCGGGGGAAACCGTTTCCGATTCCCCCTGCTGCATCAACGGTACGTATACTTATGTCGAAAATATTGCACAATATGAAATTATGGAGCCTGATATGGTGTCCATTGCCTTTGTGGGCAAGAACGGCAAGGGTTACACATTGTATTATGATTTCAGCTCACAAACCTATAGTGAAGCATCACAAGGCGGCAGTGATCTGCACCAGTGGTCAGACAACGAGTTATGCCGCCTTCTTCCGAAGCTCGAAGCCCCTGCTGTAACTGTACGCAGTGATAGGGAGGATTATTTTTCTTTCTCCGCTTACGGTGTTTCGAACGAAGATTATGCAGCTTATGCCGAAGCAGTAAAGGAAAAAGGATTTACCGACATTTCTTTTGAAAGAAGCACACAGCTAAGAGCAACAAATGCTGACGGAATAGAGGTAAGAATATCTTACAATTCTATTGATGAACAACTCAATTGTCAAATCGAATAAAGCGAAAACAACTCAGAACTAATACAAAAGGAACCGACCGTCAGAACCGGCAGTCGGTTCCTTTTTGTTGAAAACACCATATTATCCCCTTTCAAATCGTGAAATATAGACAAATTTCCGAAAAGCATTACATTCGCTTTACAAAATCTTCCGACTGTGGTATATTAAAGCGTGGGGCAATGCCCGAATGATATTTAAGGAGAAGAGAGTATGAAAAAAATAAGATTTATGGCGGCTGCAGCAGCTGCCGCTATGGCTATGACATTTGCAGCTTGCGGCGGAGCTTCCGAGCAGACTGCTCCCGAGGATACTGCGGCTCCCGCAGAAGGCGCCGAGACAGTCGGTGAAAGCGCTGCCGAAGGTACCGATGACTCCCTGCAGAAGGTCAAGGACAGCGGCAAGCTTATCCTCGGTCTTGACGCTACATTTGAACCTATGGGCTACACAAACGAAAACGACGAGATCGTAGGCTTTGATATTGACGTTGCTGAAGAAGTATGTGCAAGAATGGGCGTTGAGCTTGTTAAGGAGCCTATCGACTGGGACACAAAGGAACAGGATCTGGCTGTTGGCAGAATTGACTGTATCTGGAACGGTATGAGCATAAACCCCTCCAGAGCCGAGCAGATGAATCTTTCCGACCCCTATATGAAGAATGCAATGGTATTCGTTGTTCCCGCTTCCTCCGAGGTAGCTTCTATGAGCGATCTGACAGGCAAGAACATTGCCGTTCAGAACGGCTCCTCCGCTCAGGAGATACTTGAGGCTTCCGAGCTTTGCACATCGGAAACTCCCGTTACCGTGACCGCTATGGCAACAAATGTTGAAGCTCTCCAGCAGCTTGAGCTGGGTCTTGTTGACGCAGTTTTCCTTGACAGCGTCGTTGCAAATTATCAGATAACCTCCGCAGGCAAGGATTACAAAGTACTCCCCGACGGTCTTGAGGAAGAGGAATACGCTATCGGCTTCCGCAAGGAGGATCAGGCTCTCCGTGACGAGGTACAGAAAATTCTCTGCGAGATGAAGGCTGACGGCAAGCTTGGCGAGATATCCACAAAGTGGTTCGGCAGCGATATCACTACTGTTGAGGCTGCTCAGTAACTTAAATCATACCACATATAAAAAAACGCTTTTGGCTGAATTGTCAAAAGCGTTTTTTGTATTGGTATATTCAAAAATTCTATCCCATATTCATCTGTAACATAAGCCTGTTCTGCAAAGCCACATCGTCCTTGAAACGCCCTCTCAGGGTCATTGTGGAGGTCTTTGCGGAGGGCTTTTTTATTCCCCTTGCAGTCATACAGCTGTGGCACGCTTCTATCATAACAGCCACATCGGGGCTGCCGCTTGCCATTTCCATTATCTCCGCAATGTCCGCTCCGATACGCTCCTGGAGCTGCAGGCGGCGGCAAGCCATATCCGCAATGCGGGCGATTTTTGAAAGCCCGAGAACACGTCCTCTCGGTATGTACGCAACGGAAATTTTCATATCGTACATAAGGGCAATATGATGCTCGCAGTAGGAAAAGGTCTCGATATCCTTTACAAGCACGAAGTCCTCGGAGCCGCTCTCCTCCTCAAAGGACTTGTTGAACATCTCCGCAATTTCCTCGTTGGAGTAGTTCATTCCATCGAAAACCTCGGCATACATCATCGCCACCCTGTGAGGTGTCTCTTTAAGCCCCTCTCTGTCGGGGTCATCGCCCAGAGCGGTAAGAATACCTCTGATATGCTCTTCTATAGCCTGTGTGTCAATTTTTTTCATATTTATCAGTCCTCATTATACTCCCCTTTTGTCGGGGTCCCATATGAATTTGTGAAGCTGCAGCTGGAAATTCACACCGTTCAGCTTATTTTTCAGAATAAAGTCAACTATCTTTGCAGGCTCTATCTTCCCGAAAACGGGGCTGAAAAATACCCTGCACCTGTTTGTAATATCGTAGTGTTTTATTATCTCCAATGCACGCTCAAGGTCATCATCGCTGCCTGCAACGAATTTCACCGTATCTGTGCTTTGAAGCAGAGAAAAATTTGACAGGAGCATATGACTTTCCATTCCGCTTGAAGGGAGCTTATAGTCCATTGTGACGGTGGGACGGGGAGAAATACTGTCGCAGACGGAAATATCCGTACTGCCGTTAGTCTCTATCTCCACCTCCGCTCCCGTTTCCGAAAGAGCGTCAAGCAAAGTCTGAACATTATCCGCCAGAAGCGGCTCACCCCCTGTAAGAGTAACGTTTTTTATGCCCGTACTGCGGACATATCCGGCAATTTCCTCCTCTGTCATTTTCTCGTGAGGAGCGTCAAAGCTGTTTGCCCACATCGTATCGCAGTAGGAGCAGCGGAGGTTGCAGCCTGCAAGACGAATGAACACCGCAGGCTGTCCTGCCTTTGTTCCCTCGCCGTTTATGCTCACAAATTTCTCGGCAACCTTAAAAACCACAGCTCACCCCTCCTCGTAAACCGCACAGTTTGACGGAGTTTCATAAACCGTCACCCTTTTTACGGAGTAGCCCTTATCTTTAAGAAGCCCGAAAATGTGCTTAGAAAAATTTTCAGCCGTAGGACGAAAATCCACCTTTATGACCGCAAAACCCTCGTCGGCAAGCGCCTGCTCGGTGGCGGCTTTCAGCGTTCCGCTCTCATAGATAAGACGGTGGTCGAAGCTGTCGGCAATTTCCTTTAAATCCCTTTTGAAGTCCCCGAAATCCACTATCATTCCACGGGTCTGACCCTCGCTTATAAGCTCCTCGGCGCAAATTTCCGCTTCTATTTTCCAGCGGTGACCGTGGATATTGCGGCACTTGCCCTCATATCCGTAGAGAAAATGAGCAGAGTCAAAGGCGGCTTCGGTTTTAAGAATATACATCTTAGATTTCCTTTCAAAATAAAAAGCGGGCAGGAAATGTACCTGTCCGCATATCTGTTTAAATTCAGATGTCCCGGTTTTGTTTAACGACAGGAAGGTACTAATGAACTGTCGGCATTTCTTATTATATCACCCGAATGAAGCTTTGTCAATACCCTTTATTTTAAAAAATCAGGCTTTCCCGACAACAATCAGCGTTTCTCCGAATATAATATCAGTATGACTTTTTTTATAGGAGGAAGCTATGCATACAAGCGATTACATTACCAAATCCTTAGAGCTGCACCTGTTTTTCGGGCGCATAATGAAGGAGCATTCCCTGTTCCTTGAAGCAGGCTACACACCCGTTAATTCAGACTTCGGGGCAAGGGCGGAGCATTACAAAAACGAATTTGAACGTCTGTTACACAAAGCGGTGTCCCTTGCCGACGGTATCATCGGGGAAAATGTCCTTGCTTCGGGGGAGATAGTGACCGAGTTTACCAAAGCCGCCGAGCGTCAGACGGAAAAGCTTACGGGTATCCCCATTGACAGCAGCATAACCGACAGAGAGCTAATGCTCACCTGCTGCAGCCCGATTATCAGACCCGATCTCTACATACGTGTCAAGAGCCTTAACATAATAGCCCTGCGGCTTCTTAACGGGCTTATCTCGCTGAAAGAGGAAACCCTTGAACAGGTAAAAAGCTGTCGGATGTTCACGATGAACTATCCCCTGCTTATTGAGCATATCATCAGGGAGGCAAAGCTTTACAGGCAATACCTCCGTAATTTAGAGGAAAGCGGAACGGTTGGCGTGCAGTCAATGAAGGAAGTGGAATGTTTCTGGAACCAAATTATGATGGAGCACGCAATGTTTATCCGAGGACTGCTTGACCCCTCCGAAACAGAGCTTATAAAGTCTGCCGACGGCTTTGCAAAGGACTATGCCGCTCTCCTGCAAAGCTGTAATAATGCGCAGGATATGGCTCTTGCCGCACAGTCGAGAGCCGAGACGCTTAAATTCAGAGACTTCAAGACCGCAGGCACAAAGGGCATTGAAAGCTGTCAGATCCGCTCCCTTATCCTTCCGCTGCTTGCCGACCACGTTCTCAGAGAGGCTGACCACTTTTTGAGGATACTCGGGGAATAAATTTAATCACAACACAAAAATACCCGCCCCGACGAGAACATCTCATCGGGGCGGAAGCAATTTACTTTATTTCGGGACCCGTGTAATCATCGTCTGACGAGTCTTTTTTCTCAAGAGAGATCCTGCTGTCCGAAGTGCTCTGCTCTTCGGTAGGAATGGTGCTTATCTCCTCCGTTCCGCCATAAGGAGGAACGGTAGGCTGAGAATTGTTCTGACCATTGTTCTGAGGATATGCGGGATAGCTGCCGCTTGTACCTGCGCTGTTATCCACACGCTGATAGGGCATAGAGTTTGCCGAATCCTGCTCGGGGAAGGGAACGCCCTGCGCAGCCCTGCCGAATACGCCGCAAAGCTCGTCGGAGGTAGCAATGCCCGTAGCCATAGCCTTTTCTCTCATGCAGCAGTAGAACTCTGCATATGTAGCGTAAACATAAGGATAGAGGAATACAAGTCCTGCCATTGTAATAATGCTTCCGAGGGAAACACCAACAAAGCCGCCGATAGTAGAGCCTGCGAGAGCTGCAAGGAAATACCAGCCGATAAAGGACAGCTGCAGTCCGAAATAATGAGCCTTTTCGCCCTTCATAGTCTGAACGCTTATCTCAAAAGCTCTCTTCTGAGGCATCTGAGGATTTTCGGCTAAGATGTAGGGAACAAGGGCGTAAGACAGTCTCTTGATAAGCTGAGGTATCATAAACACGCAGTAGCCCAGCATTGCAAGCAGGAAGCTGCCCAGTATCTGCATACTTACAGACATCATATCATCAAACGAGGCTGGATCCAGATCGCCCGAATTTGAAAAAGTATTTACCATTGAAACACCAAAGAAGATAAAGGGAATAATTCCCAGCAGTCCCCAGAGCCAGATCTTCAGGTCGTAGAGAAACATTGTTTTGATCGTGTTGCCGTATTTTCCGCTGCCGAACTGGCTGAAAATGTTGCCGACCTGAGCATTGCCCATTCTTGCGTCAAGATAAAAGCGGTTGTGACCTACAGTAAGAGGATTTGCAAAAAGCAGGCTGTAAAGGAATGAAAACAGTATGGACAGCAGAACGATAACAATTACCGTTCCCATAATAGTTGAGACCACAGTATCGACATCAGCGCTGCTGATATCACCAAAGGCATCACCGAAAATCTTCTCGAATTCCTCGGTCATTTCATCTTCCGCATCTGCTTCTGCGCTGCCGTACTCGTTGATAAAATCTTCAATATCATCATCTGTTCCGAAGTCATAATCAGAGCTGAAGCTGCTGCCCGAGCTTTTCATATAATCCTCCATGACCTCGTTCATATCTACGCTTTCGGATTTGTACTGGGAAAGCAGCCCCCCCGTAAGTATCATAACGATAAGAGAAGCACCCAGAGCGACCCAATAATAGCCGCTGAGCATTCTTTTAGCGTTTTCTTTAAGCATTGAAATGCTCCACATAAAATATACCCCGTCCTTTCAAGACATAAAAATTTATGAAAAAGCCCCTGAGCTTTACATATCAATTTTTATTTTATCACATTTATGAAAGAATTGCAATGGCTTTACCATTTTTTAATGTATATTTAATGAAGCCATACTCATCAATTTTTGGCAAAAGCTAACAAAATACGGCGGAACAATGATTCGCTGTGAGCGAAGCAATGTTCCGCCGTACTGAAAACTTTATTCGGACTTGAACTGTGAAGGGTGTCTCTTAAAGAAATCCACCTTTGGCTCTAAGAATTTGAGCTTGTGACCGTCCGTGCCGAGTATCTCCGAAAGTGTGCTGAAAATGTTGTCCCAGCTCCAGAGACTTTCGTCAAGGTTCATATAATCCCTTATCATCTCCGTGCCACGGGGAGCAAGGGGGTGGAGCAGCACAGCGGCAGTCTTTATCATATGGAAGGTGTCGATAAGGTACTGTCTGCGTGCGCTGTCATCATCGGACTTGTCAGCCTCATTCTTTGCCTTTGCCATATACTTGCTTGCCTTTCTGATGTAGGAGTCAAGCACGTATGTCACCTGGTGGAACTCGGTCTTGTACATAAATCTCTCATACTCGAGAACAGCCTTCTCAGACTCTGCCATAATGTCCTCGGAAACGCTGCCAAGGGGCATTACGCTGTCATAATACTTCTGCACATCGTAGAAGCAGGTGCGGATAACACGGTTGAACACGTTTGAAAGCAGGAAGCCTTCCTTTGTAACGGGATCGCTGTCCTCTTCCTTTGCAGCGGGATTTAATGGCTTAGGCTGGAAGCTTACACTTCTCATTCCAAGACCAAGACCCAGCCAATGCATTCTCAGCTGCTCGGCGGTGTAGTAGTCAAGAAGCTCTGCCGCCATAGGAGGCTTTACGGAGCCGCTTGAGGAAGCCTTTTTGTCAAGGAAAAGAATGTGGTGATTTGCCACAAGAACGGGCATTGTAAGATGCTCGCCCGTTTCGGAAGGAGACATTTTGTCAAGCTCCTCATTCTGGAAAGCCATCCACATTGCAGGCTCGGCAATGCCGTAGAAATAGATGTTATCCTGTCCGATGAACTGATATACCTTTGCTTCGGGGTCGCACCAGAATTTTCTCCATTCCTCGGTGTCCCTGCCCTTTGAAGCAAGGTAAGCTATAGTGAATGAGATAGGCGCCCACAATGACTCGGGCCATACCCATACGGTAAGTCCCTTTTCGTCCTCAAGCTCGGGTGCGGGAACGCCCCACTCGATATTACCCGTAAGTCTGAAAGGAACAAGAGTCTTTCCCTCTCTGAAACGGACGTGACGCTCGTTTAAAAGTCTGCAAGCCTCGTCACGCTCGGAAAGCTCCTTGAAGGCAATGGTGAAGGAGGTCTTTTTCGGCTCCTCGATAAGCTGATGCTCAGCCATTTGGGGAGCAAGCTCCTTGTAAACGTCCATAAAGTCGTTCATTATATAGATAACGGGAGTCTCAAGGAATTCCTTGATTGTCTTTGTAACAACGGGACGGACATTGTCCTGCTTTTCCATATCCGCAACCATTTCCTTGAGGAGGGAGTTGTAGTCGGGCAGTTTGAAATACCAGTTCACAACGTCTCTCATAACGGGAGTTTCCCCGGTAATGGTGCTCTTGGGGTCGATAAGATTAACGGGATTGTACTGATGACCCAGGTCGCACTCGTCCGCATAGCCCTTTTCCGACTGGCAGCCCTGAACGGGACATTTGCCCACTACCTGTCTGCCGTTCAAAAACATCTCTGCCTTTTCATCGTAAAACTGAGCGGTGGATATCTTCTTGAGATGACCCATCTCGTAAAGCTTTCTTATAAATGCGTCGGAGACCTTGTTGTGCCACTCTGCGGTCTCACCCAGTCCCGAAGCGCCGAAAAGGTCAAGGCTGATGTCATAATCCTCGAGAGTTTTTTTCTGAGCGTCGTGATTTCGCTGAACGTAGTCACGTATAGTACCCTCAAAGCCCTGCTCGCTTGCCTTTCTGTAGCCCTCTGCAATGGGAGAGCCGTAGCAGTCGGTGCCCGAAACGAATATAACGTTATCCTTGCCTATCCTGTCTCTTAAAAAACGAGCGTACACGTCAGCAAAAACGAACACTCCGCCCACGTGTCCGAAGTGAAGCGTTTTGTTGCCGTAGGGCATACCGCCTGTGATAACGGCTCTTTTGGGAAATTCGGGACGGTTGTCCCTGCTTACGGCATTTTTCTTTTTATACATATTTTCATTTTTATCAGCCACGTTGAACTCCTCCGAATTACAATGAATTACATTATAGAATTATTTTACCACACCCGAGGCAAAATTGCAAGATTTTTCGCAAAAAAATCCATTTTGACATACAAAAAGGAGACCGCTCATACAAAACGGTCTCCAAAAATAATCACAGAATAAAGCAGATAAGCCCTCCGCAGCCCTCGTTAATTATCCGTTCAAGGGTCTCCTGAAGCTTGAGACGTGCGTCCACAGGCATACGGTAAAGCTTGTTGTGAAGCCCCTCATTAACCAGCTCGTGAAGGGATTTGCCGAAGATGTTGGACTCCCATATCTTTCCGGGATTTTCCTCAAAATCACGGAGAAGATACATTACAAGCTCCTCGGACTGCTTTTCGCTGCCCACTATGGGGCTTACCTCTGTGATGATGTCCGCTTTCATCATATGGATAGAGGGAGCGGAAGCCTTGAGCTTAACGCCGTATTTTCCGCCCTGACGGACTATCTCGGGCTCTTCAAGGGTAAGCTCGTCAATGGTAGGCATAACAATGCCATAGCCCGTTGCCTCCACTTCCTTGAGAGCATTCTCTATCTTCTCGTACTTCTTTCTGATATCCGTAAGATTTTTGAGCAGAGGAAGAAGATCGCTTTCGCTGTTTATCTCAATGCCCGTTGTTTCACCGAGGATACGGTAGAAAAGCTCGCTTTTAAGGGTAACGGAGATATCTGCGCTGCCCTTTCCAAGGTCAATGGTACGGATATCCGAATAGGTTATGTCCTCGCAGTCACGCAGGCGTTTTACCACATTCTGAGCGTCTCTTACGGTCTTTACGTCCTTTGCAGCCTCACGCACCGAGTCGAATATCTCCGTTCTCAGCCAGTGTCCCTTGCCCAGACCTGTTATCCACCTGGGCATCGAGATGTTTATCTCCTTGACGGGGAAGCTGAAAAGCACCTGCCTTAAAATGTTGTCGATATCATCGCCGCTCAGCTCCAGGCAGTTTACGGGGATAACGGGAGTGCCGTATTTCTCTTCCAGCTCTGCACTCATCTGAACAGCCTTGCCGCTTTTGGGGTCGGTGCAGTTAAGGAGCACCACAAATGGCTTGTTTATGGCTTTAAGCTCCCCTATTACCCTCTGCTCGGACTCCTCATATTCGCTTCGGGGGATATCCGAAATGCTGCCGTCGGTGGTAATCACAAGACCGATGGTGCTGTGCTCGGTAATTACCTTTCGTGTGCCCACCTCAGCTGCCATATTGAAAGGCACTTCCTCGGAAAACCAGGGGGTCATCACCATTCTGGGCGCTTCATTCTCAATGTATCCGATCGAGCTGGGAACGATATATCCAACACAGTCGATAAGGCGGACGTTAAACCGTGCATTTTCCCCCACGACTATCTCCACAGCCTCCTCGGGGATAAATTTCGGCTCGGTGGTCATAATGGTCTTGCCTGCCGCAGACTGGGGCAATTCGTCAACAGCCCGCTCCCGCCTGAAATCGCTTTCGATATTTGGGATAACAAGCTGTTCCATAAAACGCTTGATAAAGGTGGATTTTCCTGTGCGGACAGGGCCTACTATTCCTATGTAGATATCGCCGTCCGTGCGCTTGGCGATATCGGTGTAAATGTCATTTTTAACCATAACGGCAAGTTCCTTTCTGTATTATGCTACGGGAATAAGGAGCATTTTCGCTTCCTTAACAACGTCCCCGTCAAGCTCGTTTTCCTCGATTATACGAAGCATTGAAGCGCCGTACCGCTTGGCAACGTTCCAAAGCTCCTCGCCGCTTTCGGCAAAATACAGCCGCAGGGCATAGTCTCCGCTCTGCTCTCTCGGAACGGTCTCGTCAACGGATATGTCGGTTATGGCCTCGGTAAGGATATGGTCGGTGAGCCAGCCTCTTACGGCTATCTCCGCCTTGACCTCGGCGGTATTGTCGGCGGTCAAAGTATATGTGCAGGAGGTAACGGGGAAGGTCACACGTATATCCGCATCGGGGCTTATGTCACGCATATCAGGGGATATTTCCTCTTCAACGGGGACATCTGTCTCGCAGATAACAAAATCTCCGCTTTCCGTCTGACCCATTACCGTTAATGTAACATTTCCTGCGGCGATAAGCTTTCCCTCGCTTACGGAAAGTCTCAGTCCCGAGGAACTGCACCAAACATCATAAACCGAAGAAATGGGGCTGTCCTTGTTTTCGCAAATTCCCCTTACCGAAAAGCTGCTGTCAAGAGGAGCGGGAGCCTTTTCGCATCTCACCTGCACAGCGGTATGTGATGAAGCATAGGAAGTGGAATATTCATCGCAGGCAAGCTCATACTCCGCCATTTTCACAGCGTAGCAGTCAATGAGGAGCAGCACCTCACATTCAAGCTGTCTCGAATTTCCGTCTCCCTCGGAACGGGGCGTTAATGTGCAGGAGATAACAGATGAATTTATAAAGCACAGGAAATCGTCGTCAAGTCCCTCAAGCTCCACAAGCTGTGAAAAAGGCAGGGAAAACTGCATTGACGTTACGGGGTCTTCGCTGTCCTCCCCGTGAGAGGTGTAGACTGCGGAAATTTTCAGCTCGCCTTTTGCCGCCGCCTTTCCTGCAATTATTTTCTTGTCGGCAGAAACTATCTCTGCCGAGGCTCTGAGTATGGTGCCAATGGGAGGAGCGGTTTCCGACAGGGTAAAATCGTCCGATACCACAGTCCTTTTCTGCGCCTTTATCACCTGTGCGGGACACATACAGCATTTCTTACGCAGCTGGATATTTTCCCCGAAAGCCTCGCACACCGCCTCGGTGACTGTCTCCCCCATCACGCATATATTCACCGTAACAGCGCCTCTCACGTCTATCCTCCGCCTGTTCACCGCCCGACAGTTTATATGGTCGGGAAAGGCTGTGATATAAACCGAAGCCTGTTCGGCAGGACGGTCAAGATTTACGGTACGGCTGTAGACAAGCTTCTGCTCCACCGCCTCGGGGGACGTGCTGCCCTCGGAGCAGTAGACCACTCTGAGACACACGGTAAGCTCGTAATTTACCCTGTCGCCGTTAACGGCACAGGCGGTTATCTCAGGCTCGGCGCAGCACTTGATTATTCTGAAGATCTCGGGGTAATAATCGGGAAGAACATAGTCAAGCTCTATAGACTGCTCCTGCGTACTGCTGCATATTTTTTCGCAGGCTCTCACAGACTCTTTGTTGACTTTTAAATTCATATGAACCATCCTTTCTCAGCCGAACTTCCTCGGCATATTACGATTTGTCCTCCCCACAATATATTCTGTGCCAAAAGATTTTATTACAGTCGAGGTTTATAAAAAACAGATATTTTTTAGTATGTGTAAACGATTGACATTTGTGAAACATTATGGTATAATATGCAAAAGCGTAAAACTTCATTTCAGCTTAAACGAAAGGATGAATCAAATGCGTTCTTATATGAAAGCCGCAGGACTTCTCACCGCTGCGGCAATGAGTTTTTCAATACTCGCCGGCTGCGGCAAGACCGATGCTCCGACAGACGGCTCTGAAACAGCTCCGACCGAGCAGGCACAGACAGAACAGCTTGCAGAAGTCTATGAAAATCCCGACTGGTCATACGGTCAGGTAGCTATCGGCGGCGGCGGATTTGTGACGGGAATAGTAAGCACCTGCGAAGCGGGTCTTTTCTATGCAAGAACGGACGTAGGCGGAGCCTACAGATGGGATAACGAGGCGCAGAAGTGGATAGCCCTGAACTACGACATTTCCGAGGACGACAAAGGACTTCTGGGCATTGACGGAATTGCGGTAGACCCGAATAATGCGGCTAATGTATATCTTGCCGCCGGCACATCATATTTCAGCAATGCCAAGACCTGTATCCTGGTGTCCCACGATTACGGCGAGCATTTCAAACAAGTAGATGTTTCCGACCTTATCAAGGTACACGGAAACGGTATGGGCAGAGGAAACGGCGAAAGGATCGCAGTTGACCCGAATAACAGCGACATTATCTACTGCGGCGGCAGAACAGGCGGAATGATACGCAGCCTTGACGCAGGCGAGACCTGGCAGAAGGTGGAGTCCTTCCCCGTAAACGCCACCGCCAACGAAAACGGCATAAACATCATTCTCTTTGACAAGGAAAGATCAAGGATATATGTGGGTGTTTCCCAGTCAAAGGCTGAAAATATCTACTATTCAGATGACTCGGGCGAAAGCTGGAGCGTTCTCCCCGGTTCGGAAGAAGCTTCTCAGAGATATATGCCCCAGCGTTTTGACCTTAACTCCAAAGGTGAGCTTTTCGTTTCCTACGGCAACAAGGAAGGCCCCTGGAATTCCGTTCAGGGCACACTTTACAAGTACAGCCCCGACAATGGCACCGCCGAGGAGATACAGGTCGTAAGCTGGACGGTGGGTGATATAGTTATCGACCCCAAAAACGATGACAATATGGTCCTCGTAACCTCGGAAGTATGGAAAGAGCAGCCCAACGGTGCATTTGGAGACAAATTCTTCCGCACCACCGACGGCGGCAAGACCTGGGAAGACCTGGACGGCAAATACACAATGTCCACAAACGGAATGGACTGGATATCCAATGCGGCTATCCATTGGTGCAGTTCCCTTGCAATGGACAGCGGAAATTCCGACAGGATACTTGTAAACTCGGGCAACGGCATATTCGCCTGTGACAATATCTGGGACGATGCTCCCGAGTTCTATTTTGAAGCAAACGGCATTGAGGAAGTTGTTCCCGAGGATATAGTTTCCTATGCAGATTATCCCCTTATCACCGCCATCGGCGACTTTGACGGCTTTATCCACGAGGATATCTTCACATCTGCAGAACGCCATTCAAAGCAGATAGGCTCCTGCACAAGCATTGCAGTTGCCGCACTCAATAATGATATATGGGCAAAGGTCGGCGGAGACGAGTCCAATATGCTGCTCACATACACCACCGACGGCGGCAAGACCTGGAGCGATATCACCAATTCTCCCGACCCCGGAAAGGTGCTTTATAAGGGCAAGGTCGCACTTACAGCCGACGGCTCCGCACTTATCTGGAGTCCCTCCAACTCACTCTTTGCATACCGCACCGAGGACTGGGGAAGCACCTGGGAAAAGGTTGAAGGTATTGCAGGAAACCAGGGCGTTTATCTTATCGGTGACCCCGTAAACAAGGACTATGTTTACGGCAGCAGCAATGGTACGGTTTATGTAAGCTCTGACAGCGGCAAGAGCTTTAAGAAAAAATACGACACATCATCAAAATACAAGCGCCTTGCCATAGCACCCGGTATCGAGGGAACTTTCTACGTTCCCGGCGGCGGCAGCGGACTTCTGGTTTCCACCGACCACGGCGAGAATTTCTCACTTGTTCCGGGACTTAAATTCTGCGACGCTGTAGGCCTCGGAAAGCCTAAAAATGACGGCGGCCCATACGTTATCTATGTAAGCGGAATCCCTAAGGAGGAAGGCGCAGTCAAGGGATTTTATATGAGCGAGGACAACGGCGAGAGCTGGGTAAGAATAAATGACGACCTTCATCAGTTCGGCGGAATAGGCAACGGAGAATTTGTTTCGGGCGATATGAATGTTTACGGCAGATGCTACATAGCCACCGTAGGTCTCGGAATTGCCTACTGCGACAAGAACGAAAAGTAAATTTTTATTGAACGCAGGAGTAATTTCCTGCGTTCTTTTTTGTTGCCGTACTATTGCATTTTATTTGATACTATGTTATAATAAAGTTAAATTACCCGGGAGGAGCATTTTTATGGCAGATGATATCATACTCAAAGCAGAAAATCTTGTAAAGACCTACGGCAGCGGAGAAACAGCGGTAAATGCGCTGAACGATGTTAGCCTTGAGGTGAAAAAAGGCGAATTTGTTGCTGTAGTGGGACAGAGCGGAAGCGGAAAATCCACCCTGCTTCATCTCTTAGGTGCAATGGACTCCCCCACTTCGGGAAAGCTGACTGTGGACGGCGAAGACGTTTTCTCTCTTAAAGGCGAAGCTCTTGCAGAGTACCGCCGCAGAAAGGTGGGCTTTGTTTTCCAGTTTTTCAATCTCCTGCCTGTTATGACGGCAAAGGAAAATATAATAATCCCTCTGTCTCTTGACGGAAAAAAGCCCGACAATGATTATCTGAACGAGCTGGCAGAAACTATGGGCATTTCCGACAGACTGGGTCATTATCCCCATCAGCTTTCGGGCGGTCAGCAGCAGCGTGTGGCAATTGCAAGAGCAA
The DNA here is from genome assembly GCF_050874005.1 of Huintestinicola sp. Taxonomy (GTDB): domain Bacteria; phylum Bacillota; class Clostridia; order Oscillospirales; family Ruminococcaceae; genus Huintestinicola. The sequence continues at coordinate 45,862 of NZ_JBNMJV010000019.1, forward strand.
TGATAACCAAGCCCTCGGTCATTCTTGCGGACGAGCCTACGGGAAATCTGGACTCCGCTTCGGGAAAGGAAATTCTTTCTCTTCTCAAGAGCACCATAAAGAAATATAACCAGACCCTTATCCTTATCACCCACGACAGCTCCGTGGCAGCAGAAGCCGACAGAATTGTTACCATTAAGGACGGAAAGCTGGTCTGATTGTCGATTATAACTCTAAAGCAATATATAAGCTGTTTAGTTTTGTGCAAACCTCACAAAAAGCTGTAACCATTTTGTAATTTAATTTTTAAAAACCATTTGACAGCATAGGCAAAATATGTTATAATTTATATTGATAATACTGCATTCATAAAGTCAAGGCATTTTCAGCCAAAAAAATTTGCAGTTCCTACAATTTTTTCAGAATGGAGTAATGAATATGAGCAGCCAGTCAAGTGTTTACAGCGAAAAGAAGATTGCAGCATACGAGTCTTTGTTCAAGGAATCAAACTTTGCAAAGCCGCAGGAGGTATATCTTACTATAACGGTGGCTCACGTATTCGGACAGGCGTATATCCTCGAGCAGGAAGGCACAAAGGAAGGCGATCCTGTTTATTCACGTTTTGTTTGCCCGCTTGAAGAAATAACAAAGGTCTATGTAAACGACAAAATAAAGAAACCCTGGCCTCTTTTTATCCAGTGCGACACAAACGTCAAGGGCGTTATCCACCGCAAGAGGATAGTTATCCCCTGCCTTAACGACCCTACCGCCATTGCCGAACAGATAAACGAAGTCAAGGCGATACATATGCAGAAGTTTGAAGCTGCTTTGGAGCGTGAAAATCAGAAAAAGCGTGCGGAGCTTGAAAATGCCCGTATGAAGGAGCAGATTGAAAAGGAAGCCAAAAGCACTCTTCCTCCCCTGCCCACCGTTGAAAAGCTTCCCGACCCAGTTCCCGAAGCGCCTGCGCCCATTAAGGCTGAAGCTGCTCCTGTACACGAAGCAAAGCCCAAGGCAGCGCCTGTGTCTGATATCAGATCCGTTAAAGCGCTCACAAACGAGCTTGAGGATTCATTTAAGGCTCTTGAGTCCTTCGATTCTGCAAAAACAGACATTAAGCCTCTCCCCAAAAAGCCTGTTTTCGATCTGGATAATCTGGAAGAAGCATTTAATGCAAAGCCTATGTATCCTCAGAAGCCCAAGCCTAAGGCAGATGCTCCCAAAAAGCCCGAGCTCGACCTTGGCAGCATTCCCGATGCCGCTCCCGTAAAGCCTGCTCCGGAGCCTAAGCCTAAGAAGCCTGTTCTTGACCTCGATGAGATTGCCGACGCTGTTGTTCCCCTGCCCAAGCCCGAGAAAAAAGCTGAAAAGCCTGCTCCCGTTATCAAAGAAGAACCTGCTCCTGCACCGGAGCCTGAGATAATTCCCGAACCTGCTCCTCAGCCTGCGCCAATAGCTGCGGAAACAGTTACAGAAGCAGAACCCGTTCCTGTTCCGGAGCCTGCACCTGCACCTAAGCCTGCACCCGCTCCGCTCAAAATAAATCCAAATGGAAAAGCAGCTGAGCTTTCAGAGTTTGAGACTGCCGTTATTAAGCTTAAAGAAAGGCGTGACAGCGGCGAGCTCTCCCCCGAGGAATACGCTGCCGAAAAGAAGAAGCTTATTTCCACACTTTACTAATACATAAAAAGAGCTTCCGCATATGCGGAGGCTCTTTTTATGTTCATATTTCCATATATAAATGGCTGCCGCAAATTTCTGCGGCAGCCATTTTTTGAAAACTATTATGCTCCCTCATAACGGGAAAAATTACATTCGGTGATCGTTACCTTATCCTTTTCTGCAGAAAGCATATGGGGATCCTCAGAAGCAATGTAAACAGAGCCTTTGCATCTGTCCAGAACTATCTCTGCATTTTTGTCACAGCTTCCTATGGCAAAACAGCTGCAGCCCTCTATCCTGATATCGCATGAGCTGTTTTCTGCGGTTATTTTTCCGAAGCCGTTTTCAAATCCCACAGCGTGTATCAGCTCGCCGTTGTATTTCATATTCATAGCACAGCCTGAGAGCAGAATACTTCCGTCCTCGGCATAAGCGGAATAAATACCCGAGATATTCTGTCCTTCCGCCTTGATATCAAGGTCGGTCTCGGATATCAGAGCGTTAATTCCCCTGCCGTATCCGCCAATGGCAATTCCTGCAGCACATTGGAGACGAACTGAAACCACCGAGCTGTTTATATTCACGTTGCTGTCAGCAAAGAAGCAGCCAATTCCGAGGACCTGCTTGCCGCTTACGTCAATTGATAATTCCTTGACCCGTATATCAATGACCGAACCGCTGTTGTTAACTCCGCCGCCGATGGCAACGCATTGCTCCGCTCCCGCTTTGATGTCAAGACGGTTTTCAAGATATATGCCGATATTGCCGTAGGAATGGCTCAGGTCGTTTCCGATAGCGAATTTGCGGTCTGATTTCTGAACGACTGAAAGAGTTCCGCTGCCCACGATCTTCAGATCGGCGGTCTCGGGCACAAGTATGGACCCTAAAATATTGACCTCGCCTAAAACATTAAGGGTCAGCCGGCAGCCTCTTCCCAGCTTTATGCAAGGCTCCCCACGCTCATTCCTGAGACTGACGTTATCAAGATTTAAAGTACATTCAATGCCGTCCTTGATGGTAACGGCAAGCTCCGATGTATAATCGCTGCTGCCGTGGAGAGTGTATTCGCCGCTGCTTATGAAAATATCCGTGTAGCCCTCAAGTTCCAGAGATTTAAGCTCGCTTTCCTTTTCATCGCTTGTAAAATAGGTTTTCTGGCACATCACATTTCTGCTGCGGCTGTATATCCTTACGATCTCCTCGGACACCTCGGGAACAATGGCGTCTATCAGCTCAAAGGAGGGCTTTGCGGTATAATAGCCCTGAATGAGATCCACGCCCATAGAAATGACCGTCGCCAGCTCCTCTGATGTCTCAACACCCTCGGCAAGCACCTTGAAATTATTGTCGTGAGCATACTCGATTATGTTTCGTGTAAAATGCTGCTTGCGCTTGTCCGCCTGTATATTCATTATCAGGCTTCTGTCTACCTTCACGCAATGGGGCATAAATGTGAGCAGATTGCTTATGTTTGAATATCCCGTGCCGTAATCGTCAATGGCGATCTTAAAATCCATTCTGCGGCTTCGTTCAACTATCACCTTGAGCTGCTCCGAGCTTGCTTCGGTCTGTTCGGTAAATTCAATGACGATCTTATTCATAACGCTGCCATACTTGGAATAAAGCTCGTCAAAATCCTCATCGGACAGCATACAAGACGGGATACAGTTAACAAAGAGCATTTTGTTTTCAAACTTATCGGGATTATTGTAGAGAAAATCAAAAGTGTTTGAAAGTGTGAGCCGCTCCACATCTGCAAGCCTGCCAAGAGCCGAAGCGTGGTTCAATATTGCCACGGGAGATATTTTCATCTCTCCGCCCGAGCGCATTAAAGCCTCGTAGGCAAATATCTCGCCTGTGTGAGCGTCAACGATCGGCTGGAACTGATATCTGAGCAGATTATCGTTGAGCATTCTGCCAACATAGCTGCGCTCCTCGGGGTCAAATTTTTCTTCTTCCGAAACGGGAGCGTGGAGAAGTCTCTTTTTGTTCTGGTTATCCTTTGTCATATTGCGCTGATATGCGGCGTCATATGGCAGCTTATCCAGAAGCTCCAGAGAGTCGAACACAGCCGTTACCCTTGATGTGAAAATATGTATGCCGTATTCGTTCGAGCAGGAGCTGTTGTAGGACTCCAGGTTCCTTTCAAGCTTGAGAGGCACCTCGTCCGCAGGGTCATGGGGGTCAAGTATGCCTGCGATAATAAATTCGTCGCCGCTCACCCTTACACAGATATCGCCTTCACCGGCACAGTTATTAAGTATAACGCCCACCTTCTGAAGGACTCTGTCGCCCTCTTTGTAACCGTATGCTTTGTTTATTCCGTTGAGGTTATCCACGTCTGCGGAAATTATCCTGAGAATACCGCCCTTGTTCCTGCTGAATTCCTCGGTCATCATACGCTTGAAGCCACGCATATTGAGCAGACCCGTAAGAGGGTCACGTATCTGAGCGTTCAATGTATCATCGCAGTATATCGTGTGTCTGCGCTGCTTTTCCAGACCGCAGGTAACGTATCTCATCCACTTGCCGAAAACACGGTCGAACATATCTCCGCTGCCGCCGAAGGAAAGAACGGTATATCCGAAATTCACATAAGGTAACATCTAAAAACCCCTGTACAAAAAAGAAAAAAAGTGGTAAAATAGAGATATGAAAATAAGACAGATAGGGTTCTTTGATGAGGAGAACCGATACAAGAAATTAACAGAATTAGGCGATCCGCTGGAGAAA
>NZ_JBNMJV010000020.1:0-49180 GCF_050874005.1 Huintestinicola sp.
CCCGTCGTTAAAGTGACCCACTTTTCATTTTACTCACACTTGCCGACAAGTCCGACAAATTTATAGTAAATCTTCACTTTCTGAACTACTTTGTTGGGTTCAACATATGTTTTCTCACCAACGGTGATTTTTTCAATAAGTGTGTTAAGGAGTTCCGAAGAAAGCTCGGTTATGTAATCATACTTTTTAAGCAGTCTGATAAACCTCTCCGAGTCCTCAAACACCTTTGTAGCTGATTCAAGTTCTTCTTCAAGCTGGCTCTTTCTTGTAAGGTAATACTGACGCTTTTCCTCACATTCCGCAGCCATTTCTTCAAAGAGCTTTGAATCGTGGATAATTCCATCGTAATAGTCATCGTACAGCTTTTTATACTTTTTCGTCTGCCTGTCGATCTGCTTGTTAATGTCACTCAGTTCGTTGCAGATTCTTTCTTCCGAACCTTCATCCATTCTTATGTTTCCAAGAACCTGATTCAAAAACGCTTCTTCATCGGTTTTGAGCATTTTTATCATCAGATTTATGTCCCTTAAAACACTTTCTTCAAGCACATCATACTTGATGTTATGCGTTGAACATCGGAAGTCCCCTGCTACCCTGCATTGACTTTTGGAACATACAAAGTATCTGCTCTTTTTCTTCGGATTGAACACTCTCATTGTAGAATCGCAATCCATACAAGTCAGAATTCCTTTGAACATATTCTCCGGCTGATTGGGATTGCATTTACGCTTTCGCTGATTCACCCTCATATGAGCATTGTCCCAAAGTTCCTGCGATATTATCGGTTCGTGGGCATTTTCGGCAACCACCCATTCGGATTCGTCCGCCTTGAAAATCTTGTCACTCTTGAAGCTGACCTTTCTTGTCTTGCCGTTTATCATTTTTCCAAGATAGACCTGATTATTAAGGATACCGTATATTGTGGATTTGTTCCATCGGTACGGGTTTGCCGACTTTATCTGCCCGTCCTTGAGTTCCTTCAATGCGGTGGGATTTGGTATTTTCTGTTCGTACAGCATATTGGCAACATTGGTAACACCAATACCCTGATATGCTATCATTTCAAATATCTTTACAACGACCGGTGCATACTCATAGTCGATCTCCAGCTTGTTCTTCTGTGTACTTGATTTCTTGTACCCATAGGGTACTGTCGGGTGAAGAAACTCTCCGTTTTTGGTTTTCACATCAAAAGAATTTCTGACCTTTCCCGACACCTCAGCAGGATAATACTCATTGATGACGCTCTTGATATTCATCATCAGATCATAATGGCTTCTCGGAGTAATATCAATATTATCGTAAATCGCAATAAATCTGATACCGTTTTCCGGAAAGTACACCTGAGTATAACTGTCAACCATAATATGCTCTCTGCCGAATCTCGACAGATCCTTTACTATTACGAGATTTACCTTTCCTTTCTCAACGTCCTTCATCATACGCTTGAATTCGGGTCTGTTGAAGTTTGTGCCTGTATAGCCGTCATCACAATAGAAATCAACGATCTGAAACCGATTTTCTTTGCAATATTCCCTTGCAACAGCCATTTGCGTTGTTATTGAAACGCTTGTCCCATCATTAAGGTCATCCTGTGATAATCTGCAATAACAAGCTGCTTTATATATTTTCATATCCATAAAAACATTATCCTTTCTATGGAATGAAAAACAACGTTTGCATATTCATTTTACCACATTAAAGTGGTGATGTCAATATAGATTCGCTGTTTTTCTGTATTTTTTGATGTCATATAAAGCTGTCTTACTCCGAACTGTCCTCGGCATTGCTTTCTTTTTCAAGTTCCAGAAACTCTATGATTTTTTTTGAAACATATCCTGAATACATTTCAAGAAAACTTCCGTTTCCAAATTCTCTTTCAACAACAATATCTGCTGTTATCGTTCCTGCTCCCACAATATCACCATCATTTCTTTGTTCATCTTGGCTTCATTTTGTATCCGGCGAGATGATGCAAATAAAGCATTATAACTTTGGCAAGTCAAGGTTATCTAATATCCTATTTCCTTGACAAACAGTAATCCCTGATAAAAAAGCGAGAGAAATCAACATCCTAAAAGCCATACCTTGAATATCATAGCCAATAGACATATGAGCTAAACTAATAAGGTATTCTGCCCTATGCTCGTTTATCTGTAACCCTATACACAATGCAACAAGTTTATGTATATCATTCGGAATATGGTTTCCGGCTCGATAATCAATCAGAGTATTTTTGTTAATGCCCGTTCGTGCAGACAATACAGCAATGGTAATATTTTGTTCCATCATATAACGATTTAATACCGATGTGAAATTATCATCTTTGCTTATTTCAAACTCCAAAGATTTCTTCGTTATCTCTCTGATTTCAATCAACACCTTATTAATCTAACTCACCTCCCTGTTGTAATTTATCTCAATATGTACTGTTTTGTATTGATTGAGATTATTCTATCACATATCTCAAAATTTGTCGACCAGAGTGCTTCGGGTTGTAAATGACGTAGAATAGCCGATTTTGATAATCAGGTTTACGTTAAATCGTCTAAAAACGTATCATAATAACCCGAACCACTCGTGTTGTAGGATCTACAAAATTTTTCAACTGTTTTTTATACACATTTAACAAGCAGCCTTGCTTTTTCAAGTTTTTCGATATATTTGTCAATCAGAAAAACCGGGGAAATGATTCTGATGTGATCTTCAAGCGTAAACACCCAGCCCCAGAACGTAGGACTATCCTCAATGGGAAGCTTGGCATAATATCTGTTATCTTCCAGCTTTGTCACTTTTGTGTCCTCGCCATATTTATCGTATATGATATTCATAGCTTTAAAGTCAAACTCAAACTCTGCAATTATCCTCTGACCGCTGTACATACTGAATACCGATGAACGATACCTTTGAATACATTCATCCCTATCGAATGGAATATCACCTTTATTCTTTTTACTGATAACAGTATCCTCCATTCGGTCTATGCGAAAAGTCTTTTCACTGTTGCACCCGGAGTGTGGATCGTAGGCTATCAAATAGTAGTTATCCATTCCATTTATCATTGTTATCGGAAAAACCTCATATATCTTGTTGTTATGTCGATATACCCTATTTTTACTTTCATCAAGGTCGAAATATCTGAATTTCACCCTTTTTCCTCTTGACAGGGCTTCTTGAATGACATTTATGGAGTAAGTTGTATTACAATTTTTATGTTTCAGCCTGAAATCAAGAACAATATCATTGATAAAATGCTTTTCCATTTCTTTATCGGTAAGTCGTACAACTTTTGAAAGAAGCCGTTCTGTTGCGATTGGGGTAACAAATTTTGCAGATACAAGTGAATCAGTTATCAGCCTTGCTTCTGTCGTATCAAAATGTTCGGAAGGGATATAGTAATAATTGATTTTTCCTTTTTTTATAGTAATCAAGTCATATCCTGCTTTTTTTATAACCTTCAAATCCTCAATTAATGTCATCTTACAGGGGGTTATATTTTGACTTGCAAGATAACTCAAAATATCAGCATTGCTAACCGGTTCACTTTCTGTGGATTTTTCTATTATGTATTTCAAGACCATCAGAAGCTGTATTCTGTTATTCATCGCTGTTACCCTTTCCATATAGTATTATAAATCTTTTTGATGTATTTTTTCAACGCCGATAGGTATAGAAATCTATACTTGAAAGCCCTTTTTCAAAGATAAAAACAAAAAAACTGTGTACTCATTATGAATACACAGACTGATAATATTATCCATATCACGTTTTTTCTGCGAATTTCCATTGAATGCATACGGTTGTTATACCTTGCAATTTCATCGGATACCTCTACTCGATTTTTTTTTTAAAATAATACTTCATTATTTCACTCCATTCCGACAGCTATGCCGTCATATATTTTTTAAATACAAACAAAAACGCCGCCTGTTTGTCAAGCGACGTTTTTACATAATTATTTATATGCCGGTGTTCTCTGTTATTCCGCAGCAGTCACAGTCTCAGGGCGCTGTCTTTCGACCAGCTTTGCAAAAAAGCCGTTCTGCCCGATCAGCTCCTCATAGGTGCCATCCTCAATGATCCTGCCCTTGTCAAGAACAATGATGCGGTCGCACTGACGTATCGTAGAAAGCCTGTGGGCTATGACGATCCTTGTGCATTTAAGATTATCAAGAGAATCGGACACTATCTTCTGTGTGATGTTATCCAGAGCGGAGGTCGCTTCGTCAAACATAAGCACCTTTGGCTTCGGTGCAACCGCACGGGCAATAATCAGACGCTGCCTCTGCCCTCCGGATATTCCTCCCGAACCCTCCGAGATAATGGTATGCATACCCATCGGCATATTTCTTATGTCCTCTGCAACACCTGCCATTTCAGCCGCTTCCCACGCTCTGTCCATTGTAAGCTCAGGGGCTGAGATAGTTATGTTTGAAAAAATGTCTCCCTGAAACAGCTTTCCGTTCTGCATCACCGTGCCGATATTTTTCCTGAGAGATTTCAGATCAAGCGATGCAATATCCTTGCCGTCATAATATACAGCACCCTTGCACGGCTTTTCAAATCCCAGCATAAGACGCATAAGGGTGGATTTCCCGCAGCCTGTCGTGCCTACTATCGCAACATACTGACCGGGACGGATCTTAAGGGAAAGGTCATCGATTATCATAGGCATATTGTCATTGTATCTGAAGGATACGTTATTAAGCTCAATACCGCCCGAAAGCCTTGTCACGACCTTTTTATTCTCATCTATCTCAGGAACAGCTTCAAGGATAGGCTTTACCATTTCAAGAATAGGCTTTATCTGTGCAATGGAGGTTCCCATTCCCACAAGCAGCGTGAATGCACCCGTAACAGCACCGTATGCCGCAGTAAAGGAATAATAATCCGCCAAAGGGACATTGGTAGTTATCGTAAAATAGTATATTACTACCGTACCTACAAGAGCGATAAACGAGCCGAATGGAATAACGGGAGTATATTTCGGTTTTGCTGCCTTTGCATACTTGTTTGCCCATTTTGCAAACGCTCTTTTTTCCGCTCCCGAAAGCTTTATCTTCTGTATTCCCGATATAAGAGAATATGTAAGTGATGCTTCTTCCGTACCCTCAGCCATTGCCGTTCTCATCAGTCTGACCTGAATGACAGCAGTTATTACGGAGAATATCACCGTCAGCAAGATCACCGTAAGTCCCGGTACAACAAGCCCGGGACCATATCTGAACATCTGCCCGATATAAAGCAGAGAAAACAGTGATGACAGACCCGTTGTGAACAGAACACCCGTTAAAAGCGAGCAAAGCTCTCCGATATAAGCCATACGGTTTGCCAGATCGCCCGATCCGTATTTCTTGAAAAATTCGGCAGGCAGAGACAGCATTCTCATCATTCCGCCCGCTTCTGCGGCAATGCCCATCTTCTGTGAAATACGGTCAACTATCAGCGTTTTTACAGCAGTTATTATAAGCTGCGAAAGCTGAGAGCAGAACAGGAAGGTAAATACCGCCAGCAAAAGCTGTATGCTTGTGCTGTTTACAACGTGCGAATAGATAACATTATGTATCTTCGGAACAAGCATACCTATCAGTGTAACGCCAAGCGTTGATATACAGATAAGCGCCCTGTCGGAAAATGAAACTGTTCCCAGTATATATTTTATAAGATCGGCTGTGCCTATTTTTTTCAGTGGCAGCGGCTTATAGAAGCAATATGCCTCATTATCCAGAAGCTTTGCCGTGCTGCCGGTAACTCTTAAACGTTTGCCGCTTTCGGTATCGTAGAACGTATATCCGAAAAGCTTTCCGGGAATAAGTGCAACAGGGAGTCCGTTATCCTTTCTTGTACAGAGCATCGCACCTACTGCGTTCTTGTACCATCTGCCCTCAAGGACAACAGTTCTTCTCATTATTCCGGAAGGACGCATAAGAAATTCAAGCTGTTCATCTGCCGTTCTGATATTATCAGGCAGTTCCCGTGTTTTTATACCGTAAAATTTAAGTATCTCATCTATGGCGTTTTTTGTCTGTATCCTGTCATCGCTCAGTGCCTTTGAGAGCCTTTCGCCCGCAACAGCTCCTGCCATAGCCGCAAATGCATCGGCAAAAACATCGTCATCGCTTTGTATCCTCTGCCTTATCTGTTCATCAAACCAACCCATTCCAACACCTCTTTATTCATTTGATACAAGGCGGGCATAAAGGCCACCCTTTGCATACAATTCATCGTGAGTACCACGTTCTGCGACCTTGCCCTTGTCAAGAACAATGATCTCATCACAGTCCCTGACAGTGGAAAGTCTGTGCGCAACTACGATGCAGGTGATACCTCTGTCCCTGATAGATCTTACAACGTCATATTCGGTCTTAGCATCGAGAGCCGATGTTGCCTCGTCCATAATGATTATTGTGGGATCCTCAGCAAGCACACGGGCTATCTCCAGTCTCTGCCGCTGTCCGCCCGACAGGTCCTTTCCGCCCTCGGTAAGCCTGTACTGATAACCGCCGTCACGCTTCATTATATCCTCGTGTATCTGAGCGTCTCTTGCGGCAAGTATCATTTCAAAATCCTCAATGGAGTTATCCCACATTTTGATGTTATTTGCTATCGTGTCCTCAAAAAGGATAATATCCTGATCCACAACGGAAAGAGAGCCTGTGAACACGTTTCTGTCTATCTCCGAGATAGGCTTTCCGTCAAACAGTATCTCTCCGCTCCACGGCTTGTACAAACCTGAAATAAGCTTTGAAAGGGTGGATTTTCCGCAGCCTGATGAACCTACAAATGCGACCCTCTGCCCCGGTTCAAGAGTCATACTGAAATCTTCGATAAGCGGGTCTGCCAGCGGCGAATATCCGAAGGTGACATTTTTCAGCTCTATCTTTCCCGTAAGCTTGCTGTATTCCGTATCGCCTGCCTGCTCACCGTACTTAACATCTGTTGGATATTCCATTACGTCCTCAATACGCTCCATACTTGTGCGCATTTCCTGAAATGACTGTGAAGCCTCCGTCAGCTGCACGGCGGGAGATGTAAAGGACAGCAGAAATCCCGAATAAGCCGTTATCATACCTATCGTCCATTCGCCCCTCATACACAGGTAAACGCTTCCCATAAGTATCACTGTGTTTGTCAGTGCAGAAACGACGGACGGAATTATGCCGAGCCTTGCGTTAAGCTCACTGTACCTGACCTTGCCTGCATTTACACTTGCCTGATAGCCTGCCCATTTCTCGAAAAAGCCGTTTTCAGCACCCGATGCCTTGATGGATTCTATCATCTCTATACCCGCAACGGCAGTACCCGAAAGCTTTCCGCTGTCTCTTACGGCAACTCTTGTGATATTTATTCTCTTTGCGGAGATATAATTTGAAACGGCAAGATTTATCACTATTGACAAAACAGCAATAAGCGTCAGTATGACGCTGTATCTGAGCATTACAAACAGGTAGAATATCATCATTATCGTCTGTATCGCCAGCGGAGCAAAGGTCGAAATAAGCACTCCCGCTATCTCGGAATTCTGCTGCTTTCTTGCGGCGATATCACCTGCCATTCGCTGTGAGAAGAAGCCCATTGGCATACGCAGAACGTGCCACATATATTCCGAATTTGCAATAACGGCGATCTTGCCGTTTGCTTTCATGGAATATACTGTGTTTATGCAGGTCACGATTATCTGAATGACCGCAATTGCACTGAGACCAAGAATAAATGGCTTGAACCATTCGGGATTTTTCCCCGTAAGAAGCCTGTCGGCAAAAATATTTGAAAATCCCGGAGTAACTATTCCGATAAGAGATGTTATGACCGTTGTGATCGTCATCAGCGCAAATGCCGCTCCAGTTCCTCTGAGCTTTTTGACAGCAAATTTCATAATGCTCTTAGGCTTGCCCGACGGCACAAAATTCTCACTCGGCTCAAATAACAAACATATTCCCGTAAATGCCTTGTCGAATTCCTCCATGGGAATTAAACAGGTACCTTTTGCGGGATCGTTTATTACAGCCTTGCTGCCCCTGAAGCCGCACAGAACAACAAAGTGATTGAAATTCCAGTGGATTATACAGGGAAATGTACCCTTTTCCTTAAGCGTTTCCGGTTCATATCTGTATCCCTTTGCGGTAAGTCCGTAATGCCTTGCCGCTTTCAGGATATTTTTTGCGTTTGAACCGTCTCTCGATACTCCACAGTCGGAGCGTACCTGCTCAAGCGGTATCCATTTTCTGTAATAGGCAAGTATCATTGCAAGAGAAGCCGCACCGCATTCGAGGGCTTCAAGCTGAATAACAACAGGCGTTTTGGCTACGCCCTTCGAAACAGGCTGTTTTATGGTATTGTTCTTATTCATACTGCTCCCTCACTGTATCACAAACGAAATAGGCTTGATGCTCTCCGTGATAACCTTTGCTTCATAGATGCCGTCAGGAAGCCCGTCAACGTCTATCTCTGCCGTATATGCAAAATCCCCTGCACTGTATCCTCCGATATACAGCAGATACGGGTCGGCATTTTCAGGAAGCATTACAGGCATATCCGATACAGCAAGCACCGTTCCCGTCTGACCGTTTACCGTTACAGGCATACCCTCGCTTATGGAATCCGCATTCTCAGGCTTTATGTAACACTGGAGCTTCTCACCACTGCAAACAACTTCAACATTTTTTGTTGTTTCTATCGTGCCGAAAATACCCCACACAACAAATCCCGCAAGCAGCACGGCTATTCCCGTAAGAACCAGCCATATCCCCGGAGATGCCACACGGATATATTCGTCAAGCTGTTCGGGTGAATTCACCCTGTCTATGCTTTTCTTTCTGAATATGCTTTCTTTCATAAAAATCATTCCTTTATAATAAATTAATGAGCACTATGCCCCAATAAAGTGTCTTACTCTGAGGCGCTGAGCTTCCTTTTCCACAAAGGGTCTGCACTTTTCAATAAAATCCTTATCCGTAAAAAGCTCATAGCACAGGTGACAGGACACACAGCATTTTTCACGGACCTTTTTCCCGAATGAACGGGCAAGCTCAACATACCAGCCAAATCCGTGATGCAAAAGAACATACAGGAAATCATTCCCGTTAAGATTGTCTATCGCTTGTTTCAGGGTCGTTTCTCCGAACTTACCGACCTTGACTATATCAATATCCCTGCTGAACTGTGAGCAGCACATCATCATCGTACCGTCAAACAATACCGTTATTGTATTATCAAACGAACAGCGGGCTGAAAGGCTGCTGCACTCACAGATAAATTTATCTTCGGGTATCTGCTTTTTGGCTTCTCCTGCCGGGAAACAGGGATACACTATCAGGTCGCAGCCATAAAGAAGGTCTCTGAAATTTTCCGTTGAATAATATACGCTGTCCCCGTCCTTCAGATCCATCAGGGTTATTGCAGACAAAAGCCCAAGCCGACGTGCAATAGTTATGGCGTTTCGCACACTTTCAACAGGAACATATTCCTGATGAAATTTATCCACACTGAAGGATATATGCTTTAAGCCGGCTTCCTTCAATCCGCTTATCTTTTTAAGACCGTCATCATAATTTTTTCCCCAGAAGCCGTTGCTTACAAGGGTCGATGACATTCCGAGGCTTTTGGCATATTCCATACACTCTCTCAGCGTGTCATAATATATTATCGCTTCACCGCCTGTAAAAGCTATCTGATCTGTTGTACCCAGCTCGGAAGCCTGCCGTATATAGTCCTTTACAAGCTCCTTGTCCAGCACTGTTTTTTTCTGCGGTGAGCAGGAAAAGCAGCACATTCCGCAGGCAGCATTGCAGGTATCGGTCATAACAAATGACAGTGATTTCAAGCTCATTTTAACAAACCTCCTCTGCCCAAAAAGCTGTCAACAAGCTTTTTTTCATAAATACTGTCCGCATATTCGGCGAGAATGTTCAGCCTTTTTTCGTCTTTAAACATCATTCTGCAAATTTCACAGTGATCGCCGCACATATCGGGGATATCTGTTTCCGAAGCTGCAATATTTTTAAGCTCTGTAAAGCTGTCAGGGTCTTTGATAACCTTTATAAGCTTAGCCAGTCTGCTGTTTTCCGTTATTTCCTTCAAGGACGAATCGGAAATATTACCCATAGACAATGCCGTATCAAAAACAGTCTGAACACAGCACGGAAAGACTTCGCCATCGTATCGGACAGCAAGAAGCCCTTCGCTGCGGCAATGTATCCGTTTGGCATCACAGAATTTGTAGAAAGCATCATCGGTCATTTTCTTTTCCGCTCTGCCTACTCTCAGATATGGGTAAATATAAAATTTCATCAGATACTTTTCCACACCAAGCTCTCTGAAAAAATCATTCGCTTTTTTCTCTTTTGTCTCACCTATCCCGACACTGTAGGATATGCCGTTTGCTTTGCAGTATCCGACAGCTCTTTCAAAAGCTTTTTCATCAACATACTCGGCGTGATAATGATCGTAGCTGAATGAAATATGATCCAACGGCAGTGCCGAAAGCTTTTTGACCAGCTCCCTGTCGTCCCAGCCGCCCCAGAATCCGTTTGTGGCAACAGTTACACCGAAGCCCTTTTGCTTTGCATATTCCATACCCTTTTTCATAAGCTCATAATATAAAAAGGGTTCTCCTCCTGAAAAGCCTACGGCATCTGCATTGCCAAGCTCTGCGGCATCATCTATTGCTTTCAGCATAAGCTTTTCATCGATTACCGAAGAATTTTTCGGCGAACACGAAAAACAGCAGGTCTTGCATTCCGCATTACATTTGTCAGTCATAATAATACAAACACTTCGCTTCATACCCTCGTCCTCTCCGTCAATATTTATTTTATCACAAAAAATCTCTTTGCACAAAAACGGATAATTTTGTACAAAGAGATTTTTTGCAAAACAGACTCCCATACTGTTTTGCAGCAGACCGAGCTTTTTACGGTCTGCCGCAAAACATACGGAAGCACTTAATTATCAGTTTTCAACAAAATATGTTTTCGCAAAAACAGTGCTTGATGTTACAAAATAGGTCTTTGCAAATATAGTCGCACCGCCCGCAACAGCCTCAAGCTCTGCGTCAATAAGCTCAGTGTTGCTCTTAACATCGTCAACAGTGAAGTTAAAGCCTTCTTCGGCAGCTATCTTTACAAGCTCCTCCGCTGTTTTAACGTTTTCAAACTTTGCAGCAAAAGCCTTGTCTGCTGCGATCTTTTCCTTGAATTCTCTTACGCCCATTACAGTTACACTCCTTTTTTCAGGAAAGAGCTGACCTATATGCAGCCCTTGTTTCCTTGAATAATTGTTGTTTCAGATCAGAATAATTTGCCGATGAGCCATTTTCCTCTTTTGAATAATGTTGAGAAAAATTCCTCGTCAGAAATATATATGTCGTCCATAGATGTTCCTCCGGCAACAGCTTCAAGCTCATCATCGGAAACGGCATTTGCGTTTTCCTTTCTGTCCTTAAGTTCAGAAATCATTTCATCAATGGTGTAGCCGGGGATTATATCCTTAACTACCTCAAAAGCCTCTTCCTTAGAGGAAGCTTCCATAAATTTTTTGCTGAGTTCGGCATTTTTGCCGAGTGCTTCAAAAAGTTTGCCTGCCATTTTAAATACCTCCTGAAATATTGATTATGAAAGTTCGTCAACAACAACCTTTATACCATCAATAGGATGAGTAAAGCCGTACTTAAAGCCTGTCCAGAAGTCACCCCAGAAGCTGCCGCCTGCAACTGCTTCAAGCTCATCATCGCTGATCTCGCCGCTCTTGCCGCTTACAGTGTTAATAAGTTCTTCGGGAGTAACATCAAAGCCTGCTGCCTTGATCTTGTTTATAAGATCCTTGGCATCTGCCGATTTCTGAAGACTTTCCTTGAAAGCTGCATCGCTTTCGAGTTTCTGCTTGAGTTCATTGATTCCTGCCATTGTTAATTCCTCCTGATTATAAAATATGTATTTATATTGATCCGGACTGAAGTATCCGAATAATATACTTTAGAAAAATCTCATGCTTTCAGGCACATATCACTGAGTCCCGTTTCGCATAATGCATTTATTCTTTCTTCTCGGCTTCTGTCAAGAAAATCTGCCGTCTTTGAATATTTTTCGAGATAAGCGGATGCTTGTACGGCAGCTTCGGAAACAGCCGCAAAAAGTCTTTCGGACATTCCGTCTGTATAGAAACTCAACCTGCCGCCGCTTCCGCCTATCCCCATAAATCTGAGGAACAGTTCAGCCCTGTATCCTCCGAAGGCTTCATATATCCCGAAAAAATCTGCAATAAGCTCATCATGAAGATTGTTCCTTGCCGTACCGTAGACCTGCTTTGTGTAATAGTGCGTACACTCATGCTCACGGCGTATTATCATAGATCTTTCTGCCCATTCTTCGGAAGAAATGCCTATCTCCGATGCAGGAACATTGCTGTAGGGCTTTGCCGAAAGGACAATAAATCTTGTGGTTTTTCCGCTGATAAAGGAAGCTCCTGTCTGCGGAAGATTTTCGGGCGGCACACCCTTATATACAGCATTGGTGATAAAGCTTTCAAAATCCTTGGTGTTTTTTATGTATATAACAGGTATCCTGCCTGCAAATGAATCGTATATTTCCAATCGCAGACCAGCTGTATCGGCAAAGCTTACAGGCCTCCTGGGAATAACATATTTATTCAGCGCCTCACCAACACCATTGACAGCAGCGTATGAGCAAATATCTGTCCATCTGTCAACAAAGGAAATATCCGTGTCGGGAGATTTTATATTTCCGATAAATTTATTTTCAAGGTATTCATTAAAGCAGGCGGTATCATTTTCATCGAGACAATATTTTTCTGCGATCTCATTCACCGTCATGCTTATCATCTCCTTTTTCGTTTACTCCGCCTGCCGCAGCCAATAAGCTGTCATCGGACAGTTCGATCGGTGCGGTATTTTTTTCAGTCACAGAAATTTCAATATGACCTTTTTTATTTTTCATCGGGGTAAAATCCGTTCTTTGAACCAGCGACCCAAAAAATTGTTCAAATTCAGATAAGTTCATCTTTAAATCCCCTTTTATAAACATATACGGTTCACATAGCCTTTTTGTCACACTTTTCAAAAACTTTTTTTGCCTTTTTTAAAGCCCTGCTGCAAAGGGTTGTTGCGTTTGTGAGTGAGATGCCCATGATCTCAGCTATTTTTTCGGAGCTCATATCCAGATAATATCTGTAATAAAGCACCTGCCTGTCTCTTACGGGCAGCTCGGACAATATCTCACTCAGCAGCAATCGGTCAGCCGAATTGCATTCAAATTCGTATGCTTCCTCATCACCGATAGACACCTCTTTATGATCTTTATTCTTTCTGAAATGATCAACAGCAACATTTTTCGCTATTTTCAAAGCAAATGTCAGCTTGCCGGAGATATTTTCATCGTATCTATCCATACTTCTGAAGAATTTAAAAAAGGTAACGCTTGTCAGATCTTCGGCAGTATGATGACTCATTGTCGCATAATAGAAGTAATTGTATATCCTTCTGTAATTTTCGGAATAGAATTCCTCAAATTCTTTCTCGGTCAACATTTTAATGCCCCCTGTTGAACTTGAATTTTCAGCAGCATTTTTTGATCAGCTGCAAATGGTTTTTCCCTCCCGAATATTCATATTTTATATCGTCCATACTCTTTTTTACCATTAAGATCCCAAGCCCGCCGATCTTTCTTTCCTCTGCGGAAAGCGTAGTATCGGCATCTTCCTTTTCCAATGGATTGTACGGTACACCGCTGTCAGCAAATGATATTGAAACTACTCCTGCCGCTTCATCAAAGCCCAGTTCAATATCGGCTTCCCCTGTTTTGCCGACATACGCATACGAAGCAATATTAACGTATATTTCTTCGGAAGCCGTAAGTATCTGAAACTTTGCCTTTAACGGACAATTTATGCTGTCAAGAAATTCTTCTATAGCTTCCATAACAACTGTCCAATTTTCTTTTGTTGCCGCAACTGTCATACTTACTCCCCCTTGATGCTGTTGATCTTAATTGCAAGCATAGTAATATCGTCAAACTGATCTGCTTCCCCAACAAATTCGGCTATTTTCTCATTCACATTGCATATCAGCTTTTGCGGTTCGGCATCAGGCTCCCTGTTAAGTGCTTCTGTCATTCTGTCTGTTCCGAAAAGCTCATTGCTGCTGTCAGCCGCCTCTGCCACTCCGTCAGTATAAACGAATAAAGTATCTCCTGCGTTCAGCTGAAGCTCATATTGGCGGTACTTAATATTTTCCATTCCCGCAAGAACAAAGCCGTGCTTGTCCCTGTAAAGCTCAAATTTGCCGTCCGCCCTGCGTATTGCGGGATATTCGTGTCCGGCATTGGCGGCAGTAAGCTTTCCTGTAGATATTTCATAGATCCCAAGCCATACGGTAACAAACATCTGAGCATCGTTATTCTCACAAAGTTGACCGTTTACCTCCGTCAGAATATCCTTCGGGGCTTTTTTCATAAGCGCCTGATTTTTGAGAAGCGTTTTGGAGATGACCATAAACAGTGCAGCGGGAACTCCTTTTCCCGATACGTCAGCAATTACCAAAGCAAGATGATCCTCATCGATAAGAAAGAAATCATAAAAATCTCCCCCGACCTCCTTTGCAGGATCCATAGAAGCAAAAATGTCAAATTCGGTACGTTCGGGAAATGCGGGAAATATTCTCGGCAGCATATCCGCCTGTATCTGCTTGGCAACATTCAGTTCCGCACTGATACGTTCGTTTTCGGCTGTAATATCAGTGATATTTTTTATGTAGCTTTCAATATTTACAGCCATTTCTCCAAAAGCTTTTGCAAGCTCACCGGCTTCGCCGTGAACATTTTCGTATTTACTGCACTCTTCAACTATCCATTTTGTGTTGAGTCCGTTGTCATCTTCGGCTTTTGAATATTCGCCCGCAATATATGAAAGCTTTTCAAGCGGTATAGTGATATGCTTTTCCGCATAAAACAGAAAACATACAATAACCACGCTGAACACAAGCAGGTCTGTTGAAATATAAATATATACTCTGTTCCACAGGGCAAGCAAGTCACTTACATATCCAGATATTTCGTTAAATGCAAACAATCCTATAATTGCCGCCGACAATATCGCAAGGAACAGGAAAATAAGTATGAACCGTTCATTCAGTGAAAAATTCTCGCTGACCTTTTTCAGTCTCAGCTTTGTATAAAGAAGTATCAGCGGAATACCTAAGACCACACAGAACACAAAGTTGTTCAGCAGCAGCATAAGCGTTGTCATTGAAAATATTTTGCCTATTCCCGTAATAAGCATAACAGCTCCGAGAAGAAAGGAAGTGACCGCCGAATTTGCCGCCGATATAAGCATATACCGCATAATATTTATCGAAGAATTCAGACGCATTTCACACCCAAAGCTTTTCCAGACTGCAAAGGGCAGCATACCGTAGACCATCTGAACTGCAAATCCCAATATGCACATAAGCGGAGTGTATCCCGAAAGCAGATCAGCAGCAAGATTTCCCAGCGCACAGCCCAATGCTCCCCAAAAGCCAAATATCAAGCCAAATGTAGGATTCAAAGCGGCAGCAGGGCGCACCTCTGTGACCGATACGACCTGAAAAAGCTTTCTGAACGGCATAGTTACCGCAAAAAATACCGCCGCTGTCAATACAACAACCGCTATTCTTTTTATATTTGACTTTTTATCCGTTATCATTTCCATCACCTTTATATTGATATGGCTATCATTCCGAATATTCCTATGGCAGAGAATATCCCCAGTGCAGTATTATCAGCCGGTGAAAGATGAAATACAAGAACGGCTGCCATTATCAGCGTCATATTCAGAGTATATATAACCGGGAATATCCTTTTCAGCTTTTCATCTCTGAGTATAAGATACCTTTTGCATTTTGGATCACATACAATATTTACATCATCGGAAGAAAGCATTATGAGCAAAGGCATACCCAGTCCGACAGAAAACCCGAAATTATTGAAAAAGACATATCTGTATATATCTTCTATCCATGTATCAAAGAAATAATAAAGACCGAAGCTCAGAAACCAGCTTACGCTTAATGCCGCCGAAAAGCAGATAAGCACATACTTCAGAATATTGACATTCCTATGTAAATTGGGCTGCTCATCGGAGTAAATATACCATAGCCTGTACGGAAGATATGCCGCAGCAAAATTTCCGAAAAAGCCTAAAACTGAGGTTTGATTAAATGTGCCGAACATATCAGCAATAAGATTTCCCGCTCCGCAGGCTAAAGCACCCAAAGGACCGCATACCAGCCCTGCTATTGGCGGTATTGCATTTACAGGTCTTACCTCGGTAAAGCCCTCCACAAGCACCATGACCTTAAATGGTATTCCAAGGGCAAGAAAAGCTGCAAGCACAATAAAAAACTGCTTTGGTTTACTTAGCCTCAAGCTTTTCTCCTCCTTTGCGTGAAAGAAAATCCGTCCCCGAAATAATTGCACCGACCATAATTACAGCAGCACCGAATACGGCAGCAGCTGTAAAATGCTCCTCAAACGCAGTAGGTATAAGGACAGCCAGAACCAGTGTAACGATCGGCTCTGTCGATGCGATTATTGTAACGTTTATGGGATCCGAATACTTTTGCGAATACATAAGCGCAACGTAAGCATACGCCTTTCCGAAAAATGCAAGGATAAATACGGAGGAAAGCATTTCGTTTGTGTATTCAAGCGAAGCAAAGGTCGTCGGTTCTTCAATAAACCACATAACAAATCCCATTATCGCTGTTACCCACATTTGCAGCACGCTTAACAGCAGTGGATCCTCTTCTTTGGTTATCCTGTCCGCAGCTATCGTATATACAGAAGTCACTGCGGCGGAAAGCAGCATAAACAATGCACCGAGACCAAATATGTTTTCTGCTTTGAACCCGCTTGTGATAACTATTCCCGTCATTATAACAACAGCACCCAGCAAATTGTTTTTTGTGGGTATTTTTCTCATTATTATCATAACAACAGGAACAATAAGTATTGAGGAAGATGCAAGAACACTTGCCGCAGACGAAGTAAGCCTGTCTATTCCCATTTTATCGAAAATCAGATTTAAAAGCAGCAGTCCCGACAGAATTACAGATTTTCCAAGCGTGAGGAACTTGACCGTTTTGACTTTTTTGAAGAAAACAATGGTCAGCAAAGCAGCTGCAATTCCGCAGGTCATCGTCAGATATGCGTATGTTGACAGGTCTGACGGCAGACTTTTTATAAAAACATAGGAAGCTGCCCAGCATAGAGTAATTGAAAATAACAGGATATTGTTTTCGGTTCTGCTCATAAATTTCCTCCGCAGTCAATTTCCGCTGTAAAATGTATAAGACCGATCCTGTCTTTCCACAAGAATAGAATTCTGATTGAGAACAGCAAGGACTTCGTCCATTATTGAAATAATATCTGCTTCTTCTGCATCGGTGAAGGTATAGATCAGCGATATTTCCTCTGTCAGAGTACCCGTTTCATCTACCCAGCCGCCGTTTGCCTCTGTCACGGTATATCCGTCAACATACTTGGTGCATATTTCGTTTACTGTCTTTTTTGCTTCCCCGACAGGTATCAGCTGAGTATATGTATCCTTATCATTAAGACCTATATACAGCACATATTTGCCGTTCTGAGAATAGTTATAGTCCAGAACGGAACCTTTATCGTAAATGCCCTGCTGATGTTCTCCGAATGAAAGATAAAATATTATTCCCGACACAGCGATCGCTTCAAGTATCATTACGATAACAACAGCAATTCTGAAAGCCGAGCTTTCCTTTTTTTGATCCATTACTTATCCTCTATATTCAGAATATCCACAAAGCCTGTGACCTCAAATACTTCCATAACAGTCTCGTTGGCTCCACGAATTATCATTTCGCCTTGTTTATTCATGACCTTCTGTGCAGAAAGCAATACACGAAGTCCGGCAGATGAAATATATTCAAGCTCGCTTATTTCAAATATGAGCTTTTCAATATTATCAACAGATTTGCGAAGATCGCCTTCAAGAACAGGAGCTGTTGTCGTGTCAAGTCTGCCAATCAGCTTTACTGTAAGCTCCGTTCCATTAACAGTGTTTTTTATATCCAACATTACTATCGATCCTTTCAATTAAACAATGGCGTAGCTGCCTTTTCCTTTTTCCTTGACCTTATAAAGGGCGGCATCTGCACTTTTATATAGACTGGCATAATCATTGATACCCGAATCAGTCATTGCAGCACCTATACTGACTGACAGCTTTTTATCGGGATATTCCTTTGCAAAATCAGCTTTGACCTTGTTTTCAAACGCTTCCAACGATTCGGAAAGCTTGTCGTAAGTCATTTCTTCGTATATGAATACTGCAAACTCGTCGCCGCCGATCCTTCCGACAAAAGCCGACAATGAAAAAGTGTCATTAAGCATATCCGCAATTTTTTTTAGTACGCTGTCGCCTGCAGGGTGTCCCAATGTATCGTTTACAAGCTTGAAATTGTCCATATCCATAATGCACAGAACGCTTTTATTTTGCCGGAGCTTCAAAGAGCGTTCAACTGTTTTTTCAAAGCCGCTGCGGTTCAGCACACCTGTCAGACCATCGATTTGTGAATTTCTTTTAAGCTTGGCGATCTCTGAAATTGCCCCCACATTTTTATTGACCTGAGCTGTTTTATCAACAATAAAGCCGAAATCTTCATCATCGGTCTTGAACAGATGAATGATTATATACCTTTCATCGATATCAATTATTCCTATCTTATGAATACATTCGCTGTTATCGTGTGTTGTTTCAGCAGACTCAGCCTCAAAAAATGAAATAAGCTTGTCTGCATTCTGCAAATAATAAGTTAATTTTTCCTGATCAAAACCAAGAATTTCAAACAGCTTATCCGAAACATATTTATTTTCTTTACTGCAATAAAAAACTGCGATCCTGCTGTCTATTGCAGCTATCATATGTTCCATCAAGCCTTTTTTTATACAAAACAGATCTTCCATATCCAACCCCTCAGCTATAAATTTATAATGTCAGATGATATTTGCATATATCTGTTCCCTGCCGCACAGCAGAATAAATAGGGTGATAATGTTAATAATACTATAAGTATGCGAGATAATTCATTTCGCAAAATATAGCCTTTTGCGAAAGATGATATAATGTAGTTACTTTCATTGAAGATTATTTATATAGTACCACATTTTTTTGAAAATGTCAATAAATAATTTCAATATTAATAATAATTAATATTTTAATAGTTGTTATTTAACAATTATTTTTGAGGAGTAATATTATGACAGGACACTATAATATCTATCACAGAAAAGATGGAAGATATGAAGGACGTATATCAAAAGGGAAAAGCAAGAGCGGCAAAAGGAGATTTCAGTATGTTTTTGGGCGTTCCAAGGAAGATGTTCAAGAGAAAATTTCCTGTATTCTTGAAAAAGAAATTTCAACAGGACATTGCTTAAAAACAATATCTGAAATTTTTGATGAATGGTATCAAGCTATCAAGCATAGGGTCAAAGAATCTACGGCAGCCAATTATGCCATGAAGGCTCAGAAACACATTCTGCCGGTTTTCGGGACAGCAGTATTTGATGATATTACATCTTCGGATATATACGTATTTATTGAGCAGAAACAAGAAAAAGGGCTGTCAAACCGATATGTATCGGATATTATTACTCTTATGAAATCAATATTTAAGTATGCTTCAGGCAAATATCACATTTCAGATCCGATGAACGGGATAACGATGCATAAAAAGAAATATGCGGAAATAAGACTTCTCGATCAGAGCGAACAGAAAAAATTACCGGAATATATATCGCATGATCCAAATCACACCACGCTCGGTATTGCACTGGCTATGTCAACAGGAATACGGATTGGAGAGCTTGCTGCGTTACAGTGGGAAGATGTGGATTTGGAAAAACGTATTCTGACCGTCAGAAAAACAATTCAAAGGATCCAATGTTCAGATGAAAATAAAAAAACCAAAATAATTATAACCGAACCCAAAAGTGAATCTTCAAGAAGAAGCATTCCGATTCCCGAATGTGTGATGGATTTTCTGAAAAGACTTAAGGGTAATGATCGGGAATTTATTTTGTCAGGCAGCGAAAAGCCCATTGAACCGAGAACGATGCAGTATCGGTTTTCAAAGGTTTTAAAAAACGTAAAATTACCGTCAGTTCATTTTCATTCGCTTCGTCATAATTTTGCATCGAATTGCGTAAAATTGGGGTTTGATATCAAGGCACTGTCTGAAATTTTAGGTCATAACAGCGTAGAAATTACCCTTAACCGCTATGTTCATTCTGATTTTCAGCAGAAATTTGAGTATATGAACAGAGTGAAAATTGATATCTGATATCTTGAATAGTGTGGAAATGCTGTCATTTTTCGCAAAAGGCTATATTTTGCGAAATAATGTGGACACTTACACTTTTTAAATGCTTACAGAGCTTTGATACTCATAAATAAAAAAGCGGTCATAATCACGACCGCTTTTCACATTATATATCTATGAACCGTCTATCAGCTCATTAACGGCTGATATTATCTCTCTTATGCTCTTCTTCACCTGTTTCGGGAGGAGCTGAATACCCCTGCTCCTCGATCCTGTCCATCCAGTCATCGGCAAAAGTAAGAATATCGTTTATCTGCTTCATAGTTTCGGGCTTTCCGTCTGAAATATCATACTGCTCATATACACCCATACCGCTGTTCTCAAAGCTTTTGGGAATGACCTTTTTGTTCTCGTAATCAACCTTGAAGTCAATACGGGGATCGTACATAAGGTCGCCATTTTGAACATAGGTCTGAGCTATGGTGAGAATATCGCTGTTCATTTCAACGTGCAGGGGCATAAAACAATCTGCTTCATACTTGACATAAGACTTCTCCCCTGTCAACACTTCGGGGAATGTATCAACAAGGCGTTCAAACATATCTTTTTGTGCCGAATCGTCCGTAAGCTCAAACTGAGTGAGCTTTATGTGAACATCTTCAAGCTCCGCTTCCGCAGCAGCAAGCTCCTGTTCCTTTTCAAAGGGCTTTTCTACGTCAATTTTCATCTGCTCAAGCTCGTTTTTCTTTATTTCCACCTTTGCTGAAAGGTCATCAATGGATTTCTGAATATTGTTTATAACGTTGTCAAGCCTGATTATATTGCCTGCGGTTGTTTCAATATTTATATCACAATAATGAGCCTTTTCGCCTTTAAGACAAGCCTGCGGCATTTTACGGAAATCGTTGTACATCACCGACAGCTGCAAGCCACGATACTCTCCAAGCTGAATTTCCTTGCCTGACATCATCATTCCGAGATTTTTGCAGACAGCTTCTTTGAATGCTTCGCCTGCTTCCTTTCGTGTAGGATAAACCTTATCGCCCATTTTCAGAGGATATGATACCTTGCCCTCCTCATCAATAGCCTTCGGAGCAGAATTTGCAGTCTGCAAATCGGCCGTGTAATGCTTGATTACAAGCTCACTGTGCATAATTTCATTGGGATATTTCACACGGATATTGTCCTGAAGCTCATAGAGGTTTTCATTGTAACGAGCCTTTTCGGATTTCAGATCCTTTATCTGTGCCTGCAGCTCCATTTCTTTCTTGATCAAAGGGTTGCCTGCGCAGAGTGCCTTTACCTCCGCATAGTCAAGAGCCTGCTCGTCAATATCCGCACAAGTTCTTTCGGGAGTTTTTGAGGTCATAATCTGTGAGATAAACCTCTGCTTGTTCTCCAAAATCTGATAGAGGTAGGCATCGAAGCTCTTGTCGGTAACGTAACGGAATATATCAACTTCGGGATTTTCATTTCCCTGACGTTCGATACGACCGTTTCTTTGCTCCATATCTGACGGACGCAACGGTGCATCAAGGTGGTGGAGAGCTATCATTTTCTGCTGAGAATTCATTCCTGCGCCGCACTTTGCCGTTGAGCCAAGAAGCACACGGACCTCGCCGGAGTTCATCTGATTGAAAAGAGCCTGCTTTTTTTCTGCCGTATCATAATCGTGGATAAAAGCAATTTCCTGTTCGGGTACGCCCAGCTTAATCAGCTTATCTCTAATGTCATCATAAACATTAAAGGGCTTTTCGGGCATTGCTTCTATTGGTGACATTCCCAGACTGTCAAGCAAATCATAGGAATTATCTTCAATAAGCTGTCCGTTTGTGTACACCGCCGCTCTTGATTCGATAGATGTTCCGTCCTCGCTCGGAATACGGAATACTGCAATATCTCCCTCCTGCAGCTTATCCTCCGCATCGGGAGAATGCTTATCCACATAGGACTTTATATCTGCAAATGACGAAATTCTTTTGGATCTGTCCTCATCTCCGCTGCCCAAACCTACCTTTTTGCGGATAAGGTCAAAACCGCTGTCCTTTGACTTGTCGGGACGATATATTTCAAATCTGTCCTGACGTGCATCGGATTTCGGAGTGGACATATCACAGAAAATAACCTGAGTGCTTCTGTTGGGCGCTGTCTTTGTATAAATATCAAAAACATTATTTACGCACATATTCACCTTTGAGTTTGGATTATCGGGACAGCCGGGCTGCATAAGCCGCTGATCCAGACCTATCTTTCGTCCGTCATTGGTTACGCAAAGCATATTATCCTCTTTTGGATCAACGTTTCCGTCACGGATCTTCGCTGCTCTTTTAGCAAGTGACTTTATGAGCCTTCTCTGAATTTTTGAGGGCTGTGCAACAACTTCGTGAACGTGTGAAACAGGCTTTTCAAGGTCCAGAGTATCAGCTGTTCTGACGTCTGCCGCTTCCTTGAACATTCCCATAAGCTCCGGGAGATTGGTAAACTTCGCAAATCTTGTTTTCAGCTGATACTTTCCGTCACTCTCCGGTTTTAATTCGTAATCGGTCTTGACCTCGCCAAAATCAGCTGCCCATTCATCAAAATGATTGATGTCACATTCTTTCAGAAGTTCTGTCTGCAAGTAACGCATCATCGTGTAAAGCTCGGTCATACTATTGCTGACGGGCGTTCCACTGGCAAAGACCAAACCCTTGCCTCCCGTTATTTCATCGAGATACTTTGTTTTCATAAGCAGCTCAGCCGCCTTGCCCGAACCTGTTGTGCCTATGCCTGCAACATTAGACATTTTTGTTGCTGTACCCAGATTCTTGTATAGATGGCACTCGTCCACAAAAATTTTGTCAAAGCCCATTTCTTCAAAGTCGATATAATCGTCCTTTGCTACCTTTTCGGAACTGTCCTTTACCTTCTTTTCATAACGGGCTATTGTCTTTTCAATCTCCTTAACGGAAAAGCTCTTGCTTCCGTCCTTGTCTTTCGCTTCTTCAAGCTGTTCACGGAGATTGCCTATTTCAGCCTGCATATATTTTTCCATACGGTCTTTTGACAGTCCCATACGGTCAAACTGAGAATGTCCGACAATTACCGCATCCCACTCGCCCGTTGCAATTTTTGCAAACAATTCCTTGCGGTTTTTAGGCTCAAAATCCTTTTTTGTGGCAACAAGGATATTGGCAGCAGGATATAACTTTTTGAAGTCCCTGCCCATTTGCTCCGTAAGGGAATTGGGTACGGCAAACAGGGATTTATGATGCAGTCCCAGACGTTTGCCCTCCATTGCTATGGTTATCATTTCATAGCTTTTCCCTGCTCCCACACAATGAGCAAGCATCGTATTTCCGCCGTATAACGCTCTTGCAACAGCATTTTTCTGATGATCTTTAAGGGTTATATCGCTGTTCATACCGACAAAATTAAGATGTGAGCCGTCATATTCTCTGTGCCTGATACTGTTGAATACCTCGTTGTATTTGTCCACAAGAACGGTTCTGCGGTCGGGATCTTTGAATATCCAGTCCTGCCATTCATTTTCGATTTTTCGTACCATTGACTGAACAGCCTTGGTTTCTTCGTGATTTGTCACCTTGACAATGTTGTCCCTTGAATCACGGACAGGATTGCCGTTTTCGTCCAGCTTCGGGTCTTTGACAGTCAGATCTTCGTGATTGAGAATGCCCTCAAGAATCGCATACGCATCTTTACGCTTTGTACCGTAATCGTGCATTGCGGCATAGCTTGTTTTATCGTTTTTGCCTGCACCCTCTATCTTCCACTTGCCGGAAGCCTTGCTGTACTGTGCAGTGACATCGCTTCTCCAGCTCGGCTTGAACTTTTCATTTATGAATTTCGTAACAAATTCGGGAGCTACCCAATGTGAGCCGAGCTTGACGGAAATGTCCTTCGCTTCAACTCGCTTAGGCATTGCAGCTTCAAGAGCTTCTCTGTGCCTGCTTACGTCCATTCCGTCCGGAGCATTATTAAGGTCACGGAGCTTCTGTCGGATATTGCCCGTGAGGTATTCATCGGCAGTCACATACTTTTCTTCTTCCTGTGGAAGTCGGAATATCTGGCCTTCAAGCTCATTTATAAGGGTATTTTTATCCCTTCCGCAAAGCTCGGTCATATAATCAAAATCGACTTTTGCTCTTTCGGCAACGGATAAAATGAGTGCTTCCTGTGCAGTTTCAACGTGTTCAACTATGTTATTGGGCTTAACGGTATCGTGATAGAAAATATCGGCTTTGGTGTATTCTCCGCTGTCCTTGTCCCTTGCTTCAAGTGCTGTAAGGAAGCTGTATCCGTCATCGCCCTTGAACAGACGGGCATTTTTCTTTTCGTCAAAATGTCCATACTTTGCAGTAAAACTATCGTATAACTGATTGAGCTTTTCACGCTTATCGGCAATATCTCCGTCAAGAGAATGGTCTGCATTATCAAGCTGCATATCAAGAAGTTCACGGACAGTATCACGAATTTCAACCATTGCCAAAGCTCTTTTCAGACCATCGCCCGAAAGCTTGACCTTGCTCATAGTTTCATCATCGCCACGATAATAAATGCTGTTATCTACCGCATAATAGCTGTAAGTCCTCGAATTAGCAGGAGCAGGGATAACTTCCTCTGCTTCCTTTTTCTTTTCCGCTTTCCTTGTCTGAGGTGTATATGTGCCGTGAATATTCTTTACAGCTTCGGAAAGCTGCTGTTTAAGGTCTGCACCGGGAATGGGAAGAACCTGTGTATTTTCTGTGGGACCGTATTTCTGATTTGCTTCGGCAATAGTTCCAAGCACCATTTCGGGGTGATTTACAAAATAGCTGTTTACGGAAAAGCCCTCGTCTGTTGTACCCTTTGCGATCCACTCAACTTCATCGGGTTTAATCTCGATAGGTCTTTCACGCTTTTGGAAAAACAGAATATCGGAGGTGACTTCTGTGCCTGCATTTTTCTTAAACGCATCATTGGGCAAACGGATCGCACCTAAAAGCTCTGCTCTCTGTGCAATATATGTCCTCATTTCGGGATTTTCCTTATCCATTGTTCCCTTTGAGGTTATGACAGCCAACACACCGCCGGGGCGAACCTTGTCAATGGATTTTGCCACAAAATAGTCGTGAATGTAGAATTTATGCTTGTTGTAGTCCTTGTCATCAACCTTGTAATCTCCGAAAGGAACATTTCCCACAACCAAATCAAAGCTGTCATTTCCGAACTTTGTTTTTTCAAAGCCCTTTATCTGAATGTCCGCATCGGGATAGAGCTGTTTTGCAATTCTTCCCGTAAGGCTGTCAAGCTCAACGCCGTGAAGCTCACTTGTCCTCATAGCTTCGGGCATTACTCCGAAAAAGTTTCCGATACCCATTGCAGGCTCTAATATCTTTCCGCTTTCAAAGCCTATGTTTGCAAGCCCCTCATATATCGCATTTATGATTATAGGAGAGGTGAAATGTGCGTTCATAGTAGAACGTCTTGCAGCCATATACTCCTCATCGGAAAGCAGTTCTTTCAGCTCTGCATATTCATTGCTCCATTCCTTATTGTCGGAATCGAAAGCCTGTGGAATAGCTCCCCAGCCTGTGTAGCCCGAAAGTACAGCCTGTTCGCTCGGTGTTGCTGTTCTCTGCTCCGCTTCGATAGCGTTCAGAGTGCGGATAGCTTCAACATTGGCGGCAAATCTCGCCTTTGGTGTTTTTACACCCAGATTATCATCGGTAATAACGTAATTTCTCGCATTGGAAGTATGATGTTCCACCGGAACATTTACGGTTTCAACCTCTGCTTCCGCTTCAAAATGTTCCACCGGAACATCGGGAGCAGCTTCTCTTTCGGCTTCCTCAACAACAGTAAAATCGCTTGCAAGGAAATCCGATATGCTCATTCGGGAGGTATTGCCCAGAAGATTTTCCGTTTCGGTAAATGTAATGATACTGCCGCTTATATCGGAAATAGAAAGCAGTTCATCATTGATGTCAATCAAATCACCGATTTTCGGAACATACTCCGACTTTTGGGATTCAGTCAAAGGTGCTTCTTCCTCCTGCACCTTATTGGGATTGCCGAGGAAAATACCATTCTCCGCAAGTTTGTATCTGTCAATATTCTGTGTAGCAAGATAGGTTACACCGCCTGTCTGCTCCAAATATGAAATACCAACATCATCGGGATAAATGCCTTTTTCCGATTCTACTGTGTATTCCCGTCCGTTATATAAAAATACATCTCCGACCTCGACCTCATTGCCCGACTTCTTTCTTCCCGTATCAGATGCAGGGGCAGACTGTTCTTCCTTTTCCTCTGCTCTGCCGTGTACCTTTTCAAAGTCCATAGGCTCGCATCTGTCAATGTCATAGCCTGCATCTTCCAGAATAATGGTGAATGCTTGTCGGAGAGAAATGCTTACATCATCGTAAACGCCGCTGTCCTTAACATTGAAATCGCTGTCATAAATGGTGTAATCATAGCTGTCATCGTCACGCTCGAACATTTCCGCATAGCCCACATTAGGAATCATAAATGCAAGCCTGTCCTCGGTTGCATCAAACTCAAACAGCCTGCCCTCAAGGACGGTTGTTTTGCCGTTCAAATCGGTTATTGAAATGCTCTTTGTAGAATCACTCCTTGAATCCTCAAAAAATTCCTGCACCTCTGCAAGCATACCCTGTCTTGTGGTGAATGTGTCACCCTCGTCCGCATCGGGCAGAACATCATCTTCATATGTAAATTCCTTGTATCTGCCTATGAGATACGAAGAATTCAGATTGCTGAAAGAAATGGTGTTCTTTATGTGCAGGAAATCATCGGGCTGATCCTTTCTGCGGTCATATTCCTCGGTAAGAGTAATTTCCGACAGCTTGGAAATGTCAATATTCTGCTTTTCCAAATCAAAAAACAGATCGGTAACCTCCGTCATTCCGTATGAATCAACGAAAAATGCGGAGCTGCTGTTTTTGTCCTCAAGGACGATAATATCACTTACGGAAAGGCTGTGTCCTCGGAAATCTTCGGGACGGTCAACATTGAATTTTCTGAAAATATCATCAAGAATAACTGCCCTGTTCTGACTTCTGCTTATGTCAGTAAGATAACCGCCGTAAACAGATTCATAGCTGTTCTTGTCAAAAGGAACATTATACCGCTTCAAAGCTTTCCAGTCGGTAAATCTTGAATTGTGATATTCTTCGCCCTTTTTTATCTGATAAATGGTGTACTTGGGAGCATTGGCTTTCTCGGCTCTTTCATCGGCAGAAATATATCTGTCATTTTCCATTGCCTTTATGACTGCCTGTGCAACCTGTTCCCACGAATATTCTGTCAGGTCGGGAAGGGTAATACCGTTAGGAGAAGCTGCATAACCGCCTAAACCGAAGCCCTGTCTTTCATTTTCAACAAGGTCTTTTATAAAAAATGCAAGGTCATTTACGGTAGGGAGATAGCTTTCATAGTATTCCTCTATCTTGAGTTTTCCGGGGTGATGTTCTGTTAATCTGCCTGCAAGGTTTTCAATTTCCTTGCTGTTTTTTTCGGGAATGCCCGAAAGCTCCTTGAAATGCTCAACCTCATCAAGCAGACTTTCAGCCTGTTCACGGAGTTCATCGCTTACGTCCTCGGAGTCCCTTATATTTTCAATGTAGGTTATAACAGAGGAATAGTTTCCGTCATAAAGGGCATTGAGAGTGTTCTCATATTCATTCAATCCCTTTTTGTAATCTGCCCACTCGTCATAGCTCTTTTCAAGGGACAGATAATAGGGCATACCTACCTCTTTGGGGACTGCATTGAAGGTTTCGTTCATATCCCAGATTGCGGAAGCGATAGTGTCGGCAGAAGCAAAAGTTTCAGCGTCCGACTTGCTTGCGGTATATACTCCGCTTTCATCTTCAAAAACCTCCGAAGCCTTGTCCCCTGCCCTGTGAGCAGGAACAGGCTCGTTGTTGCAGAAAATCTCAATACCTCTCTCCCACATTAAAACCGCATTGTCAATGTCCTCGATAACTGATATTCCTGTGGGTACAACGGGAGTTTCAATTTCCGCATTTTCAAAGGCAATATCAAGGTCAACGCTTTCGATTTTGTTGATGCAGAGGTCAATTACCTTCATATCCGAAAGATGATTATTGAAAAACTCTTTCATTCTGTCATCGGAAGATGCAGCCTTTATCGCCTTGTATATTCTTTCAAGAGATGTCATTTCATCAAGAAGAACAATATCTCCCAGTCCTGCGGCCTCCATTTGCTCGGCAATGTCGGTGATATAAAAATCGTTGATGTAAATATCAAGCCTGTCTGTCATAGCGGAAGCATCGTCAAATGTATCGGAATGAATATCCCCGTAATTGGTTTCATCTCTTAACGCATACTTTTCTCCAACCTTTACTACCGTGAAATCCATAGAAAAAATAAAATCGGAGAATGCCTTGTTTTCATCATAGTCAAGGCTATTGAAAAGATTTACGGGAACATAGCCTGTTTCACGAACATTGATTATAAAGCCTGCGGCCTTTGCATTAAGCAGATCGTTTCTGACTTCCTCAATTCTTACGGCAGTATCGGAATTATCATCGCTTTCCCAAGCTCTTTCAATGTCATTGTTGTTTTTGCTGTAATAGAAAACCAGCTTATCATCGGGAGTCTGTACCTCGATGCAGTCTATCTCTCGCATATCCGCATCAATGGCAAGGTCGGGAATAGCAAGACGAAATCTCTTTGCTTCAAATTCAGCAAGTGCATCTGTACCGATTGAATAAAAATCATCAAAGTTAAGCTCGGATAATGCCAGCTCGTTCATTTCCGCAAGGCTGTCATAGCTTTCGGTCTTTATGTTTTCATTATCAATCGTATATCTGATTTTGAGATTTACAAGGTCAATTTCCATCTGCAAACCGTACTCGCCGTACTCACCCAGAACGGAATAGCCTGCGGAGATATGTTCAAGGTCATCAAAGCTGACATTTTCGCTTAAAAACTCCGATTCAAGGTAACTGCGGATATACTCCTTTGCCTGTTCAAGCTGCATTTCTTCCTGCTTGCTTTCAAGCATTTCATCGGGAGTTTTTATGGTATATTCTTCATATTCCAAAGATGTGGTATATTTGTAATCCAGCACCTCGTCAAGATGCTTTTCGATAAAATCGGCTTCATCGGATAATGCACTCTCGGTTTCGATGTCCATATCACCCAGCATCAAGTATTCAACCGATACGCTGACTTCTTCCTCCTGATGCACTGCAATATAGTCCTGATACTGTTCAAGAGCGTGAATATCATATCTGTCAAGATGTTCGGGGACTACAAATCTTACATCGCTGTCAATAGTTACTACGGAGAAAGTAATAGCATTATTATCAAGGTCAAGTGTATCGTAAATCTCGTCCTTTTCCTGTGCTGCAAGCTCTTTTTCCTTTTCAAGATGTGAACGGACTGTATTGGCAAAAAGATTTAATAAGCCGGGGTGAGTGGTAAGATAACAACCGTCGGGGCGTTCTCTAATTTCGGGAGCAACATTGGAAAGATAAACATTAGCCCATTCTTTGTTTTCTCTCGATATACGTCCGTCCCAGTCCTTGCTTCTGATATTCAAAGCAGTTACAAGTGCGATACGGTCGGCAGAAAATTTTTCAAGAAGGTCATTCAAGGCACTTTCCGAATCTATCCTGTTGTTATTGTAGTGCTTGCTGAGAACAGCATCTATCATATCAGCACAAGCAGAATTGGCTTTTCTGCTCTCTCTGTAAATTTCAATTTCTCCCTGCTCCCTTGCTTCGGCAGGTGCCTTTGTATATACGGGAACATTACTGAAAACAGTTTCTTCCTGCTTTGGCTCTGAATGTTCCACCGGAACATCGGGTGCGGGGGGTTCTTTCTGCTCGGTTTCAATATGTTCCACCGGAACATTTTCCTTTTCTCTGCATTCCATAGAAAGCAGAATCCTGTCTGCCCTGTCAGCAAGTATCATAGAAACATCATCATAGCTGTTGGCAGACTCGTTCTTGTTCCATTCCTGATACACTTCATTAAGCAGATTTTCGCTTGACAAAAGTGCCTTCATCTGTGCATCGGAAAGGTCAAGCTCCTCATTTTCCACATAAGTGCGGATATTATCCTTTGTGTTTATCTCATAAGCAGCGGCAATGATTACTTCGGGCTTTTCATTTTTCAGATTTGAGATGAAAAAGTTGTACTCTGCCGCAATTCTTTCGGATAACTGAACAGACAGCGGAGCATCGGAAATTTCCAGATGTTCCAGTGGAACATTTTCGGAAATGGTTTCTTCCTCAGATACTATTTCCTCAAAATTCGAAAGGTCAATACCGTTATTAGACGCATATTCTTCCGCTTCGGGCTGGCTCTCAAAGGTAGGCACACCGCCGTTTTCATCAACATAAACATTTCTTTCCTCCGCCGATGCTTTTTCGACCTTGGAAATATAGTAGGGTTGTGCGGTTTCCGCTGTCATATCCACACGATATGCGGAAGGGTGAAAAAACTCATTGCTCTGATCGTGGAACATTTCACGGACCATATCCATACTGCGGAAGCCAACTATTTCGCCTGTGCTGTTATTGCGTATATTTACAAAGCCGTTAGTATCAGCCATTCTTTCATAGCCTGCACGGTAAAGATCGTTTATGATGTCGGCATTGCGGATATTTTCAATCATACGGTTGACCATTTCCGCATTTTTTCTTCCGCTTACTGTAATAGTTGCGGAATCGGCAAGTATTCTGCCCGAAAATCTTATGCTTGTATCACCCGACAGAAGATTTGCGACCTGTAATGCCGTTGCAGGGTCGGTGTTAATAAAATTCCTGTCCCTTATCTGTGAATACTCGATATTGCCGATGATACGCTGCTGATAATTCTGCTTATTCTGTGCAGGGCGCTTGTATTCGGCGGCAATGGCATTGGCTCTCTGTGCATCATTCTTGCTGACAGCAATGGTGTTGCGATAACCGCCGTATGTAGCCGAAAACATAATGCCCTCGGCACGAAGCCTTTCCATAACCTTGTGTATGGTGTTTGCGTTAAGGTCGATATAGGTGCAGTTTCCCTTGATGCTGTTGTAGTAGTCCTTGTTTACATATTCGGTCATAGTCCATTACTCCTTTACACAAAAAGATTTATTATGTCATCTGCGGTCATACCGTCGGGAACGCTGCGGATAATCTTTGCAATATCCCCGTATGAAAAGTTCTTTTCGATACGCAGCTTGTCAATCTCTGCAATTTCTTCGGTGCGTATCTCCTTTTCCAGCTTTTCGATCTGTGAGCTTATGCTTTCTGTTTTCTTTGCCGCCGCTTCCTGTGCGGTAGAAGCCTTTTCATACTTTTCCTTTAATACCGCAAGTCGTTCAAGCCTTTTTTCGGACTTTGATACCTTTGCTTTTTCAGGAGATGTATTTTTTTCCGCATCATTTACGGGAATATTTTCATCAGCGTTCATATCTTCTTCGTGAATTGCCGAAATCATAGTTTCATCAATCATCTTGCAAATGCCACCTTTCTTGACTGTTCATCGGAAATCTTCTGTATCGCCTTATCTGCCCAGCTTTTCACCGCACCCACTCTTTCCGAAAAAGGGACGTTTTTTTTCATTTTGAGCAGTTCGTTAAAATCCTTTACGTTGTTCATTCTGCACTCTGTAAAATATCTGCATCGTGAACCGAATTGATTTATAAAGCTCTGTCCTGCCGTATCATTGTCCACACAAAGGGTAACGGGCAGGCCGCCTGCAAGGAGCTTTTCCACAACATTGGGTTTAAGCCCTGCCATTGCGACAAACTTACAGTCTGTGCAGTCGGGGTGCAGGCAAATAAAGCTCATAAGGTCAATGGAGCTTTCAAAAACAAACGCTTTCTGCGGATTGCCCTTGTCATACTGAAAGAAGCTCTCGGACGTTCCGGGTGCAACACCTTTGTAGTTTTTCAGCTTGCCGTTTACCTCGCTGTCTATTGCTTCCCTGTCAATGCTCCTGCTCTGAATTTCTGCAATCTTCCCCATAATTGCGGAATATCCTGTGCTGTCGGTAACGATATTTGCATTGTTTTCATAAACATATCCTGCAAATCTCACACCGCTGTCATTCATTTCTCTGCCGATAAGCTCGGCTATGTACGGCTCTGTGGGAATGACCTTTTTGTCTGCCGAAAAGTCGGAATACCTTGCATTGCCTACGGTATAGCTTTTTCCGCTTGTGCCGTGAATTTCAGCTCCGCAAGGCTTTCCGTCCTCTTTGTGAAGATATACGGCATTGCCTTTATTGTCCTGAAACAACACTCCTGCACGGATAAAATCATTGACTACACTTGCATCAATGCACCTTGTTTTTGTAAGGTAGCTGAACATTCTGCGGTTGTCTGCACCCTTTTCGGGCATTATAAATTCGGGCTTAGGTTCGGGAGCTGACGGAGCAGCTGTTCTGTATTGCGGAGTATATTTTGTACCGCTTTCCATTCTCTCGGCTTGTCCCAGCTCACCATTAAGAGCCGTTCTGACAGCTTCCTTGAACGGCATATCCATAACCTTCATAAGACAGCTCACAAGTCCTGCACCGCCTATCTGCTGTGAATGGATATAGAACTGATTGGGAATAGTGCTGTCCTTTACATAAAAACCGCCAAAGCCTGCAATGTGCGTTTCCGACCGTATTTTTTTGCAGGAATATCCCTCCTGCTGAAAATACTCGGATATGCTCCTTTCGTTTGCCCTTCTTATTTGTTCATCCGTATAAAGCATTTATCTTGCACCTCCGTTCTTTTTCAGCACATTCTCTTTCTGAATATTCTTTTCGTTCACCTTTTCAAGTGCCTTGTCTGCCCATTCTTTCATAGCAGTTACTCTGTCGGAAAAAGATACTCCGTCATTTGCCGGGGTTTCTGCATAATATGATTTCTGCTTTGGGAATACTGCGGTCAGATTTGAAACAGCCCTGTCAAGAGGAATTGAAGCATAAATATCATTGTTGTATGCAGTAAGGGAATTTTCATCAAAGTTTATTTCAGCCGCTAATATGTTTTTGCTCTGATTTTCATAAGCAAAATCCGCTTCGGTCATAAATTCCGATGCCATATCCTTTATAGCCTTGTACGGGGTTTTCTCATCGCAGCAGTACAGAATATCAAATAAGGACTTGTCTGTTTTCATATATTCCTTGCAGCCGTTCTGCTCAACGGATATGAGCATATCGGGAGAGGACTCGTCCAAAATGTCAAAAACGTTATAACCGCTTCCGCGCTTATTCGGTGCTTCTGTTGCGGGTATTTCTTCAATTTCCGAAACGGAAAGAGCATTGTCCGATTTCTCAAAATATGCTTCGATCTTATCTGCAATAAAATCTGCAAGCTCGGATATATCGGGCATAGTGTCGGAGGTCTGAACAGCATAGGTGCGGAGTGCATCAACGATAGTATCAAAGCCCTGTTCCTCGGTGGGAGCCGCAAAACTGTCGGTTATCATATCCGAAATTCCCTTTACCGCTTCCTTATCCTCTATCCCCTCGCTTTTTACAAAAACCTCTGTGGCTTTCATAGCAAGATAGGAAATGTAGGTCTGCTCATCTGCACAAACTACCTTGTT
Organism: Huintestinicola sp.; assembly: GCF_050874005.1. GTDB lineage: Bacteria > Bacillota > Clostridia > Oscillospirales > Ruminococcaceae > Huintestinicola. The sequence goes on from NZ_JBNMJV010000020.1 coordinate 33,919, forward strand.
TCTGCCTGTTTCCTTCGCTTCATATACGGCATTGTCCGCTTTCTTAAATTCAGCATCGAAAACCTCTCTTGCATTAGCGGAAGTAAGCGGAACATCGGGCTGCATTTCGTGTACGCCTATGGAAACAGTTACGGAATAGTCCATAGGCTTTCCGTCAACCATAATTTCATTGACATTCTTTCCGATAGCCCTGCGGAGATTTTCAGCCATATCCACACCCTGTTCGGGAGTATCCGTTATGAAAATTGCAACCATTTCTTCGCCGCCCATACGGAAACAGCTGTTTGCTCCGTCCTTTGTAAAATCCTTCATAATTGAAGCTGTGCCTTTGAGGATAACATCTCCTGCATCGTGGCCGTATGTATCATTTACACTCTTAAACCGGTCAATATCGCACATTACAATATTGACGGACTTGCCCTCCGCAAATGCTTTTACAATGGTATTTGCAAGGTATTCATTAAGTCCCTGACGATTGAGCATTTGTGTAAGCTCGTCTGTAATTCTTCCCTGATGCTGATATTCCTTTTCAAGTCCCAGCTTGATGTTTTCTACAAACGTTCCTCCCTTGCTAAAATTTCGGGCAAGGTCATCTGTGTTAAAACCGCTGCTTCGTTCAGCTTCAATTACTCCCAGAGTATTTCCGTTTCCAGAAATAAGGGGGATATATGCCCTTGTTCCCTCATTCTGTATCTCCTGATTATCCGATACACTTTTCAGAAATTCGGTTTCAGCCTTTGACTGCCAGTTTCGTCCCTCGTCCTCTGCGAAAAATTTTTCATTAACGCTGTCCATACAGTAGAAAATTATATTATCGCTGTCGGTAAGCTGCTTTGCCGCACTCTCGATCTCCGTCATAATTTCATCAATGCTCTGACTTTCCGTCATTGCAGAAATAAAACGGTTGATGGTATTAAGCTCGGCCTTTATCTCAATATCATTGGTTTTGAGTTCTTCCACCTCTGCACGGAGAGAATGGTTTTCCTTTTCAAGAAATTCCACTCTTTTGAGTAACGCTTCAAGGTCAATATCTCTTGTATCAGCCATAATATTTCACTCCCTCCGTTAAATAAAGAAACAGTCTGAATTAAAGGTGTATTCAGCCTTGCTGTCCCCGTTTTCGATTTTTTCCTGCACACCGTCAATAGCGTTCTGAATATGTGCAAGGTTTTCCGCAAGATGTTTGAAATCGGCTTCGGTTATGATAGTCCATTCCGCTTCCGTTTCAAATTCCTCCTGCTCCTCCGGGAGCGTTGGATATGCTCCGTCCGTATCGGAAAAATACTTTTCAAAAAAATCTTTGGTATGAAGTTGTCCGTCTGCTCCGTAAATATTCACTCCGACAGTTCGGAGAGTTTCTCTTATTAAAACTTTCATTTCTTATCCTCCTCCGTTATAGGTGCGGCACGATTGTCTTTCAAGGCTTTCTGCTGCTCCTTGACTTTCATTTCCTTATTGGCATAATTTTTCAGATCGCTGAGTTTCTGCAGCATCTTATTGTTGCTCTTTTTCAGCGAATACTGCTCGGCAATCATTCGCTTTGCATATTCCCGGTCATTCTCCGGAAGCTTTTGCAATTCGGAAATCGGAACAACTATGCTGTTGCCCTTTTTCTGTATGAGCTTGGAACGGGACCACTCCATAACGGTAGTCCAGACGTTATTGTAGTCAAAGGGTATTTTTCGGAATTTCTCGCTTTCAAGTGTTTTTGCAATTTTACCCTCAATGAGAAGATAGAGTATCTTCTTCCCCGAAAATGTAACCTCAAGCACCGTCTTATCGGGCAATGTCTTGTTTACAAGGAATGTATCCACCGCACGAACAGAAAGCTCCTCGTCCGATAAGTTTTCATCATCGGTAATATCACCCGACAAGTCTATATGCTCCGTAAGGTCAAATTTGTTATCAATTATGATTTGTTTGTCGGCATATCTTGTAGTGCCGTAATCAAACCAGTTAATGTCATCACCGCAAATTTCCCTCTTTCGGGAAATAGCGGCAACCGTAAACTGCCTTTTTGTCCTGCGGATATATGCCGTATATTCATTTACAAAGTTATCGTCAAAGGGGATCCCGTTTGCTTTTGCATAAAGGACAAATTCAACAACATAAGGCTTTTCATAAAGCTGATGAATGTAAAACACGTTCTTGACATTCAGAACGAAAGGTATTTCGGGCATATAGTCATTGTCAAGAATATCCCTCTCTTTTTCCTGTGCCTTATCCGATCCGGGCGTTGTTTCTTCGGAATTGATTTTCTTGGGAAACAGCTTATCCTCAATGCTCTTGTTATCGGTAAAATCATTGATTACCTGCCCTGCCGTGACTACCTTCATCTGTTCGCCGTCAAAATTTCCCATAAGCTCCTCAACGTGAACAAGCAGCGTAAGGAAACTCATATCCTTTACGAAAACAAATCCGTTGAGAATAACGGTATGCTTGTTTTCGCAAAGCTGCCGTGCGGTATCAAATCCGATAGGCTGTATCTCGGAATATTTCCTTGAATTTATGGTGCATAAGAGAATATTCTGAATGATATGCTCGGAAACTCGTTCCTTTTCGTCCAGATCTGCCTGCTTGATTATAAAGTCCTCGGCGGCATAAATTTCGTCCTTGTATTTGGGTGCATCTCTAATAACGCTTGAAAGATTGTCAAAGCTGAAATATCCTGCACCGTACATAATGAGAAGATGTGCAAGTGCATCGGAATATGGTTCTTCAACAATACCTCTCAGCTTATCATCGGGAATGGTCTTTACCTCGATATTTTCAGCACCCTTTAAATCGCTTATCTTCGCAAGAAAAACAGCTCGCCATAATTCCGAAAACACATTATCTCTGCAAGCGCAAAGCTCATAAACACTTTTCTTTTTCTCCGACATAGCTTATCCCTTTTCCTCCGCTGACCTGATATTGGCATACTTGCCGTTCATAACCATAACAAAGGCTTTTTTCTCGCCCTCGCCGTTCAGCTTCTTTCTGACCTTGTATATCTTCTTGCCCGACAAAAGGTCAAAAGCGTTTGATGCTGTTATGGTAATGCCGTTGTATCTGTCCTCTTTCCAAAGCGAAAATCCGCAGCCTTCAGCACCGCTTTCGCAATAGAAATTCTTTCTTCCCTCAAGCACGTTTTTACCGCATAAGGGGCAAGTACCGACAGGCTTCTTTTCCTGCGGTATTCTTTTCAGATTGATATACTTGCCCGTATCTTCTATAACATACTCGGCTTCGTATTCTTCGCCGTCCCTGTTGACAGCTTTCATTTTTACAGCTTCACCGTTAAGGAGCATAACCGCCTTTTCGGGTGTTACCCTGCTTGACAAAAATTTGTCCTCTTTCCAAAGGGTAAAGCCGCAGCCCTCAATTCCGCTTTCGCAATAGTAATTTTTCTTTCCCTCGAAAACTCGTTTTCCGCATCTCGGACAAACACCGACAGGCTCTCTCTTTGAAGCATTGGGGTTATCGTTATGTACGGGAGTTCGCTTTCTATCGGGACTTCTTTCAAGGGATATAACGGAGCTGACAAAATCCATTACGTCCGTGATAAACGGTTCGGCGGATATGCCCTTTTCCTTGATATTTGTAAATATCTGCTCCCATTCGGCTGTTCGCTCAACAGACTTTACGCTGTCGGGAATAGAAGCAATAAAGTCCCTGCCAAACTGAGTTGATACGATATTCCTGTGATTTCTCTCCGCATAGCCTGCACGAATCAAATCTTCGATAACCTCTGCTCTTGTAGCTTCCGTTCCGATACCCTTTCCCGAAACAACGAATTTCAGCTCCTTATCGTCAATGCGGTTGTCAATGTTGCTCATAACGGACAGAAGCGTTGCATCGGTAAAATGCTTCGGGGGCTGTGCTTCAATTTCCTTGACCGTTATTCCCTCGGCGGTAAAGGTTGTATCTTTGTCATAGCTGACAATAGAAGCGTTCTCCAATTTTTCCTTTTCGGTATCATAGGCTTTCCAGCCAAGCTGTTCGGGAACCTCCGTTTTCAGCTTGAAAACGATGTCATTGCACCGAAATTCATAGTTTGTTTCCGTATATTTGTAAGGCTTATCCACCGCACAAAGCAGACGGTTTAACACAAGACCGTAAATGTTTTTCTCAATTTCCGAAAGAGCATCAGCCTTGCCTGTGAATGCTTCGGGAATGATTGCGTGATGTTCGTGACCGTTCATTCTTCCGTTGTTGACTACCCTTTCATCAAGGTTAAGCCCCTGTGTTGTGAGCTTATCTGCCCTCTCCGCATATTCGGGAATGGCTGCAATGCGGTCAACCAGACGTATTACTCCGTTCTTCATATCTTCGGAAATATAGTTACAGTCCGTTCTCGGATATGTAATGAGCTTTTTTTCATAAAGGCTCTGAGCTGCATCAAGAGTTTCCTTTGCGGTATAGCCGTACAGATTGTTTGCTTCCTGCTGTAGTGATGTGAGATTATGGAGCAGAGGTCTGTTCTTGCTCTTGCTTTCTCTGACAACTGATACAACCGATACTGTCTGACCGTTAGCAAAGTTCATCTGTCTTTCCGCTTCCATACGGCTGCTAAATGCGGTTTCGGATAAAGCTCCGTTGGGCATTTCAAGGCGGTAGGAAACACTCTTTTTGAAATTCAGAATTTCGTTGTCCCTTTCGGCAATTATGGAAAGCACGGGAGTTTTTACCCTGCCGATATGATGTGCATAGTCATCAAGCACACCATAGAGCCTTGAAAGATTCATACCGATTATCCAGTCCGACTTCTGCCTTGCAAGGGCAGCGTAATACTCTCCGTCAAAATTGCTGTCGGGAGGAAGATTTTTCAGCTGCTCCCTTATGGCTTCATCTGTCATTGAATTGCACCACAAACGTTTGACAGGCTTCTTGCACTTGTTGGCTTCATAGATGTGGCGGAAGATAAGCTCGCCCTCTCTGCCTGCATCGGTGGCACATATAATTTCATCAATATCGTCCCTGCTCATAAGCTCGGAGATAAGTGTGCGGAGAGCTTCCGTATCCTTTCCGCAAGTAAAAATCTTGAAATCCGGGAACATAGGCAGCTCCTCAATATTGTATGTTTTGGAAAAGCCGTAATCTTCGGGTTCTCCCAGACTATAAAGATGACCTCTTGCGTTTACAACATAGTAGCCGTTGCCGAAATAGCAGTAGGCATTACTGTTTCCGCTGTAAATCTTTTCTCTTGCTCCTACAACGTGGGCAAGTATTCTTGCTGTGCTTGGCTTCTCTGCCAGAATTAACTTGTTCATAGAAAACTTCCTTTCATTCGAAAAATACATTTTGTTCTACTCTTTTGGTAGAATGTAATATACAGACAATCATACCTTTCCAAAAATCTATCCGAAGCACTAATATACTCTTGACATTCTGCATAGAATAGTGATATAATATGTATAGTAAAAAGCAATTACAATTCAAGGAGTTGATTTATATGATGATAAGACCGTCCACCTGTTTAAGAAATGAATATAATGATATTGCTGAATTCTGCAAAACCGAAAATCAGCCTGTTTTTCTCACAAAAAACGGAGAAGGAGACCTTGTTGTTATGAGTATGGAAGCATACTCATATCGTGAGGAAATGCTCGATCTGCGTGAAAAGCTGCTTGAAGCCGAAGCTCAGCGATTAAGCGGAGCAAAAACATTCACTCTCGATGAGGTAAACAAGCAGTTGGAGGATATTATCAATGGAAGCAACTAATGAATACACCATTGAATTTCTCCCTGCTGCCTTAAACGATATGACTGAAATAATTTCAACGTTTATAATGCTCGGCAGTAAGCAGGGTGCAGTTCGCATCAAGGATAAAATGAACAAAGCCGCCGAACAGATACATCTTTTTCCGTATTCGGGTATGTCTGTTCCCGATCCTAAGCTGTCAAAGCTTGGTTTTCGTATGATAGTGGTTGAAAAATATCTTATGTTCTACAAGGTTTTTGAGGAAGAAAAGAAGATACTTTTCTATCGTGTTCTTAACGGCAAGACAAATTATCCTACCCTTATGTACAGACTTTACAAAGACGAATGACTTTAATGCGGAAGCTCTTTTCGGGCTTCCGTTTTTATTTCTTAATCTTTCCTCCGCTTTCCGTGAGTTTGGTTTCGTTCCTGCACTTTACGATAAAAAGGGTTATAGCAAGCCCACCGAAAACAATAAAATGAGCTTTGCTGTCGTCCCATATTTTCTGTAAAATATCGGGTTTATCTTCTTCAACGGGAGCTTCCTCCACAATTTCCGTTTGGGGAAGCTCCTTGCTGTCCTGCCACTTTCTCCACTCGCTTGCGGCTATGGCAGCAATGATAAGAACAACGATTATGACCGTATATTTGAAGCCATGTTCGTCCTTATGAACCTTTACAAAGTCCTTTATCCTGACGAATATTTTTTTCATTCTGTCCTCCTATTCTTCATCATTGGAAAAGGGTGTGTCCACTTCCCACAAGTCGGCATTGGGCAGTTCGTCTGTTATTAGAAGCTGATAAAATTCCTGTGCCTTTTCATTATCCGCCGCACCGAATTTGCGGAAATCGTCCTCGTCAATGTTAAGCTTCTTTTTGAACATATCAAGATACGATTCTATAATTTCCTTGCAGTTATCCTCGTCAACTCCCATATTCTCCGAATCGGTAAGCTCCATTACCTTTGCAAGCAATTCATCGGCAGTAAGGCAAGCACCTATTTCTCCGGTCAGATTATCGTGGTCGCTGTCGCAATAATATTCCCAAGAGTAACCGCTTTCCGCATCTCCGATAAGCCTGCGTTTGCAGTTCTGATTTATGCAGGGGTTATCGTGGGTTATATTCGTTGTTATGCTGAAAAACTCTGTTTCCTCAAAGAAATCCATAATATCTTGTGGAGTAATATTTACCGATACTTCTTCATCCTCCGCATCGGGATCGGCAGGCGTATCATCGGGGTTTAAGGTTATAAGGCTCTTGTAAAGGGCGATATATGCAAGCAGTTCCTCTGCCGACAGCTCGCTGTTTATCTCCACATTCCCAAAGTTATTTGTTCCGGGAATAGGCTTGTTATGAAAATCGGCTGAATCATCAATGCCGTTTCCGCCGCTTGTGACCTCAACCTCATAATGCTGTCTGTGTTCTGTTGGTGTAAATTCATCATCAAGAGTGGAAACAAGCTGTGAATACTCCTCATAAGCCGCTGTCTGTGCATTTGCAAGTGCCTGACGGATAGCTTCACTCATTGCCCTGCTTATCGCCATAGCCTGTGCAGGGCTTGATGCCTGATCTATAAGGGGCTGATAGTACGCTTGTATTTCGGCAACAATGCTTTCGCAATAGTCGGCAAAGAATGAAGCAAAGTCCAGCTCCGCACTTTCGTACTGATATGTACCGCCGTACCAGTCACCATAATTGAGGTAGTAATACGCCTGTGTAACGTCCATATAGTTTTTCACCATAAGAGCGTAACCGTCTATGACCTCGGCTTTGGTTTCCGCATTATGCTCTGTGTCGGGATCTTCGCCTGCAAGTCCGTATGAAAACGGAGAAAGCCAGCCGAAAAAGGCAAGCATAAGAATGAATACTATAATCACAAGAAATATGGGTATCACAACCGCACCGACACCACCGCCTACAATAAGCGAAGCTCCCTTTTTGGCAAATATGCGTCTGAAAATCTGTGACTTACCCGAAGCAGCGGAATAAAGGGTGTTTGAGATTTTTCTGTTTTCCTTGATAAAAATCTCTTTCTGCTTTCCCCTTATCTCCTTTGCCCTCTGCGTCTTAGCGTACTCCTGCTTTTCCTGCTGCAGCTTATGACTGCTGCCGACTTTATTGCTTCCCTGCTTTTTGTCGGGAGCTTCCGAATGTCGGTCTGCATTTTTCTTGGTATCTTTTGACTTTTCATTTTTTCCTGTTACCTCGTCATATTTATCTATTCCAAAACGATTGCCGTGATTTTTCATACGTTCCTCGGCTCGTTTCTTTTTCTTAATATCAGTTTCAGCCAGCTTCTTGACCAGCTTTTTCGCTTCAATGGCGGCAAGCGTGGAAGAAACGTCAAGTACGTTACTGCCTACCGAATCGGAGCCGGAAACAGCCTGTCCGACAGTTCCTATACCGTTAATTGCATTTTGTACGTTTTCCCCTGCCAAACTGCCAACAACAGCATCGGTCATCAGCTTTCCGTATTCTCCTCGGCTGATTTCACCGACAGTCTGTGCTGTTCCTGCAAGACGGTCAATACCGCTTTCCTTTGCATTTCTTTTCTGTTTCCGAACATAATCCCCGTAAGCGTTTTTGGCTCTGTAAGCCCTCAAGTCATTGTTATATGTATCAAAAACAGCGTGTTCGGAATTGCCAAGATATGAGCAGCCCTGCGTTTCTTCCTGCTCCTCGTCAAGATGTTCCAGTGGAACATTTTCCGTTTCTTCGGAAAAATCATCATTTTCATATGAAACAACATCCCGTTCTTCTTCCTCTGTGCTTATGACAGAAGCCCGATTAAGCTGTATTGCTTCTTCGTTTTTCTGTGCTATAAAGGCAGCACGTTTCATTCGGAGAGCCATTTCGGGAGTGATAGCCTTTTTCTGCTCCGGGATAATGCTGTCGGCAGTCTGCGAAACATATTTATGCTCATAGGGCTTCTTTTCTCCGCTGTCATTTGCAGATATGACAGGGACAGAATTTTTATCTTCTGTATTTTCGGGAGAACGTTTTGCTTCGGAGAAATCAGTCCTTGCAGTGTTTACCTTGATGTTTGCTTTGTTCTGCTGATCCAAAAATGCAGCCCTTTTCATACGCTGTGCAATTTCGGGTGTGATTGCCTTTTCGGGTTCGCTTACCGTACTTTCGGGTTTGTGAGCATTACCGGGAGTGTGATTTTCACTTCTCCGATTTGCTGTCTGTCCGTTTGTGAAAGTCCTGCCTGCCGTATTCTTTACGGGCTTGGCTGTATTTTCATTTTCGGGAACATTTACGGACTTTTCTCCGTGAATAATTTTGCATGTGGGAGAAATATCCCTATGTTCTTTCTGCACATTTACAACACGATATTTTTTGTTAGTCCGTGCCTGTGCATAATTAAAAGCGATTTTTGCTCCCCTCTTCTTTTCAAAAGAAGAAAGGGAGTGTTTTTCGCCCTGCTGATTTTCCTTGTTTTTTCTATCAACCTTTGCCATAAACAACTCCCTTTCGTTTTCTTATGTGGTATTATTTTCGTCCTCGTTCTGATGGAGCATCTTCGCCGTTTCGGAGAAATTTGTAGTCATAAGACTGTACAGCTTCGTATCCTTCGGGAATTCGTCATAGAACGGTATTTTCGTCTTACCGCCCAGAATGAGCAGTCCGTGTCCTGCCGGGACATCATTGACAAACTGTATCTCGCTGTCATTGATATTGAGAACGTCCTGCAGCTTGGCCGCATCTGTGGGATTCTGCTTGAGAAGCACGATAAACTCGGAGTTTGCAAGCATATTACGGGACTTGTAATCCTTCAGCAGATCGTCAACATTCTGTGTGATGCCTGTGAGGATACCGCCGTACTTTCTCGCACGTTTCCAAAGCATCTGCAAGTAGTCAAGAGAGTATTCATCGGCAAAAAGCAGATGGGCTTCATCAATGAAAATGTAAGTCTTTCTGCCCTTTTCCTTGTTCTCTGCAAGCCTGTTCCAGATGTAGTCAAGGATAAGGAGCATACTCTGTGTTTTCAGATTGCCGTTGAGGTCACGAATATCATAAGCGATAAATCTGTTCTTCGTGTTGACGTTGGTCTGATTGTTAAAGTATTTTGCAGAGCCGTTTACATACATATCAATGGTGATAATGAGCTTATTCTTCATTTCCTGCGGTACGTTTTCGGTTTCTTCCTTCATACATTCAAGGAATGTTCCAAGTGTGGGCATATCCTTCGGGTCAAGAGATTTAAGCACTCCCGACTTTGCATAAGCCTTCTGTACGCAGCGGTCAACAAAGGACTTTTCCTGTGCGTTCAGAGGGTGCTTTGAATCCATACAAGAAATGAATGATGTAACCAGCTGACACTTGTCGGCAATAATATCAACTTCGGGATCGTCAAGCAGACGGAAGTCAAAGTCAAACATATTGATATAGTTTGTAGAGCCGTTGGAGAAACGGACAACCTCTCCGTCGAATGCTTCTGCCAGCTTCCAGTATTCTCTTTCTGGGTCAATAACAAGAACATCTGCATTTTCATCGCCTGTTATGATATTTGTAATTTCCGTCTTGACCTTGAAAGACTTACCGCCGCCGGAAGCCGCAAGATAGAAGCCCGAAGGGTTTATAAGTCCCAAAACTCGGTCAAAAAGGATAAGATTGTGTGACAGCACATTCATACCATAGTATGTAGCGTGTGGCATCTGTACCTCACGAACATTGAAGGGCATAAATATCGCAACGGACTCGGAAGGCATTGTGCGGAGATAATCAAATTTTCTCTGATAGCCCAAGGGCAGACAGTCCGACATTCCGTGTTCCTGCTCCCAAGCCATTTCACCCTTGATACAGCCGGAACGCTTGAGGGTGCTTTCGATAACCTCAACACATTCATTCAGCTGTTCAAAGCAGTCAGCCTTAATGAGTATCTGCGTATTCACCATAAAGAGCTTTTGGTCTTTTACAGTAATTTTGTCAAATACGCTTACCATCGCATCACGCTGATTTTTTATTCTCTGCGGCATCTGTGAGGAGAAGTTTCCGTGCTGTGCTGCCTTGACCTCTCGCTTTGCCATATCCGTATCAACAGCGGTAATCTGACGCTGAACTAACTTTCTTGCTTCGGCGCTGTCATAGGTTTCGATGTTGGAAGTTACCATAATTTCAATGCCCGTACCCAGAAGCCCCGTAAGAATATCCGATGTAGCCGTTGAGGGATATTCACGGATATACAAAACCTTTGCGTACTTATCATTGAACATAAAGTAATCTTTCTTGAAATCGAAATAGTCGGGACTACAATAGAGCTTTTCCTTTCCCTTTGCAAAATCCTCCGCCGTAAGTTTGGGGACTGTCATATTCTCCGCACCAACAAAGAAGTCACGAAGCATTTCGATACGCTCCTGTGATGTAAGCACACGAAGTCCGGTATTCCCGATACGATTAAAGGTATTCATAGCAGTTATATCCAGCGTTCTGAAACGTCTGACAGCCGATTCCTCATCGGGGGCCTTAATGGTAAGAGTGATGTACATATGCTTCTGAATAGCGTTCTGTCCCTTGCGGATATTTTCCTCCAGCACTCTCGAATTGAATTCATAACGATATTCAAAAAGGTCATCAGCCTTCTGCGGCATAAGAGTTGCCTTCTTAAACTCTTCCATATTCAGCCTGCTGTTCCAGCAGCAAATCTGACAGTCAACGGTATCGTCCAGAATACCAAGAAATTCGATATATCTTTCAAGGTACATATACTGCTGTTCCTCATCGGCAAGGTTGAAATTTATGTCATCAAAGGTATAAGCCTTTGAGTACATCTTTTTTCCAAGATAGAAAATATCATCGGAAAGGACTTTCTGATAAGGAATTGTGGAAAGTACCTTTTTTGAAAGATTTTTCTTTTCCTTTTCAGTCCTGCTCTTTTTGGACTTCCTGCCTTGTTTCTTTTTGGGCTTGCCTGCCGAAAGTCTTATGGCATCTCTGTCCCTTGCAGACATTGGAGCATCATCATCGGTAACAGCTGTCTTTTTTGACCGTTTTTTCACGAATGCCATAGCCGCAGCCAGAACTGCAATAACGGCAGGAACGGCAATAAATCTCGGATCAATATTTATCTGACTTGTACTGTTTTCCACCGCTGTTTCCGTAACTGCTTCCGTTATAGCCGTACTCTCCAAAACCTCTGTAATCTCCTGCACAACGGATTCGGTTACGGCAGGCTGTTCCGAAACAATTTCCTCGGCTTCGGTTACGGGTATGTATTCAGTTACCGTAACAACAGCTTCTTCCGTCTGCACCGCTTCTTCCGTTACTCCTGCTTCTTCAAGGGACTGTGATACTGCTTCCGCAACAATGCTTGAAATAATGTCATCGTTGTTCATTTCAGCATCGGCAGGGACTTGTGTTTCTGCATTTTCTTCGATATGTTCCAGTGGAACATTTTCGTTTTCGGCGGTTTCCATAGCGGAAATATCTGTGCTTTCCGAAACATTTCCCGTATTATCGGTTACGGCAGATGTTCGTGACTGTTCACCCGTAACCTCTGAGGGTTTAGTCATTTCTGTAACCTCTGTAACTGAGGTCATAACGCTTTCCTCGCCCATATCCGTATATCCTCCTTTCGCTTACTTTACTCTGAGCTGCAGGCCGCTGAACAAAAAATATGCTTCATCAGCCATATTCGCCACTCGCTGATTTACTGTGCAGAGGGCTTCACGATAGATATTGTCGATCACGTCAAAGGGTGCAGGCTGAAAGCCCGTTTCTGCGGATATGACAACAATGGTGCCGCCGCTTCCTGTGACCTCGTTCATCAGTATCGTTATAGCCTGCATAAGCTCCTTGACAAAGTTCTGCATATCCTGTTCAGTAAATTCCACCCTTGCGGCATACTCCGAAATGGTCTTTTTGTATATCCAGTCTGCAAGGTTATCCAGCACAAAGCACTTGTACTCCTTGTATTTGACAGGGTGCTTGTCAACGCTGAAATTGCGGATAATATCCCAGCGGAAATGTTTGCTCCGCTCGTTGAAGAATATGCGGTTCAGAGTCTTATCGTCCATATCCTCATTGGTGCAGAGATACTGTACTCTGTCCATTTCCTTGAACTGCGACACTCCGAATCTTGATTTTCCGCTCATAGCACTGCCCGTTACAAAAATCATCTTTCCGTTATTCATTGGTTATTTTCTCCTCTTTTTATTTGCTTTTTTCTCGGCGGCACGTTCTCTTTCAAGCCCCTGCAGCCATATTTTTCTCACCTCATCGTGGAGCTGAACCTCCTCCGGGAGATATGTCATTCCCCGACGCTGTTTTCCCACATAAAACTCAAACACCGTTGAAGCGATTTTCTCAAAGGGCATACCGTTGTATCTCATAAAGCCCACCGCTGCCAGCGGAGCAACCTCGATAATAACGATATACATTAAAATATCCGTTGAGATAAAATTCTTTCCGATAAGGAATGTGAGAATAGCCAGTGCGATCATTGCAATTCCGCATACAAACTGACGTATGGTAAGTCCGAAGAAAAACTGCTCCTTGTACTCCGTAACGTCCTGCGGAATATCTGCCTTTATCATCAAATCACCCCTTTCAGCCCGTTAAGGATATGGGCAATAACGTCAACGGTCCAGCCGTTTCCGATACATTTATATCGCTGTGTTTTGGATATTCCCTCGGTATAGTTGTCCGGGAGAGTCTGCAAACGCTCTGCTTCGACAGGGGTTAATTTGCGGATTATGTAATCACCGTCGGGAAGGTCGATTTTGTAAAGGCCTGTTTTTGCACCCTGACCTCCGCCGTTTGCTGACAGGGTTACGGATTTTCCACGAACGGAATATATCCGCTGTCCCTGACCTCCGCTGCCATACTGTCCAACTCTGATTGGCTGTGCTATTGCTGTTGCACCGCCCTTGAAGCCTTTGTTTGTGATTATGGTAGCTTCGCCGTACTTGTAATAGCCTGCCATAAAGGTACGGGATTTTTCTCCCTCACCGTTAAAGGTATTAAAGGGAATTGGCTCTGCAACCATTGAATCCTTCTGAACGGTAGTAAGGCAGTTGCTTTTCCCGTCCTTTCTTGCTTCAATAAACTGCTCGGTGCCGCCCTCACATTTTGATGTTCGGTTTCCGCTTTGGACATATCGCCCTCTCTGTGCTACTCCGACAGGCTCTGCTATCATACTCCGCTGACTTCTCTGCATTGTGTTCCAAAAAACAGCTCCGTCATAGCTTGCGGTCATACAATAGCTTTTGTCCTGCCAAGAGATACCGCTTTCAAGAATATCTTTCAGCAAAATGCCCTTGTCCTCCGGCTGACATACACCGGGAATATTGGTCCAGTAGCAGCGTTTTCTCTGCTGTGCCGATACAAGTGCAGAATTTATCATTATGGGTTGTACTCCCAACATTTCGGAAATGAAATCCTTTATGTTCTGATGAATACTGTTGTTGTTTTCATAAAGAAAATATCTGCACTCGCTTTCCCGTAAGGCTCGGACAAATTCCATAAACAGCTTTCCGCCTATCCCGTCCGGGGTTGTTTCCCTGCCCGTTTTTGCAATGCTCCAGTAGGTGCAGGGTGAACCGCCCAGAAGCAGATCGTATCCTTTGAAATCGGCAAAGTTTCCGCTGAAAACGTCCCCGTGATGTACTATCTGAGGATAATTTTTCTCGCTGACCTTTATTGCGTATTTGTCAATTTCAAAAGCATCGTATCTTTCTACGCTTATCCCTGCACGTTCAAGAGCTGCCATTCCGCAAGATATTCCGTCAAATAAGCTCAATACTCGCATATTAACCTCCCAAAGCTCGCTTTGTAATATCGCTTGACTTTGCAACGGTTATTGCAAGCATTACAACACTTAAAACGGGAGTTGCGTACTTGAAAATGTGCATCAGAAGTCCTGCACCGTTAAGCCCTGCTGAGAAATCAAGTGCCAGATTTGCGGAAATAATCGTGTATGCCTTGAAACATATTGCAAGCACTCCCCACTGCATTGATACGGCCGCAAAATTCTTTATGAACGAAATTCCTGCCGAACGTGCCTGTGTATTCACAAGTGTTGCAAGTGCTACGGGAGAAATTGCCGTAAGTATCGCCGTTTCAAAAACTACACCCAGTACCGTTACCACGATAAGTGAGAACATAACGAACATAAGAATTATGATTATTACATAGAGCAGCGTTAAAACGATATAGTTTATATCAAGCAAACCGCCCTCAAGCGGAGTCCCCTGATTCATCGCATCACCAAACGCCGCTCCTATTCCATCGAAGGCAGATGCAAAATCCACCTCACTTCGGAACAGTCCGGATATTATCCCGACAATGTTGTCCACATTCTGTACTATCAAGGCACTTACTACCAGCTTCATAGCCACTCTGATAGCTCCCTCGATACCGCCGTTAAAATCTATGGACGCACAATATGTAAAGGCTTCCATACAGAAAAACAGGGTTAAAAGGGCTGTGCCTGCTCCCTCGAAAATGCTTATTGCATCTCCTGCCTGACTGACAATATCAAAGCCTGCCAAACTCTGCAAAACGGCAGCGAAACCGTCTGCTTCCGTCTGCAAAAGGTTTTGTGCTTCTTCAAAGGCAATTTCAAAAAAGCTCTGA
>NZ_JBNMJV010000021.1:0-47719 GCF_050874005.1 Huintestinicola sp.
TAATTGATAACTTGATTCTCATTGCCGGTCATCTCACTGTTCACGCTCGTAAGCTCCGTCTTGCTCTTGGAAGATGCAATGCTTGGATTCAGACCTTCTTAAGACTTTCGGCAGCGTTTTGAGTTTTGCGGAATCAGGTATTTATATCAAATCGTCCAAATCGTCCATCGAACACCCTGTCATAAAACTCGACGGTTTTCCTATATGCGGGATTATCGCCGATATTTTTCGGAAAGACAATGGGTATATCGGAGCTGCCGTTTTCGGTGATAAAGGTAAGCGTTATATTTTTTCTGAAAGAATTACAGAGCGGAAATCCTTTTGAGCTGTATATCTGCACATTGGGATTTTTGAACGTAAGCCGTTTGGCAAAGGAAAAAAGATTTATATCATTTATCTTCGTAACGCTTTCGGGAAAAACTATTTCCATTCCCGATATTTTGCTCCACCGTCTTTCAAGATCATATCTGCTCATATCTCCCGATATTATGCGGACATTATCGGATATCTGCCACAGGCTGCCCGAAAAATCCGGTCTGATGCTAAAAAGAACGCCGTTAATAACAATGCCGTCCTTTGTAACGCTTTCCTTTTCAAGCATCGTTCTCGTAAACGGATAACCTCTGAACTCGGTATCGGCGCCTATTCTGACTCTGCTGTCAAGGCTTAGGCAGTTTTTAAATGCGTCGCCATAAATCACTTTCACATTTCTCAGATCAATGTCCCAAAGCTTTTCACAGCCCACAAAAGCCTGTCTTTTTATTATTATAACAGAGGACGGTAAGATCACTCTTTCAATAGACTTATTATTTTCAAAAGCATTTTCACCTATGGTTTTAACTCCCTCGGGAACGGTAAAAATCTTTTCATCTGTCCTGACCTTCTGAAGCACATCGCCTGTGATAAGCACATCACAGCTTTTCTCAAAAGGTGTACCGAAAAATACCCTATCGCCGCAATACTCAGCCTTTTCCCACGATACCCTTGAAAGCGCTGTGCAATTGCCGAAGCACTCGTCTAAAAGAGAACAGCTTTTCAGCTTCACCTCTTCAAGAGCTGTGCACCTGCCAAAAGCACTGCCTTCAATAAATGCCTTTCTGCCGAAATGAAGCTTTTTCAGATTTGCCTGATCGTAAAAGGCAAGCTCGCCTATTCGCACATAGGCTTCGGGAAAATAAATTTCCGTAAAAATCGGTCCCCACAATGGTTTCCTGATATTACATCTCGGTATTCTGTATGCTCTGAACGCACCTTCACCTATTTCCTTCACAGTATCGGGAAAAACAAGCACAGCATTTTTTATATTAGGTAGAGCAATGGGACGGCAGCTGTCGGCTATCCTCACAACAGGGTGGTTGTCAATATATGCTGGAATGATTGTCTTTTCGGACTTAACGTGAATACTTGTAATGATAACCTGCTTTTTTCTTGTATAACAAAACTGAAAGCCTGCCTGCTGAGCTTCCTTAAACGTTAAACGAAGCTCGTTGTTTTGGACTTCTGTATCGGGCTTGGGATTATCCGAAACAACAGGAAAAACAGCCGACTTTTCACTTTTTTTATCGGCAGAGGTATTTCCCGAAGGCTTTTTTATCACCGCCGCAATATCGGAAAGCATTTTGAATATATCCATTTTAGTACTCCATTATTTTGTAATCCTTGTAAAGTGCGCCGATGTCTTTCGGCTTTTTTTCGTCGTTCAGATGCTCATATATGGGGGCGCAGATACGTGCCGCACCGTCATCAAAGGATAGATAGGGCTTGAAATTTTTTGAGACCTCATACTCCGATGGAAACTGATTTGATATCCAGCCCAGGTCAACGCTGTACATAAATATCCGCTCTGCAGCAAATTCCCCTGCAAGTGAATGGGTCATCATATTAAGAGAAGCCTTTGCCATATTTGTATGAACGTGACGGGCAAGCTTCATTTTGTGATTGAACCGCCCCTCCACCGAGGAAACGTTTATTATAAACCTGTTAGGGTGAGGGCTTTTTGCCATATGTGATTTAAGCTGAGCCGTAAGCAGAAAGGGCGCAGTAACGTTTATAAGCTGTACCTCAAGCAGTTCTGCGGCGGATATTTCCTCGCTCTTTGCCACACAGGAATTATGCTCGGGAGTTTCATAAAAGGACAGATCATTGTCACAGATCGCAGGCAGCAGTTCATAGGTATCCTCTCACGATGTCAGAATACGGGCAGGCAACTCGCTGCAAAATTCCAGCCGAAGCCGTTCCTCCCCGGCGGCAAGCTCCGCATAATATGACGGAGCCTTGCGTATGGTCTGAGCGGCATTGTTTATGAGAATGTCAAGACCATTCGGGAACATTTCCTTTTCATAGGAAATAAGCATATCCATTCTGTCCGCACGTTTAAGGTCAAATCCGCAAATGTGAAGCCTGTCACCGAACTCATTAAAATCAGGCTCCGAGGAATATCTTTTCATTGCGTCATAGGGAAAGCGGGTCACAGCAATGACCTCGGCACCGTTTCTCAGAAGCCTGAGACAGGTGTGATATCCGATATTTATCCTTCCCCCCGTCACAAGCGCTGTGTAGCCCGAAAGGTCGGCGCTCACAGCCCTGTGAAGAGCGTTCATTTTCTCACATTCGGGGCATATCCCGTAATGTTCAATATTTTTCCTTTTACAAATAAGACACTGCCGCATATTTCCACCTGCCTTATTTACAATTATAACATTATAAAAATAAACTGTCAATCTTGACTTAACATAATTATTGTGCTATAATATATATGCCTTTCCTCGTGCATTTGCAGAGCCACACCCCCACGTGTGTGTGAAAGAGCCTTGCTCTTTCAGGGGCGGCTGCGGTAGTTTAATCGGTAAAACTCCCTCCTGCCAAGAGGGGAATATGTCGGTCCGAGTCCGACCCGCAGCTTTATTTTGATAATTTTTTTCAAATATAATATACGGTATACCTCCCACTCTTTCTGTCAGGTGCTTCTGAAAGAATGCTGATCTAAAATCCAAACTATGCCAGAGCCTTTTCTAATGAAACTATATAATTTGCATTATAAAATCAAAAAAATTCCCCGATATGCTCCACACGAAGCATATCGGGGAAAATTTATTCATTAGTCATCAAGGCACTTGTCAAGGCTGTCGCAGATAGCCTGCTTGTCCATTTTCTGACCGATGAAAACAAGCTTTATCTCCCTGTCGCCGTACTTCTCGTCCCAGTCAGCGGCAATTTCGGGATACTGCTTCAAAAGGCGCTTTCTCTCCTTTTCGGGAGCAGCGGCAAACCACTTGCCCGAGCCTGTTGCGGTTATCTGAACACCTGCCTGCTCAAAAACGAAAGCGTTCTCGGGATCATCTGAGAACCACAGCATACCCTTGCAGCGGATAATGTTCTTAGGCCAGTTGCCCACCCATTCCTGAAGCCTGTCCTTGTTAAATGGACGGCGGCGGCGGTAAACAAAGGTGCCGATACCGTATTCCTCAGCCTCGCCCTCCTCGTCATTGTGGCAATGATCGTGATGGTGATGATGATGTTCGTGTTCAGCGTGTTCATCGTCATCATCGTGATGGTGGTGATGTTCGTGCTCATCGTGATCGTCATCATCGTCATCGTGATCGTGGTGATGATGCTCGTCCTCCTCGCTGTCCTCCTTGCCGGCTTCCTCGAAAGCCTTTGCCCAGCCTGCGGAAGTAACAGCCTCCTCAAAATCATAAGCACCCGTATCAAGAATATCAGGAACTGCAACCTTGCCAAAGCTTGCCTCGATAATTCTTGCCTTGGGCTGCAATACCTTTATCATAGCTTTGACCCTGCCAAGCTGCTCGCTGTCTACCTTGTCCACCTTGTTGAGGATAATGGTTGAGCAGAATTCTATCTGCTGGATAAGGAGGTTTTCAATGTCCTCCTCGTCAATGTTTTCTTTAAGCAGCTCATCGCCGCAGCCAAACTCTGTAGCCATTCTAAGAGCGTCCACAACAGTAACGATATTGTCAAGACGGCAGATAGGGGGATATTTTTTATCAGCTTTGCCCTCGAGAACGGAAATGGACTGGGCAATTGGCAGAGGTTCGCAGATACCGCTTGCCTCAATGAGAATATAGTCAAACTTTCCTGTCTTTATAAGGTCGGTTATCTGGTTCATAAGGTCAACTTTAAGAGTGCAGCAGATACAGCCGTTTGACAGCGGAACAAGATTATCGTCCTTCTGAGTCACCGTGCCGCCCTTCTGGATAAGCTCGGCGTCAATGTTCACTTCACCGATATCGTTGACAATAACAGCGCACTTGTAGCCCTCCTGATTATTAAGCACGTGATTGATAAGAGTAGTTTTGCCCGCTCCGAGATAACCCGTCAGCAGAGTAATGGGAACAAGCTTTTTTGAATTAGCCATAATTAACATTCCTTTCGTATCAAAGCCGATTTCGGCGTATAAGATCTTTTTTTCCTGCAAATAAATATTATACCACTTTGGTTAAAAAAATGCAACAGCTTTCGGGCAATTTTCATCATATCATCACCCTTTTTCAGCAGTTGTTTAAATTGACCAAAAAAGCGTTTCCATTTTTTAAGCATAAATTTACACAATTATGTAGACATATGCGAATAATTGTTGTATAATATAAACATAAATATTCCCCCGAAAGGATTTTTTCATTATGAATATTAACGAAATAAAAGAGCAGATGTGCGATGTCTGCCATAAGATGTGGCAGCTGGGCTGGGTCGCAGCAAATGACGGAAACGTTTCCGTAAAGCTCGACGACGGCACATTTCTTGCCACCCCCACAGGAATATCCAAAAGCTTCATCACCCCGGAAAAGATTGTGAGAATTGACGGCGAGGGCAATATTATCGAAGCGGAAAACGGCTACCGTCCCTCCTCGGAGATAAAAATGCACCTGCGATGCTACAAAGAACGTGAGGACGTAGGCGGAGTTGTTCACGCTCACCCCCCTACTGCCACAGGCTACGCAGTAGCAAACAAAGCCCTTGACGGCTACACAATGATAGAAGCTGTCATAGCCGTAGGCAGCGTTCCCGTCACCCCCTACGGCACACCCTCTACATACGAGGTGCCCGACGCAATCGCTCCTTATTTAAAGGAGCACGATGTAATGCTTCTGCAAAATCACGGCGCACTTACCGTGGGCGCAGACCTGCTCACCGCCTACTACCGAATGGAAACTCTTGAGCTTTTTGCAAAAATTTCCCTCACAGCCCACTTACTCGGCGGAGAAAGAGAAATTTCCCGTGAAAATATCGACCGTCTCTGCAGTATGCGTGAAAATTACAAGGTAACGGGCAGACACCCGGGATATAAGAAATATCCCTACGGAGACAAATAACAGATCATATGGAGGACGCCGATGGACGAACAGGAGCTTATCGCACAGATGAACCGCAATCAGCAGCTTATGCAGCGCATAGACAAGCTGTTTTATGCTGCAGGTTTTCTATGTGTCATCATCAACGGCGCTGTTACTCTGTATGATGTGATGGGCATACCAATGTATCTCGGCAGAGAAGATCTTTTATCTTTCCTCGAAAGTCTACTCGCTCCCGTATCCATCGTGCTGAGCGTGCTGTCCTCCTGCAAGCGTGAAAAATGGACTGTCTATGCACTTGCCGTATTTCTCATACGTGTGCTGCTTGTTATGATCGCACAAAAAAGCTTTATGATGGGAGTGCCGTTTCTTATGCTTTTTGCCCTGCCTCAGTATCTGTGTATGCGTCAGTACAAGGTGCTGTCATTACTCAAAGGGCAGTTCGGCTATCCGGGCTTCAATGCGGAGATCTATATGCATAAGCCTCACCGCCGCACCTCGGGCGAAGAATTTGCCTCCCGTATGAAACGGGCAAAAAGCGATCCAGAAAGCACCAGAATGGACGATATTAAGCCCCCTCCCACAAGCGGCGATTACGAGGACATTTTCACAAACCGCAAAAAGCCGCTGTGACATAATAACACCTCAAGTCACATTCATCATATGACCAATGCAGAAGGATCTGCCAAAATATAAAGGAGATGGAATTTTATGGCAAACAGATTTATCCTCAACGAAACCTCTTATCACGGCTCAGGCGCAATTTCCGCCATTGCAGACGAAGCAAAGGGCAGAGGCTTTAAAAAGGCTCTCGTATGCTCAGACCCGGACCTTATCAAGTTCGGCGTTACAAAGAAGGTAACAGATGTGCTTGACAATGCAGGTCTTGCTTACGAGATCTTCTCGGAAATAAAGCCTAACCCTTCAATTGAAAACGTTCAGGCAGGTGTTGCAGCATTCAAGGCAGCAGGCGCTGATTATCTCATTGCTATCGGCGGCGGCTCTTCAATGGACACCGCAAAGGCTGTGGGCATAATCATCAACAACCCCGAATTTGCCGATGTAAGAAGCCTTGAGGGCGTTGCAGACACAAAAAACAAGTGCGTGCCTATCCTCGCCGTACCCACCACCGCAGGAACAGCCGCAGAGGTGACTATCAACTACGTTATCACCGATGTTCAGAAGAACAGAAAAATGGTCTGCGTTGACCCCCACGATATCCCCGTTGTGGCATTTGTTGACCCCGATATGATGTCCTCAATGCCCAAGGGACTCACCGCCGCAACAGGAATGGACGCTCTCACCCACGCAATCGAGGGCTACATAACCGCAGGCGCATGGGAGCTTTCCGATATGTTCCACTTAAAGGCAATCGAAATTATCGGCAGAAGTCTCAGAAATGCCGTAGCAAATATCCCCGAGGGCAGAACAGATATGGCTCTCGGTCAGTATATCGCAGGAATGGGCTTCTCAAACGTGGGACTCGGAATCGTCCACTCAATGGCTCACCCTCTCGGTGCGCTCTATGACACACCTCACGGCATTGCAAACGCAATAATCCTCCCCACCGTAATGGAGTATAACGCTCCCGCAACAGGGGAAAAATATCGTGAGATAGCAAGAGCAATGGGTGTCAAGGGCGTAGACGATATGTCTCAGGAAGAATACCGCAAGGCTGCCATTGACGCAGTTAAGCAGCTTGCAAAGGACGTAGGAATCCCCGAGGACCTCAAGGATATCGTAAAGGCAGAGGATATCCCCTTCCTTTCCCAGTCGGCATACGATGACGCCTGCCGTCCCGGAAACCCCAGAGAGACTTCTGTTGAGGAGATCGCAGAGCTGTACAGATCTCTGATCTGACAAAAATTACTTTCCACGCAAAGCAAAACAGGGGCGTTCACCGCAGAGCGCCCTTGTAATGTTTTTTGTGGTATTTCCTACGGCGATGAACAGTTTTATTTTCATAGTCGGAGCAAAAATCATAAAAAAGGAATGATAACAAAATGCGAATTACCCTGAAACGAGTTAAGTCCTCGCTTCCCGAATACAAACAGATAAAGGAGCTTTACCTGAGTGCCTTTCCTCCCGAAGAACGTCCGCCCTTTTTTCTGCTTATGTCAAAGACAGGCAGAGAGGACGTGGATTTCTGGGGCATATACGCCGACGGAAAATGGATAGGTCTTGCTTACGTCATCTCTAAAGAAAAGCTTTCATACCTGTTTTACCTTGCTGTCTCGGAGACCGAAAGAGGCAAAGGCTACGGCTCGGCTATTATCCGAACGCTGAGGCGTATGTATGACGGTCAGCAGCTGTTTTTAGCACTTGAAACTCTCGATGAAGCTGCACCCAATTACGATGAACGTGTAAAGCGAAGAAATTTCTATATGCATAACGGTCTGAAGCCCGTTGACTGTCAGATAACCGAGGGCGGCGTGACCTACGATGTAATGGGCACATCGGAACACCTTGAACCCGATGATTACACCCGAATGATGAATGAATATGCAGGCAGACTGTTTTCACACATTTATCCCTATTCTATTTCACAAACCGAAAGGACAGCCGAATGAAATTTGAACTGAAAATAGATATTGATGAGTTAAACTATCCCCAGGCTATACGTGCCCTGCTCCCCTACATCAAAAAGGAGGATCTGCCCATTCCCGATATGGTAAAAAACGCCGCCGAGACCCCGGGCGTTCTTGAAAATTTCCCGAAATTTATCCCCAAGGAAAAGCAGGACGAAATGATACTCAAAGCCTTTGAGAAAAACAAGGTGCGGATAATCGCCAAAGCCCATAAAATGGCAGATAAAGCAGGCGTTGACCTTACCATATCCGACATCTCCCTCACCGAACAGACCGACGATGTTATCGTCATAAACTGATATTTACCGAAAGGAAGTAATTTAAGTGAACGAAGTAATAAAATGCCTCACCCAGCGCAGAAGCGTCCGTTCCTATGACGGCAGACCCGTCCCCGACGATGTGCTTGAGGAAATACTCACCGCAGGAAAATACGCCCCCAGCGGTATGGACAGGCAGCCTACCATAATGGTTGCAGTCCGCAACAAAGACCTTATCGCCGACCTGTCAATGCTTAACGCCGCCGTAATGGGCAGCAGCACAGACCCCTTCTACGGCGCAGGCACGGTAATAATCGTCTTTGCCGACAGCACCGTACACACATATATGGAGGACGGCTCTCTTGTAATGGGAAATCTCCTGAATGCCGCTCATTCTCTGGGCGTTGACTCCTGCTGGATACATCGTGCAAGAGAGGTCTTTGAGACAGATGAGGGAAAAGCGCTTATGAAAAAATGGGGAATTGATGAGAAATACAAGGGCATCGGCAACTGTATTCTCGGCTATTCCGACAAGCCCTATCCCGAAGCAAAGCCCCGAAAAGATGGCAGGATAATTTACGTTAACAACAAATAAGGAGGGTTTACCAATGCTTAAAAACATACCGAAGATAATCTCCCCCGAGCTTATAAAGACACTTATGGAAATGGGACACGGCGACGAGCTTGTTATCGGCGACGGAAATTTCCCTGCCGAGACCTACGGCAAAAGAGTTATCCGCTGTGACGGACACGGCGTTCCCGAGCTGCTTGACGCAATAATGCAGCTTTTCCCCTTGGACACATACACCGAAAAGCCCGTAATGCTTATGGAGGTGGTGCCTGGCGACCCTGTCGTTCCCACCATCTGGAATGAGTACAAGGCGATAATCAATAAATACGAACCCGAAAACTGCAAGATAGATATGATCGAGCGTTTTGCTTTCTACGAGCGTGCAAAAAATGCATATGCTGTTGTGGCAACGGGCGAGGAAGCCATTTACGCAAATATTATTCTCAAAAAAGGCGTAGTAAAGTAAACAGAAAGGCGGAAAGAATATGCCCGACAGAAAAAGAAGCGTGCTGGTGTTTGATTTCGGAGCCTCAAGCGGACGGGCAATGCTCTGCTCCCTTGAAAACGGCAAGCTCTCAATGGAGGAGGTACACCGCTTCTCCAACGACCCCGTAATGGTCCACGGCACTTTTTACTGGGATATCCTGAGACTTTTTCACGAAATAAAGCAGGGAATTATCAAGGCAAATGCCGCAGGCGGTTTTGAAAGCATCGGCATAGACACCTGGGGAGTGGATTTCGGTCTTATTGGCAGGGACGGAGCACTGCTTGAAGATCCCGTAAACTACCGTGACCGCCGCACAAGCGGAATACTTCCCAAAGCCTTTGAAAAAATATCCCCCGAGGAGCTTTACTCCGTTACGGGAATAGAGATAATGGAAATAAACACCGCATTTCAGCTGCTGTCATTAAAGCTTTGCAGGGAAGAACTGCTGAGCCGCACCGATAAAATTCTTCTTACCCCCGATCTGTTTAATTATCTGCTCACAGGTGAACTTCACAGCGAGCTGTCAATAGCCTCAACCACAGGACTTCTTGATGCCAAAACAAAGGACTGGTCTGAAAAGGTCATAAGCGCTCTCGGACTGCCACGAAGCATATTTCCCGAAATTATCCACTCCGGAACACAGGCAGGTATGCTCACCGAAGAGCTTTCCGAGGAGCTGTGCGTTCCCGTATGTCCCATAACGGCAGTCTGCGGTCACGATACTCAGTGTGCCGCCGCAGCAGTTCCCGCCGAGGAGGAGGATTTCATATTCATCTCCTGCGGCACCTGGTCGCTATTCGGTACAGAAACGGACAGCCCCGTCCTCACTCCCCTTTCCGCAAAATACAACATCACCAATGAAACGGGCTTTGGCAGAAAGACCACCTTCCTCAAAAACATCATCGGGCTGTGGTTCATACAGGAAACAAGGCGTTATCTCCGAAAGCAGGGGCAGGGATATTCCTTTGCCGACCTTGAAAAACTGGCACGTGAGAGCGAGCCTTTCAAATGCTTCATCGACCCTGCCGCCCCCGAATTTGTTCCCCCGGGAGATATCCCTCAGAGGGTAAAGGACTACTGCACCCGCACGAGACAGTACGTGCCGCAGACTCTGGGAGAAGTAATGCGCTGCATTTACGAGAGCCTTGCATTGAAGTACAGACAGTCGCTCGATGAAATTTCCGAATGTACGGGCAGGAAATACAATAAGATATATATGGTTGGCGGAGGTATCAAGGACACCTTCCTTTGCAGTCTCGCCGCCTGCTCCTGCGGCTGTACGGTAAATGCAGGACCTGTTGAAGCCACCGCATACGGAAACGGTGCAATACAGCTTATTTCGCTTGGCGCAATTGACAGTATTTCGGAAGCCCGGAAAATAATCCGCCGCTCGGAGGAAATAAATGTCTACCTTCCCGAAAATGAGGCGGAATGGACTGAAAGCTATGAGAGGTACAAGAGGATAACAGGCATAAGCTGACCCTAATAACAAATACATACACAAAATCCCCGACAGTCATACTGAAAACTGTCGGGGAAATTCTTAATGCTTATTAACCTTTGAGAGCCTGATCAAGGTCTGCAAGGATATCCTTTATGCTCTCTGTACCGATAGAAAGTCTTACGGTATTGGGCTTGATACCCTGATCGATAAGCTCCTCCTCGGTGAGCTGGGAGTGAGTTGTGCTTGCAGGGTGGATAACGAGAGACTTAACGTCCGCAACATTTGCAAGGAGCGAGAAGATCTGCAGTCTGTCGATAAACTCCTGAGCCTCCTTGGCACCGCCCTTTACCTCAAAGGTGAAGATAGAGCCTGCGCCATTCGGGAAATATTTCTCATAAAGAGCGTGGTCGGGGTAATCGGGCAGAGATGGGTGATTTACATTCTCAACAGCAGGGTGATTTTTGAGGAACTCAACCACCTTGAGGGCGTTCTCCACGTGGCGCTCAACTCTGAGAGACAGAGTTTCAAGTCCCTGAAGAAGCAGGAATGCGTTGAAGGGAGAAATGGTAGCGCCCGTATCTCTGAGAAGGATAGCTCTTATCTTTGTAACAAAAGCCGCTGCGCCAACAGCCTTTGTAAAGGAAATGCCGTGATAGCTGGGGTTAGGCTCGGTAATAGAGGGGAACTTTCCGCTTGCCTCCCAGTCGAACTTGCCGCTGTCAACGATAACGCCGCCGAGAGTTGTGCCGTGGCCGCCGATGAACTTTGTAGCCGAATGAACTACGATATCTGCGCCGTGCTCAATGGGACGGATAAGATAAGGAGTAGCAAATGTGCTGTCGATAACAAGGGGTATCTTGTTTTCGTGAGCTATCTCAGCAAGAGCGTCAATATCAGCAATATCGCTGTTGGGGTTTCCGAGAGTCTCAAGGAAAATTGCCTTGGTGTTAGGCTTAACAGCCTTTCTGACCTCGTCAAGATCGTGAATATTAACGAAAGTGGTATCAATTCCGTACTGAGGAAGAGTATGAGCGAGAAGATTATATGTACCGCCGTAAATGGTCTTTGAGGAAACGATATTGTCACCTGCTGCAGCAAGATTCTGGAAAGTGTATGCAATTGCCGCTGCTCCCGAAGCCACCGCAAGAGCTGCAACGCCGCCCTCAAGAGCCGCTATTCTGCGTTCGAAAACATCCTGAGTGGAGTTTGTAAGTCTGCCGTAAATATTGCCTGCATCTGAAAGACCGAAGCGTGCAGCTGCGTGAGCGGAATTTTTAAAAACGTAAGAAGTGGTCTGATAAATGGGAACTGCTCTGGAATCGGTTGCGGGGTCTGCCTCTTCCTGTCCGATGTGAAGCTGCTTTGTTTCAAAGCCCCAAGCTGATGTATCTGTGATCTGTGCCATAATAAAAATCCTCTTTTCTTAAATCATTTTTTTGTTTATAGTTTATAACTGTTTTTAAAAACGGAACAAGGTCAACAGCACATTCGTCCGTAACTTGGCTTATTTATAAATATCATCGTAATCTCCACCATTCCTATTTGCTTAGTAGTGTTTGACTGTGATTATATTATAAATCACTTTTCCAAATTTGTCAAGAGGTTTTCCTATATTTTTGATAGGATTTTGGTATTTTATAACAAGTCACAAATTTTAAGCTAAAAATAAGTTAAAACTTGCTGCATTTTACAAATCAGAAGGAATTTTATCCCATATCCTACAAAATGAAACCAACCGCAAACGCAGTCGGTTTCATTATCATATACTAATCATTTTTGGAAAGCAGTCTATTATACCTTAACTTCTGCCCTGCTGCCGCCGCTGATGTCCTTGGTAACGACGATCTGCTTTTCGATACGCTCTTTAAGCTCGGACACGTGGGAAATAATTCCCACAAGCCTGTTGCCGCCGCCTATTTCCGAAAGCGCCTTTATCGCCTGCCTGAGTGACTCCTCGTCAAGCGAGCCGAAGCCCTCGTCAACAAACATACAGTCAAGCTTTATTGCAGGAGCCGAGGACTGCACCTCGTCCGAAAGTCCAAGAGCCAGCGCAAGTGACGCCTTGAAGGACTCTCCGCCCGAAAGAGATCTTACATCTCTCACCGTTCCGTTATAGTGGTCGAGAACATCAAGCTCAAGTCCCCTCTGACCGCTGCCCTCCGCCTTATCCTGCTCTCTGCGTTTCAGCTCGTACTGATTATCGGACATAATGAGCAGCCTGTGGTTTGCCCTTTCAAGTATCCTGTCAAGGAAATACATCTGCACATAGGTCTCAAAGCTTATTTTAGCCTTGCCCGCAAGCCTGCCATTTGCGGTGTCCGAAAGAGCCATAGCCACAGCGTATTTCTTTTCCGTCTGAGCCATCTCGGCAGATTGTGTCTTTATTTGCTCAAGCGCCGTAATGTTTGAGCGGAGCCTGCCGCATATGACCATATTCTCAGCCGATGCAGCTTCCTTTTTTTCCGTAAACCCTCTGCGCTTTGCCTCGAGAGCTTCAAGGTCTGCACCCTCTGTGTTTTGAAGCTGACTTTCAAGCTGCTCCTTCTGACCCTTTAAAGACTCGGCAAGTGCGGAATTTTTCTTATACTTGTCCTCAGCAGTCTCATATTCCCGTTTAAGGCGGTCTTTCTCCGACAAAATTTTCGATATCTCTGCCTGAGCCGCAGCCTTGCTCTCAAAGCCCACATCCGCCGAAAGCTTTTTCACCGTCTCACGCTTCTGAGCAAGAACCGCTTCATCGGAAGATACAAGACTTTTAAGCTGAGAAATATTATCCTTAATTTCCCCGATCTTCTTTTCAACGGCAGGAACAACCTCAGTCACCGCCTTTTTTCGCTGACTCCTTTCATTTTCAAGCTGAAGAAGTCCCGATTTTTCGGACGTTTCATTGCTTATGCGCATAAGCTCGCCGTCGATATAGCTGTGGATAGAGTTTTCGTCGCATTTGCCCTCTGTCCGCTCCCCTATCCATTTTCTGCCGTTTTCAAATCTGCCCCTTATCTCGCCGCAGCGGCTGCTTGCTTGGTTCATAAGGGTGTTTTTCTGCTGAGCCGTTTCAGCTGCAGCTTCCACCTGCTCCTTTGTTGGTGCAGACTGAGATTTGACGGCAGGTGAGGGGTGATGCAGCGAGCCGCACACAGGGCAAGGCATTCCGTCAGCAAGTTCTTCTGCCAGAATACCTGCCTGTTCATCGTGAAATGCCTTGTTCAGCCGCAGATAATGCGCCTGTGCCCTATCATATTCCCTTGAAGCCGCCAGATAATTTTTCCTTTCCTTTTCAAGCCCTGCACGTATCCTGTCAAATTCATCTGCGGCACGTTTAAGTCTGAGCATTTCATCTCTTTCAGAACTGAGTTTCTCCAGAGCATTATTCAGATTAGCCGCATTCTCTCCTGCATTCTCAAGCTCCGAAAGCTCTTTTTTCAGCGTCAGCAGCCTGTCCTCTCCCTTTTTGAGCAGCTCAGAGTTCTTACTGATAAGCAAACTGTTATCGGAAATCCTCTTTTCAAGAGCCGCCGCTTCCGAAGAAGCATTTTCAAGCTGTGTATATTTTTCAAGCTCATTTTTAAGCTTCTCAGCCTTTGCCGTAAGCTCGTCCCCGGCGGACAGAGCTTCTTTCTTGGCATTAAACTCCTTTTCGGAAGTCTCAAGAACGGGCATCAGTTCCTCAAGCCGCTTTTTTATGTCCGAAAGAGAGTCTTCAGCTTCCTTTATTTTCTTGACTTTGCCGATATTTTCAAGGACTCCCCCAAGCTCTTTTTCAATATCCGCAAGCATTTGAGAATACTTTTTTTCAGCTTCTTTGTCCTCAGCGATCACTTTCTCTATTACCTCCGCAGCATCTTCAAAAGGTATCTCTCCCCTCTTTGCCATCTCAAGCTTCGGGAAATACGTACTTTTCTCATCTGCCGCAACTGCCCCGATAAATCTTGCAGTTCCCGATTTAAGTGCATCATACTCCTTTTTTAGCTCGGAACATCTGTTTTTGAGAATATCCTGTATCTGCTTGTACTTTTCCGTCTTAAATATCTTTCTGAATATCTCCTGCCTGTCTGCCGTGCCTGCTAAAAGCAGCTTCAGAAAATCTCCCTGGGATATCATTGCTATCTGCATAAACTGATCTCTGTCAATGCCGATAATATCCCGCACAGCCTTGTTAACGTCGCTTATTTTTCCGTCAAGCACCCTTCCGTCGGGATAT
The DNA here is from genome assembly GCF_050874005.1 of Huintestinicola sp. Lineage (GTDB taxonomy): Bacteria > Bacillota > Clostridia > Oscillospirales > Ruminococcaceae > Huintestinicola. Next base: position 14,858 of record NZ_JBNMJV010000021.1, read on the forward strand.
GTGAGACACGCAGAAGCCTTTTCAACAGTGACCCCCTCGCCCCTGCTCTTAGGGCGTTCATAATCGGGATTTCGCCTTATGACGTAAACCTTGTCTCTGTACTCAAAGGTAAGTTCCACCACAGTAGGGATATCCCCTGCCGCATATTTGGAACGCAGCATTTTCGGCTCTCTGTTGTCGCCGCTTGCTTCTCCGTAAAGTGCAAAGGTTATTGCGTCAAAAATGGTAGTCTTGCCTGCTCCCGTATCGCCTGTGATAAGGTAAAGTCCCTCTCTGCCAAGCTTGTCAAAATCTATCACAACAGCCTTTTCCCTGCTGCCCACATAGGGACCGAAGGCGGTCATTTTAAGCTTTATAGGTCTCATTTTATATTTGCCACGCTTCCTTGATGATATCCTCCGCAAATGCAGCCTGCTCTGCGCTCAGAGGAATGTTGTTCTGCGCCTCGAAAAATTCCCCGAAAAGCTTCACAGGGTCTGTCTCCTTCACCTCAGCCGCTCCCGAAATGATATTCTGCCTGCGTGTGCGGGCGTTGTCGTAATCCATTTTCATAAGCCTTTTGTAAACCATTCTGAGCTTTGATACAGCGTCGGGAACATCGCTTTCATCGGTAAGAGTAATGTGAACATAGTCCTCGATATAGCTTGTGCCCTCGTAAAAACTTTTGCTCATAAGCTCCTCATAGCTGCCTTTAAGCTCCACCATATCACGAAGGGGAATAAGTTCCTCTGTTCTGACCGAAAGCTCGCCCTTTTTCAAAAGCTCTGTAACGGTAACGGATTTTTTATGTCCTGCCTCGGAAAATGAGTATTTAAGCGGCGTTCCGCAGTATCTTATCCTTTCCGAGCCAATGTTCTGGGGACGGTGGATATGCCCTAAAGCCACGTAGTCAAACTCAGAAAAAATCTCAGCGGAAACATTATCCGTGCCGCCCACCGACACCTCCTCCGAATCGGAGCGAAGCGCACCCGTAACGAATTGATGGGTGACCAGAATATTCCTCTCGGAAGGGTCAATTTCAAGGTGCCTTACCGCCGTTTCCACCGCCGAGGAATAGCTGTCCGTATCCTCATCGGGGTAAAACGCCCTCACCGATGAAGGTCTGAGAAACGGCAGCATATAAACATTCACCCTGCCGAACCTGTCATCCATAACCACAGGACTGACTTTGCCGTTATAAACGGGTGAAAAATGTATACCGCTTGCGTCCATTATCCTTGAACCGAAAGAAACTCTCTCTGCAGAATCGTGATTTCCGCTGATGATAAAGGTCCGGATATTTCTTTTTGCAATACCGCTTATAAAATCGTCAAACATCGCCACAGCTTCCGCAGGGGGAACGGTCTTGTCATAAATATCCCCGGCAATTATAATACCGTCGGGTTTTTCTCTGTCGATAATGCCCGTTATACGCTCAAGAATATATCTTTGATCTTCAGCTAAAGAAAAATCGCTTACCCTTATCCCCAGATGAAGATCGGAGAGATGAATAAATTTCATAAGATCCAGCCTTTCAAAATGCAGCCCTGCATTTACCTCATTTAACTATCTTTACCGTCACGCTCTGCCTGCCGTTTTCCTTCCATCTGCTGATAAATGTCTCTTTCGGATAACGCTGTATCTCGTCCTTGTCCGAGCAGTCCATAAAGTAATAATATGCTCCGTCATAGCCTGTAAGTATAAGAGTGTGGGAGTTTGTGAGCCACATCACCGTGTCGCCGTCCTCAGTCTGCCACTCCGATACGGCATTGTATTTGTAAGGCTTCATATCAACCGAAGCCCAGACGATAACAGGCGCTCCGCCGTCAATAAGCCTTTCAAGGTCGGCAGAGCTTGCGTCCTCAAGTATCACAGCCTTGTTTTTCGAGCCGTGAGATGAAAAATAATCGTTAAGCACCGCAGCTACGACCTCCTCATAGCAGCCATAGCCCTTTCCGTAAGGGTCTCCCACGAAAACCTTTTTAGGGTCGGGGCCGTAGAGCCTGCCGTCTTTTTCGGTAAACTCGCTGCTTACGGGAAGATAATTATCCGCCAAATCGCACTTGTCAATGGAATACCCGAGAAATTTGAGCATTGCCGCAGCACAGGTTATCTCACAGCCCACAGGCAGCTCGGGATACTGGTTTATTACCTCCATATCTATCTCAGTCTGACCCAGAAAAGACTTAGGCGGGTCGTACCCCTCACACAATTCCTCAATGCCATATCCGCCGAACCTGCGGTGGATATCAGCGTCAAGCTCCGCATAGGCAAGGCGCTCGCCCAGCTCTGTCTTATCCTCGCTGTCCCTGCACACATATATGTATGAAGCGGCGCTGACCGCAAGAGCAATGCCCAGCACCGTACACATCACCGCATATTTCAGCAAAACCGCCTCCTTCAGATCTCTCAGGTAATGAAAACGGGGCGCAAAGCCCCGCTATCACATTTTTCTCATAGCCTTTTTTCTGACCTTTTCCTTGTACATTTCCTCGTCGGCAAAGGCTGCTATCTTCTCTATGGACTCTGTCTCAGATGCTTTCATTCTGTAATATCCGCAGCTGCAGCCGATCTTGTATGGAAGACCGCTTGAGCTGTTGTAATCCTCAAGAATTTGTTCTATCTGATGAAGTATGCCTCTGATCTCCTCATCGCTGCAGCTTCTGAGCACCGAGCAGAATTCATCTCCGCCAGTTCTCACGCAGACAGCGTCCGCAGGCATAGCCTTAGAGATAGCTCTTGCCGTCTGAACAATGGCATTATCCCCTGCCTCGTGACCGTAAAGGTCGTTGATGGGCTTGAGATTGTCAATATCCGAACAAACAACGGTAATGCAGGAGTCCGCTTTTCTGGCATTGTCAAGAAGCTCTATGCCGTATTTTGACATACCACGTCTGTTATAAAGTCCCGTAAGCGGATCTCTTACGTAAAGATTTTCAAGCTGCTCCACCACAAGCTCCAGCTTCTTGTTCATATAAAAGCTGCCCGTGTTGTTGGAAAGCACCATTATCCAGGTGGCAAAATGTTCGCCGTTGCCCTTGAAGCCCGAGGGCTCATATGCAAGGTAGCCTAAGAAATTCTCCTTAAAATAAATGGGCGAAAAGGCAAAGACCACCGCCTTGTCACCGTTAAGTATATCCTCGGGAACAAGTTCCGCCGCAGGGAATTTTTTACCGACGGGAACGCTGCTGCCGTAGCTGAACATATTGACCATTGTGTCGGAGATCCCTCTGAACGAAGAAATGATAGTTTCTTCATCAAGCTCGGCAGTCTCACGTTCAATGTTTGAACAGATGCATACAAACATTTTTTTAAGCTTAAAGAACTCTGCGCTGTGCTTTACGTTGGCAAAAAGCTCTGCCGATGTCTTTACAGCCGCAAAATCAGTATTCATAGCGTGAATGTATGTACGGAACTCCAGCGATGCGCTCTCCGCTCCGTATCTTTCGCTGAAAAAGTCAAACTTATGCTTTTCTTCCTTCGGAACACAGCCGCAGGACTGCATAATAACCAGCTCCGAATCCACCTCGGAATCGACCTCGGTCTCCTTTCCGTTCCAGATATCAGAAATAATTTCCACAGCTCTGTGACCCGCAGCTTCAAAGCCTCTGCGTACAGAGGTAATGGTGGGCTTGTATATCTCGCAGTCACCCACTCCGTCAAAGCCTGTGACAATGATATCCTCGGGTATCCTGTAGCCGTTATTCTGAAGGCAGTCCATACAGAAAAAAGCCATCGTGTCGCTGGCGCAGACAATAGCCTGCGGGATATCGCCCGAAGCGATAAACTGTTCCGTGCAGTCTGCCGCCTTTTTCCAGAACTCGCCGTAAGCTATCCTGCTTTCCTCCACGGGAATATTATGCTCCTCAAGCACCTTTTTATATGCTGCAAGACGCTCCTCGGTCTGGAGATTTCCGGGAAATCCGCCGATAAAATTTATTTTAGTAAGCCCGTGCTCCTCAACAAGATGACGGACAACGAATTCCATAGCCTTTTTATCGCTGAGCAAAACGTTTCTGAAAAGCTTGTGAGTGGGATCGTTAACATTCACAACGGGAATATTCTTCTCCGCAGCCTTTTCTGACACATCAAAAATAACCTTCTCCTCAATAATGGAGTCGCCCAGTATAATAACACCGTCAATGATGTCATAATTTATGAGATTAAATATCTCCGACTCGCCTCTGATGACGCTTTCGGGCAGAACTCTGTTGGAATTAAGCTCGGGACGGTGAATAAGAGTTGCAAAAATAAGAAGATTTACATCCAGCTCGGCGCACTTTGCGCTTATTCCGCTGACTACTCTGCTTTCGTAGTCCCAGTTGTAGCCCGTAACGCAGACCGCTATATTTTTACGTTTCATTCTCCTGCCTCCCCAAAAATAAATCGGGTCATATTTTTTTCTTTTATTATATCACATTAGTTTTTCTATTTCAATACCAAAATAATATATTTTTTACTAATTTACTCTATTTTTTATTGAACATATACAAAAAGCTGCGGAGAAAATTTCCGCAGCTTAGAAATTAGTATTATAATGCCTGAGCCATACAAAGCTTGTAATAAAGCCCCTTTTTCGCCATAAGCTCTTCGTGAGTTCCCGACTCGGCAATCCCCTTGTCGGATATGTACATTATCTTGTCGCAGCTTCTTATGGTGGAAAGGCGGTGAGCGATGATAAATGATGTTCTGCCCTTGAGAAGATGGTCTATGCCCTGCTGAATGTACCTTTCGGTCTTTGCGTCAATGGAGGAAGTCGCCTCGTCAAGCACAAGTATCTTCGGGTCTGCCAGAATGGTTCTGGCAAAGGCTATCATCTGCTTCTGACCCTGAGAAAGTGAGGAGCCTCTTTCCTTGACTACAGTATCATATCCCTTGGGCATTTCGCTTATAAACTCGTCTGCACCCACAATTTTGCAGGCGGCACGTATCTCTTCGTCAGTGGCGTCAAGCCTGCCGTAGCGGATATTGTCACGAATGGTGCCGCTGAAAATAACGCTGTCCTGGAGCATTATTCCCATCTGTGAGCGAAGGGATTTAAGAGTGACATCTGAGATATCCTGTCCGTCAATAAGCACCTGACCGCTGTTTAAGTCATAAAACCTTGAGATAAGATTTACAATAGTCGTCTTGCCTGCGCCCGTAGGTCCAACAAGGGCAACGCTCTGACCTGCCTTAACGTCAAAGGACAGGTTTTCAAGGATATTAACGCCGCTCTCGTAGCCGAAGGTCACGTTCTTAAAGGAAACATCGCCTTTTATCTTGGGCATTTCCGAAGCATTTTCCTTGTCTGTAACGGTAACGGGTTCGTCCATTGTTTCAAAAATTCTTTCAAGATATGCAATGGTGTTCACGAAGGTGTTGTATAGGTTTGAAAGGTTCATAATGGGCTGCCAGAAGCGTCCCGAATAGCCTGTCATAGCTACGATAGTACCTACTGTAATGCCCATCTTGGGTCCCAGCGCAAGGAGACCTATGAGATATATCGCTCCGCTTACCCATATGCCGATATTATCCGCCACAGGCCATACCGCATTGGAAAAGTAAATTGCTTTCATCCACGCTTTTCGGTAATCAACGGAGAGCCTGTCAAAGATAGCCTCGTTCTCCTCCTCACGTGTGAAGCTCTGAGTAATGCTCACGCCCACAAGTCCCTCGTGGAGGTATGCGTTAAGGTTGGAGGATTTGTTAGAAACTCTCTGCCACGCCCTGCGTTGAGCCTTTCTTATGGCAAACATAAACGCAATAAACAGGGGCATTCCCGCAAGTACCACCAGCGCAAGCTGCCAGCAGACGATGAACATAAATACAATAATGAAAAGGATATTGAAAAGCTCAAGCACAAAAGTGATAAGACCGTTTGTGAGCAGGTCGGAAACGCTGTTAACGTAGTTTATTACTCTTGTAAGTATCTTTCCGTGGGGACGGGTGTCGTAATACTCAAAGGGCAGCTTCTGTAAGTGCTCAAAAAGGTCCTTACGGATATCGTATATCATATCCTGTCCTGCTTTGGTCATTATCCTTGCTCTGACCGCAGAAAACTCCACGCTTATGATTATGGTGAGAAGCAGGAAAGCGGAGAGTATGATAAGCTCCGTTTTATTCCCCTCGGGAATGGTAACGTCCAGCGCTCTCTGAGTTATGAGAGGCGCTAAAAGTCCGATAACTGCGGCAAATACGCTCAGCACCATTGAGATTATGACCTGCTTTTTGTATCTGCCCACATATTTGAGCGCACGCTTGAAATGCCGTATGTCAAAAGGGCTTTCAAGCTCTTCATCAACATCAAATTTATTTCTTGCCATTTATATCACTCCCCTTTTGTCAGGTCTGGAGGTCATAGACCTCACGGTAATAGCCGCTCCTGCTTATAAGCTCCTCGTGGGTGCCCATATCCTCTATTTTTCCGTCACGCAGAACTATTATCTTGTCTGCGTCCTTGGTGGAGGATATACGCTGAGCGATGATTATCTTTGTGCATTTGAAGTCAAGATTTCTGAGACTGTTCTGAATGTATTTCTCGGTCTCCATATCCACCGCAGAGGTGGTATCATCGAGAATAAGCACCGCAGGCTTTACGGCTAAAGCACGTGCCAGGGAAATTCTTTGCTTCTGACCGCCCGAGAGACCTACTCCTCTTTCACCGATAATGGTATCATATCCGTCTGAGGTCTTTTTTATAAAATCGTCAGCCGCAGCAAGAGATGCGTATTTATGCACGTCCTCATCGGACATAGAGCTGTTTCCGAATGCGATATTTCCCTCGATAGTGTCCGAGAAAAGAAGAACGTCCTGAGATGCCACACCGATATTCTTTCTAAGCTGTTTAAGCTTTAACATACGGACATTTTCGCCGTCTACCATTACCCGTCCCTCATCCGGGTCGTACATACGTGAGATAAGGTTAATAAGTGTGGTCTTGCCCGAACCTGTAGGACCCATTATCGCAACGTTCTCCCCCGGGTTTATCTTGAATGTTATATCCTTTAAAACAGGATTTTTCTTGTTATAGGAGAAGGAAACGTGGTCAAACTCAACCGAGCCGTCAAAACGTCCGCTCTTGTCAATAGCATCTGAACGGTCAACGATAAGAGGACGTGAATAATATACCTCGATTATCTTGTTGAGAGAAGCTACAAAGCGCTGGAGGTCGTTAACGATATTTCCCAGCATTCTCATAGGGTTGGACATTGTCCAGATAAGTCCCGAAAATGCGGTGTATTCTCCTACTGTGATACGTCCGCTTATAACGAACATTCCTCCTGCAAGAAGCTGTACAACAGTAAGTCCCTGTGCGGCGACTTCGATATAAGGGAAGAATTTCAGCCAGAGAAGTGAAGCTGCCTTGTTTGCCGCAGAATATTTCTTATTCTGATCGTCAAACTTTTCCTCCTCAAAGTCCTCTCTTGCAAACGCCTTGACAACACGGTTGCCGGTAATATTTTCCTCTGCGCCCGTATTCAGTTCCGAAAGTCTGTCTCTCTGCTCCACGTACTTGGGACCTATCACCTTTTTGAAAGCCATTGTAATAGCGAAAATAACGGGAGTAAGAGCAATCATACAAAGCGCCATAAGCCAGTCTATGGAAAAGAAGAATATTACCGAAGCGGTGTACAGCACAAGGCACTCAAGTATAGACTTGATTATCCAGGCTACGGAGTGACGGACCATATCCAGGTCGCCGCTGAGGCGGGTCATAAGATCGCCTGTGCGGTTCTTGTCAAAGAAATCCGAGTCCTGCTTCTGAACATTGGCAAAGAGGTAATTACGCACTCTGTAGATTATTCCCTGAGAAGCTTTTTCGTAGCAGATACCCGAGGTATATGTAATTATGGTCCTGAGCAGGGTAAAGGCTATCATTGCAATTACAAGCGCAATAAGACCGTTCGGATCTGACGAAAGATTTTCCGCAGCGTTTTCGCCGTAGATGTATTCGTCCACTATCCTGCTGCTGTAGTGAGGCGTAATGATGTACATTGACTGACAGATAACAGTCATACAAAGAGCCGCAATATATACCGCACGGTATCCCTTCAGATTTTCCCAAAGCCATTTTATCTGAAACATATTTAACTGATCCCCCTTTTTTAGAAAGACTTTAATTACTGTTCTTACGTTCTTTGTCAGCCTGAAAATTCCCTGTATTTTTCAGGCACTGACAGTTATTTTACACCATATAAAAAGGTTTTCAATTGTTTTTCTGATAATATTATATGAACATTTTTATTTTACCCTGCTTAAACGTTTAACGTGTTTAAACATATTGAGCAGTATAAAAATATTAAACCGACAGCGCACGAAAATCACTTTAAAATTACCCGATTGACTTCGCTTCGATAATATGGTAAAATATTATCATACTACCCCGAAAGGATATGCATAATAATATGAACGATAAAAAAGACATTGAAAAAAAGCCCCCATATTTCACTCCTAAGAGAAAAGGCACCGCCGCCCTTATAAGTCTCGGAGCGGCGGTTCTGTGGGTGATACTCTGGTTTGTCTTTCCTATGGAATTTTACTCTCTTTTCTTTGCCTCAAACATCGGCAGCACCCTGTTTCTGGCGGCGATGGCGGCGGTCATAACATTTCCTGCCTGCTTTATCTGCACAAAGGCACTGAGCAAGGATATCTCAGTCCCCCTGCATTTATGCGTTAATATAGTTGGAATGGTGGGCTGTATCTTCCTCTATTCCATTTTCAGGTATACGGCGGTGTGGTGGCTCATATTGGGACTTGCCGCTCATATTGCCGCAACGGCAGCTGTTTTCGTGACCTCTCCCGACATAAAGGTAAAGAGGGTAAAAGAGAAAAAGGGCAGACTTGCGTCCGCCCTCGCAGGAGTAGTCTGCGCCGTTTGCTCAGACTGCATTTATCTGCTTTTATTTAATGTCCTTCTGGAAACATTCAGGGAGAATTAAAATCTAAATTGCCCTTTTAACGCTGCTTTCGTTTCACAGAGCGGCGTTATTTTTTCTGTCATTTTTCCTGTCGCATTTGCTGCAGCCCGAACAGCCTGAGCATCCTCTGCAGCAGCCGCCTTTTTTATGTGAAACGATCATATATCTCACCGCACAGAAAAGCAGGAAGAATATTATTACCAAAGCAATGATATCGGCAGCAGTCATATGTACCTGTCCTTTCAGAAAATAAGCATACCCACATTATACACCACAAAAGCGGCTAACCAGGCTGCAGCGCATTGTACAAATACAAATGCCACAGCAGCAAAGGTTGAATTCATCTCCCGCTTTACCGCAGCCACCGCCGCAACGCAGGGAGTATAAAGCAGAGAGAAAACCAGAAAGCTTACCGCTGTCATAGGAGTGAACATTCCCTGCAAAACAGCCGGAAGAAGGTCTGTAGAGCCTGCTCCCGACAGCACCGACAATGTGGACACCACCGCTTCCTTTGCGGAAAAGCCTGTGATAAGAGCGGTGGATATGCGCCAGTCGTTAAAGCCAAGGGGCGCAAATATGGGAGCGATTATCTTTCCTATAGCGGCAAGAAGGCTCTGAGAACTGTCGGTAACGGTATTGAGCCTTGCGTCAAAGGACTGTAAGAACCATATTATCACCGAGGCGGTGAAAATTACGGTAAATGCCTTTGTAAGGAAGTCCTTTGCCTTATCCCACATAAGCAGCACTACGCTTTTCGGAGAGGGCAGGCGGTAATTCGGCAGCTCCATTACAAAGGGAACGGGTTTGCCCTTAAATTTGGTCTTGCTGAGAATTATGCCGTAAAGTATGCCGCAGATTATTCCGAAGAAATAGAGACAAGCCATTACAAGGGCGCTGTGGTCGGGAAAGAATGACATTGCAAACACCGAATAAATAGGCAGCTTTGCGCTGCAGGACATAAAGGGCGTAAGGAAAACGGTCATCTTTCTGTCACGCTCGGAGGAAAGAGTCCTTGTTGCCATAATTGCAGGTACAGAACAGCCGAAGCCGATTATCAGCGGGACAAAGGAGCGTCCCGACAGACCTATCTTTCTGAGCAGGCTGTCCATAACGAATGCCACTCTCGCCATATATCCGCTGTCCTCCAGCATTGACAGGAAGAAAAACAGGGTGACGATGGTGGGCAGGAAGCTTAAAACACTTCCCACGCCTGCAAATATGCCGTCTATTATAAGACTGTGTATAACCGGGTTAAGCCCGTAGGCTGTAAGTGCGCTGTCTGCGGCGGCGGTGACAATGCCGATTGCAGAGGAAAGAAGATCGCTTAAAAATGCGCCTATTACCCCGAAGGTGAGCCAGAAAACCAGCACCATTATCAGAATGAACATCGGTATGGCAAGGTATCTGTTGGTGAGAATGCTGTCGATCTTTACACTTCGGATATGCTCCTTGCTTTCACGGCATTTCACCACCGCTCTGCTGCACACGTCCTCGATAAAGGTGTAGCGCATATCGGCAATGGCAGCGTTTCTGTCCATACCTATTTCATTCTCCATTTCCGTAACGCTGTGCTCTATCATTTCAAGCTCGTTGGTGTTAAGCTCAAGCTTTTCGGTAATGGCAGGGTCGGCTTCAATAAGCTTTGTGGCGCAGAAGCGTCTGCCAAGCCCTGCATTGTCGGCGTGATCCTCGATTATGTGGCATACTGCGTGGATACATCTGTGCACGGCACCGCTGCAGTAGTCGATCTTTTTAGGCTGTATCCGCTTTTTTGCGGTATTAACCGCCGTTTCGATAAGCTCCTCAACGCCGTCATTCTTTGCGGCGGATATTGGCACAACGGGTATGCCTATCCTTTCGGAAAGCTCGGCAATATTTATTGTGCCGCCATTGTTTCTCACCTCGTCCATCATATTTAGAGCAAGCACCATTGGTATTTTCAGCTCGCTTAGCTGGAGAGTGAGGTACAGGCTTCGCTCGATATTTGTGGCGTCAACTATGTTTATGATACCGTCGGGTTTTTCGTTTATAAGAAAATCTCTTGTAACTATCTCCTCAATGGTATAGGGGCGTATCGAGTATATTCCCGGGAGATCAACAACTGTGCAGTCCTTGTATCCCTTTACCTCGCCGCTTTTCTGCTCAACCGTAACGCCGGGAAAGTTTCCAACGTGCTGATTTGAACCTGTAAGCTGATTGAAAAGAGTTGTTTTTCCGCAGTTCTGATTTCCCGCAAGGGCAAATATCATTATATATTCTTCCTTTCTTGAGAGTTTTGTTTTTCAAATATAAGTATGCAAAACAAAACTCGGTTTGAAGATCTATGATTTTCAAACATTCTTCCTTTCAGAGCTGCTTGGCTCTGTTGGCATTATCGTTATCTGTTTTGCTTCCTCGAGGCGGAGAGTAAGCTCGTAGCCACGAAGATGTATCTCAATAGGGTCACCCATAGGAGCGGCTTTTCGCACCGTCACCTGAGTGCGTGGTATCAGTCCCATATCAAGCAGCCTGCAGCGAAGTGCGCCCTCGCCCCCCACCTGCGTAATAATGCCGCTTTGACCTATGGGAAGCTTATCCAAAGTCATTTTATCATTTCCTTTCAAAAGTTAGTGTAATCTAACACTTATGGCATATTTTTTTCGGCAGGGCAGTCCGAAGCATTTTTTACTATACAAGACTGCACAAAGCCGAAAAATAGCCGTATTGTTTTAAAAGTTCATATGCCCTTTCCGCCGAAATCTCCGTATCATACAGACCGAAGACTGCCGAACCGCTTCCTGTCATCAGAGAGCAGACAGCGCCGTTATCCGTCATAATTTTTTTAATTTGGGAAACCTCGTCAAGGCGGGAAATATCATCAAATATGTTGCGGCAATAGGGTGCAATGTCAGCGAGCGAGCGGACATTTCCGAAGATATCCTTTATGCCCTCTGTGCCTATCCTGTAGCCCAGAGAGTCTATCTTTCCGAATGCCTCGGGAGTGCTGATACCCGTATTACCCTTGCCGATAAGCACCGTTCCCGATATTTTGGGGAGCGGCTCAATTATCTCACCTATTCCCGTACAATAGCCGCAGCCGCCCTTTATGCAGAATGGTATATCTGCGCCAATTTTTGCTCCGAGGGAAATAAGCTCACTTTCGGAAAGTCCTGCGGAAAACAGCCTGTTAAGCCCTGTAAGAACAGCGGCTCCGTCTGCGCTGCCGCCGCCCATACCTGCTTCGGAGGGAATGTTTTTTATAATATCTATGCTGACTCCCCTATCGAATATTCCCGTACGTTCAAAAAAGGCTGCGGCGCATTTGTACGCAATATTTTTTTCATTACAGGGAATAAGAGGGTCGGAGCAGGATATTTCTATCCCGCTCTTACCCGTTTTTTTAAGAGTGACCGTATCGCAGAGGGAAACGGTGTGCATAACAGTTTCAAGCAGATGATAGCCGTCCGCTCTTCTGCCCGTAACGTCGAGGTACAGATTTATTTTGGCATTTGCATTAAGAGTAAGGCTGTCCAAAATATGCCTCTCCTTTCAGCTTATGAAAAATCCGCATACATAACTTTCCTTGGGGCAAAAATCCCCGATAGTACGCACCCTTGAGGGCGTTTTGCGGTTTGAAAATCTGTTGCACACGTCATAGCCCTGTCCGTTATTGACTACTGCAGCATAGTGGAGCAGGGAACGTCCCGGCTTTGCCACCCAGTAGCAGAGTATCCCTACCCTGACAGCGCCCATAACTTTCACGAAATCATCGTAGTCCTTGGCTTTCACCGCAGGAATACGGCATTTCTCAAAAAGCCCCTCAGCTTTTTTCGGGTCTGTTCCGAAAATGCCCCACATATTGAGAGCATAGCAGTCGATACCTAAGGAAATGACCGAAATATCGGGCTTGTGTCCTGCGCTGAGAAGTGCGTTGTATATCGCAATAGCACCGCAGCCGTTGTGGGACATTTTGCATATCCCCAGTCTGTAGGACGAGACTGCGCAGTTTCTCTGACCGTTTATCAGTCCTGCAGGCTTTCTGAGGCGCTTGTTCTTTTCGAAGTTGCGCTTTGCAAGGGAGGGGGCATTTTCTAAAAGCTCCTCTGCCGTTATCATCAGCCGTTACCCGTTTTCTGCTTGTCCAGGTCGGCAAGAAATTCTTTTATGCGCTCTACGGCGGTCATTATGTGCTTGAGGGAATATGCATATGAAATTCTTATATATCCCTCGCCGCATTCACCGAAGGCATTTCCGGGCACTACCGCAACATTGTGCTCGTAAAGCAGTCTTTCGCAGAATTCCTCGCTGGAAAGCCCTGTGGATTTGATGCTTGGGAACACGTAAAATGCTCCTCTCGGCTCGAAGCAGGTGAGACCAATATCGTTAAGAGCTTTCACAAGCCATCTTCTGCGGATATCGTACTCGTCACGCATTTTGGCAATGTCCTCGTCACAGTTCTCAAGCGCTTCGATAGCCGCATACTGGGAAACAGTAGGGCTGCTCATTATACCGTACTGGTGAATTTTCAGCATCTGCTTGATGATGGGCTGAGAACCTGCCACATAGCCAAGTCTCCAGCCTGTCATTGCATATGCCTTTGAGAAGCCGTTTACAAATATGGTGCGCTCCTTCATTCCATCTATCTCGATGATAGAGCAGTGCTTTGAGCCGTATGTAAGAGAGCTGTATATCTCATCTGAGAGAATAAGGATATTTGTATCACGGATAACCTCCGCAATTGCTTCAAGATCTTTTCTTTCCATAACGGCTCCTGTGGGATTGTTGGGGAAAGGCAGGATAAGAAGCTTTGTCCTGTCTGTTATCTTTTCCCGAAGCATTTCGGGGGTGAGCCTGAACTGGGTCTCTGCTGTGGTCCGGAGGGTGACGGGCACGCCTCCGCAGAGAGACACTATGGGAGCATAGCAGACAAAGCAAGGCTCAACTATAAGCACCTCGTCGCCATTTTCGATAAGCGTCCTTATGGCAATATCAATGCCTTCCGAGCCGCCTACGGTAACGATTATCTCGTCCTTGCCGCTGTATTTTACGCCTGTGTTCTTCTCGATGTTTTTACTGATAGCCTCTCTCAGCTCCACAATTCCAGCATTTGCGGTGTATTTGGTTTTTCCCTTTTCAAGAGATGTTATGGCAGCCTGTCTTACGTTCCAGGGCGTCTGGAAATCAGGCTCGCCCACGCTCAGAGAGATGACATTATCCATCTGAGCGGCAATATCAAAAAATTTTCTTATTCCCGAAGGCTTCATTACCTTGCATTTCTCGGAAATAAGCTTGTCGTAATCTATCACGGAGATACGAAGCCCCTTTCATCTGCGGCCTCCTGTTCGATAAAGAAGCCTTGTTCCTTATACTGCTTGAGTACAAAATGGGTGGAGGTGGATATTACGCCCTCCATTGAGGAAAGTCTCTGAGCCACAAAGAGAGCTATCTCCTTGTAGTTGGTTCCTCTGAGTGTGACTGCAAGGTCGAACGAACCCGACATAAGTGTTACCGAGTCAACCTCGTCAAATTCCATTATCTTGCGGGCAAGTTCGTCAAAGCCAAATTCCTTCTTGGGCTTTACCTTGACCTCGATAAACGCTGTTACCGAATTTTTGTCCGCCAGTTCTTCATTTATGATAGCGTTATACCCCTTGATAACGCCTTTTTTCTCGTAGTCGGCTATCCGTGCCGCGACTTCTTCCGGGGTAATTCCCAGCATTACCGCCAGCTGCTCGTCAGAAAGTCTTGCATTTCCCTTTAAAAGCTTGATGAGAGAATCCATAATAATCCTTCCTTTCTTTGCATACCCGAAGGTCTGTTTATGACACACTTTCTCGGATATACACGATTTATTATACTCCATTTTCAGGAATTTGTCTATAGCTTTTTATGAATTTTTAAAATTAGTACAATACATAAACTTTACTTCTCAGCACTTGACATTTTTCTTACGAGTGGTATAATTAGTATAGACTTGGCAAAATTCGCCTGTAACTGACGGATTTTCCATATAAATTGAAAGGTTGGTATTTAATATGTCAGCAGAATTTATCGTTGAAACCTCCGCACGTCACGTACACGTAACTCAGGAGGCTCTTGAGGTGCTTTTCGGCAAGGGCGCCACTCTCACAAAGAAAAAGGATCTTTCCCAGCCCGGTCAGTTTGCCTGTGAGGAAAGAGTTGAGGTAGTAGGTCCTAAGAAGTCTCTCGCAAACGTTTCTATCCTTGGCCCCGTAAGAAGCGCAAATCAGGTGGAGCTTTCCGCTACAGACGCACGTTCTATCGGCATTGCTGCTCCTATCAGAGAGAGCGGTGACGTTGCAGGTTCGGGTGCCTGCAAGCTGGTTGGTCCCTGCGGCGAGGTTGAGCTTTCCGAGGGCGTTATCGTTGCAAAGCGCCACATTCATCTTACTCCCGCTGACGCTGAGGAGCTTGGCGTTAAGGACAAGGACGTTGTTTGGGTGAAGATCGACACAGACGGAAGAAAGGCTATCCTTGGCGACGTTGTTTGCCGTGTTTCCGACAAGTTCGCAAGAGCTATGCACATAGACACCGATGAGGCAAATGCTATTTCCGCTCACCCCGGTCTTACAGGAACAATTTACAAGGCTTGATTTACTGATACATAAGCTTTCAGGCTTCTGCACGAAAATGCAGAAGCCTGTTTTTTGTTTATTCGGATATTTCTTCATCGTAGTAGGCAATGATCACTTCGTCCACTGCCGAAACCGATGTCTCCTCTGAGATATCATAACTGAATTCTATCTCCATAGGCATACCGTTATTGTCAATAAACTGCATATATACGGGTTCATTTCCGCATACGCCGATAACAGTATTTTCATCAATGCTGTCCCCTGTCGAGACATACAGTTCGTTTAAGCCCGACATAAGAATTGTACGGCAATAACACTCCTCTGTCGGCTCTCCGTTATAAGCAAGCTCCACAGCGGCGCACATTCCGCCGTTAAGAGAAGTGCCCGCAAAGACAACATCTCCCGAGATATTGGGCATAAGGGAGAAATACTGCTCATTGTCGAGGATAAGAAGCGTCTTGTCCGACTCTCCTGTTTCCTTTACGCTGTACCGCACCTTTTCAAATTCGGCTTTCGGCAGGATATCGTCAAGCTTTGCCTGCGCCGTACTGCTGTCAAATTCCGTGTGATAATAGACCGTATTTTGGCTCTCAAGGAAAGTTCTTATCTTCTCGCTCATCTTTTCATCGGAAGACTCAAGATGATAGATGCCTGTTCCTGTTCTGTTATCGGATACCTCTTCGGTATCCGCTTCCATTGCTTCAAAAAGCTCCGAACGGTACACTCCGCAGTTATAGATAAGCCAGCCTTTGTCCTTTTTCTCGGCAAAATAACCTGTGTTGTAGGCGTGAAACACGGCATCATTGTTAGCCAGATTATAAGCCAGAAAAGGCATAATGTATTCCTTGCCCGTCTGAAGCTCTCTGAGGTCATAGGCGGGTACAGAAAATGTGATAGTCTCTTTTTCAAAGCTGTTTAAGGTTTGTGAAAATTCCTCCTCCGCATAACACTCCAATGGCTTTATGCAATAAACTATCTTACCGTTTGTGTACTTTTTGGAAACGACCCTGAACCTCATTACTGTCTGCCAGTCGGTGTTATATGCATTCTGAGTATCCGTATCGGGACTGTAATTCCATAAAAGCTCGGCATTGCCGCTCCGGTCTCCCGTAACCTCATATTCAAATCTGTCGATAAATGATGACAGCATTGTTTGTGAACCGTTTTCCTCGATATATGCGGTAAGCTCGGGTGAAGCGTCGCCTGTGCTCCTGCTCATTACCGTATCGGAAGCAATTCCCTTGGTATTTATATATGCCAGAGCGGCAAAGGCGGCTATCCCTATTACGGCGGCTGCCGAACACATTGCGGCAATGCGGCTTCGGGTGCTTTTTACTCTTATCTTACGCTTGGCGATAAGCTCGCCCTTTTCAAATTTAAAGAGGCTGTCAAAATCGGAGGGCTTGCCTGCATTTCGGTCAAACTGTTCGATATATTTTCTGTTCCTGCTCATACCGTTTCCTCCTTTAATATTTTTTTCAGCTTTTCTCTTCCCCGCATTATCCTTACCCTGACCGTTGATTCCTTCATTTTCAGAAGCTTCGCTATTTCCGCTGTGGTGCAGCCTTCATAGTAAAACAGGTGGAGAGGCACTCGCTCCTTTTCGGGAAGCTCCATCACCGCATAGAAAAGGTCGCTCTTTTCTCCGAAATCCTGCTCATAGCTGCCCTCCTCAGGCTCGTCTCTGTGTATCGTCCGTGTAAACCAGCCTGAGCGGAGATCGTTGCGGCAGGTGTTCATTGTTACGGTTATGAGCCAGGGCCTTATGTGAGCCTCGTCGGTGAGCTTGTCCATATTCTGATAGTATTTCAGAAACACGTCCTGCATAACGTCATTGGCGTCGGCGCTGTTTTTCATCATTGTAAACGCCACAGAATAGACCATTCTGCTGTACTCCTCAAAGCATCTGCGGAAACGCTGTTCTTCGCTGTTGTTCATTGACAGGCTCACCCCCTTTTTTGTCCCTCTGATAATAATACACCTGAGGGGACGGATATGTTACACTTTTCCATAAAATTTTTTTGCTTAAAAATATATGTGCTATTTTTCACAAAAATATCAGAACATATTTATCATTTATTACAAAATGCAGCGATATCGCAAATATGTTCTACAATCATATTGACAAATCAGCACTTTTGTGCTATAATATCAGTAAAGCAATGGAGCTGTGCAGCCGCAGCAGCTCCATTGTGATACGTATTATTTACGCCTGCTCTGCACGGTGCTTTTCCCGTTCAAGCCTTTCAACTGCCAGCTTATGGGAATTTTCCTCAAGAGAGCGTCTGCTGGGTTTATGAAGCTCCTCGTATGTCTCCACAAACTCCATAGCGTCCGAAGCGTTCAGCGGCTTGCTCATAAGGAAGCCCTGGATATAATCGCACTTCATTTCTGCAAGGATATTGTACTGCTCGATGGACTCAACGCCCTCCACCACAGTCTTGATGCCAAGGTTCTTCACCATATCAATGATAGAGCCTGTGATCTGGTAATCCTTGTGCTTGCTGCATATCTCGTCAACGAAGGATTTATCAACTTTAAGGGTCTTGATAGGCATATCCTTCAGATATCCGAATGACGAGTAGCCTGTACCAAAGTCGTCAAGAGCAAGGGCAATACCCATATCCGCAAGCTTCTGTATTGTATCGTTGTTGCCGTCGATAAATTCCACGAGGCTTGTTTCGGTGATCTCTATCTGAATGTTTGCGGGATTTACCTGGAAAACGTTGATCGTGCGGCGGACCTTGTCAAGGAAATCCTTACGCTTGAGCTGAACGGGAGAAACATTTATGGACATTATGATGTCGGGGTTTATCTCGTTCATTCGCTTGAGGAAGCGGCAGCCTGTTTCAAATATCCAGGTTCCGATCTCAACGATAGCACCTGTCTCCTCGGCTATCTGCACGAAGGTAAAGGGCGGAACGCTTCCAAGCTCCTCGGACTCCCATCTTACAAGCACTTCAAAGCCGTGGATATCGCCGTTCTGAACGGAGATTATAGGCTGGAAATTAAGGAACATTTCATTGTTTTCAAGAGCCTTGTTCAGCTTCTGGGCGATAGTTGCCTTGCTGAGCACGGTCTGGTGCAGAGAAGCATTATAATAAGATGTTCTTCCCTTGCCCTTTTCCTTTGCACGACTCATAGCGATATCTGCGTCTCTGAGCAGCATATCGGGATTGGTATCATCATCGGGATAGATGGAGATACCTACGGAAAACTGCACGTAAAGCTTGTCATTAAGTATCTCCACAGGTTCGATAAACTCGTTGCGGAGGTTTCTGATAAGTTCGTCTATTATTCCGAAATCGTCATTCAGGTCAGCAAGGATAACAAATTCATCGCCGCTGAATCTGAATACTCTGGGCACAACGGTTTTAAGGCGCTGACCGAATATTTTAAGGAACTCGTCGCCGTGACGATGACCGAGGGTTTCGGTTATCCACTTGAAATTGTCGATATCTATAAACAGCAGAGCAAATCTCTTTCTTGACTCGTCCCTGCTCACCATAAGATCCTCTATGTACTCGTAAAGCTTGTAGCGGTTCTGAAGTCCTGTGGTTGGGTCAAGAGTCATATAATCCTCAATGACGGCATTTTTATCCTGCAATGTCTGGGCAAGATCGTCAACGGATTTTGCAATGAGCCCTATCTCGTTTTCAGAAGAGGAATTTATGCGGAAATTGTAGTTTCCGGCAGATATCTCTGCTATGGAATTTGATATCTCGGGGATATCCTTTGCCTCGTGACGGATAACATTCAGAGTTGCGATAAGCTCAAGGACGAAAAGACAGGCAAGGATAATTATCTGCTGGGAATACATTTTTGTAAAGCTTCCGTCTGCTACCCTGCCGTCAAACACGGTAAGCACTCTGAGACCGCCGCAGGAGACCTGACACAGAGCGTAGCTTGTGGTTTTCCCTGACTTGAACTCAATTATAGAACCATATGTTGAAGTATCAGCTGCAAGCGAACTGAGACCTTCTTCCGCATTTCCGATAATCTCGTTAACTCTTTCGTCGTCTTTCGGCTCACAAATTATATTGTTCGACTGGTCAAGAACAGCGGAGTAAACGCCCTCCGTATATATCCGGTGGGAAATATTTTCCGAGATCATATCTGCCGAAAGTTCAATTCCTGCACAGCCTACAAAATCTCCGTCATACCTTACGGGCATTACAAGCACGATCTGCGAATCACATTCCACAAAACGCTTGTATGAGTCGTTTATTACATAAACTATCGGATTATCCGATGAAGATTTTTCTGCGTCGGAAAACCACTCGTAATCCTCCGGGAAAATAGTTCCGGACACGCCGCCGTCAGCAAAATATCCGCCGTTTCTTTCCGAAACACACCATATCGCCATAGGTCTGCCGTAAGAAGACATAAGCTTGTCCATATCCTCAAGTACAGAGCTGCTGTCCGCTGTTTCGGGACTGTTAAGAAGCTTAGCAGTATCGCCGCTTCCCGCAAATATCCGCAGACTGTCGGACATACTGCTTATATACTCCGAAACAGCGTCCGAAGCCGACTCTGATGAATTGACCATTACCGAATTGACATCGCTGCTGATGTTGCTTTTGGTTATGATAAATGTCATTCCCATAAACAGGATGACAAAAATAACATTAAAAAGAATTAGAAGCGAAATTATTCGTTTAATAAAGCTTGCCTTGAAAGCATTTTTTATCATAAATTTCCCCGTTCCTGCGGGTCCCCCGCAAAAGATAAAGCTTACGGATAACAATGGCCGTACCGTACATTCATATATTTATAAGTATATCATACAAATTTAATTTTTTCAAGAGGAATGTTAAAACATTGTACTCTTTAACAAAAAATTAACGCCTTTTTCGTTTGTTTTGAATACGTTGTAAAATCTTAAAGAGCCACCGTCTCCTTATACTGCTTTTCCAGAACTGCGGAGCGATGATAAAAATCTCTGTATTCAGCAGTCATACGGGTGTATTTTTTTGTCACCGCATAGGTGCCGTCAGGACACTTTTTCATTTTTATCCGGACGTAATATTCTCCGTGATCCTTACATTCACAGCAGTTGATAACTGAGGTCTCGCTGTAGAAAACCCATTTTTCACGCTTCATTATCCTGCGGCATTTCGGACAGCGGCAAAAGGTTATTCGCCTGCTTGACATCGCCGCTTCAATGCTTTTCACATTCATAAATGTGCGGAAATATTTCTCCTGCTTCTCCTCTGCCGCTTCTCTGAGCATATCATCATAACCCTCAAGATAGCGTGAAAAGTCCATTCTCAGCCCTATCCTCGCACAGTAGACGGCATCGTTAAGAGCATCGTGGGCTTTCAGCTCGCAGGATATCCCGTAATGCTCAAGGGCTGCCATCAGAGAATACTGCCTGCTGTCCTCCATTATGCGGCGGGCAAATATCTGCTGAAGGTCATAGAATTTCGGGTGGGACATTCTCATTTTATGTACCATAAGATTGGTATCCAGCATTTTTTCGTCCTCGCTGCCCCAGGTGAGTATCACGCAGTCCTCTCCGCACCATTCCGCAAAGCGTTTATATGCCTCGGGAAATTTCTGACCGAAGGTTATAGACGCACCAGATAGCCCTGTTACCCTTTTCACCGTCGAGTTCATTTTCTTATAGTACTTTGGGATAACACAAAAGTGGATACGGTCGGTCTCCTGCATATTTTCATCTATTTTTACGGCGCCTATCCTGATTATCTCTCCGTGGAGAGGGACAGGCACGGTTACGGTATTGGATTTTCCGTGGGGCTGATTCCACTCCATATCAAGAAAGATATAATTCAAATCATCAGTTCCTTTCGGCTGTTGTCCGCCTGCTTCAGCTTGCAGTCCATACGCATCAGTACGTCCTTTCGGGTCACGATCCCCGAAAACATTCCTCTGCTGTCCACTACGGGAACAAAGTTCTGCTCGATTATCCGATTGAAAAGGGTAGCTACGTCTGCGTCGATGGTTACTGATTCAAATCGGGAACAATCTGCCAAGTCTGCAACGGTGAGATCGTCGGCGCTTATTGCTTCAACGCTTTTTGTCTCAAGAATACGATAGAGAAAATCACGTTCGCTGACAACTCCTATGTACATTCCGTCCCTGTCTATAACGGGAACAGCGGTAAAACCGTGTTCTATAAACTCACGAAGTCCGTCTCCTGCGGAAAGGTCTCCGTAAATATATGCAACCATTGACTTGGGCTTTAAAAGCATTGCTGTATTCATATTTTTATTCCTTTCTGTTATCATATCTCGCTGTAGCCGTAAAGAGATATCCTCTCAAATCCGTCAAGCAGAGTGTCAAGATGTTTAAACGCAAGGCTTGTGCCCCGTGCCACACAGCGAAGGGGATCGTCGGCGCTGTAGGTGTGTATCTTTGTCTCCTGCTCGATAAGCTTGTCAAGACCGCCGATAAGTGCGCCGCCGCCTGTAAGCACGATACCGTTTGAGTGGATATCGCCCGCAAGCTCGGGAGGAGTGATCTCAAGAACGCCCTTGACAGCGTCTATGATCTCATTGGCTATGTCGATTATGGCTTTATAGATATCGTAATCGGTCAGCTTCACCTGAGCCGGAAGACCTGTTACAAGATTTCTTCCCTTGACTGTCATTTCCCTGCTTCCGTCGGGGGCATAGACCTGCGCAAGGGTTATTTTGGCGTTTTCGGCTGTGCGCTCGCCGATAAGTATGCGGTATTTGTTCTGGACGTATTTGATAATTGCGGCGTCTATCTTATTGCCTGCAAGCTTTACGGAATTTTTAGCAACGATACCGTTCATTGACATTACTGCAATATCTGTTGTGCCGCCGCCGATATCCACAACCATTCTTCCGCTTGCCTTGGCAATATCTATTCCTGCGCCCATCAAAGCCGCCACAGGCTCTTCTATAAGAAAAACCTTCTGCGCTCCTGCCTGACGGGCAGCTTCTATAACTGCTCTGCTTTCAACATCGGTTATTAGAGAGGGTACGCACATTACTATCCTCGGCATAAGCATCTGCCTGCCGGTCACTCTGTGTATGCACTCTCTCACAAGGCTTTCGGTCATATCGTAATCCGAGATGACACCGTCGCACAGAGGACGTATGACCGCAATATAGTCGGGAGCTTTGCCTATCATTTTGTAGGCTTCCATACCCACAGCGATTATCTCGCTGGTTTTCTTGTTAAATGCAACAACCGCAGGCTCATAGAAAACAACGCCCTTGTTTTCCATACTTATCATAATATTGGCGGTACCTAAATCTATTCCTATATCCATTTAGAATATTACCTTCTCTGACATTTATTTTTTTATTCTATCCCGATTTGATACGATTTGGAATATATTTTGTAAGAAGCAAGAGGCAAGAAGCAAGAATATGCATATACCTGCAATTTTTTTAACTCTATTTCTTGTTTTTTTCAGCTGTCTGCTTTTTATGGCTCAGTTAATATGCCGCTTACACAGTTATTCAATTTAATTATAACCTTTGTTTTACATAATGTCAATAGAAAAAAATTCTGCGGAAGAAAAATATCCTCCGCAGAAGCAAAAAACACTTTTTATTCGGAAAGGAAGCTTACAAATGCCTTATAGGTCATATAAACGTCCAGCTTTGAAACTATCTCGTAGGGTGCGTGCATACAGAGCACGGGAACGCCCACGTCAATGGTGTCAACGTTCAGATTTGCGATATATGCAGCGACCGTTCCGCCGCCGCCAAGGTCTACCTTGCCAAGCTCGCCTGTCTGCCATACAACGTTGTTATCGTCCATAAGCTTTCTCACTCTGCCCACAAACTCGGCAGAAGCGTCCGAAGTTCCCGACTTTCCTCTTGAACCCGTAAACTTTGTGACCACAACGCCATAGTTAATAAATGCGGCATTCCTGCGCTCAACAACATCGGGGAAGGTAGGGTCGAATGCGGCGTTTACATCTGCGGAAAGGCACTCGGAACGGCTGAGGACCGTTCTGCCGTCCATTCCGAAGCACTCTGCCAGGTCGTGGATAAAATACTTGAGATAAGAGGAACGAAGTCCCGTATTTCCGTCGGAGCCTGTTTCCTCCTTGTCGGTGAGGACAACGACTGCTGTCTTCTGAGGCGTCTCTTTGCAGTCCAGAAGGGCGGTGAGGGCGGTGTATGCACATACCTTGTCATCGTGACCGTATGCGCCTATCATACTTCCGTCAAAGCCTATATCCCTTGCCTTGAGAGCAGGAACGGCTTCAAGCTCGGCGGAAACAAAGTCCGACTCGGTAATGCCGTATTTTTCATTAAGCAGAGACATAATATTGAGCTTTACCTTTTCGCTCACATCATCGTCTCTGAAAGGACGGGAACCGATGAGAATGTTAAGCTCCTCGCCTTTGAGTATCTCCCCTGCGCTGCGCTTCATCTGCTCCTGGGCAAGATGAGGAAGAAGGTCGGTAACGCAGAAAACAGGGTCGCTCTCGTCCTCGCCTATGCTTACTCTTACGGAAGTTCCGTCCGCTTTAACGATAACGCCGTGGAGGGCAAGGGGAATGGTTCCCCACTGATATTTCTTGATACCGCCATAGTAATGAGTCTTGAAATATGCGGTCTCGTCATTTTCATAAAGTGGATTCTGCTTGAGGTCAAGACGGGGTGAATCAATATGAGCTGCTGCGATATGAACTCCCTCGGAAACAGGTTCCTTGCCTATATATGCAAGGATAACTGCCTTTTTGCGGTTTACATAGTATACCTTATCTCCCGCTTTGAGAGACATATTTTTCTCAAAGGGCTTGTAGCCTGCCTTGACTGCGGCTGCTTCCGCAAATTCCACAGCTTCACGCTCTATCTTTGCGGTGTCCATAAAGCTCTTGTAGCTTTCGCAGTATTCATCGCAGAGCTTCATATCCTCCTCGGAAGTTCTGAGAACGCCGTTCTTTCTCTGTACGCAGAGCTTTTCCTGCAAAAGCTTTGCAGCTGATTTTTCCTTTTCCATTTTAAATACTTCCTTTCATTTCGATTATTTATACAGGTTATTATATGCGGAATATGCGTTCATAACCTTATTTACATAATGCTTTGTGGCAGATGAGGGGATATCATCAAGTGTTTTTCCGTCGGAGCTGAGTTCGCTGTCCTCCAGCCACTTGTTCACGTTTCCCCTTCCCGAATGATAGGCGGCAAGAGCGGTCTCATAGTCGCCGTACTCATTGTATAGGAACATCAGCAGATATGTGCCGTACTCGATATTATACTCGGGGACAAACATATGGTCATAGTCTATCTCCCGACCGTCCTTCATACGGTAGCCTACCCAGTCATATGCGTCCTCCATAAGCTGCATAAGTCCTCTTGCGCCCACGTCCGACTCGGCGGAAGGGTCAAAATTGCTCTCGGTCTTTATGACTGCATAGATAAAATTGCTGTCCATATCGTATTTTGAGGAATATTTCTCCACATATTCGCTGTACTTCCGGGGATAAATATAGGCTCTGCACAGGTCGGGGATCTTATATATCCCTATCCCCAGCAGAATTATCAGCAGAAGCGGCAGTACGGGGCTTCTTTTCCTTTTCCTGCCCGGGGTTTTATCCGTTTGCTTTGGCATTGTAATACTCCTTGATCTTGCCTGCGACCTCCTCAGCCTTTGCGGCAAGGACGTCGGGAGTTTTATTGTTTTTTATCACAAAATCCGAATGGTTTACAAAAAAATGCTCAGAATACTGGGACTCAAAACGCTTTTTTGCCGCTTCGGGGGTAATATTGTCACGGGCGATTATCCGTCTGAGCCTTATGTCCTCGTCTGCGGTGACGCTTATGATAAGGTCGCAGAGATCGTCCGCATTAGCCTCGAACAGAGTGGGTGCGTCAAGAAGAATAAGCTCCTCTCCCTGTTCGGAAAGCTCGTCTATACGGCTGATTATCCTATAGATTATGTAGGGATAGATGATGCCATTTAACTGCCTGAGCTTCTCTCTGTCGGAGAAAACTATGCCCCCCAGACACTTTCTGTTAAGAGTGCCGTCAGAGTTTATGATATCCCCGCCGAATGCCTCGGCAAGCTCCTTTAAACAGGGCTGTCCCTTTTCGGTGACTTCTCTGGATATGATGTCTGCGTCAATGACAGCAAAGCCGTTTTGTGCAAAGACTTTGCTTACGGTGGTCTTTCCTGCGCCGCTCTGTCCTGTAAGACCCGTCACCCTTGCTCGTGTGCCGTTCAAAGGTTCACCACCTCAAATCCTGCGGCTCTGAGCAGCCTGTTATAGACTGCAAGACCCACTCCCGTCTGCTCGGGACATCTTGCATAAACCTGCTCTGCTCCCATATCGTCAAGGCTTCTGAGAACTGCAAAAAGCTCCCTTGCCTGCTTCTCGGAAGTGTCGCCGTAGGTGATGTACTTAAATGGAAAACCATTTGCGTCCGAATCGAATATCATAGAGCAGACTCTGTCGCCGTTATGAGCAGAAACATACTTTGTAAACTGCTCGATCGTGCCGCAGAGGATAGTCACATTTGCCTTCGGGGAATAATGCTTGTACTTCATTCCGGGAGAAAGCACCTTTTCACCATCGGAAATTTTCTCGGTAACTCCCTTGGCACACACAGCATTACCCTCCCCCACTATGCCCTTTATATCCTCAAGGGACACAAATCCCGGGCGGAGAAGCCTTACTCTTCCGTCCTTATCAAAGGAAACGACTGTAGACTCAACGCCCACAGCACAGTCTCCTCCGTCAACTATGGCGGATATCCTGCCGTTCATATCATTGTAAACGTGCATTGCCGTGGTGGGGCTTGGGCTGCCCGAAAGGTTTGCGGAGGGAGCCGCAAGAGCTGTTCCGCTTCTGCGTATTATCTCCCGTGCGACGGGGTGAACGGGAAAACGGATACCCACCGTATCAAGTCCGCCGCTTGTGGTCATCGGGATTATATCCCGCTTGGGCAGCACCATAGTAAGAGGTCCCGGCCAGAATGCCTTTGCAAGCTTATCCGCATTTTCGGGCACTTCGGTCACATATTTATATATGTCCGAAAACTCTCCGATATGTACGATAAGCGGATTATCCTGGGGTCTGCCCTTTGCTTTGAATATTTCGGAAACAGCGGTGCTGTTAAGTGCGTCGGCGGCAAGCCCGTAGACCGTTTCGGTGGGGATACCAACAACCTTGCCCTCACGCAGAAGAGCCGCCGCCTTTTCTATATCCTCCTCGGAGGAGGAAAGCATTTGTGTATCGTAGTTCATAGTCTGATGTTCCTTAATGTTACTCATCGCCCTGTGCGGAAAGCTTTGCAGCCTGATCCGCCGTTGCGAGAGCGTCTATTATCTCGTCCATATTGCCGTTAAGGATATGTTCGAGCCTGTAGATGGTAAGTCCTATCCTGTGGTCGGTAACTCGGCCTTCGGGGAAATTATAGGTGCGAATACGCTCGGAACGGCTGCCCGTTCCCACCTGCGAACGTCTGTCAGAAGCGATCTTGTCATTCTGCTCCTGAGTAAGCTTGTCGAAAAGGCGGCTGCGGAGTATCTTCATTGCCTTATCCTTGTTTTTATACTGGCTTCGCTCGTCCTGACATTCCACCACAAGACCTGTTGGAATATGGGTAAGTCTCACAGCCGATTCGGTTTTGTTGATATGCTGACCGCCTGCTCCCGAAGCTCTGAACACATCGGTCTTTATGTCCGCAGGATTTATTTCAAGCTCCACCTCGTCCGCCTCGGGAAGCACCGCTACGGTAACGGTAGAGGTGTGTATACGTCCCTGAGATTCGGTCTCGGGAACTCGCTGGACACGGTGAACGCCGCTTTCGTATTTTAGTCTCGAATATGCGCCCTCGCCCTCGATGCTGAAGGATATTTCCTTAAAGCCGCCAAGCTCCGTGGGATTTGCGTTAAGGATATCTATCTTCCACCTGCGTGCTTCGCCGTACATCGAATACATTCTGAAAAGAGAATTGGCAAACAGCGAAGCCTCGTCGCCGCCTGCGCCGCCGCGTATCTCGATGATAACGTTCTTGTCATCGTTGGGGTCCTTGGGGATAAGGAGTATTTTCAGCTCCTCGGAAATCGTGCCGATTCGCTCCTCGGCGTCATCAAGCTCCGCTCTGGCAAGCTCCTTCATTTCCTTGTCAATGCCGCTTTCCTCAAGAAGCTCCTTTGCCTCGTCACGGTCATTTACGGCAGCGGTGTATTCACGGTATTTCTCAACAATGGGAGTAAGGGATTTATATTCCTTCATCAGCTTTGCGTAAAGCTCATTGTCGCTTATTATATCGGGACTGCTGAGTTTTTCGCTTATTTCCTCAAATCTGTCCTCTGTAAGTTTCAGTTTCTCAAACATCGGTTACTCCTCGTCTCGGCTCACAGCCTTGATGTTTTTTTCAATTTTGCTTCTGGGGACCATAAATTCCCTGCCGCAGCCTGTACATCTCAGCTTGAAATCCATCCCCGACCGCAGTACGGTCATCTGCTTTGAGCCGCAGGGGTGATTTTTCTTCATTGTAAGCACGTCTCCCACACGGATATCCATAGGCTGCCTCCTTTTTGCAAAATCACATTAGTAATTTTTATTATACCACATTTCCCCTGCATTGTGCAACTTTTTTTCGCTTAATTTGCGAATAAATCTAAAAATACGGAATTGCACATAAATTTGCTGATGATTTTTGTTCATTTTAACAAGTATTGTCTTAGTGCGATTATTTTGTCCTGTCTCGGGCAAACTTATTTTCGGAAAGATTTTTTGAAAGGAACACGATAATTATGAGAATTACGGCACAGTTTGATTCGGTGGACATCGCAGAATTTGCCGCTTCAGCGATACGCAGTCTTGGAGAGGGAGTTTTTGACGTTTCCCTCACAGAACGGAGAAAAAAAGTCCATCGTGACGGCGATTTTGCGCCTATGGGATTTTTCTCAAATCTTAATACCAGCAATTTTCAGCCTGTTGCGCCCCTTTCGGGTATAGTTTCGGCGGACAGCGAAAGCTCCGAAAGCATTTCTGCGGCGGTGGACATCATCTGCCGTCCCTCAGAAGCAAAGCGTGTGGTGTCTGCACTGATGAACAAGGGCGGTCACGATATCAAGGCAAGATAAAATTTCGGGGACTGCCATAAAGACAGTCCCCGAGCCTTATCCGATATTTTTTTCAACTATACTGCAGAAATCCTCCGGCATTTCCTTAACAGACCAGTGCTTGCAGTTTTTAAGGATACGAGCCTCAGTCCCAACTTCCTTTGCCGCCCGGATAACGTCCTCCTTGGGCACTAAATTATCCTTTTCGCCGCTTATGAAAACCACAGGCATTTTAAGCCTCCTAAGCTCGTTTACATAATAGGGATATACTCCCTTTTCGGTGCAGGAACTTCGCTGATAATCCTGCATTGCCTTGCCTGCACCGTCTGCACGGCAGGCTTCAAGCATATCGTCAATTATCTCATCGGTGATATTTTTCTTGTCCCCGATAAGGGCATATGACGCAAGCCATTTTGCCATAAAACGGGAATTCGCTATCCACCGAAACTGTTTTAAGGTAAGGTCGGTCTTGTGAATGTACCAGAGTGAAAATTTTCCGAGAGGTATCTTTTCGGAAATTCCCCAGGGGTCAACGGGAAAAAGGGCTGTCACCCTTTCCCCGTATCTGAGCGCAAAGCCCATAGCCACAGCGCCGCCCATAGAAAGCCCTGCAAGAGCGAATTTGTCAAGTCCTAAGCTGTCCGCAAGCTCTCTCAGAGTTTCAATGTGGGTATCGTAAAAGCTGTCCCCTGCCATATTTTCGGGCTTGTCGCTTTTTCCGTATCCCAGCTGATCGGGAGCGTAAACGGTGAATTTATCCGAAAATTTTCCCATTACCTCACGCCAGGAAAGCATTGCGCTGTCACAGCCGCTGCCGTGAAGAAGAATTATCTTCTTTTCGCCGCTTCCCTGCTTGTAAACGTGGATATTTCCACCAGTAGTTTTAATGTCAAGCTCTTCCATTACAGTCCTGCAGGCTCGCTCATCTGCTCCTTAACAGCAGGATAAACCTTGTCATACAGCCTAAAAAACTTCTCATAAACGGGAACGTTCTCGGCAATAGGCTCCTGGACCTTGTCAACACCGCAAATCACATCACAAGCCTCGGGAACGCTCTTGTAAACGCCCGCACCAACAAGCGCAAGTATAGCCACACCAAGAGCAGGTCCCTCCTTTGACGAAGCAGTCTTAACAGGGCAGGCATAAAGGTCTGCAAGCATCTGTCTCCACAGAGGAGAGCTTCCTCCGCCGCCGCAGGCCATCATATCCGAAACATTGATATCCATTTCCCTGCATATCTCAACGCAGTCTCTGAGAGAATATGCAACGCCCTCCATAACAGCTCTCAGCATTTCCTTTTTGGTGTGCATAGCCGAAAGTCCGAAGAACATTCCTCTTGCATTTGGGTCAAGGTGAGGAGTACGCTCACCCATAAGATAAGGCAGATAAAGCAGCCTGTTTGCACCGATGGGAACAGTCTCAGCTTCCTTGTCCATAAGATAATACTCGTCCACGCCCATATACTTTGCAGTTTCCTTTTCGGCAGCACAGAAATTATCTCTGAACCACTTGAGAGAAAGTCCCGCACCCTGGGTAACGCCCATAATATGCCAAGCACCGGGAACCGCCGCACAGCAGGTGTGCACACGTCCCTTGGGGTCAATGGACACCTTTGATGTGTGAGCAAAAACAACTCCGCTTGTGCCAATGGTGGTAAATGCCCTGCCGTCAGCCACAACGCCCGTGCCAACAGCCGCAGCAGCATTGTCACCTGCACCGCCCACAACGATGGTACCTGCCTTCAGACCCGTAAGCTCAGCCGCCTTTTCGGTTATTGTTCCCGTAACCTCGCAGGACTCGTAAACCTTTGCCAGCATAGACATATCAATGCCCAGCTTGTCGCAGATTTCCTTGCTCCAGCAGCGGTTGGGAACATCAAGAAGCTGCATTCCCGAAGCGTCGGACACTTCGGTTGCATACTCGCCCGTAAGCATAAATCTTATGTAATCCTTGGGCAGAAGAATGTGGCGGCACTTAGCAAAATTCTCAGGCTCCTTGTTCTTCACCCAAAGAATTTTAGCGGCAGTCCAGCCCGTAAGAGCGGGATTTGCGGTTATCTCGATAAGCTTTTCCCTGCCGATTTTTTGGTTCATTTCCTCAACCTCGTCGGCAGTTCTCTGGTCGCACCATATGATTGATTTTCTGATAACATCGTTATTTTCATCAAGCATAACAAGACCGTGCATCTGACCCGAAAGGCCAACGCCCACGATATCATCGGCAGAAACGCCGCTCTTTGCGATAACGCCCTTTATGGTGTTAACAGCCGCATTGTACCAGTCTGCGGGGTCCTGCTCCGCATAGCCGTTTTTGGGCTGATACATAGGATATTCTATAGTCATAGAGGCAATAACAGTTCCCTTTTCGTCAAACAAAACGGTCTTTGTGCCGCTGGTGCCAAGGTCTACGCCGATCACATATCTCATTTTTCATCTTCCTTTTCATTTTTAGTTTTTCTGTCGGATATTTTGATTATGCCCACAAGGATATTTTCCCATATCATCGGGACAAATATCCGAAGCAGAATTATTGCGATAATAACTACAGCGGCAATTTTAAAAATTGCCCCGAGATGTGGCTGAACATAACGGATAAAAAGGTCTTTGATGTATTCAATTATTCCCAAAATATCCATAAAGCTTCACCTTCGCTGTGAAAATCAGCCCCCGTTATGCACAGGGGCTGAAATAGATTTTATGTAAGATCAAAGGCTGAACATAATGTTATTGAGAATAGACTCAAGCATTTCCTGTCTGCCGCTTGTGAGGGAGTCAACGACCTCGCCCTTTTCAAGAGCATACTTCTCAAGGTCTGCAAGAGTAGCCTTGCCGCTGATGATGTCTGCACCGATACCGGTCTTCCAGGAAGCATATCTGTCTTCAACAAACTTGTCAATTCTGCCGTCATCGATCATTTTCTGAGCGATCTTGAGACCGAGAGCAAAGGTATCCATACCTGCAATGTAGCTGTGGAAGATATCCTCCATTGTGTAGGAGCCTCTTCTTGCCTTGGAGTCGAAGTTCAGACCGCCGTTTGTGAAACCGCCTGCCTTGAGAACTTCATACATACAGAGTGTAGCGTCATAAATATTTGTGGGGAACTGGTCGGTATCCCAGCCGAGGAGCATATCGCCCTGGTTAGCGTCAATGGAGCCGAATACGCCGTTGTCTCTTGCAACTCTAAGCTCGTGCTGGAAAGTGTGCTGAGCAAGTGTAGCGTGGTTTGCCTCGATGTTCATCTTGAAATCCTTGTCAAGACCATACTTGCGGAGGAAACCAAGAACGGTAGCGGTATCGAAATCATACTGATGCTTTGTAGGCTCCTTGGGCTTAGGCTCAATGTAGAAATCGCCTGTGTAGCCGATAGAACGTGCATAGTCAACGGTCATTCTCATAAGACGAGCCATATTGTCCTGCTCGAGAGACATATTTGTGTTGAGAAGGGTCTCATAGCCCTCTCTGCCGCCCCAGAAAACGTAGCCCTTACCGCCAAGCTTAACTGTAGCCTCAACAGCCTTCTTTATCTGAGCAGCAGCGTATGCGAATACGTCAGCGGAAGGAGATGTGCCTGCGCCGTGCATATATCTGGGGTGGTCAAAGCACTTAGCAGTACCCCAGAGAAGCTTCTTGCCTGTCTCAGCCTGCTTCTTCTCAAGGTAAGCAACTACCTTGTCAAGCTCAGCATTTGTCTCTGCAAGAGAGCCGTACTCGGGAGAAAGGTCTCTGTCGTGGAAGCAGTAGTAATCAATGGAAAGCTTATCCATTATTTCAAACGCAGCGTCAACCTTAGCGATAGCTCTCTTCTCTGAATCGGTCTCGCCCCAGCTCTTGTCTGTAGTGCCGCAGCCGAACATATCCGTGCCGTCGCCGCCCATTGTGTGCCACCAGGAAAGAGCAAACTTGAGCTGCTCTCTCATAGTCTTGCCGCCCACGATCTCATCGGGGTTGTAGTACTTGAATGCCAAAGGATTGGTGCTGTTCTTGCCCTCAAAGGGAATTTTGCCGATGTTCTTGAAATACTCGCTCATTGTTTTTTCCTCCATATGTAAATTTTAAACTGAACTTTTTTCTTCACGGAAAATATATCCGTGATGTATTAAATACATTTTACATTGTAATCGGTTACTTGTCAAGAGGTTTTTGTAAAAATGCTATAAAAATTTACAGTTTGAAACAATAAATCATAATTTGGGGACAACGCATTTGTATCGTTACCGAGCCGTCAGTCTGCCATCTGAAAAGATCACAGAACGAGCGGCTGCAGGCTCAGCCTGCTAAATCATAATTTTGGGACACCGTGTTTGTATCGTTACCGAGCCGTCAGTCTGCCGCCCGAAAAGATCACAGAACGAGCGGCTGCAGGCTCAGCCTGCTAAA